>CAJUJM010000041.1 GCA_910586755.1 uncultured Lachnospiraceae bacterium
GAAATAACTATAAGGAGATCCCTAATAAAATCAAATATACATGGCAGCACAATATGTTGTGGTGGCTCTGAAGGTGGAAAATATCCATTCCGGATGGCTCTCAAGCGGGAAACTGGTGGCTCCCAAGGTGGATAATATTCAGTCTACGTTAGCAGTAGCCAACTGCATGGGAATTATAGCATGTACAGACCAGGGGACAATGGAACCAAGGGCCAGGCCGCCGCAGTCCATCAGATTGGCGCGTCTGTATTTGTTGATTCCGGCAGCCTCTCCCATTTCTGCCACAATCTCTCCCAGGGATACAATCGCAACCGTTACCACGCCTGTCAGCCAGGACAGCACGGCGATAGAGCCCACTATGGTAACCTCTGTCATCTGTACGTTCCTGGCAAACCGGCTCATTTTTTCTCCTGCCAGCCGGATAACCCCTGCCTCTTCCATGATTCCAATTACACAGAAAATGCCGAAAAGCATAAAAATCGTGCTGACTGTACCGTTAATAGAGGTAACAAAAATCCCTTCTACTTTAAATCCTCCGGGGAAAGTAAAAATATCTGACAGCTTGTAAATCCCGGAAACCAGCCCTGCGATAATGGAGACCAATGCCCCCACCGACAGAGACACTACCAGGTGAATCTGACGGAAGCATAAAATAATAATACTCACCGGTACAAGCAGCATAATCAGGGAGCGATTGTCCGGAACCATGTCAGCCGTTATCTCGCCTCCCCTCCCCGCACTTCCGGCAAACAGAAATAAGATAATAATGGTAATACCGGCCACCGGCAGGGAATACCACATCCTTGTACGGACCACATTTCCCATCTCCGCATTCTGTGTGCCTGCGGAAGCAATGGTGGTATCCGAAATCGGCGCCAGGTTATCTCCGAATATGGCTCCGGATACCAATGCCCCGGCCATAAAAGCCGGATGTACCCCTGCCAGCACTCCTACCGGAAATAATATGGGGAATGTGATCATATTGGTTCCTACAGAAGTCCCGGTGGAAAACGACAAAATACAGCAGATAACAAAGGCGCACACTGCAAACATTCCACCGGTAAATTTGGCCTCTATCACGTAATAGGCCAGGGTCTGAATCAGCCCGCTTCCGGATACCATTTTCCCGCAAACCGCCGCAAGCATGATTGCCATAGTGATAATCGTAAAAATCGGTTTGGTCAGCCCTTTTACACAGGCCTCTCCGTAGGCATCCGGAGTCTTTGTAAATACTGCCCCAACAATTATCGCCATAAAAAACGCAATAATATAACCGTTTGCATTTGACTGGTGAATCCCAGCATAGACCAGAAATGCTACTGCCACAATAATCGGTACAAATTTACCGAAATCCCCTAAACGGAATTGAAGTTTTGATTCACGCTCCAAATTCAATCTCTCCTTTCATACTCATCTTAATCTATGATGTTGGGGTCAAAAGGTATTTTGACCCTGGCATCAATCTATCACGCTACCATCATCACACCAAAATAGCAAAATATTATCATAGTAATAATCTATTATCCATCCATTTCCTGATTTCTTATATATTCCCCCTATTTTAGCATAATATTAACTATTTTATAGTAATAATTTTAAATTTTGTTATTATTTCAACTAATTTTATGATAAATCGATAATTACTTTTTGTCAATATACTGGATAAAATAAAAATTTATTACTAATTTAGGAATATTTTTTTGCCTTTCTTGCTTTCTTTTCCATAGTATGATATTCTTTAATCAGAACCTTAAGGAGGAGAATATTTTTTATGAACCAAACCATACTTCAGTCTTATATCCACCTGGTGGATTTTCTTGGCCAGACTCTGGGGCCGGATTATGAAATTGCGCTGTACGACACCTCCAATCCCATCCATTCTATTGTGGCCATCGCCAACGGACACATAACCGGCAGAGAGATCGGCGCCCCTTTAACCAATATTATGCTGCAGTTAATCGCGGAAAAGCATTACCAAAAAGAGCGGTCTTATCTCCACTACAGCGGCAGCGCTCCGGGAAAAAGAAGTCTCCGTTCTTCTATCCTTTATTTAAAAAACCGTGATCAAGAGCTTATCGGAATCCTGTGTATCAATTTTGATGATAGTCGTTACATGGAAATCAGCACCCGGATCCTGCGCCTTTGCCATCCGGATTATTTTTTTGCGTCCAATTTCTCCTTTATTACCAACAGCAATCCTTCCCCCGCCCCTTCTCTCCTGCCCTCCGACATTCCCGACAAGCAGGAGGAAAGCGGCCAGCCGTCTTCCATCGAGGAGTTCATGCAGCAGATTACTCAAAATTATACGGTTACCCTGGATAAGCTTAGCGTAAACGAAAAGCTGAAGCTTCTCAGCTCCTTAAAGGAAAAGGGGTTTTTTAATATCCGCGGATCCGTCAACACTGTGGCAAAGTATTTTGACTGTTCCCAATCCAGCATTTACCGCTATTTAAGTAAACTGTCCTCTTAAAAACCAAGGGCCGTCCCAAACAAATCAGGACGGCCCTTTTCATATTTCTTCCTCAGTAGACAAGAGGACTCTTTTACATTTACATAATCTTTATCTCATCTTTTTTCTTTTCCCCGGGAGCAAATTCTTTCAGCCCGGCCAACAGTTCCGCAGTCTCGCTCTGGGAGTTCTCATAAATTACCAATTTTAAATCGGCTGCCTGGCTGATGGCCAGGGCGCCCATAAGAGACTTGGCATCTACTGCCCGGTTTCCGCTGACCAAATCTGCATTGCATGTAAACCGATTCATTTTCTGTACAAAATCAACTATGTCTTTGGCCTGTTTAAAGCCAATGGATACTTCTATCATAATCTCTCCTTTTCCGTGTTCCATGTATATTGTAACAGTTTGGATGGACCTCCGCTGTGGAATTCGAACTGCTACTGTATATATGGAAGTATTTCCAGGAAAACCCAGAATAAACATTTTTTTCTTTCGTTTTTCGTTAGATTTTCCTTCGAAATATTTATTTGAATTTTAGAAAATATCCATATTCTGCACACAATTATCCGGTATAGTATTAACTATAAAGCAGTTGATTGATGGCCAATAGCGCGATGCATCCAATCACTGCCAGCGGACGGCCGGGTGAGGCCTTTCCGCGACAAACCAGAGACCGGCGGCACCCAGCGCGCAACCGTTGCCGGGCTCGACAAAAAATAAGAGCCCTATGGATTTTCAATCCCATACGGCCATTACATATACATTATGATACCCATTCACTTAACTCACACTACCCCTCCAAAAGGAGCTGCTCCCGCAGCTCCTTATTTTTTTCTCACTCCCATTCTGCCCCCAAAGGCAGAGGAATTTCTTTTCCATCCAGAACCGCTTCCTTCAGCCTGTCCCCCTCATACCGTAACTTCAGGGAGAAAAAGGGCTTTTCCTCCTTCAAAAGCTTAAGAAAAATCTTATCTCCCTCCCACAGGTTCAGACTGCCCAGTTCTTCTTTTTTCACCCATTCCAGTTTCCCCTCGCTGCAGTCTGTCATCTCCCCTTCCCAGCCATCTGCAGTGTAAAGACACATGTATTCGGAAGTTTTCTCATCCGGTATAAAGGTTACGATTCCCCGGAACCGGTAGGATGTCAGGATAAGTCCGGTTTCCTCCCTGGCCTCCCGCAGAAGACATTCCTCCGGACTTTCAATTCCCTCAAAATGGCCGCCAATGCCGATCCATTTATCCTGATTAATATCATGTTTCTTTCTGATGCGGTGAAGCATCAAGTATTTGCCGCCTTGTTCCAGGTAGCAAAGAGTTGTCAAATTCATAGTTTTCTCCCTATTGTCCTTCCTGTTTATTCCCGCAAACATCAAGCCCGGTGTACATACCCACATGCAAATTCGGCGGCTGCCGCAAGGGTCAATTACCCCACAGCTTGCTACAGGGTATTGGACTCCGGATTCCAGATCAACAAATTTCTCCATGACGCATGGGACCTGACATTTTCCGGAACCACATAGACATGGCGTTGGTTTTTGTCTGACTCTAGCCGGTATTCCATTTTATCCTCCAAATATTCCCAATTTTCATCCAGAACCAGGACCCCATTCTTTGCCTCCATAGTCCATACAGATTCCCGGCCATTTCCATTGGTGCTTTTGTAGGTAAAGGAGCCATCCAGCAGATCATTTTGAAACGTTCCTTTTTTCTCAACCTTTGCCACTTCCTCCCCTTTTGTCCCCTCATAACAGTGATAGCCAATGGTTCCCGGCCCGTTCAGCCGGCCATTTTTCCAGAAGCCCACAGCATAATCGTAGCGCGGGCGATCCACCCCTGAAAACCGGAGTGAAATCCCCTGTCCCCTTAGCCCTTCCTCTGTTATGTCTCCGTAAAAAATCAACCCCGGGCCTTTTAGCACCAGGCCGTTTCCGGAAAGTTCCCATTCCAGCCGGGCCGGCTTTTGTTTCGTCCGGGGCACAAACCGGCAGGCTCTTCCGCCAGATACTCTGTAGAAAACTTCTGCCAGCTCTTCCCGGGATTGGTTCATCTTTCTGCCAGCCGCCTCCAAATCTCCCCTGTCCAGGTCTGTCAATAGTCCTTCCAGTAAAGTTATCTGGCTGTCTGAAAGAAAAGTTCCCCTGCTTTCCTCACAAATCATCCAATCGTGCTTTGGCAGGTTTCCGTTTTCCCTGACTCTGTCCCTTTCCCCGGCCAGACTGCACAGAGATAAGAACAGCAATGCCGCCCAGATCCCTGTAAGTTGATTTTTTGTCAGCACATTTACACATCCTTCCACGCTTTATTCAGCAGGCTGATTCCCTCTTCGATTTCCTCCTTTGTAAGCGTTGCATACCCTAAAACCAGGGTAGGCGGATATTGGTTGTGTTCATTATGGATAAAACAGGAGGAAAGGCCGTAAACCTTCACCCCTTCTTTGGCGGCAAGAGACACAAGTTTTTCTTCTTCCATACCTTTTTTGGGGGTCAGCAGAATATGAAGGCCCGCATATTCCCCCTGTATCCAAAACCGATCCTCCAGGCTTTTTAAAGCCCCTAAAAGGGCGTCATGCTTTCCTTTATAAATCGCCCGCATCCGGTTGAGATGCCGCTCATAATAGCCTTTTTCCAGAAACTGATACAGCGCCTTCTGATCGATTCGGGACACTGTGGATGCATAAAAAGATGCTTTTTCTTCATAGACTTTCAAAAGTGTGTCCGGAAGCACCAGAAATCCGATTCGAATAGCCGGGGCAATGGATTTGGAAAAAGTACCCATATAAATTACCCTGCCAGCCTTGTCCATTCCCTGAAGGGCAGGAACCGGCATTCCTTTATACCGGAATTCGCTGTCATAGTCATCCTCAATCAGATAGCGTCCTTCCTTTTTTAAGGCCCAGCCCAGCAGCTCCTGCCTTCGTTTTACCGGCATGACAATACCTGTGGGGTATTGATGGGAAGGCATAATGTAGGCAATATCTGCTCCACATTCCTCCAGCAAATCCGGCTGCATCCCGAATTTATCCATATCCACCGGGCATACCGGATATCCCTGTCCCTTTAATACCCTGTAGGCCTGTTTGTAGGTTGGATTTTCCATGGCAATCTTGTGATTATCTCCCAGGACTCTGGACAACAGCATCAGCAAATATTGGCTTCCCGCTCCTACAATAATCTGATCCGCACTGCAGCTCACTCCCCGGGCTGAGTGGAGATAAGATCGGATAGCCTCCCGCAAATCCATCTCCCCCTTGGGATCCCCCGGGCCAAATAATTCCCGGTTATCATCCACCAGTATATCCCTGTTTACTTTTCTCCAAATTCCAAAAGGAAAGTTTTCCAAATCAATTCCTCTTGGGGAGAAATCCACCTTTCCGTCAAAAGCCGGTTCCCCGGCATCTTTCTCCCCGGAAGAAGCGCTTCCTTCTCCTATAGAATTGCGGGCTTCTCCAAACCCTGTCAGGCTCTGGGTATCCGCTACAAAGCACCCTTTATACGGAACCGTTTCCATATATCCTTCTGCCAGCATTTGATCATAAGCCATCTGAACTGTGCTGCGGCTCACTTTCAGATTCTCAGAAAGAATCCGGCTGGAGGGAAGCCGCTCTCCGGCTCTTAAGTTTCCCCGCCGGATTTCCTCCCGGATAAAACGGTATATCTGCTCATATAAAGGCATCCGGGACTGGGGATCCAAGGGTACTAAAAGTTCCATAATGCTCTCCCTAAAGCAAAAGGCCGCACGGGAAGGGAATTTTTTCCTGCTTCTTTCGTAACGGCCTTTTTGTTACTATTTGTTGATCTTAAAAGAACTCTTTAAAGAAACAATCCGGTTAAATACCGGCTTTTCCGGCGTGCTGTCCTTGCAGTCCACACAGAAATATCCGTTTCTCATAAACTGGAAGCTGTCGTAGGCCCGGGCTTCCTTTAAAGCCGGCTCTACATAGCAATCCTTTACAATGGTTAAGGAGTTGGGATTTAAATTTAAGGTTCCGTCTTCATTTAGCTTGCCCTTTTCCTCATCTACAATATTTTCATACAAACGGCACTCTACCTTTTCGGCGCTATGGGCTGCTACCCAATGGATCGTTCCCTTTACCTTCCGCCCGGTAAAGCCGGAGCCGCTTTTGGTCTCCGGATCGTAGGTACAATGCACTACGGTAATGTTGCCGTTCTCGTCCTTCTCGCATCCGGTACAGGTGACAAAATAAGCGCCCATCAGGCGGACTTCATTGCCGGGGAAGAGGCGGAAATATTTCTTGGGCGGTTCTTCCATAAAGTCTTCCCGCTCAATATAAAGCTCTCTGCCAAAGGGAACCAGCCGCTCCCCAAGAGCTTCATTTTCCAGATTATTGGGAATAGACAGTTCTTCCGTCTGGTCTTCCGGATAGTTGTCGATAACCAGTTTGACCGGATCCAGCACTGCCATCATCCTGGCTTTCTTAAGCTTTAAGTCTTCGCGAATGCAGTATTCCAACATCGCGTAATCAACCGAGCTGTTGGCCTTGGCAACCCCTACTAAATCCACAAACATTCTCAGGGATTCGGGGGTATAGCCTCTTCTTCTAAGAGCGGCGATGGTAACCAGGCGGGGATCATCCCAGCCGTCTACAATGCCGTCCTCAACCAGTTTTTTAATATAACGTTTGCCGGTCACCACATTGGTCAGATAAAGCTTGGCAAACTCTATCTGTCTGGGCGGATTCTCAAATTCACATTCTCTTACCACCCAGTCGTATAAGGGCCTGTGATCTTCAAATTCCAGGGTGCAGATAGAATGGGTAATGTGCTCAATGGCATCCTCTATTGGGTGGGCGAAATCGTACATGGGGTAAATGCACCAGGTGTTGCCGGTGTTGTGATGTTCCATCCGGGCCACCCGGTAGATAACCGGATCCCGCATATTAATGTTGGGGGAGGCCATGTCAATCTTAGCACGGAGCACCTTTTCTCCGTCCTGATATTTTCCGGCACGCATTTCCTCAAAAAGAGTTAAATTCTCCTCAACAGAACGGTTCCGATAGGGGCTCTCCTTGCCGGGATTGGTAAAATCTCCCCGGTATTCCCGGATTTCTTCTGCGCTTAAATCGCAGACATAGGCCTTTCCCTTTTTAATTAGCTTTACCGCGCACTCATACATCTGTTCAAAGTAATTGGACGCAAAGAATAAGCGGTCCTCAAAATCCGCTCCCAGCCACTTTACATCTGCGGTAATGGACTCCACAAATTCGGTTTTTTCCTTGGTGGGATTGGTATCGTCAAAACGAAGGTTAAACTTACCGCCGTACTGCTTAGCCAAACCATAATTTAATAAAATAGACTTGGCATGTCCGATATGCAGGTAGCCGTTGGGCTCCGGCGGAAAACGGGTCTGTACGTGATTGTAAACGCCTTCTGCTAAATCCTTATCAATTTCCTGCTCAATAAAATGTTTGGAAACCACTTCTTTTTCTTCTACTTCCGGCGCAAGATTTTTTTCTTCCATTCCTGGTTCCTCCATGCTCTCAACTATTACATCTGAATTGTTTTCCAGTATAGCACACCGTCGAAAAAACGGCAAGAACCTTTTCCCCAAACAGTGCCGGAAACCGCAGGATCCCAGCTGTTCAGGCGGGGTTTCCGCCCTTTTTTCCGTCTTTTTCCATATGTATCAGATACCCCGCGCAGAGCACAATCTGGAGTACGGTGGACACAGGCACGGCCAGGCCGATGCCAAACAGGGAAACTCCCGGGATCCGGCTCATCAGATAGGAAACCGGGATTCTGGCGGCAAAGGATCCGGCCAGGCCCTGGATCATAACAAATACGGTCCTGCCGCAGCCGTTAAAATACCCGGCAAAGCAGAAGGAAAATGCAGTGAAAATACAGTCTATGGCGTAAGCTCGCAGGTAGTCCGCCGCAGCCGCAATTACTGCCTGGTCTCTGGAAAACAGGCCTGCCAGAATACTCCCGTGGAAAAAGGATATGTAAGCCATAATCAGACCTGCCGCCACAGAGGAAATGATGCCGTAAAGCAATGCTTTCTTTGCCCGTTCCGGCTTTCTCGCCCCCACATTCTGGGCTACAAAGGCAGACATAGCCTGCATAAAGGCGGAAGGCACAAGCATAATAAATGCACACAGCTTCTCCGCTACGCCGATCCCAGCAGACGCCACCACTCCCAGGGAATTTACTATGGCAATAATGACAAGGAAGGAAATGCTTACCAGCAGATCCTGAAGGGCAATGGGAAGCCCCAGCACTACAATCCGCCGGATCACTGCCCTGTCAAACCGCAGAGAGCGTCTGGTAAATGTAAAAGGAAGACGGCGCCTGCGGATAATCAAAACAGACAGCATCACACTGAAAGCCTGGGCAAATACCGTAGCATATGCGGCACCTGCCACTCCCATATGAAAGCCTCCCACCAGCAAAAGATCCCCGCCGATGTTGAGCACGCAGGCAATGGCAACGGTGATAAGAGGCATTTTAGAATCCCCGATTCCCCGGAAAATACTTCCCAGAACATTGTAAGCCACAATAAAAACCGTCCCGGCAGAACAGATCTGCACATAGGAAACCGTCTGGTCAAAGGCTTCTTCGGGAGCGTGCATTACCCAGGCCATGGGACTTGCAAAAAGCATCATAAGCGCTGTCACAGCTGCGGCTACCACTGCAAACAGGCAGATGCCGCTGCCGATAACCCTTCCCGCTTCCTCCGGCCTCTCTTCCCCGATCCGCTGGCCTGCCAAAATGGTGATTCCCATGGATAATCCTACAATGACCACGGTTACAGTATGCATAATCTGGCTTCCTGTGGAAACTGCCGACACGTCGGTAGACGCCCCGAACTGCCCTACTATCAATAAATCCACTGCGCCGTACATTGCCTGAAGAAACAGCGCCAGCAATACAGGCAGCGCAAAGCGGATAAGGGGTGTTAAAATCTTTCCTTCTGTAAAACTCTGGTGTTGATCCATTCTTCATTAGTCCTTTCTTATTCCCAGCAAGTAAAGCAGGCGTCCGGTTCTGCCCTTGTCCGCCGGGGGATGCGTTTCTTTTAACAAAGTAGGAATTAACTATTACACAAAAATAACAAAAGCCTTGAATATTCAAGGCTTTCACACAAAGCTGCTGACGGGAATCGGACCCGTGACCTCCGCACTACCAATGCGACGCTCTACCGACTGAGCCACAGCAGCATCTTCTATTTTGGGCTTGTTTTATGCTTAGCACTCTCAAGCCTCAGTTATAATATCATGTATTTTTTCTTTTGTCAACAAAATTTATAAAAATTTTTAGACAGCTTTTAGGGAACTTTCGCCTGCTTCTTTCATATTTTAGATAAAAAGCATTATTGAGGTTTTTATGGCAGATTACCCCTCTTTTCTATCTTTCGGTATTGCATCATTCCAACTGGAAAGGAATCCGGATCAGCTTACCGCTTCGGTCTGCGCCATGGAAGTTAATCCCGCAGTGGGTACGCAGGAAGTATTGACACCAGATTCGCCAACATCTCCAAAAGTCCATTTAACAGCTGCCGGCATGCCGGTTCCGGAAGCTGAAGCAGCAGATTCGTTGGAAATTCCAGCTGTAAACTCATCAGTCCCCATGGCTGCAAGCTCATCCGAAATCCCGGCGGCAGACTCGCCGCTCCCTCTTCCTGCCAGCTCACCGGAAGCCCTGGCCGCAGAGCCCTCTACTACCCAGACAGCCGAGCAGGAGGCAGATCAGCTTTCCACCTTTATCTCCGATGACACCCTTCACACATACGAGGCAGGCCCTCAGTCACAGGCCTTCCCCGGCTTTAACCGGCCTGTACCGCCTATTTTCCGAATGGTCCAGGTTCGCTTTTTAAACGCCTCTACCAATCCTTTTTCTGTGGATGTCCTGGTGGACGGCAACGTATACTTACGCGGCAGCTCTTTTGGCTCTGTATCCCAGTACAGCCCCATATCCGACGGCTTCCACACGGTCACCGTGCGGAGAAGCTCCAATATCCGGACTACCGTATTTCAGGGAGTATTCCCTTTTGTGTCCGGCCAAAAAACCACCCTGTCTATTGCCGACTCTCCTTCCGGAGCAATTACTGTTTTCCAGCTCTCGGACACCGGCTGTTTTTCCTGCCCCAACCGCTGCGGTTGCTACCGGGTCGCCAATATGACATTCCCCGGGTCCTCTTTTGATATTCAAACTCCTACCGGAGACAGGGTATTCCGCAATATCTCCTTCGGTCAGGCCTCCCCTTACAGACAGACCTCTGCCGGCTTTTATCGGTTCTTTGTCACAGAACCGTCAGGTTTCCAACCGGTAAGGGAGCTTCCCATCCTGCTCCAGACTTTCCTCACCGGCTCCTTCACACCCCCCAGCTCCCTGGCTTCCATATCAGTTCGTATTGAAGCCGGAAAGACTTATACCACTTATCTGATTGGAAATACCTGGTCTGCCTTCCACCTTCAGGCCCTGACTGTTGAAGATTAATTAAATGAGCTGTCAAATGGGCCCGTCAGGCTTTTATCACTTAAAACGTCCTGGCGGCCGGGGAGCCTGAATGTTTTGAGCCCTACAAAACCCCCTGAAAGCTCTCCCTGAGAGTATCGCAGGACCTGGCAAGCTTTTCCGTTTCTTCATCTGTCAGAGACAGGGTTAATACCTTTTGAACTCCGTTTTGATTAATAATGCAGGGAACTCCGATAAAGACATCTCGCTGCCCATACTCTCCCCGAAGCATAGCCGAAACCGTAAGCACGCTGTGTTCATCCCCAAAAATTGCTTTGGTAATCCGGGTCATGGCCATACCAATCCCGTAATAGGTAGCTTTTTTGGCCTCAATAATCCGGTAAGCAGCTCCCCGGACCTCCTTTTCCATCTCTTCCAGGCGGCTGCAGCACAGTTCCGGCTGTCCCTGGCCGCTTTCTCTGCAAAGATCCAAAACAGGCTTTGTAGCAATCATGGCCTGACTCCAGGGAACAAATTCACTGTCCCCATGTTCGCCGATTACGTAGGCATGGACATTCCTGGGATCTACCTCCAGATACTCTCCCAGAAGGTAGCGCAGTCTGGCTGTGTCTAAAGCGGTTCCGGTTCCCAAAACTCTTCTTGGGTTAAACCCGGACAGTTCACAGGTAATCTGGGTCATAATATCCACCGGATTGGTAGCCACCAGAAAAATTCCGTTAAACCCGGACTCTGCCACCGGATCCACAATGGATTTAAAAACCTGGGCATTGCGCTTTAATAAATCCAGCCGGGTCTCTCCCGGTTTCTGGGCAACACCGGCGCAGATCACTACAATATCCGCATCCTTACAGTCCCCGTATTCTCCTGCATATATTTTCATATTGGAAGCAGAAAAGGCCAGGCCATGGTTTAAGTCCATAGCCTCGCCTTCTGCTTTCCTCTTATCTACGTCAATTAAAACCAGCTCGTCACAGGCAGTCTGGTTTAACAGGCAGTATGCATAGCTCATGCCTACCATTCCGGTTCCCACCAACACAACCTTTCTCTTATCTGCTCTCATAGGCGCACTCCTTTCGCAATGAAATATTTCTTTCGGATAAACAGCATTTCTGCTGTTTTCAGTATACCAGAATTCTCACTGCCCTATTCATGCGTTTTTTCGTCACTGGGAAAGGCCGCCGGGTCCATGAAGGTTTCCTATAAAAGAGCGCCGCCAAGCCAGGGAAAGGCTACTGAAAAATCCGCTGGCGCACAATCTCATAGGCCAGCACCCCGGCCGCCACTGATGCGTTGAGGGAGTCAATATCCCCCTTCATGGGAATAGATGCCACCATGTCACAGGTCTCCTTTACCAGTTTTCCCACGCCTTCCCCTTCATTTCCAATTACCAGCCCAATGGGCCCTTTTAGATTCAGCCGGTACATGGTCTCTCCTCCCATGTCTGCACAGACAAACCATAAGCCCTTTTTCTTCAAATCTTCCATGGTAGCAGCCAGATTGGTAACCTTGGCCACAGGAGTGTAATTTATCGCCCCGGCAGAGGTCCTGGCTACTGTTGCCGTAAGTCCTGCCGCCCTCCTTTTGGGAATAATCACTCCATGGGCCCCTGCCAGATTGGCAGTACGAATTATTGCCCCCAGATTGTGGGGATCCTCAATGCCATCCAAAAGGAATAAAAAAGGCGGTTCTCCTTTCTCTTCTGCCAGTTTCAGCATATCCTCCACCCGGGCATACTCATAGGCCGCCGCATAGGCGATTACCCCCTGATGTTTGCCGGTATCCGACATCTGATCCAGACGTTCTTTGGCAACATAGGTAATAATGGTGTCATGTTTTCTGGCCTCTCTGGTAATGGATCTTATCGGGCCGTCCTGGCACCCATCCAGAACAAACAGCCGGTCAATGGTCTTGCCGGACCGAAAAGCCTCCATCACCGCATTTCGGCCTTCTATGGTTAGTTCTTCGTATCTCATGTAAGTTCTCCAATCTCTCTTAAGGCTAAGGCGGTAAGTTCTGTCAGCCGCTCAAACTGTTCCGACAAAAACAGCCAGCCAATCAGCGCCTCAAAGCCGGTTGCCATGCGGTAATCCGCCACAGTGGCGTGCTTTGCCACTGTGGCGGACTTGGCGTTGCGTCCCCGCTTGTAAACCGTCAGCTCTTCCTCATTCAAATAAGAGGTCAGGGCCTTTATCAGGTTTGCCTGGGTCTCTGCCTTCACAAGGCCTGCGCTCTTTTTATGCAGCTTATTAACCTACATATTTCCATCATTGACAATCTTGGCGCGGATCATCAGCTCGTAAACAGCATCGCCTATATATGCAAGCACCAGGGGCGAATACGTCGCCGCATCCGCCCTCTTAAATCCAAATTTCTCTTTATAAAATGTAAGAAAATTTATGCTCTCTTCCATTTTACTCCCTCTCTGGTATCCTCTAATATAATTCCCATCTCAAGAAGCTTTCCGCGAATCTCATCCGCCAGGGCAAAGTTTTTATCTTTTCTGGCCTGCTGGCGGGCGGCAATCATTTCCTCAATCTGGCTGTCCAGCGCCTCTTCCTTTTTCTCGGTAAGGATACCCAGCACCTGGCAGAGGCCATCCAGCTCTTCTCTCACAGCAGTAACAAATGCCTTTGAGCTTTCCTCCCCCGCGCTGGTATTGGCAAGTTTTACCATCTCGAAAAGCGCAGAAATGGCATCTGCAGTGTTAAAGTCATCCTCCATGGCAGCTTCATACTTGGCAGTAAGGACCTTCATGGCTTCCAGCGCTTCCTTCTCCACCTGAGTCTTCTCTTTCTCCCCGGCCCTGGCCTCCAAACCTCTCAGCTTCTCCATACAGGTTAAGATTCTCTCCAGGCCGTTTTTGGATGCTTCCATTAAGTCTGCGCTGAAGTTTAAAGGACTTCTGTAATGGGCGCTCAGCATGAAGAAGCGCAGCACCTGAAGATCATACTTCTCGCTGATTTCCCTGACAGTAAAGAAATTGCCCAGGGATTTAGACATCTTTCTATTGTCAATGTTTAAAAATGCATTGTGCATCCAATAAGTCGCAAATTGCTTTCCATTGGCAGCCTCGCTCTGGGCAATCTCATTCTCATGGTGCGGGAATATCAAATCCTCACCGCCTGCGTGGATGTCGATCTGCTCCCCCAAATATTTCTTAGACATAACGGAGCACTCAATATGCCAGCCGGGACGGCCATTGCACCAGGGGGACTCCCAGAAGGGCTCTCCTTCTTTTTTCGGTTTCCAAAGTACAAAATCCGCAGAATCCTCCTTGCCCTCCTCTCCGGTAACCTTAATTTCCCGGAATCCTGACTGAAGATCTTCCAGATTCTTGTGGGACAGCTTGCCATAGTCTTTAAAAGACTTGGTGCGAAAATACACTGTGCCGTCTTTTGCCGCATAAGCATGGCCTTTGTCTATCAGGGTCTGAATCATCTCCAGCATTCCGCCGATCTCCTGGGTGGCCAGCGGGTGGGTGGTGGCAGGCTTTACATTCATTGCCGCCATATCCTTTTTACATTCTTCAATATAGCGTTCTGAAATAACCCGGGAATCCACGCCCTCTTCAATGGCTTTCTTAATAATTTTGTCGTCTACATCTGTAAAATTAGAAACAAAGTTTACATCGTATCCTTTATACTCAAAATAGCGGCGCACCGTATCGAAAACAATCATTGGGCGCGCATTTCCGATATGGATAAAGTTGTAAACCGTAGGCCCGCAGACATACATCTTTACCTTGCCTGCTTCCAACGGAACAAATTCTTCTTTTCGCCTGCTAAGTGTATTGAAAATTTTCATACTGATTCCTGTCCTCCCATTTTATGATGAATCTGCTGTGGTCTGTCAAGCCTGACAGCCCGGACAGCCGCCGCAGCTATTTCCCTGGGGCATTATTGTATCATCATAGCAGTAATTTGCCACTTCCGTCAATAAGGTAATGGCCTGAGAAGAAATTCCTTCCCCGCTTCCGGTAAATCCAAGCCCTTCTTCCGTAGTGGCTTTGATACTTACCTGGTTTATCTGTAAACCCAGCGCGTCAGCGATATTGGCCGCCATCTGTTCACGGTAAGGGGCCAGCTTAGGGCGCTGGCAGATGATGGTAGCGTCAATATTTTCGATTACATAATGATGTTCATCTAAAAGGCCTCCTACGTGTTTTAACAGTTCAATGCTGGAAATTCCTTTATACTTAGGATCTGTGTCCGGAAAGTGCTGGCCGATATCTCCCAACGCCGCCGCCCCTAATAAGGCATCCATAACGGCGTGAACCAGCACATCCGCATCAGAATGGCCCAAAAGCCCCTTTTCATAAGGAACCTTTACGCCTCCTAAAATCAAATCGCGGCCCTCTGTCAGCTTGTGTACGTCATATCCCTGTCCGATTCTCATGTGTTTCTCCTTTTTCTATATAATAGAGCGGGTTAAACAATAACCCGCAGCTTCTTTTCAATGCATTGGATCTGCAGGTCATCCTGGCAGAAACAGCTCTCCCCGTCAGCATGGACTGCCATGGGGCGTTCCAGATGAATCCTGACCTCCTTACATTCGTAGGTTTTAAGGCCCTTTCCCCGTTTTCTCTTTCCCAGATAGGCGGATACAAGAATTAGCAGAAGCTTTTTCTTATCCGTATGACTGGCTACGCTGACGGACAGGCGGCCGTCAGACGGATCTGCCTTGGGCGCAAATTTAAAGCCGCCGCCCTCATAGGGATGGATATGGGCTGCTATAAAGTAAATGTGGTTAAACTCTACCTTTTTTATACCGTCTAATAAAATATATCCTTTGGTTGGCCTTGCTAAAAAAAGCTGCTTTGCCCCAATGAGGATATATGCCATCCTTCCGGCATGAAACTTGTTTAAGACAGGCTTAAACCTGGAATAAAGCAGGTTATGACAGACTGCCGCATCCATACCTATCCCGGAGCTTACACAGAATCTCCTGTGCTCTACCTCATTTTCTCCGTAAGAAATAACCCCGTAATCCATTTGCTTATGGTATTTGGGGTATAGAATCTTTTTCAGGCATTTTTTAGGACTTTTGGGAAGCCGCAGGCTCCTGGCCAAATCATTTCCGGATCCTGCTGGAATGTATCCGAAAGTTATGGGGCCGCAGAAAGACAGGCCATCCAGGATCTCATTGACCGTTCCATCACCGCCTACAGCCGTAATAATCCTCGGTTCTTTTATCCCTTCTGTCAGCTGCCTGGCAAATAGTTTGGCATCACCTGGTTTCTCTGTCCGGAAACATTGGTAATCGATCTGCCAGGCATTCAGTAGCTTTTCCACTTTTTCCCATATTTTTTCTCCCTTCCCGCTTTTGGAATGGGGGTTTACAATAAAATAGTGCATGGAAAACCTCCTGTCATTTGTGGGTTTTGTGGGTGGCACAGCGCAGATTCTTGCCTGTTCTTTTTCGCACTGCTCTTTGCTTTCGTGAACATTATACCACAAAATCCTTCTGAGGTGATAATAAAAGATTCATAAATTCGAAAGGGATTCTTAAAAATTCTAATTACGGCTAAAAAATTTGTAGAAAAAGTATTGACAACCCAGACAATATAGATTATACTATCCAAGCAGTCGCAAAAAAACGACTTTGTATGGGGTCTTAGCTCAGCTGGGAGAGCATCTGCCTTACAAGCAGAGGGTCACAGGTTCGAGCCCTGTAGGCCCCATCA
>CAJUJM010000042.1 GCA_910586755.1 uncultured Lachnospiraceae bacterium
AAAATAGGGAAGAAAAATTTATCTCAGAGCGAGAAAAAACTTGTTCCTTTTCTTCCATCGTGTTAAAATAGCAGGAATTCCCATTTTACAGAATACATATTGATTTAGGAGGTTCTGTTTATGATTGGCTTTTTAGCAAAACGGTTGATTGCGGATTATGACAATCCGTCTTCCCCCAAAGTCCGCCAGGCTTACGGGATCCTCTGCGGAGCAGTGGGGATTTGTTTTAATCTTCTGCTGTTTGCCGGTAAATTTTTTGCCGGGGTTATCAGCAATTCCATTGCCATTACGGCAGATGCCTTTAACAACCTTTCGGATGCCGGGTCTTCTGTCATTACCCTTATTGGCTTCCACATGGCCGGACAGAAGCCGGATCTGGAGCATCCCTTTGGTCACGGGCGGATCGAGTATGTATCCGGATTGGTGGTGGCCGGAGCAATCCTGATTATGGCTTTTGAGCTGGTAAAGACTTCTCTGGAAAAAATCCTTCATCCCGAAGCAGTGGATTTTCAGCCGGTTTCTCTGATAATTCTGGCGGTTTCCATCGGCGTCAAGCTTTATATGTCCAGCTACAACCGCTCCACCGGCAAAAAAATTGACTCTGCCGCCATGAAAGCCACCGCCCTGGACAGTTTAAGCGATGCCTTATCTACCTCAGTAGTCCTTGTAGCTTCCATTATCGGTCATTTTACTTCTCTTAACATTGACGGCTGGTGCGGCATTGCAGTAGGACTTTTTATTTTCTACGCCGGTTTCCAGGCCGCAAAGGATACCTTAAATCCCCTTCTGGGCCAGGCCCCGGATCCGGAATTTATCCAGAATATCCGGGACATTACTCTGTCCCATCCGGAAATTTTAGGCATTCATGACATGCTGGTTCACGATTACGGCCCTGGGCGGCAGATGGTTTCCCTTCACTGCGAGGTTTCCGCCTCCGGCGATATTCTCCTGCTTCATGACGCCATCGATAATATTGAGCGGGAGCTTCGCCGTAAGCTTCACTGCGACGCGGTTATCCACATGGATCCCATCCAGGATCGGGATGAAGAAACTGTAAAAATCCATGATGAGGTTCTTCAATTGATCCATCAAATCAATCCGGTTATCACCATGCATGATTTTCGCATGGTAAAAGGAAATACCCACACCAACCTGATTTTTGATGTGGTGGTTCCGGTAGACTATCCCACTCCGCCTAAAGTTCTGACCAAGCAGGTCGAGCTGATGGTTCAGGAACAGCATCCGGACTTCTATACCGTGATTACAGTGGATCGGGATTATGCCAGATAATTTTTCCGGCTAAAAGTTTTTCCAGTTAAAATTTTTCCCACCTAAACGCCATGCCTCTTTTGACTAATCTCCCCCTGGCGTTTGTAAATGGATCCGCTGTCTACACAGCCCCGGACACTGGACAGAGGGTAAATATTAGACTCTCTGCCGATGACCGTCCCGGGATTTAAAACGGATCCGCAGCCTACTTCTACGTTATCCCCGATCATGGCGCCGAATTTTTTCAGGCCGGTTTCCACATCCCCGTCAGCTCCATGTACCTTTACCAGACATTTGTCGGACTTGACATTGGAGGTAATGGAACCGGCGCCCATATGGGCCTTAAAGCCTAAAATAGAATCCCCTACATAATTGTAGTGGGGAACCTGAACCTTATTAAAGAGAATTACATTTTTCAGTTCTGTCGAATTTCCTACCACAGCGCCTTCTCCTACCAGCACCTTTCCTCTGAGAAACGCACAGTGACGGATCTCCGCATTAGGGCCAATCACAGCCGGACCTGTAAGAAAGGCCGTGGGGGCTACTTTTGCCGTCTTGTGAACCCAGACGTTCTCCCCTCTTTTATCATACTCTTCTTCTGGAAGAGACGCTCCTAATTTCTCTACATATTCTCCTATTCCGCTAAGAGCTTCCCATGGGTAAGTAAACTGCTTTAAATAGTCCCCGGCCATGGTTTGGCTTAAGTCATACAGATTGGTAATCTTCATATCTTCCTTTTTCATCACATTTTCTCCTTCTTGCCCTGCTTTTCAGGCATTTGCGAAATTCCTTCAGGGCCATTTTTACTTTTTATAATATAGCGCATCCCGGTCAAAACATTCCCGCAAAGTGTATTGATTCTGCAGTTTCATCACCCCATAGGTCCGGCCGGCCACAAACCGCTCCAGCTTTTCCATATACTCCTCAGAGGTAATGCTCCCTTCCGCCACATAAGTAAGCCCCTTCTCCCAGCTTGCCGTAAGCTCCGGGTTTAAAAGCTGGCGGATGGACGCCCCCACCACATCAAAGATCATTTCTCCCAGCAAAGTAGGGGTGATGACCTGGGTCTTTTTGTTTAATGCCAGATATTTAATATTCATCAGCTTCTTCAAAATTTCCGCCCGGGTAGCGCTGGTTCCGATGCCGCTTCCCTTTATCTGCGCCCTCAGCTCTTCGTCTTCGATTAACTGGCCTGCATTTTCCATGGCCAGGATCATGGAACCGGAGGTGTATCGCTTGGGAGGCGAAGTCTCCCCTTCTTTGATTTCCATGGAAGAAAGTTCCAGTTTCATACCCTTTTTAAGAGTTTTCAAAAATGCCAGCAGCTCCGGTGAAACCATATTTTGGGAACCGCTTTTTTCTTTCTCCGGGTTTCCGCTTACCTTCAGATATCCTTCTGATTCCAGAAGCCGGAAATTGGCAAAAAAATGCTCCTGATCCCGTATCAAATCCAGACTGTACTTCTGGTAAACCGCAGGGGGATAAAAAATACT
>CAJUJM010000043.1 GCA_910586755.1 uncultured Lachnospiraceae bacterium
AAGAAAACGGGTGTTCATAAGGGTAAAATCTACTACCAATTTTTTCCCAAACGAAAATAAGTGATCTAAAAAATCATACATTTCCCTTTTCCGCAATGAATGATACTCTTTTGACTGATTATCAAATCCGCTTACCTGAAAGCCCTCCTCAATTTTACCCTCATTAGATGTTCCTTGACTAAAATATTCTATTTCGTAATACTTTGATGGTTTTAAATCTTCCTTAATTCGACTCCCTCTCTTTTCTCCCCCTTCTTTAGCTTTTCGTTGAGTTTTAGCATATAAAAAAATGTAATCTTTCTTACCCAACAATTCATATGCAAAATCAGAAGTCATCATTCTATTGTACAAATTCATCTTAAATAAACTCCAATTCTTGTTGAATATACTCGCTATTTACCTTTCGTGAAATATCTCTGATTTGATTTCGTGACTTTGGGCGGCTAAGCATAGAATAAATTTCTACATCTTTTAGTTCGCATTTTTGTCTTTTTCTATAAGATATTTTAAAATATGGAGCAAAAATCGGGTGTAGCATATAATCCCTTCCATCCAATACAATATCTCCTGAATTTTTGACTTTATTTACTTTTGAGGGAATTAATACCCCCCATACGACGGCATCACGTAAAACCATCCTCAATTCCTTTTCCATATCTTTATCTAGCTTTGACGTCGTTATTATAGAAAAACTATTTGCTTCAAATTTTTTTATCCTTTGATCTTGAATACAATCTGCAAACAAATTCCCTAATGCATTAACCAAATTTTTAGTTTTATACCCATTAACCGGAATATAATCAATCTGATTAAAAGATGCTTCTGATACCCTGTTTACTGCTTTTGTCTGCCTATTAATATTTATTGTTCCGTACACCTGGCCTAATTTATCATAATCACCAAATGAATAATGCAATATTTCCAGCATCGTTCTCGTATTGCTATTTGAAAGCTTAATAAACGTGTTAAACCCACAATATTTCCGGCTTTGTTCACATTCTGAGCTAATTTGGAAAATTATATTCTTCTTATAATTGTGGAGCCAGTTTTTATATTTTTCAGATCCACTTCCTAAATTACTAAAAATTTCTTCTTCTGTACGCTTCTTCTCATACAAAATAAAAATTAGCTTTAAGTCTATTGCTCTACTAATCTTGTCTATAACTGTCTTTTTAGCGGGATATTGCTCTTTTAGCTGTATCCGCATATTTTCTTTATATTCTTCGATTCTTTCCCAGGATTCTATATCAGTCTCGTCGTCTGTAATCTCCAGATAACTATCTATCTCAAGATTTGCTTTATTATAGTGTATCTGTTGTTGATTATAGAAGTACTCTAATCTATTTGCACATATTCTTCTAAGATGTTCTTTCACTTTTTTCTCTGAACCAACAATATCTTTAACATAATCAAATTCTTCATAATCATGTCCAGATATTAACTGCTCTTTTTCTGCTACTGTATCTTTGGTTAAAAAGCCTTCAGGCCTCATGCAGACTTTGTATGTCAAAACATATGACGACCCTTTAATAAAGGAATTAACAACTCGCTGTTGTGAACGTGTCAGATTTTCATATTCATCAAGTAACACACAAAAACATGTGTTGGAAAATACTTTTTCTTTTCTTAATTCTTCACAAAACTCACTGACAAATGTCGTATATTCAAAATAGCAAATGCTCTTCCCATTTTGCAAATTAATCAATGTCTTTTTCCGAATATGCTCAAATACATTTGCCAGTTTATCAAAAGTATCTACCTTCTCTTCCACTTGCAACTCAATATCTGCCATTACTTTTCTGCAGATTGCTTTTTCCCTCATATAATCTATTTTCTGTTCTTTCTTAACTTCCTCCAGAGTATAGCATAATAGCTTCCCTAAAATCGCAGCTATAGACTGCGAAAATGCCGCAATATTCTGATCTGCTGTAATTTCTGGATTATTTAATGCTTTTACATATGCTGTTTCAAAACGGTAATAAACTCCAACATACTCTAAGCCTTTAGAAGAATTAAATGTTTTCTCCAAATGTTTTAAAATAGTAGTCTTTCCAGACCCCCTCTCTCCAAAAACCAAAGATGCTTTTGGGGAGATTAGTCTCCCAATATGATCAGGTTCTACAAAAAAGCATTTTTGCTTTTCTGGTGAAATTTCCGTTGCTTTAAAATCAATAAATGGAGTATTCATATTTCTTCACCTCTTTTAAATAATTGTTGCCAATTATCAGAATGTGCAAACAACAATAATAGTGTATTATTGGGACAGCCATGTTCAAAGACTATCGGAATATTCAATATATATGAAGACAAGTTCTGAAACTCTTCATTATTTTTCACTACACTATCTGTAAATTTTTGAAGCTCTCTTATCAGCTCCTGTCTTTTATCAATATCAATCTTCTCATATATTAATGCCTTTTCATTTAAATAATTTAGATCGTCACTTATTAAGTCTACATAAGTTATCCTAATTTTTGAATATTCATTAGTAAGAGTCCTTTTTGCTTCTTCATGAATTACATAAACCGAAATAACTATTTCGATATCTTCGATAATATTAGGTAATAACCCCAGTTCAATCTTCGACCCATTAAACTCAATTTTTTGTTTAAGAACCTCTAGCATTTGTTTTCCAGAACCGGAAAAATCGTCTACCAGAACAAATCTGCGTATTCCATTCTTATAGTTCTTTTCTATATCACCTATACTTGAAAACAAATGATTTCCTCTTCCCAAAATACTTCTCCAGTAACCCAAAATTTTATGAGCACTTGACGTAGGATCGCTTTGCAGTGCTGCTGGAATAAAGTTTGTTACATTCAAATATTTATTCCATTTATTGTCTAAAACAGCATCTTCTATATAGGAATAGCCATTTTCTTTCACTGTTTCTGCATAAACCTGCCCCTTCAAATTATTGATTAAAAATCTTGTATATGCTTTTAGTTGTGCTGCATTATAAAATATTACACTATCTAATATCAGTTCTGCTAGTTTCTCACTTGTTCCAAAATTTCTAATCCAATTTTCAAGATCTCTTTTTTCTATACCACTCCACCATTGCACATCAATATATTGCTTGTATTTGTCCATTTTATCCCCTATAGTAATTCCAAAATATCCCCCATTGTAATATATTTTGTAGTTACACCTTTAGTTGAAATGTTTAATCTTCCATTTGTTGAATTTTTTAATAAATTCTCATATATATCCGGCCTCCCGGACGATTTTATTACAATCAAGCAGTCTGATATGATTGCATCCTCTTTACTTATACACCAATAATTAGCAAATCTTCCGACTCGGTTTACTATAATATCACCTGGCTCAACAGCTTTTGCTTTTTGTACTTTTTTCTTGTCATTACAATATCGTACAGATGGCTGCCATACACCGTCTATAACAATACTTGAACTATGAAATACTCTTGTTCCCACTGCTCCCATCTGTGCTGAAGATATATTTCCCCGAAATGCTTTCACATTCTTTTGGGTAGTATGACTTTTATGTTCTTTTATCCACATTCCTTCTTGCATTCGTTCTACAGAAATATATTTTTTATCACCTGCTGTCCAGATATCACCTTTACAAATAACTTCTGCTAACCTGGCTCTTTGCTTTTGCTGGCCTGAATTACTCATGATAAGAGCATATGTACTAATTTTACTACTCCCAAAAGTCTCTATTGGCAGCTTAACTATTGAATGTACAGTGTAGCTTTTGCACAATTCGCTTCGAATAGTCAAATATGATTCCCCTTCAAAAAAAGTGGCTGGCAAAATAAATAGCAGTACCCCTTCTTTATCCGCCAAAAGTAAATTTGCCTGTATCATCTCATTTTCGTAGCGTTTGTTAAGTAACCCTTTAATATTTTCAGTTTCCGCAGCTTTAAATAATCTCTCATTTTCTTTCAAATATCCAAAAGGCGGATTAGATAGAACCAAATCGTACTTTTTCTTTTCTTTAATAGCAAATTTGCGTCCATCTTCACACAAAAAGCTGGCGCCTGTAAAACAATTATCCTTTGCTTTTTCATCGATATCCACACCAACATAATGCGCTGGCCCAAATTGCTTTCTGGCAGCGTCCAATAAATTCCATGAACCGCAACATATATCTATAATATTGTAGTAAGCTCTCTTAGGCAATAGTTTCATTAGACATTCAGCTAACATAGGAGGTGTGTAAAATTTATAGTTTCCCATTTTCTGTCCTCCTTAATTATTAAACGCTACTAAACTATAGTATAAATAATTTCTCTTTTATACGCAAGATTTTCGAAAAAAATAATACCTACTAAATTCCGTCATTAATCGCCTAAAAGCAACTTCTTTCTCCTAAGCATTTCGTCAATTCGCTCCACATATTGGTCTGCATCCTTTACATTTTCTATGCGCTCTTTGCGGTTTTCTGCCGGGAAAATCAGTTTGGTGGTAGTGCCTGCGCCGCAGGCCAGGATGGTCTGAAGCTCCTCCATGATCAAAATATTATAAATACAGGCCTTGCCGGGGGCGGCATAGCCTACATTTTCGAAATTTCCGGCCATGTTTTTCTGGCGGTACAAATAGTATGGCTCCAGTCCCATATCTTTTGCCCCTTGGGCGGCAATCTCCGCCATGGCGTCGATGTCGCATCCGGTTTTATCTCTGTATTCTTCCCAGAGAAGATTGAGCCTGGACGCCCTCTTGATTGCCAGAGAATGGACTGTGACGGAATCGGGATTTAGCTCCTTTATCTGCTCCATGGTATTCTTTACATCCCTGCTTGTCTCGCCGGGAAGGCCGATAATCAAGTCCATATTAATGTTGTCAAAGCCCAGCTCCCTTGCCAGGGCAAACGTTTCTCTTACCATTTCCACAGAATGACGGCGTCCAATCAGGTCTAAGGTCTCCTGCTTCATTGTCTGGGGATTAATGGAAATCCGGGTAACGCCGTGTCCCTTTAACACCTGAAGCTTTTCCCTGGTAATACTGTCGGGGCGTCCGGCTTCCACAGTAAATTCCAGAGCCCGATCCACCGGAAAGACAGCCCTCAATCTGGTAAGAAGGGCGTCCAGGTCTTCTGCCGGTAAAGCAGTAGGAGTTCCCCCGCCTAAATATACTGTGTCCAATGGACGGCCAGCCATCTTGACTGCTGTATAATCTATTTCTTTAAACAATGCATTTAAGTAATCCCCGGTTCTCCCCTTCCATTTCCCGATTGGATAGGAGGGGAAGGAGCAGTACAGGCAGGTGGTGGGGCAGAAAGGAATCCCAATATACAAGCTGTAGCCTTCCTGGTAATTTAAGGGAGTGAGCAAACGGCGCTCCCGCTGGGCAATATCTATGCTCAACTGAATTTTTTCCCGGCTTGTCAGGTACATAGAGCCCATATAATCCCGGATCTCTTCCCGGCTCCACCCCTGTTCCAGCTTAGTTATGGCAATCTTGGTGGGGCGGATGCCGGTTAAAGTCCCCCAGGGAAGCAGTTTTCCGGTCAGGGCATAAAGCATAAAATACAACCGGCGCTTGATTTTACTCTTGGAAACGGTGCGGTCGTCATAGGGAAGCCTGATGGGAGCGCATTTTAAAAATTCACCCCACTCCGGTAAAAGCTCCGGCGGAAAATCCGGCCAGATAAAGGCGGACTGAGCGCCAAGAGCTGCCGGCAAGGTTCGGCATGTGCTGCACGTCTTTTCAAAAATTCTTAGTTCAAACTCATCCCGGGCCTCATTTACCTTTCCTTCCACATAAAAGGAAACCTCTGCCCCCTCTTGGTGTGCAAAGGTTTCGCCGGGGTAAAAGGCCATCAGCAGCTCTCTAATGTCCTGTTCGTATGAATTGTCATTTAATAAAATTCCGATCATGTAAAATCTCCAGTCCGGGAGAGATATGCCCCCATGGGATTGTACTGCTTTTCATGGCCAATGGTTGTGGCCTGGTCATGGCCCGGATAGACTGCAGTGTCCTCAGGAAGCTGAAACAGCCTGCCAATGGACTCTGTCAACTGCCTGCTGCTGCCTCCCGGAAAATCGGTACGGCCGTAGGACTCCCGAAATAATGTGTCCCCGCTTAACAGAATCCCTTCCCCGGCAATATAATAGCAGACAGAGCCTGCCGTATGCCCCGGCGTCTCCAGTACCTTCCAGGTAAGATCTAACAGAGAAAACTCCTCTCCGTCTTTTACCGGGCGGGTAAGCTTTGCTCCATAGCCTCTTCCAAACTGGCCGGACAGGTTCAGGCTGGGATCTTTTATAAGCTTCTCTTCCTTCTCACCGGCAATCACATCCACCGGGTAAGCCTTTAAAATGCCCTCTACAGCTCCAATGTGATCGAAATGGCCATGAGTTAAAACAATGGCAGCAGGGATAAGCTTCAGCTCCCGGCACTTATCAAGAATCCGATCCGGGTAATCCGCCGGATCCACAATCACAGCCTGGCTTTCTCCCTCTTTATACAGAATGTAAGTGTTGGTACTAACCATTCCCAACACCATGGTCTGAATCCGTAATTTGCTCATATGACCTCCTTAGCCTGCAGTTCTCTCAATATCCAGCACGCCTTCTACCTGGCGGATCCGGTTGGTGAGCTGGCTCAGTTCCTCCTTGCCATGAATGTCAAAGGTCATAATGATAGTGGCCTTGCCCTGTTTGTTGGTGCGGACATTCATGGAAGTAATGTCTATCTGACGCTCGGTAAACACCTTGGATATGTCTACAAACATTCCTATCCGGTTATTGGCAAAAATTTTGATCTCTGTAGAATAGGTGGCCTTATTGCTGTCGTTCTCCGGCGCCTGCCACTCTGCGTCCAAAAGGCGCATCCTCTCGTCATCTGGGAGATTGATAATATTGATACAATCTGTACGGTGAACGGAAATTCCCCGTCCCCTGGTAACAAAGCCTACTATCTCGTCTCCCGGAACCGGGCTGCAGCACTTGGAAAAACGCACCGCCAGGTCGTGGATCCCTTTTACCACAATGCCGCTTTTGGACTTGCTGGTCCCTATCGGAACTTTACCGTTAGTATCGTTGATGCCGTCTAGAATGTTGGCATCCGTAATCTCCTTCTTTTCCTTTTTACGCTGTTCTTCCAGCATCTTGTTAACGACCTGGCCCTCTTTTAAGCCCCCATGGCCGATGGATGCCAGAACCGACTCCCAGTCCCGGAATGCATAGCGGCGCATTACCTTTTCCTGGAACTCTGGTTTGTTAATATCTGGGAAATTTATGCCTTTTGCCTTGCAATAGCGCTCCATCATATCCTTGCCCCGAAGGATATTGTCTTCTTTTAATTCGCTCTTAAACCACTGGTTAATCTTATTTTTGGCCTGAGTGCTTTTTACCAGGCCAAGCCAGTCCCTGCTGGGTCCCCTGGAATTCTGAGAAGTAAGGATCTCAATTCTGTCTCCGTTCTGCAGCTGATAATCAATATTCACCAGCCTTCCGTTTACCTTTGCTCCTACCATCTTGTTGCCTACCGCACTGTGGATGGCGTAAGCAAAGTCAATGGGCGTAGAACCGCTGGGAAGAGTCTTTACATCTCCCGACGGGGTAAAACAATATACATTTTCGGAAAACAGGTTTAAATCGCTTTTAACCAGGCTTAAAAACTCCTTGCCATCGTCTGCTTCCTTCTGCCACTCTAAAATCTGGCGCAGCCAGCTAAGCTTTGCCTCCTCGCTGCCTGCAGCCACCTGGCCGCTGCCGCTCTCCTTATATTTCCAGTGAGCCGCAATGCCGTATTCTGCAGTCCGGTGCATCTCATAGGTGCGGATCTGGATCTCAAAAGGCTGGCCGTTGCTGCCGATAAGGGTAGTGTGGAGAGACTGATACCGGTTGGGCTTGGGCATGGCAATGTAATCCTTAAACCGCCCTGGAATCGGCTTAAACATCTCATGGATAACCCCCAGAGCGCCGTAGCAGTCTTTGACACTGTCCACGATAATCCGCACCGCAAATAAATCGTAAATCTGATCCAGAGTCTTTTTCTGATTTACCATCTTGCGGTAAATACTGAAGAAATGCTTTACCCGGCCGCTGATCTCCGCGTCAATCCCCGCCATCTTCATATGGCGGCCTACTTCTTTGACAATGGATTCTACAAACGCCTCTCTCTCGTCCTTTTTTAAGTAAATCTTTTCTGCTAAATCATAATAGACGTCCGGCTCCAAATATTTCAGGGCGAGATCGTCCAGTTCAATTTTAATCTTGGAAATACCCAGCCGGTTGGCAATGGGGGAGTAGATATCCATTGTCTCCCTTGCTTTTTCCTTCTGTTTGGGCGGCGTCTGATACTGAAGGGTCCTCATATTGTGAAGGCGGTCCGCCAGCTTGATTAAAATTACCCGGATATCCTTTGCCATGGCAAGAAACATCTTACGCAGGTTTTCCGCCTGAATCTCCGTTTTATCCTGAGACCAGGAAAGCTGGGTCAGCTTGGTAACACCGTCTACTAAAAGGGCTACCTCGGCTCCAAACTCCTGAGACAGCTCTTCCAAGGTCATTACCGTATCCTCCACCACATCATGGAGAAGGGCGGCGATAATGGTTTCTTTATCCAGCTCTAAATCTGCCAGAATAATAGCGACACACAGGGGATGGATAATGTAAGCCTCCCCCGACTTTCTCTTCTGTCCCTGGTGGGCGCTGTCCGCAACCTTATAGGCCTTCTCTATCATGCTCAGGTCGTCGGAAGGATGGTATCTTCGAATCCGGCGGACCAATTCTTCGTATAACTCTTCTGGGCTGGTAAAGTCAGCCGGTGCTTCCAGTTCCATATCCAGTTCTCTGCGTTTTTTTGCCTCTGTCATGGTTTCTCACCCGCTCCTTTCCATTGTCTTCCAAATTTCATAGTAAACATTATAATTTTTTTCAGATTAAAATGCAAGCAAATTCAACGCCGTCCCGGCTTTTCTGACATTTTTCCCCATAAACCGCCAGGACATCCCCGCCTATTTGTCCGCCATAAACAAACAATCCCCGCTTCCCAGAGAAGAAACCGGTTTTTCTGTTCCCCAACATAAGTTTTCCCCGGAACAGTGGTTTAGAAACAAGTTCTTTACCCCTATATTTTTCAGGCTCTTTAATGTTTTCTCCTGATACGCCTCATCCCGGCCTTTTAAATGAATCCCGCCAGCCACAAATTCCAGGTCTTTTCCCGGAAACCTTTCCCTTACGGTCTCCAGCATATTGATAATTCCCGGATGGCTGCATCCGCATATTACTCCCACTGCCTCTTTGTCCGGCAAAAGGAGCGCCAGACAGATTTCATCTTCAAAGGAGTCCGGGATCATACCCCCGTCTTTTTCTTTTACAAACCTTTTAGAAATTTCTTCCCATAAATTTGATCTTTTAAACCGGCCTACTGCGAAACAGCGGCGGCTGACCTGGAAAAGTTCCCGGCATGTATCTATCTGGGGAAAAGCTTCTTCTGCCCAGACTTTAGAAAATCCGCATCCTAAATATGTATAAGTATATGCGGCCTGCTCCTGAATCCGGTATTTTTCTTCAAAAAAACCTTCCCCCACAATCAACCGGCCGGAAAGTCCCCTCTTTACGCCTTCCGTCAGACCTCCGGCATGATCATAGTGGCTGTGGCTTAAAACCGTGACAGTAATATCTTTTGGCCTTACTCCCAGTTTCCCTGCATTGTCCCAGACTGCCCCGCTGTTTCCGGTATCAAACAAAATCTTTTCTCTCCCGTCCTCTATGAGAAAGGATAGGCCGTGCTCTGCTTTTAAATCCCGGCGGGAAGTGTGGTTTTCGATTAATGTAGTTAGTTTCATCTTTTTACATACCTCTGGTTTTTACTTTTGGGTTTGTCCGGAATCGTCATCTGTATCAGTCCCTTTTCCAGCGCCGGATTCAGGTAGTTTTTTCTTAAAGTATCTTTGGACTTTAAATTTAAATGCTGCAATATCTCACTTGCAGTATAAGCCGTGTCATATTCCATAACCTCTAAAAGCTTCTTCATATATTTTGATATGCTTTCATCCGGACCTTTGGACTGATTTCTGATCTCATCCAGCACAAGATTTATCTGCTCCAGTATAAATTCAACGAAGCATGTACTATTGCCGCTTATGTGGCTCTTGGCAATCGCTTCATAATATCCGTCCTGAAATTTTTCAATCTGGCTTTCCAGGGGAATATACTCAAAAACCTGTTTCCATTTTGATAATATGGCAGTATGCCACAGTCTGGCCATCCGGCCATTGCCGTCAGTAAATGGATGAATAAAAACAAATTCATAATGAAATACAGCAGATAAAATCAGCGGATGGACTTTCTCTTGGTTTTCCCTCATCCAGTCAAACAATTCCTCCATCAGGCCAGGAACAGCTCTGGCAGGCGGTGCTATAAAAATACATTTATCTCCATTAAACACTCCTTCTTCCCCTCTGCGGAATGTTCCTGCTTCCTCCACAATATATTTCGTCATAATACCATGAATCCGCTTCAGATCTGAGATACTGTACGGAGCAACCACTGATATCTCCTCATAAGCGGCATACGCATTTTTCACTTCCTGAATTTCTTTTGCTGTTCCCAAAACAGTCTTTCCATTAATTACATCCTTCACCTCATTTAGCGATAATGAGTTTGCTTCGATACGCAGCGACGAGTAAATGGATCTTATTTTATTGTTTCTTCTCAGATGTGGTTTTGATTCTAAAGTATTCCTCTCCGTAATCTGTCCTATTTTTTCTGAAATCAATGATACCAGAGATAGAATTCTATCTGTAATTTCGTATGGCGGAATGTAGCCTTTCACGGTTTCTCACCTCCATCTTACCTGTTTTCTTACCTATTATCTTACCCTATATTTGTAAAAATTCATCTGATTTTTTTCAATCTGTCCCCTCCCAATAAGAAAAGGCAGGAACCAAACATTTCTGCAAACTTCCCGCCTTCGGCCATTATTACGTTATTTCTTTTTGTAATGTGTCTATCATTCCGCCTGTTTTGCAGCGCCCTAAATCATTAATGCCCCTCATACGTAATTGCAGAATACACTTCATATCCGGCCAGCTTTTCTCTTCCCTTTAATCCGGCAAGCTCCATAACGAAGCAAATTTTTACCACTTCCCCGCCCAGGCTTTCAATCAGTCTTATAATCGCCTCAGTAGTTCCTCCGGTGGCGATGAGATCGTCAATAATTACCACCTTCTGGCCCGGCTTTATGGAATCTTTATGCATCTCAATGACAGCGTTGCCATATTCCAGATCATATTCCATGGAAACTGTCTCACAGGGAAGCTTACCTTTCTTACGAACCGGTACAAAGCCTTTGTGAAGCAGGTAGGCAACCGGCACTCCAAAGATAAAGCCTCTGGACTCCGGACCCACTACCACGTCAAAATCCAAATCCCCAAGGCTGTCTCTTAACTGGTTAATCGCCAGCTCCAGACCGTCCGCGTCCTGAAGAATGGTGGTAACATCCCGAAAAATAATCCCCGGCTCCGGAAAATCCGGAATACTTCTCACATAGTCCTCTAATCGTTTCATGGCATTTCCTCCTTTTTGCCCTGCCCTTTGGGCATACAGGTATACCCGCAGGGTATTTCCTCCTTAATATTGTTTCTTTCTCTGATATCCTTTACGGTCTCCCGGATAATCAGCTTATTCTCCAGATAAATCCTCCGGTTATCCTGAATCCCTTCTTCCAGACGTTTAAGCAGCACTCGGGTGCCTTCCTTGGCAATCTCGCTCATACTTCTCTCTACCGTAGTCAGCTTCATACTGGAATAACCGGACAAATCCCAGTTGTCAAAGCCCACCAGGGACACGTCATCCGGGACGGAAAGTCCCCGCTCCGTCACCGCCACCCTGGCTCCAAAAGCCATCTCGTCATTAAAACACAGCAGGGCGGTAGGCTTGTAGTCCAAAAGCTGCTTAGCCGCCTGGTAGCCGCTCTCATACCGGTAGTTTCCGCAGATCACCGGAAGTTTATCCGGATCCAGGCCATGCCTTCTCATAGACTGCCTCCATCCCCTGTGGCGCAGGCGGGTGGAATCCAGCGACGGCTGCCCTTCAATGACGCCGATGTTTCTGTGGCCGTTTTCCAAAAGGTAATCCATAGCCCGCTCCATAGCCTGTTCCTCATCGGTAGTCACATTGGGCGCGTCCACATCTACCTTACGGCAGATAACCACCATAGGAATCTTTTTTTGAAGGACTTCTTCCATAAAAGGCATATCTTCAACCATCTGAGACAGTACGATAATCCCGTCAAAATAGCTGGGGTTAATGGTTCCCGCCTCGTGCATATCAATACCCTTTACCACCACATTATACTTACTTCCCACAATGCTGTATACTCCGGTCAGCACCTCGTGGAGAACAAATGGCGAGGACATCCGGCTGATAGTGGAGAAATAAAGTCCAATAACATAAGATCTGGACAGCTTTAAGTTCACTGCCGCCGCATTGCGGGTATACCCCATGCGCTCCGCAATCTCCATAATCCGTCTCTGCTTTTCTTTATTTTCCGTTCCGATACCGTTTAATGCCCGGGAAACCGTGGAATAAGAAACCCCTGCTTCTTTTGCCACATCCTTTATGGTAACTGCCATGTTAACTAACTCCTTGCGGGGCCTGGTGTACTGTCTGGATTATATTCACACAGTACACCAGCCCCATATCCTTAAATCATTCTGTCCACATTTTCTGTAGCAACAGGAACTCCGTCCGGCCCGTCTATCCGGACATTCCGGATAACCAGCTCCGTAATATTTTTCGCAATAATCCCCTGTCTTGCCATGGGTTCAATGCCCTCCAGCATAGCCGGGATATCTTTCTTTGGATTTTCGGCATAGGTAACGTGAATATTTTCCATTTCTACCCTGCCAATCTTCTTTTCCGGAAGTCCGTAAAGGTAAGCTGCCGCCACATGGCAGTTAACAGCCTCAATATCCCGGAAGGTCAGGCTCTTAATCTCCGGAGTTCTCTCATCCACAGGAAGGACTTCTTTGCTGCGGACATACTCGGTAAAACCATCCGGATCACAGTAATAAAAGCTGTTGATAACAAAAGGCGTCATCACATGATCCATATGAATCCGTTCAAAGCAGATATTGTCAATCACTGCGTCTTTTCCCCTGCCCCGGCGGGTCTTAATCCGAAGTCCCCGATCCGTATGAAGGAACAGACAGTCCCTAACCGTCAGGTTTTTCACTCCGCCAGCCATTTCACTTCCAATGGTAATGGATCCATGTCCGTCCCTCATGCAGCACTGGGAAATGGCAACATTTTCACAGGGCGTTTTGTACTTAGCCCCCATATATATCTTTCCTGATTTAACCGCAATGCAGTCGTCCCCCAGGGAGAAATAAACGCCCAGAATCTCCACATCTCTGCAGGATTCCGGATCCAGGCCATCGGTGTTAGGAGAATCTTTGGGATTTAAGACCTTTAAATCAATGAACTTTAAATTCCGGGAAAAATACGGGTGAATATTCCAGCTTGGACTGTTTTGCACCGTAATTCCCTGAACGGTAATGTTTTTGCACTGATTTAAGAAAATCATCCTTGGCCGGAAAGCCGTCCGCATCACCTTGGCATCGTACCACCAATTGTCCGGCTCTTTGCTTGCATTGCCTTCTATACAACCCTGCCCATAAATTACCACATTCTCCGCCTCTATCCCGGTAATAATTCCGGAAAACATAGGCAGGGGATTTCCCTCCCAGGTGCCCAGATTATACTCTCCCTTTTCATCCCAGCTCTCAATAATGCCAGGGAAAACAGGAAATCTGGTCCTGTCGGTAAATGCCGACAAAACGGCCCCGGCTTCCAGCTCCACCCGGATATGGCTCTTTAAAAACAGGCTGGTAATCCGGTAAACACCTTTGGGAATCAATACCCGGCTTTCCCTGGGGCAGGCCATGATGGCGGCCTGTAAAAATGTAGTATCATCCTGGATCCCATCTCCCTTTGCCCCAAACTCTCGGACATTTAAAGTGACAAACTCCCTGTCCGTCCGGAAAGAAACTCTCCCTGTCTGTCCGTCTCTTTCCACTGCAATTTCATAATCCGTATCCGGCTTTAAATTATAAAGGCTGATAACCGTCCGCCTGGTTTCAAAAGCTGGTTTTCCATTTACAGATATCCGGTATGGTGTCTCTGCCTCAAATATTGAACCGTCCTGAACCAAAATTACAGCGCATCGCGCTGTCTGAAAAAACACCGAAAGTTTCATATTAAAAACCTCATCTTTTAGAATAACACAGGGCGGCTGCAAAAACAACCGTTTTTGCAGCCGCCCTGCTAAAAATTGTAACAGTTCTGAACTGTTACAACAACTCATCTGTTCCCAATGTTCTTACAATCAACCCTTTACACCGCCGGCTGCAATGCCGTCGATAAAGGAATCCTGGGCTAAGAAAAATACCACCAGGGATGGGATGATGGAGATTAATGACATGGCCAATACCCGGTTCCACTCAAATCCCGTATCTCCATCCATTGACATCTTTACAAAGATAGACGCCGGATATCTTGCCGGACTGTTTACGTATAACAACGGCCCCATAAAGTCATTGGATGACCACATAAACTGGAACAGCGCACAGGATACGATGGATGGCTTTAACATGGGCACAATCACATACCACAGCGTCTTTACACTGTTGCAGCCGTCGATCTTGGCCGCCTCCTCCAGCTCTCTTGGGATGTTCCGCAAAAACTGGATCAGCATAAATACAAAGTATGTGTCTGTGGCAAACATGGTGGGCACGATCAGCGCCAGGTACAGCGGATGGTTGATCCAACCAAATTTGTTAAACATGATATACTGGGGTACATTTAATACTACCTGAGGCAAAAACAGTGTGGACATTAACACGGCAAACAGCAGGTTCTTTCCCTTAAACTCAAACCTGGCAAACCCATATGCCGTTACTGTTGCCGATACTATCGTAAAGATCACCTTGGGCAGTACAATAGAATAGGTATTTATCATGGCCTTTACCAGGTCGATATCTCCTCCGTAACTCTTCATGGCGTTCTTGTACCCGTCAAAGGTGGGGTTCTTGGGGATAAATCCCACGCTGGAAAAGATCTCATTGTTGGTCTTAAAGGTGGCTCCCACCATCCAGATTAGCGGGTATACCATAATAAATCCCACTGCTATCAGGACAAAGTACCGGAAAAAGGTGGAAACCTTTCTTCTTGTCTCTCTTGTCATTCCAACTACCTCCCATCCTCATCGGAATAATATACCCACTTCTTCTGGCTTACAAAGGCAATTACCGTCAGCACGCATACAATCACAAACAGGCACCATGCCTGGGCGCTGGCAAGGCCCATCTCGTAGGACTTAAATGCGTTGTTGTAAATCAGCAGGGAAATCAATGTAGTTGCATTTCTCGGGCCTCCCTGGGTAATAATGTAGGGACCGTTAAACTCCTGGAACGCCTGACACAGCTGGGTAACCAGGTTGTAGAAGATGACCGGGGTGATAATGGGCACCGTAATGGAGAAAAACTGCCTCCACTTCCCTGCCCCGTCAATGGAAGCTGCCTCGTAAAGGTCCTGGGAAACCCCTTTTAATGCTGCCAAAAAGATGACCATGGCCGAACCGAACTGCCATACCCTCAGCAGGCAGATGATAAACAGGGCGTATTTAGGCTCAGACAGCCAGTCTACCGCCTGGACCCCAAATACCGACAGGATCATATTGACAATTCCGTCCCCCTTAAAGATGGCTTTCCACAAAACTGCGATTGCAATGGAACCTCCCAGGATGGAAGGGATGTAGTAGGCCACACGGAACAGGTTCACGCCCTTGATCTTAAAGTTCAGGATATAGGCGATAAACAGGGCGAATACCAGCTTTAAGGGCACGGTCATAAATGCATACTGGAAGGTTACCTTAAAGGATCTCATAATCCTGGTGCTGCTGAAGATTTCTTCATAGTTCATCAGACCGTATTTGGTAATCCCGTCAAACAGGTGATAATCGGTAAAGCTGTAGAGCAGGGATGAACCGAAGGGATATACTTTAAACACCAGGAAGCCCACAAACCAGGGTAGGATAAACATCAGGCCCAGGTTTTCGGACAGCCATTTTTTAAAGCCTTTGTTAGCGGACATACCTTAATCCTCCTTTTATATTGTACCGGCACGCGCCGCTGTGCGTCGCCTGCCAATTCGTCAGAACGCATTCCAGTTGTGAAACTCTCGTTTCACAAGCGTTCTTCCTCTTTATGATGCCGGACAGAGTCTGAAAGGGCGCGGCCGGCAGATTCGTATTTTTCCTGTGACAATGCTCCCAGCTTACCGCCCTTTAAGATGGCCTGGCCAAGCAGGGAGGCGGACCGGGGGCTTAGACCAGGGGCCTTATCTTTAAAAAAGCCCCTGGAGGAAAGCTGACGGACAGTAGTTTTCATCAAATCTGCAAGATAGCGGTAGTGCTCATAAATCTCCATAGAGGTTACCTCCAGGGTATCCGCACAGGCGGCTAAGAAGCAGGCCAGTTCCCAGGTTTCTTCCTCTTTGCCCTCACAGGCTCCCAGAAGAAGCCGTTCATAATCCCGTTGTCTTACCGATTCAAACTGGTTAATAATATCCTGATAACCTTCCTTTTTCCCGTACTGAGTCTCACAGAACATCCGGAGTGGGAGGCGCTTAAGCAGCTGAAAGCTGTCTTTCGCCTCATCAAGCCCCCGGCTCTCTTCCAGCAGCTCCTGCCCGTCCTCCGGCATTTTTTCTTTCCCAATAATTTCTGATAGTTTCATAGAATTACTTATTTAATACGTCCTCTACGCCCTCAATTAAGATCTCTGCCGCCTCTTCTGCATCGTAATCGCCGTAGCTTACGCCAGCCATAACATCATAGTAGATACCATCGCTGTTTTTTAATGCAGCTGCCTCAAATTTGGGATCTAAGGGGAATTCTACATGTGCTAAAACCTTGCCGTTTGCCTCTGCCACCTTCTCATTTAACAGGCCGTTATCCTGGCAGATCTTTAAACCTGCTGCGGAGGCCGGGATACCGCGCTCAGAAGCCAAAATCTTAACGCCCTCTTCCTCATTCATCAGGAAGTTGATTAATGCCGCACACTCTGCCGGATGCTCCGTATTTTCAGAAATAGCCCAGCACATGGAAACCTTGGCAAAGCCGCCTTTGGAATCTCCCATATCGGTAAACTCTTCGCCTACTACAAACTCCTCGCCGTCATTTAAAGCGCCTTCAAATTTGGAAGCTGAAGAATCCCACTCAAAGATACCTGCATATCTGCCGTCCATCCACTTGGGATTCTTGTCTAAAGACTCAGCGCCGTCGTTTGCCAGAGACTTAATGGTGGGAATTACATGAGCCTCTTCCAAAGAAGTAATGAAGTTTAATCCGTCTACAATCTCTTCCTGAGTGTACTGTAAGGCATTGTTCTCAACCCATGCCTTGCCGTACTTGGACTCCAGATAGAAAATCATCAGGATGGTTCTGTCATACTCATTCATGGCCAGCGGATAATACTCATCTCCCAGCTTCTCCTGGAATATCGGACCTGCCGCCATTAAGTCTGCCAAAGACTTTGGAGTCTCTAAACCGGCTTTGGCAAAAGTAGATTTGTTCCAGTAGAAGATACGGCCGGTCATAGCAACCGGAACCCCCTGAAGTTCTCCGGCTACCGTACACGCATTTAACTTATCCTCAGAAAACTGAGTTAAATCCAAAATATCAGATACCTTGTTTAAATCGTAGAAGGCAGAGCCATCAGAGCTGAAGGAAGTAATCCAGTTCCAGTTAATCTGGTTTACATCCGGCGCAGTAGAGGTTGCAAAAGATGCGCTCATCTTATCTTCCCAGCCGGTCCACGCCGCATACTGCATCTCAACCTTGATGTTGGGGTACTTGGCCATAAATGCCTCTACGGCTTTCATAGTAGCCTCGTGTCTTCCGTCGCCGCCCCACCAGCTCATAGTAATGGTAATGGGGTCTGCAGTGTTAACTGTCAGTCCCTCGGCTGCCGCCGGCTCTCCTGCGGTGGTCTCTGCCGGAGCCTGAGTCGCCGCTGCAGTGGTAGCCGCGTTGTCACTTCCGCCGCCGCAAGCTGTTAAAGACAGAGCCATAGCGGATGCCAGTACCAGAGATGCAATTTTCTTAATACTTTTTCTCATATTTTCTCCCTCTCTTTTCCGCTCCCCTTTGCTTATTTCTCTTTTATTACAGTATGTAATTTTGTAATGCAAAGGTTTGCAAATAATTTTAAAAAATTATGCATATCGCTCATAGTTTCCTGGCAAAAATTAGTACATTTAAAGCAAATATGCATTATTACAAGTTGTGTTTTTATGATAGCACTATTGTTTTGATATGTCAATTGTATAGATTGCTCACATTTTAAATTATTTTTTAGTTATTTTATCCAATTTCTTTTATTTCAATTTTGTGCTATTATTAATACAGATATAAAATAAGCGGATTTTACAGATATTGCAAACGTTTGCATTTCATTTTCTGAAAGCTCTTTAACAAACTTTTTAGCAATTTATGATGGAGGAGAATTTACTATGAAAATCCTGGACCGTTATATTGACCAGCTTTTGGAGCGAAGCACCCCTCAAGCGCCTGTCTGGAACATTGAAAAAATCCGCGAAGGCGCGAAACCATCCTGGAACTATATGGATGGCTGTATGATTAATGCCATTCTGGAACTTTATCTGATGAAGAAAGACTCCAAATACCTGGAATATGCGGATGCCTTTATTGACTATTTTGTAGAAGAGGACGGCCAGATTCGCTCCTACTCTCCGGAAGATTATAACCTGGATAACATCAATGCCGGAAAGACCCTGTTCGATCTTTACGAGCTGACCCGCAAAGAAAAATACCGCAAGGCCATGGACACCGTTTACAAACAAATCCAGGGACAGCCCAGGACCTCCACCGGCAATTTCTGGCATAAACTGATTTATCCCCATCAAATTTGGTTGGACGGCCTTTACATGGCCCAGCCCTTTTATATGCAGTATGAAGCCACCTACAATGGCGGGAAGGGGTGTATGGACAGCTATGAGCAGTTTCTTCATGTATACGATTTAATGCGGGATACCCGCAACGGCTTGTATTACCATGCCTATGATGACTCCCGCCAGATGTTCTGGTGCGACAAAGTCACCGGGTTGTCTGATAACTTCTGGCTCCGGGCTCTGGGCTGGTATGCCATGGCCCTGATTGATACCATGGATGTAATGCCCGCCTTTATGAACAGGGAAAAGGAACGGCTGAGAACCATTTACCAGGAGCTTATTGATTCTATGCTGCCTTATCAGGATGAGGAAACGGGTATGTGGTATCAGGTAGTAAACCGGGGCGGCATTGCCCCTAACTATCTGGAGACCTCCGGTTCCGCTATTTTTGCGTTTGCTATTATGAAAAGCGTGCGTTTGGGATTTTTAGATGACAGCTATTACGCCCGGGGTAAGAAAGCCTTCGACGGCATCTGCCGGACCAGATTGTCTGAAAAGGATGGAGAACTGCAGCTTGACGGCATCTGCCTGGTGGCAGGCCTTGGCAACAAGGAGAACCGGGAAGGAACCTTTGATTATTATATGAGAGAACCCATTGTGAAAAATGAAGCCAAGGGCGTTGCCCCCCTGATTCTGGCCTATATTGAAGTGCTGATGAAGGAAGGAAAGTCAAAAATTCCTCAGAAGTAGAAAACGGACAGGGACAAAATCAAATACCCCATTATAAAAATCCCCTCAGTGGACAAGAAGATACGTGGATCTTGTCCGCTGAGGGGATGTATGTTATTTTATGAAATCCGGTATGCCGCATAGACTTGAGTTGTGGCCATATCGGAGTGGCCCAGCATAGCCTGGACGGCCTGAATATCGGCGCCGTTTCGAAGCAGATGGGCGGCAAAGGAATGGCGAAGGGAATGAGGGGTAATATCAGCCTGAATCCCCGCTTTTTCTCCATAATATTTAATAATTTTCCAGAACCCCTGACGGGTCATGGCCTTACCATTGCAGTTGGTAAACAGCAGGTCACTCTCCTGGCCTTTTAGCAGATGGCTTCTGGCCTGTTCCAGATAAACGGCCAGGGCTTTAGACGCCTTTTTCCCAAAAGGAATCGTTCTCTCCCGCTGCCCGTCCCGGCAGACAAGAAATCCCACACTTAAATTAATATCGGAAAGCCGAAGATTGATCAGCTCAGATACCCGAATCCCGGTTGCATAAAGGAGCTCCAACATGGCCTTATCCCGAATTTCCTTGGGATTTTTTCCCTCCGGCTGAGCCAAAAGAGACTGAACCTCCTCCACCGTGAGAATTACCGGGGCTTTTTTCTCCACCTTAGGAGCCTTTAAAAGCTCTGCCGGGTCCCGTTTAATCCGTCCTTCCTTAAACTGGTAATGGAAAAATGCTTTGATAGCCGCCAACTCTCTTGATATGGTAGTGGTTGCCTTTCCATTTCTTTCCATATATAAAATATAGGAGTTAAGGCTGGTTTTTGTCACCTTATCAGGTTCCGAAATCCCCTGAGCCCTCAAATATTCTTCCAGCTGCATCAAATCCCTCTGGTAAGATATTTCCGTATTTTTAGATGTCTTTTTTACGTCCCGCAAATAAATCACAAAATCCTGTATCGCTTCTACCATACCAATTCTCCCTGCCCGGCGTTTCCCCGCTGTGAACCCCAGTACCCATAACAGGCTTAAAAATGGGCCTTTAGTCTACATTATAACTGTAATTTTCGATAAAATCAAACACATTTTTCCCACATTTCCACTATTTTTACCATACTTTACATAAAAAATACAACATGTTGAAAAACAATTTTTCGCCTCTCAACATGTTGTAAGCTTTCAATAAAATATTTTTCTCTCAGTCCTTTTTACTGTGAAGGTCCGCCGCCGGCGCATGCAGGTTTAGGGGCGAAATAATCCGGATGAGCCTGGCGGATTTCCGCCTCATTAAGCTGGGAACGCTTGCCGATATGCCCCTCCAGAATCTTCCTTGCCCCCCAGACATCACCTGCTTTGACAGCGTCCAGTATGCCCTTGTGATCCTCCACAATCTTGATATCTTTGATAGTGGAAAGGCCCAAAAGCCTCAGACGGTCAAAGTGGATGGACAGATTGCTGATTAGCTGGAAGGTCTGCCGTTTATCAGCGATTTCAAATAAAATCATATGAAACTCATTATCACTTTCTAACAGCTCTACTGCCATCCGGTTTTCCAGATAGTAGTTCTGAAGCAGCAGATTTTTTTCTAAAAGCAGCAAATCCTCTGCCGTTACCCTGGCGCACACCTCATCTAATATAGCAGATTCCAAAATGGTCCGGACAAAAATTGCTTCCTGAATCAGAGAATAATCAATCATGGATATCTTGCAGCCTCTTTGGGGAAACGTTTCCAAAATCTTGCTTTTTGCCAGCTCCACCATGGCTTCTCTCACCGGAGTCCTGGACACTCCCAGGCGATCTGCCAGTTCCTGTTCGCTGACTGTTGCTCCCGGTTTAATTTCGCAGCTGATAATCAGCCGGGTAAGCTCCCGAAGGACATAGTCACGGCGGGTTTCTTTTACACTCTGTGTTGTACGCATATGCTCTCTCCGTTTTCCCAGACTTTTTCCATTGATGGTTTATACCCGGCTGTAAATCTCCTCCAGAAACTTCACATCACTGTGATACCGCTCTTTATTGGAATTTTCCAGCAGCATAGTAATGTGAGGTTTCTTTGTTTTTAGATGTTTCATAAAGGGCTCGTATTGGAATACTCCTTCTCCTACATGGCGGAAAATCTGCTCCTTGCCCTCGAAAATAAAATCCTTCATATGAACCATAGTAATCTTATCGCCATAGTAAGCAAACGCTTTGTCTATGACTTCTTCCTGACATTCTGTTTCCTCCGGATGAATCAGGTTGACAGGATCTAAAATCACTTCTACATTAGGAGAATCCATGTCCTCCAAAAAGCGTTTCATCATAGCCGGGCTGTAGAGGGTGTGGTTGAAAACCCCTTCTACTCCCACGGTAACCCCCAGCTTTTCCGCTTTGGACACAATCTCTCTCATACTTTTTAGCAGAAGCTGGTAGGAGGTCTCTGTAAAGGTTTCAGGCGTTACTTTCATATCGGGATCCATGCGGCCTGTCTCTGTCCCCACCATATCTGCGCCGATAATTTTTGCGTATTTTAAATGCTCAATAAACTTGGCCACCTCTGCCTGACGCTTTGCCTCAACAGGGTTTACCGGATTAATGTAGCAGCCTAAAACTGCCACATGGATGTTGTTTTTTTCCAGCAGGGAACGAATATAGCGGGCAAAACCTGGGCTGTAATGTCCTGTGGAAAAATCGTAATCGGAAATAGATTTTCCGAAAGCAAGCTGCATCTGATCAATATGATTGGCTTTTACTTCGCGAAATACATCCTCCATGGGCATCTTGGGGCAGATGTCATGGCAGCGCATACCAAAGCTTAGCATTTTACAAAGTCCTCCCGGTAGGGGTTGAAAATATCTAAAAGCTTGGTTTCTTCCAGCGCTACTACGCCGTGAACTACATTGGGGGCCACATGGTAAATGTCTCCTGTCCCTAAAACTTTGTCTTCTTTTCCCTCTTCCTGGTAAACCAAAGAGCCTTCTACAATATAGCCCATCTGCTCATGGGGATGGCTGTGCTTTGCCCCTACAGCCCCTTTTTCAAACTGAAGCTCTACCGCCATAAGATTCTCGCTGTAGGATAAAATCTTGCGAACTACGCCGCCGCCTAAATCGGTTAATGGAATGGTTTTGTTTTCTGTGTACATCACATTTTCCTCGCCTTCTACAATTTTATCTCCATTATAACCGCTTTTCTTCTGTTTGTATACGGCGTTTTATGCTTGTGTATACCAAAAGACCGGATCAGTGTCACCCGATCCGGCTATAATATCTTATTCTTTCAATTATGCATCCACGCTATAGTTAGGAGCTTCCTTGGTAATATGGATATCGTGAGGATGGCTTTCCTTTAAGGACGCAGCGGAAATTTTTACAAACCGGCCAGTCTCCTGAAGCGTCTTAATGTCTTTAGCGCCGCAGTAACCCATACCGGACCGCAATCCTCCCAAAAGCTGGAATACCGTATCCTCCACCAGGCCTTTATAAGCCACGCGGCCTTCTACTCCCTCAGGCACCAGCTTCTTGGCATCGCTCTGGAAATAGCGATCTTTACTGCCGTTTTCCATGGCAGCGATGGATCCCATGCCGCGGTATACCTTATACTTACGGCCCTGGAACAGTTCAAAGTCACCCGGGCTCTCATCGCATCCGGCAAACATACTTCCCATCATGCAGACGCTTCCGCCTGCCGCAATGGCTTTGGTAATATCACCGGAATACTTGATCCCGCCGTCAGCAATAATGGGAACTCCGTACTCCTTGGCCACCTCATAGCAGTCCATAACTGCCGAAATCTGAGGTACGCCGATACCTGCAACCACGCGGGTGGTACAGATGGAACCGGGCCCGATACCAACCTTAACGGCGTCCACTCCGGCTTCGATTAAAGCTCTGGTAGCATCTCCGGTTGCCACATTGCCTGCTATTACAGGAAGATCCGGATATGCTTCCTTAATCATCCTGACGCAGCGGATAACATTGGCAGAATGGCCGTGAGCGGAATCTAATACGATTACATCCACATGAGCCTTTACCAGGGCCTCCACACGCTCTAATACGTTGGCAGTAATGCCTACGCCTGCGCCGCACAGAAGGCGTCCCTGGGAATCCTTGGCAGATAAGGGGTACTTAATCTGCTTCTCAATATCCTTGATAGTAATCAGGCCCTTTAAATTAAAGTCCTTATCCACAATAGGAAGCTTCTCTACTCTGGCTTTGGCCAAAATCCTCTTGGCCTCCACCATGGTGATCCCCTCCTCAGCTGTTACCAAATTCTCAGAGGTCATGCACTCTTTAATCTTCTTGGAGAAATCCTCCTCAAATTTCAAATCCCGGTTGGTGATAATACCCACCAATCTCCTTCCTTCCGTAATCGGTACGCCGGAAATCCGGAATTTTCCCATCAGATCATCTGCATCTTTTAATGTATGTTCCGGGGAAAGATAGAATGGATCGGTGATAACGCCGTTCTCAGAACGCTTTACTTTATCTACTTCCTCAGCCTGTGCTTCAATTGACATATTCTTGTGGATAATGCCAATGCCGCCCTGTCTTGCCATGGCAATGGCCATCCGGTATTCCGTGACCGTATCCATGCCTGCGCTCATAAGGGGGATGTTCAGTTTAATGGTCTTCGTGAGATAAGTGGTTAAATCCACCTGGTTGGGAATCACTTCTGAATAAGACGGCACCAGAAGCACATCGTCAAAGGTAATGCCTTCACCAATAATTGTACCCATTCTAAATAATCCTCTCTTTCTCATAATTTGAACTCCCGGGCCAGAGGACTCATTGCATGACTGAGTAGTTACGATTCATCCGTTCCCTGTCTCAGGGTTATTAGTAATAAATACTAGCAAATTTTATATTGTTTGTCAAACGGAAGAACCATGAAAAATTCATTTTATTTACTTATAATTACCTATTGGTTTTTTTGATAGTTTAGCAGGGTATCAAGGTACTGCGTCAAGGCTGTATATGAATGATGTGGAGGTTTGCTACTCCCTTCTTTTTCTGGCCATTCGTGGAAGGGAAATAAGGAGTGGAATCCCAATAATCACGCTTGCTATGGTCCCCAGCGCCGAAAATCCTTTCTGAACAATCGTCAAAAGCCCAATACCAGATATAACATAGCACCCCATAAGGAATACCAAAGATATAATAAGCAGCTTCATCTGTCTGGATATTTTTTCACTTTTCCAGGCTTTTGCAAAACGATTTGCCGTGGTATAAGAATATGTAGGTCCAGTTGAAACTACGGAAAATACCACTACAATCCAGTAGAGCACTGTGATCACCGAAGGCAGATATTTCTGGCATATGCTTAAGATAGGCACGTTGTTAATCATTTCAGGAAGAAATAGCAGCACAATACAGGACGTGAGAAAAAAGGCAGAGATAGAAAGCAAGCCGATTAAAAATCCGCTCCCGACGGAATCCTTTGTACTTCTAATCTTTTCTGAAAAGTTGCAGAGGGTCGATCCAATTGTAAGACTCGCAAATCCAAAAGAAACCAAGAGCATAATCTGAGAAGACACCGACTTTCCGGTCCAATCGGCGCCAATAGAAAAATTTCCTATTCTCTGAAAGAATATATCGCTGCGGACAGACAGCACCGAGCCTAAAATAGCAAGCATAGCAATAACCAGCGAGATCGTCATGACAGTGTTAAACTTTCTCAGAAAAGCCGCGCCGTAAATACTGAGGAATGCAAACATCACTACAGCAATCAGCCTGCCTATATACGGGTTGATTCCAATAGAGGTTGTAAGAGAACCAAACAGGTTGATGGTCGCCGCAACAACGACAACCCCTCCAATCGTAGTATAAATATCAAACATCCACATAACCAGTTTCTTAAGGGCGGGATTTGCCTTGTCGCTGTTAAGCCCGTAGAGTTCTAAATAATAAGCCGAATAGTTATTGATCTTAAAAAGACGGGTAAATTCAAGAGCGTGAATTGCAAAGGCGCTTCTGAAGCAAAAATATATAGCAATAAATACCAGCAGCCAGCCGCCGCCGTAAGGCGCAAAATAGCCTACCGCATAAGTTCCGGCCGCCATACTTCCGCCTACCTGGGTGCCAAACATCAGCGCCGCAAGTCCGAACCAGATTGTAAACGTCTGTGCACCGCTTCTTTTTTCTTTCTTTTCCATACTATTCTCTCCTATCTTAAATCGTTTTTAATGATACACCTATAAAACTAAAGCGCAAAGTATAGACTTCCAGCAAATCCTCTTTGCTCATTACTGGGCGGAACCAGGTCTCGCTTCCCTTAATCCCCGAAAATTCTTTTTCTGTTATCTCCCGAATCTGCCCCCCGGTAATGTTCACCTCACTCAGATGCGTCGGAAGCCCAAGTTCCCTGCAAAAATCTCCAAATGCGTCTATAGCCGCTTCCGCCGTTTCTCTGTCGCTGTTTTTACTCTCTATCCCCCATACATTTTTCGCCCATTTTGCAAATTTAGGTACATTCTCATCTGTCAAAGCATATTTAAACCAGGCCAGCGACATAATAGCAATGCCTGCACCATGTACAATATCATAGTAGGCGCTCAAAATATGCTCTGTTACATGAATGGGACTGTTAAATGCGGGGCGTCCGCAGGCGCTCAGATGGGAAATGCTTAAAACTGCCGCCCACATTAACTGGGCTCTTGTGTTATAATCAGAGGGGGATCAAGAATCGCACATACAGGACGTATCTTTTCATTTCGCAGGCCTATCTTCTGCTTGGTATCCATATTGCTGACAACCGCGCTGAAAGAAACCTCCGCGCCCGCTGCCGCCAAAGTCGGAATCGCCACAACTGGCATTACCTTTTCCACTGTAATCTGTCCGGAATAAAAGTCCCAGACGTCGCCGCAATGGTAAGCACCAAAGCTGATGGCTTTTCCACAGTCAAGGGTGCTTCCGCCCCCTGCTGCCACAATACATTCCGCTCCGAATTCTTTCAGCTTTGCGATACCGCAGTTCACGGTAGTATGCCTGGGATTCGGCTCCACACCCGTAAACTCTCTGTATTCCACCCCTGCCTTTTCAAAGGCTTTTATTACCTCATCATAAAGGCCGCTTTTCTTTACCGGAACTTGGTCGTATACAAAGAATACTTTTTTTCCGTATTTTTTCACTTCCTCTGCCAGGAACGCTTCTACCGTTCCTCTGCCGAAATGAATTTTTGTAGCCATATGGAAATCAAAATTATACATCTGCTTACCCCCTTTATTTTGTCATAATTTTTAAAATGGTTCTATCTGTCCCCTGCATTCCTTCTGTTGCCAGGATTCCCACATTCCTTACCGCCTCTGTAATATCTCTTCCTACAATTCCTTCTCCGCTTTTAAAATTTCCGCCCCGTAAATACATCTCATACCCTAAAATCCCGGCATCCACCGCTTCTGCGATTTTGGCGGCGCAGGAAGGTTTGGCTCCATCACAGATGGTTCCTGAAAGGATTGCAACTGCATTCATAATGGTATGAGCAATTCCATCGTAATCCGCGCCTTTCAGATATGCAATAGCCGCTCCGGATCCTACGCCTGCGCTAATAGCTCCGCAGTAGGCGGAAAGACGTCCGATACCCGCTTTTTGATAAGCGGTAACAAGGTTGCTCACCACCAAAGCGCGGCATAGTTCCTCCCGAGTCTTTTTCAAATGTTCAGCGTAGCATATAACAGGAAGAGACGTTGTCATTCCTTGATTGCCGGAGCCTGAATTGATGACTACCGGCATTTCACAGCCGCTCATTCTCGCATCGCTGCCTGCCGCTGCCCATGCTCTGGCCTTAACTCTGACATCGTCCCCATACACCTCCAGAAGGGTGGAGCCGATGTTCGCACCCCAATCGTTTTTAAGTCCTTCTTCTGCAATGGCAGTGTTATATCGGATCTGCCTTTCGATAACATCCTCTATCTCCGAAAGTTCCACTGTGCCTGCAAACTCCAGAATGTCCTCAAGATTCAGCAGACTTTTATCCGTCAATCCGTCCTCAGAAGACTCAATCATTTCTTTTTCCAAAATCACACAGCCGTCCTTTTCAATGCAGACAACATTGGTGTGGTTATTTGCAATGCGAACCACTGCTTTATGATTCCCTGCACAGCCTGTCAGCATAATATCCAGAAGATAAGGCGTCTGGGCGCAGATAATCTCCATAGGTGTTTTTTCCACGTAAGCTCTAATTGCAGGATACAGCTTATCCGGTACAGAAGCGATAACCTGTAGTTGCTGATCCGCTTTTCCTGCGACAATACCCGCTGCAATGGCCGCCTGAATACCTTTCAGTCCCCCTGTATTGGGCACCACTACACTTTTTACATTCTTAATAATATTTCCTGAAATTTCCCCGTATATTTTTTCAGGCTCCGTCCCCAGGATTTCCCGAAGCTTCGCAGCAGCATAGGCCATGGCAATAGGCTCCGTACAGCCGGTAGCCAGAATGAGCTCTTCCTTTAAAATCGAAACATATGCATTTTTGATTTCTGTTTTCAACATATCCGTATCCCTTTATCCCATCTTTCCGGCATAGCAAATGGCAGCCTGGCGTACCCACTCAAGGCGGTTATCATCTATATCCGTAGGAACAGTGCAGTCGTCTCCAAGCATGATACCAACCTGGCCGCACTCATCCAGGAGCTGGTAAACCTCTTTCTCCACTTCTTCCCTGGTTCCCTTGTCGATAATGCCTGTACGCCGGAAACCGCCGAACACCGGCGCGCCGCCCAAGATTTTCTTGCCTTCTCCCAGCTTAATGCCCTCTGCCTCTATGGCCCAGTTGTAGCCCGCAACTGCATAATCCTTATAAAGTTCCAGGGTGCTGGGAAGGCCTATGGGACCGCCGCAGATATGGAGAAGATTGATTTTACTCCTTTTGTTTGCCTGGTCGATAATTTTTTTCTCATGAGGAGCTACATAAAGCTCGTGAAGCTTTGGCGGTACAATCTGACACTGATTGTTTACACTTAAATAAATTCCGTCTATGCCGCATTCCTTAAGCATAAGTTCATTTAAGCAGCAGATAAACTCTCCCATCTTACCAAGCGCCTCTGATACCGCCTCAGGATCCTCTGCCATAAGCCTTTTAAATTTCTCTTCATCTCCTCCTTTTCCCAACATTCCTTTGGGAGAAAGGCTAAAGCGCAGTACCGTGTAGGGGGAAAAGCTGGTTCCATAAACCGGGATGTCGGAGTCTTCATAGATTGCACGCACACGTTTCGTAAGCTCTATTGTTTTTTTTACAAACACAGAGTCCATAGCAGGTGGATCCACCCCGCGAAGATCCTTTGCGGTTTCCACATGAGAGCAATCCACAGGCACCAACATTAACGTGTCATTCATCACTTTTGCCACATCAGGGTCAAAAATCTCCCGCGCCCTGCGGTGACCCTCAATGTTGCGCTCAAACGCCTCCTGATTAACTAGTCCCTGATTCATGTCCTTTGGACCGCAAAAATGATGGAAGAATGCGATCGGAACCCGATCTACCGATTTGTTGGCGAGAAATGCCTCAAATCTTTTCCTTTTTGTCATAGATAACCTCTCCTTTTACAAATTTTTATGTTATTTACTAATAATAGTTTAACATTCCTGTCATTTTTTGTATAATACAGAAAAAGGAAGGGTTATGAAAAAAAACTATATGCCAAAATGAAGAGGGGAAATTTTTATGAAGATCAATACTTTAGAATATTTTGTCGCACTTGCCGAACTCCAGTCTGTCAACAAAGCTGCCAAATCTCTTTATATTGCACAGCCAAGTCTCTCAAAAGCCCTGGGAAATTTTGAAAGTGAGATAGACGTACAGCTTTTTTACCGCGGCCCAAAGGGCTTGACCTTACAGAAGCGGGAGAAAAAATTCTTCCTGAAGCAAAGCAGATCCTAAAATACTATAACGGCTGGAAGGAGTTGTCCAAATCCAGCGTTCTAAATGAAATAGAAATCTACACTCAAAGTGTATTCGCCCATTTTTTCCTTCCCGATATTCTACTTCATTTTAAAAAGTCTTATCCTAACGTAAAAATAAAACTGAATCCCGTTCTGAAGCCTGGAGAATTCATTTCCCGGGACAGCCACAATCCCGCCCTCTGCCTTGCCGTGTGCAACGATACCTTGCTTGCCCGCTTTACTCAGATCCAGGGAAACGCTCCCTTAAAACTCTTTGATGGTGAATATCAATGCATTCTCAATGCCAAAAATCCGCTGGCAGGGCGTGAAAGTATTTCACTGGAAAACCTGCGCGATCTCTTTTTTACTATGGCGCACTTTAAAGGAACATCTGAGGATGACGGCTTTCTCTACCCGTTGTTTTGTGAGCTTTTTAGCACCATTCCCAGTTCCCACACGCTGGAGGCGGAATCCTTGGCAAACGTAATCTCCCTGATTATTAAAAATCCTGAAGTCTTCACCATTACTTACTATCCCGTAATCCGCCTTGTAGAGGGCGGACTCCATGGCAAGCTGGCTCACATTCCCCTTAAAGACCGCAAACTAAAGGGAGCTCCTTATCTTTTCTATGCCAAACAGGCATACAGACAGCACCCTGCATTGAGAGAGTTGGTGGAAAGTATCAGAAAAGCGGCAAAAATGCTGGAAAATGAATTTTAAGAATCAGCCAACAGGCCGCAAAAGAAATTATGGAGGTGTATGATGATAAAAGTGCCGCAAAATCACCGAAACAAATGATTTTGCGGCACTCTCTTTAAGCCCGAAGGCATTTTCTACAATACAACTTTTCTTGGAGTGGTGTTGCGGATGCACTGGAGCAATTTGTCATTAGGTTCAAAAATCACCCTGGTTCTGGTCTGTCCCGCCTGATAAATAAAGGCATACTTTTTCGCATCTGTCCGTCCGGAGGAGCAGTCCACGGTCTTGGTTCCCGGGGCCTCATAATCTTTTAAGACATAGGAGTCCACAGGCGCTACCATTAAAAGGGCATCTTTGTCGCACTCCAGCACTTTTTTCCTCTTGTTCTGGTTCATAATCCGGTCTATAGAAAGCTGACCGTCAATATACAGATACTCAAACTCGGTATTCAGCTGCAGAAGCGTAAAATAAGAAACCGCGCAGACTGCAAGCAAAATGATAATCCCGATATAGGATGCCAGGGCCATCAGTAAGGACAGTGCAAACAGCACTCCCAAAAGAATCTTTACCGGAAGGGCATAGGGGGGATTTTTACGTTTTACCAGTTGCTCTACATATGCATCTTGAATCATTGGTGTACTCTCCTTTTACAGGGGGAGTGATTACATCATTCCGCCCATTCCTGCTCCGCCAGGCATTGCCGGAGTCTCTTCCTTAATATTAGCAACTACAGACTCAGTTGTCAATAAGGAGGAAGCAACACTGGTGGCATTCTGCAGGGCGCTTCTGGTAACCTTTGCCGGATCCAGGATACCTGCCTGAATCATATCTACGTACTCTTCTTTATATGCGTCAAATCCTACGCCTACACCGGCTTCACGGACTTTGTTGATGATAACGGATCCTTCCAGGCCTGCGTTGGCTACAATGTGGAATAAGGGAGCTTCCAGAGCCTTTAAGATGATCTGGGCACCGGTCTTCTCATCGCCTTCCATATCTGCCAGCATGCCCTTTACTGCCTCTGCTGCATGTACATATGCGGAACCGCCGCCTGCGATAATGCCTTCCTCAACAGCTGCCTTGGTTGCTGCCAAAGCATCCTCCATACGCAGCTTGGCTTCCTTCATCTCGGTCTCGGTTGCAGCGCCTACACGGATTACAGCAACGCCGCCTGCCAGCTTAGCCAGTCTCTCCTGAAGTTTCTCTTTGTCAAAATCAGAAGTAGTCTCTTCAATCTGAGCGCGGATCTGGGCAACTCTTGCGGAAATTTCACCCTTGTCGCCTGCGCCGTCTACAATAACGGTATTCTCCTTCTGAATCTTAACGGATTTTGCACGGCCCAGATCCTCCATGGTTACTTCCTTTAAATCCAAGCCTAACTCATCGGAGATTACCTGACCGCCGGTTAAGATGGCGATATCCTTTAACATCTCTTTTCTTCTGTCGCCGTATCCGGGAGCTTTCACTGCCACTACGTTAAAGGTGCCGCGCAGCTTGTTAACAATCAAGGTGGTAAGAGCCTCGCCCTCAACATCTTCTGCAATAATCAGCAGCCTTGCGCCGGTCTTTACAATCTGCTCTAACAGGGGCAGAATATCCTGAATATTGGAAATCTTTTTGTCTGTAATAAGGATGTAGGGATCATCCAGGTTGGCTTCCATCTTGTCCATATCGGTACACATATATGCGGAAACATAACCGCGGTCAAACTGCATACCTTCTACCAAATCCAACTCTGTTTTCATGGTCTTGGATTCCTCGATGGTGATAACGCCGTCCTTGGAAACCTTCTCCATAGCGTCCGCAACTAAATCGCCTACTTCATCATCAGATGCGGAAATAGCCGCTACTCTGGCAATCTGATCTTTACCCTCAATGGGTTTGCTCATCTTGGCAATCTCATCTACAACTGCCTCGGTGGCTTTCTTCATTCCCTTTCTTAATACAATGGGGTTAGCGCCTGCTGCCAGGTTCTTCATTCCCTCAGCAATCATGGCCTGGGCCAGTACGGTTGCGGTGGTGGTGCCGTCGCCTGCCACATCATTGGTCTTGGTGGCAACTTCCTTTACCAGCTGAGCGCCCATGTTCTCAAATGCATCTTCCAGCTCAATCTCCTTTGCGATGGTCACGCCGTCGTTGGTGATTAAGGGAGCGCCGAAGGACTTATCCAAAACTACATTGCGTCCCTTGGGGCCTAAGGTAACCCGTACCGTATCTGCTAACTGATTTACGCCGGTTTCTAATGCTTTTCTGGCTTCTACGCCGTATTTAATTTCCTTTGCCATGGTTCATCAACCTCCAAAATATAAAATTATGTGATAAAATACAATCGTTTCATCCGCGGCGCTACATCTGCCGCCGGGCGTGTGCAGTTTTATTCTATTACTGCCAGAATATCGTTCTGCTTTACAATTACGTACTTTTCTTCGTCAACCTCTACATCTGTTCCTGAATACTTGGAGTAGATAACCTTATCTCCTGCCTTTACCTGCATGGTAATCTCCTTGCCGTCTACCACGCCGCCAGGGCCTACTGCGATAACCTCTGCCTGCTGGGGCTTCTCCTTTGCCTGGCCTGGTAATACGATACCGGACTTGGTGGTTTCCTCAGCTACCAGCTGTTTTAATACAACTCTGTCAAATAATGGTGCCAACTTCATTATAAAATCCTCCTTTTATCTGAAACTGCTGTTTTGTTTTTTGCTTTCTGGTAAAGTTATAGCACTCATTATTAGCACTGTCAAGGGTTGAGTGCTAATTTTATTATTTTTTTACATTTTGCCTATCGGCTTTGGATTTTTAACTTGATTTTATATTATATAGCTGTCTGGCAGCAATGTTTTTCCATATTACTCAAAATATCCTGCAGCTTTTTCCACTGGCCCGTAACAAATTCAAATGACAGCAAATCTTTTTCTGAAAAGACATAATTTCTCTGCATATTCTGATATGCTTCCCTTAGTCCCATACTATCAGACAATCCATGGAATATTCCAAAATCAGAAAATTTCTTCTCTGCCAGGTCACTGCCCGTCCTCCGTGTTTCCTCCAGTCTCTTGTATCCTGACATTTCGATAAACATGCCAGCGTTCCCAAGCATATGCTGGATCTGCTGTATATCTAACATAACTCCTACATCATAGATATGCTTTGCAACATCAAAATACATTTCACGCTCATAATAAAATTCAGCCGCAAATATTTTATCTGCAAATATTCTCTCCAGACGGATCGTTTTTATCGGGAACGGCATTACCTCGAACTGTTCACGAAGGATAGCTCTCTGCTCTTCTGTGGCATACGTGTATACGATGGGTTCAATTTCCAAAGTGGAAAAGGGTTCGCTTACAGTAAACGAAGTCCCTTCCACTTTGACATAACCAAACCTCTGGAGAGGATCATCCGTATCCACTATTACTGCCGGCGTGTAATCATAGACCGCTGTAATGCTTCCTTTTCTGTCATCCTCCAATTCCTTTCTGGATGTCCTTGGCAACGAGAGATATTTTTTAGTCGCGGTTTCCAGACGCTTTTTTGCCTGACTCCCACTGCAGTTATCAATACATATTGTCAGGTCAATGTCCTCAGAAAAACGGCGGATACTTTTCTGAGCCTTATATAAAGCCGTTCCTCCTTTAAAATATGCAGGAAGGGTATCCTGTTTTTCCGATAACTCCTTTAAGAGAAGTGTAACATAGTAATCTTTCTCCAGTATGTCTTCCCTTATTCCAGTGACGCCATGAATAAGCCCGATGATATTTAAAAATGAAAATTTATCCCTGTGCAGTTTCATACAATCCTCCCAGCATAATATCAATTGTTTTGATCAGGATCCTCGGATTGTAAAATTTCCTTGCCATACAGATCAGGACATCTGTGTCAAGCTCTAATGTTTTTACAGTTCCTTTTAACAGTTCTTCTGGCTTTGCAGCATCAACCGGGGCATGATCCAGATCTCTTATCGCATCCAAAATCTGGAGATAACGGTAATTGGAGCGGTTTACATTTACAGAAGGTTTTTTTATCTCAACTTGTATGCCGGCAGGCACTCTTTTCATATATAGATTTGTCGCAATGCACTTCCTTTTAGGCATCTGGGACACCAGGCCCAGACGGTTCAGCATGGATAATCCTGTTTCGTATCCGATTACATCATTCTCATCATACAGGAGCTGTCGGCAGAATAAAGTTTCCTTGTTGGGTATATAATATCCAAATGCTGTTCTGGTTTTTTTGCAGTAGACCCCTTTCTCTATCCGGGTAATCCGGTCCGCTTTTTCCAGCCTGGCCATATTTACATTAACTGCTTTTTTCACTTCTGCTTCATCCAGGCCGGTTTCTCTTGCAACATATTGTGTGATCTGAGCTGTCAGGATCGGTTGATCGGGTTCCTGCCTGTCGATATATTGAATCAATAAGTCTCTGTATCCTATATTTTTCACATGTCCACTCCTTTCCGTGTTATTATAATCACTTATTTTATCCATAAATATGTAAATATAATAACATTTATTTCAAATTTAGTCAATCCTGGATTCCTAACGCCAACGGATTGCTCCGCATTTCATGCTCCGCTTCTTTGCTGTGACCGGCGCTGAGCAAATGTTCTCCGTGTAAAAGCAAAAAATTCCTGCAATTATACCTTTTCTTTTTTGCTGTTCCGTATTACAATAATAGAAACTTTTTATTTTTAAACTGAAAGGAGCTATCCATATGTCCAAAAACAATCTGGGTAAGGCAGCAGCATTCATGGCCGGGGCTGTAGCAGCTGCAGCAGGCATTGCTTATTTTGCCAAATATAAGTTCTTCCACAAGGAATTAGAGAAAGATTTCCGTGATTTTGAAGCCGATGACTTTGACGGGAATTTTGAGGATGAAGATTCTTCCGTGGATCTCAATAATCCCGCTCACCGCAACTATGTCTCCCTGTCCTCCAGCAAAGATGAATTTAAGGCCGCTGCCAAGGACGTAAAGGAATCCGTCGGAGTAGCCGCAGGCGCTGCCAAAGATGTATTAAAGGACACGGCTGCTGTTTTAAAGGACACAGCCCACAGCGCAGTCAGCGCTGCCGTAGATACGGCCCACATTGCCACTGCTGCTGTGAAGGAAACGATTGGCTCCTACAAGGAAAAACATTCCGGGGACAGTGAATCTGAAAGCCAAAATGACTTTGCCGGTTCTGATTCCATTGAGAAGGCGGCGGCAGAAGCGGCAGAGCAGATTGCAGAAGCAGCGGACGCTTTTGCAGAGCAGATGGACAAGGCTTCCGGAAAGCCGGAAGACGAAGCAGAAAAGACTACCATGGTAGAAGAAATTACAGAATAACCACCTTTTAAAGAAAAAAGATGGGGCAAAACGAAACCTGCGATAACAAAAGACCGCCTGTTTCATTTTGTCTCATCTCCTTTATTTTACAACAAATTTTCTGTGTGGAATCAGAATTTTTTCCACGTATCCCTCACAAATAATAACAGTAAGGGGAACAGCTCCAGACGGCCTGCCAGCATGTCAAAAATCAGAATCACCTTGGCGCCGCCGCTGAAAATAGCAAAGTTGGCTGACGGACCTACCAGCTCCAGCCCGGGACCGATATTGTTTAAAGTAGCTGCCACTGCCGTAAAATTGGTAACCAGATCCAGATTATCAAAAGCCAGGAATAAGATGGAAAAGGAAAAGATCAGCACATAGGTGACCATAAAAACATTGGTGGAACGAACTACCTCATGCTCAATGGCTTTGCCGTCCATTTTAATCCGCTTCACACTCTTTGGGTGAAGGTACTGAAGCAGCTCTTTCTTCACGGTTTTTATCAGAATTAAAAATCTGGACACCTTGATGCCGCCTCCGGTGCTTCCCGCACAGGCGCCTACAAACATCAGCATAACCAAAATCGTTCTGGATACCTGAGGCCACGAGTCAAAATTAGCAGTAGCATATCCTGTGGTGGTAATAATGGAAGCCACCTGAAAGGCAGCCTGCTGAAAAGCGGTAACCACGCTGCCGTATAAGTGCCAGATATTGGCGGCAATCACCAGAGTTGCCACCCCGATCACAGCAAAATACCCCTTCACCTCCTCAATTTGGAAAGCCTGTCTGGCTTTTCCCATAAGGATGAAAAAATAAGCGTTAAAGTTTACGCCGAACAAAATCATAAAGATAGTGATAATCACCTGATGGTACACCGAATAGCTGGCAATGCTGTCATTTCGGATACCGAATCCCCCCGTGCCCGCTGTTCCAAAAGACAGGGTCAGGGCGTCAAAGAGAGGCATGCGGCCAATAAGCAGCAAAATAATCTCCAGCACGGTCATACCGATATAAATCTGGTAAAGGATTTTTGCTGTGGAGCGTACCTTAGGCACCAGACGGCTGACAGAAGGTCCCGGGCTTTCCGCTTTCATAATGTTCATATGGAATCCACCAGTCATGGGGATTAAGGTCAGCAGAAATACCAGTACCCCCATACCGCCAATCCAGTGGGTAAAGCTTCTCCAAAACAGAATACTTTTGGGCAGTATCTCCACGGATGAAAGAATACTGGCTCCGGTGGTAGTAAAGCCGGAAACTGTCTCAAACATAGCATCAACAGGATTTTTAATTGCCCCGCTAAAGATAAAAGGCAGGCCGCCCATTACGCTTAGGGCCACCCAGCTTAGGGCCACGCTTACAAATCCCTCTCTGGCAAAAAACACCTGACTGTGAGGCTTTTTCATTTTCAGGACCATACCGGCAAGAAGGCAGAGCACGATAGTTCCCACAAAAGCCCAGATGGCCGTCTCCCCATAGATCAGGGCCACAATGGCAGAAGGAACCATCAGGGCCGCTTCCAAAATCAGCGTCCAGCCCACAATATATTTGATTATTCCATAATTCATGGCTTACACCTGTTTTCTGAGAATGTCATTGACATCCTGAAGACCTTTCTGGGTGGTTACAATAATAACAGTATCCCCGATCTCAATCTGGTCATGGCCTCTGGGGATAATAATCCGGCCATTATGGTTGATACAGGCCACCAGCAGGTTCTTTTTCAGGGATAAATCCATCAGGGGAACGCCCACCACCGGACCGTCTTCCCGGATGGAAAACTCCAGGGCCTCCGCCTTGTTATCTAAAATCTGATATAACGTCTCTACATTACTTCCAATAGAGTTCTGCATGGCCCGGACATACTGGAGAATGTAATCCGCAGTAATGTATTTGGGATAGATAACGCTTCCCAGATCCAGCTTGTCTATAATGCTGTCAAAAGCAAACCGGTTCACTTTGGTAACCAGTTTCGCATTGCTCTGCTCCTTGGCATAAAGAGAGAGGAAAATATTTTCCTCGTCAATATTAATCAGAGGGATAAAGGCCTCTGCAGAAGGCAGGCCGGACTGGAGAAGAAGCTTCTTGTCTGTTCCGTCGCCGTTGATAATCACAGCCTCCGGCAAAAGCTCGCTTAATTCATCACACCGTTTGGCATCCCGTTCCACAATCCGCACTTTAATCTTCATGTGGAGAAGCTGCTTAGCCAGATAGTAGCTTAAGGTTCCTCCCCCCACAATCAGGGCGTTTTTTACCTGGTTGGTGGCCAAACCGATCTTTTGAAAGAAAGCGGCCGAGTTTTGAGGCGATGCCACAATGGAAACCCTGTCATTATTCTTTAAAATAAAGTTACCGCCCGGGATACTCACTTCCCCGTCTCTCTCAACGCCGCAGATCAAGACGTCGCATTTAAACCGATCTGCCAGCCCGGATACTGCCAGCCCGTCCATATTAAATTCCGGTTTTACCTTAAACTTTAAAAGCTCTACACGGCCTTTGGCAAAGGTATCGATCTGGATGGCCGACGGAAACCGCAAAAGTCTCGCCATCTCGGTTGCTGTTGCAAACTCCGGATTCAAGCTCATGGAAATACCCAGGCGCTCCTTAATAAAATTAATCTCCTCACTGTAAATGGGATTTCGCACACGGGCAACCGTGTGGCATTTGCTTACCTTTTTCGCAATCAGACAGCACAAAAGATTTAACTCGTCCGAGTTGGTTACGGCAATCAGCATATCCGCCGTCTCAATACCGGCTTCCTTCTGAGTCCCGATACTGGCGCCGTTGCCGATCAAATACATGGCGTCGATCTCCTCAGTAAATTCCTGAACTTTCTGGCCATTGGTATCAATCAAAATAATGTCATGCTGCTCCTCACTCAGCTGCTGGGCCAGGGTTCTTCCCACTTTCCCGCATCCGATGATAATAACTTTCATCTTTTCCTCCGCAATCAGATAGTATTCTGTAATCAACTGCTTTACCCTCAGTGAACAAGGGCATACACTTGTCCACTGAGGGTATTATACCATTTTCATATTATTTGAAAATAGGAAATTTTACAAAATTCAGGGTTTTTCGGGAAAAAGCACAGACTTTAGTGATAAGAACGCGTGCTCACCAGGCGCACCAAAAAAGGGAGATGCCGTAAATGACACTCCCTTTTCTTGTTATCTGCTCTCCCTTCCATAAACCTCAATCTGAGTCAGCGCCGGGAAGGGGGAAGGATCCTCTGCCTTAATCAGTTCTCCCAGCTTTATCCAGGTGATGTTTTTCTTTTCAATGGCAAAGGTATGGCTCTCCACACTTTTTTCCATATCCACTACCTGGCTGGTTCCATCCGAAAAGGTTAAGGTTGCCTTTACCCACCAGTTATCGTGGGGGAAATCGGCTCTGGTATAAAGTACAATAGTATCGAAATCCACAGGACGGCCAAAATCCAGGGTCATTTCCGCGTCATCCTGGCGGTTGATTCCCCAGGACTCATACGGCCAGTTTCCGTGGCTTACATTGGCAACCACGCCGTCAATGGCGTTGCGGGCTGCAAAAACCGCCTCCCCTCTGGTCTCAACGTTGGCATAAGTATGAGGATAACAGCCGGGATCACCGTGCTGATCCATTACATTTTTCGCCAGATTTTTATAGGAAGCCGTCTCCCAATCCTTTGCCGGACGCAAAGTCAGATAGTGGCGCTCCCCGGTAAAGGATTTTGGGTTATAGGAGGTCTTTTTTTCCTCAAAGGGCACGTAATAAACTACCTGCTCCCTGGTTACATATAGAAAGGACTCATCCATGGTGTCGTCCACCCTCGCTACATAAAACGCCTCTGTCTCAGGAAAGGTAAATATAATCTCATCGCCGGGAGCGTACTCCCCCTCCCAGGCCAAAACCACCTCTCCGGTTTTTAAAGCCTTTGCCTGGGCTTTTACGGCGCCCTCACTGTCTCTTATTGTAATCGCTGCTTCCATAAAAACTTCCTCCCAAAATGTATTCTGCTTCTATGATTATACAGCAAGAAGCCGCCCATTGGAAATACACAATTTTATCGATTTGTTGTCATTTTTTGCTGAAAAGCATTATCCCTTTACACCGGTTGCCGCAATGCCCTCTACAAAGTATTTCTGCAGAGCCAGGAATACAATTAATACCGGGATCAGAGACAGAACAGATGCCGCCATTATCAGTCCGTACTCGGATGAGTTCTGTCCGATAAACATACGAAGACCAATCTGAAGGGTTTTCTTGGCCTCGGTCTTTAAGTAGATAAGGGGCCCGAGGAAATCGTTCCAGGTATTTACAAAGGTAAAAATGGTCAGGGTAGACAATGCCGGTTTTGCAAGGGGCAGCATAATTTTCCCGTAAATCTGATACTCGGTCATTCCGTCAATACGGGCTGCCTCGCACAGCTCATCCGGGATTCCCTGATAAAACTGGCGCATCATAAATACTCCGAAGGCGGAGAAGGCCTGCAAACAGATAATGGCCAGATGAGTATCATTGAGTCCAAAGGAGCGCATCATCATAAACTGAGGAACCATGTACACCTGCCAGGGCACGGCGATAGTTGCCACATAGGCCAGAAACAGGAGATTTTTATAATGGAAATTCAGTTTGGCAAAGGCATATGCCGCAAAGCTGCTGGTAAACAGCTGGAGCAGTGTTACAATAATGGTCAGCTTGGCGGTGTTTAATACGAATTTTGCCAGCGGAATCTTGGTCCAGATCTTTACATAGTTCTGCCACTGGGGATTTTCCGGAATCCACTGAATGGGTACAATGAATACGTCTTTATCCAGCTTTAAGGAAGAGGACAGCATCCATGCAAAGGGAACCAGCATCAAAAGGGAAATAAAGATCAGCACCCCATAAAGGATTATTTTGGTAACTTTTTCGTGTTGGCGTTTTCCTTTCATCTTTCCCCCTCCTTAGTTTGCGTATTTCTTCTCGCCTCTGAACTGGACGATGGTAACAGCCAGAACCAGAAGGAAGAGAACCATTGCCACGGCGCTTGCATATCCTAAATTCCAGTTGCGGAATGCCTCTTCGTAGATGTGGTACACCAGTACAATTGCGGATTCGTTGATGACTCCGTTGGAGCCGCCTGCCAGCATGTAAACAATGTCGTACACCTTAAAGCAGTTGATGGTCAAAATAATGGTAACAAAGAAGGTGGTGGGCTGAAGCTGGGGCCAGGTAATATAACGGAACTTCTGCCAGGAGCCTGCCCCGTCTAAGCTTGCCGCCTCGTAAAGCTCGGCGTTGATGCCCTGAAGGCCGGCTAAATAGATTACCATATAATAGCCCATGTTTTTCCATACACTGAACAGCACAATGGTAAACATTACCCAGTCCTTGCTAGCCGCCCATTTGGGAAGCTTATTGGCTGCCACATGGAATACATTATATAACAGCATGTTTACCGGGCCGCTCTTGGCCGGAGAAAACAACATATTCCAAACTGCCGCCACCGCTACCAGAGAGGCAACATAGGGGAAAAAGCTGACAGTACGGAAAAAGTTTCTGCCCTTGATTTTCTGATTCAATACTACTGCAAGGCCGATAGCTGCCGCCAATGTCATGGGAACCGTTGCGATACAGTAGATAATGGTATTTTTAAAAGATGCCGTAAACCGGCTGTTTCCAAACATCTCCATAAAGTTGTCAAAAGCCGCAAACTCCATGGCGGTGTTGCCGTCCCATTTTAAGAATGCCAGGACAAATGCGAAAATAACCGGCCCCAGGGTAAATACGGCAAAGCCAATAAAATTGGGGGCGATAAAGGAATATGCAATCAAATCCCTTTTCTGCTGTCTGGTCATCCGCTCTCCGGTTTTAACCTGCTTGATTTTTTCTTCTACCGTTACGATCTGGGCCATTAATTTCTGCCGTTTTTTCGGATCCGTCTCCGCTGCCACCCGGGCCTCAAGGTCTTTTAACCGGGGGGTAAGCTTTGCAAGCTTCTGCTCTGCAACAGCGGGATCTACGGTTTTTCTTGTTGCTGCCATACCCTTCCTCCTGTTTTGTTCTCTGCATGTAAGAAGCGGACCGTTTAAAGTCCGCTTCGTGTTCATACAAGCCATCTGACGAAATGTAAATGAGATTGTGTGTTTCGTGTGGATTATGTGTGAAGTTTTTTTACTCAGCCAGAATCGCGCCGATCTTCTCATTCATCTGTGCAATTCCCTCGTCAATGGTAATGCTCTCGGTCATAATACCATCATGAGCCTCGTTTAATACGGTTTCAATCTCAGCGCTCTTGGGATGTACCGGCATCTCCAGATACAGGTTTGCAGTCTGCAGCGCTTCCTTGCTGGAGTCATCAGCTGGGAAACCTTCTACAGATGCCACCATCTCAGCGATAGACTCATTCATGGATGCAGGGATAGAGCCAGTGGAAGCGATAATTTCAGCTCCCTCCTCACCGGTTACAAACTTTACGAATTCCCAGGCCAGATCCTTGTTGGGTGCGGAGGTGGGGATTGCCAAAGCGGTAATGGTTGCCAGGGTGGAACCAGGCTCTACGCCCTCAGCGTGAGGATATTTTGCAAGACCCCAGTTTGTGCAGTCTGTGTACTCGCCGGTCTTAATCTTGTCAATAAGGGTGGGAATAAACCAGGAACCCATATTCATCATACCTACATTGCCCTGGGAGAAAGCGCCGGAATAATGAAGGCTGGAGGTCTTTAAGGTTGCATAATCCTGGCATACGCCGTCCTGCTGCTGCTTTAAGATCATCTCATAGTAGGGCTTGGTAAAGTCATAAGTACCGCCTACGATAGAGTTCTTGCCGTCTAAGATACCGAACAGCTGGATTGCGCTTCTCCAGGTATGATAGTGAGCGCCGTATACTTCCTGGCCCGGATCGGTAACCGTCAGCTTTCTGGCCAGCTCATCATACTGCTCAAAAGTCATATCATTGCTGGGATACTCTATGCCTGCGGCGTCAAATACGTCCTTGTTGTAGAACAGAACCCAGAAATCGCTTCTGAAAGGCAGCTCGTACAAATTGCCGTCTACGGTTACCTGATCGGTAATGCCGCCATACATGCTTAAATCAATGCCGTCAGCCTGAATCTTGTCATTGAGGGGCTCTAACACTCCCTTGTTTACCAGAGTTGCGTATCCGGGAACATCCTTGATGCAGACAACGTCAAAGTCGGATCCGGATCCGGTTAATTCTGTTGCCAGTACGGTCTGGTAATCAGAGGATCCAAGGTCTACCATCTCTACGGTTACACCGGGATGGGCGGCTTCAAAGGCCTCAATCAACGGCTCATAATAAGTGGTTAAGCTGATATCCCATACTGACCATTTTAAAGTAGTGTTTTCTCCGGAAGCAGCTGCGGTGGTTTCCGCCGGTTTTTCCGCGTCATTGCCGGCTGCGGCTGCAGTGGTTTCAGCGGGAGCGGCCGGAGCGGCGGTGGTGGCGTCTGATGTGGAGCCTCCGCATCCAGCCAGGCTGGCGGCTGCGAGAGATGCTGCAAGTGTCAGGCTTACAAATCTTTTTTTCATGTTTCCTTCCTCCTGATTTTTGTCATGTTCGTCATGTTTGACTATGGCTTTATTATATCTGTTGAAACTCTCTTTCTGAATGGAATATTGTTTAGAAAATATTCACTATTCCAATTCTTTTTTCATTTCTCCTTTACGGCAGATTGCATAAAAATGTAAATTTCTATCCGAATCCGGTAAATTGTTATGATTTTATTTCCAATCCCCCAAAAAACTGGTATTATTATGGTAAAATTGTTTTTATGCAAAATATTACCCTCAGCGGGGTAAGAAGCTTCAGGAGACATGCAATGAAATTTCCTTTTCCCAAAACTATCCGAATGAAATTGATGGCCGCCGCTGCCGGAATCACCCTGGTTATCTCTCTTTTCACCTTAACCATATATTTTTTCGTATTTCAGTCTTTTTTAAGGAAGAATCAGGTTCAGTCTTCAGAATTTAATTTACAGCTTGTAACTGCCAATGTAGCCGACAATATGGCGGATATTATCTATTTCAGCAAGTGGACCTGCTCCAGCACCGCAGTGCTCCATTATCTGGAGCAGCTGGGAAACGCAGACGGCCTTCCCCCCTCTGCCAGTGCGGATTCCGCCAATCTGCGGCCGCTGGCTCTTTCTTCCTTTGAACGTTTTAAGGAAGAATACCAGAACACGCCTCCCAAGGACTACATCACCCACGCCCTGATCTCCACCGCCAGCCGGAATAATTTTCTCCACATTTTAGGGCCTTCAGAGGGAAGCCGTCCTCATGCCGCAGATATTGTATATGACGCCCCCTATTTTGAAACCCTTTTCCAGGCCAGAGATTTTTCCTGGATCGGGTTAAAAGACGATTTGTTTGTCAACATCAATCCTTCCAAGGTACTTCCCATTATCCGCCCGGTATATAATGAGTTTAATTCCGATATTATCGGCTGGTCCTATTTAAGCATCAGCCAGGAACTATTTACCGATTACTTAAACGCCTATCCCCTTGGAGATGACGGTATGCTGTTTTTTACCATGGGAGATATTACCTATTATCTTAAGGACGGGGAATTTGAGACGGCTCAGGATTTGTACACGCCTCTAAAGGAGTTAAACTCCTATTCTCTCAACGACGCTACCACGGTCCAGACCGTAGAGATGGCAGATGGAAGCAGACGGACTATGATTACCATCCCGGTGGAAGGGGTGGAGGGCTGGTCCTTCTCCCAGATTTTGTCAGAGCAGCAGTTTTCTCAGCAGAAAAAGTTCTATTATATGTTGATTGCCGGAATCTGTCTGACTATCTCCTGTCTGGGCCTGCTTCTGATGGTTCTGTTAAACCGGATTATTAACGTGCCGGTAAAAGCCATCAAACAAAAAATTGACGCCGTATCTCAGGGGGATTTTTCCAGAGATCCGTCCATCGAGTGGAACCATGAGCTGGGTGATATCGGAAAGGGCATCAACTCCCTGTCCGCCAGCATTGTCATTCTTATGGACAAGCGGATCGAGGATGAACGACACAAAAAAGATTTGGAGTATCAGATTCTTCAAAGCCAGATTAATCCTCATTTCCTCTACAATACTTTAAATTCTATTAAATGGATGGCAACCATCCAGGGAGCAGGAGGTATTGCGGAAATGACCACTGCTCTGGCACGGCTGATGAAAAATGTTTCCAAGGGCACCAACTTGCCCATTACTCTTCGGGAAGAGCTGGAGCTGGTAAAGGATTATTTTCTGATTCTCCAGTACCGGTACGGCGGCAGCATTTCTCTGGACTGTACGGTCCTGAGTGAAGATCTCTATGACTGCCGGATTCACCGGTTTACTCTTCAGCCTATTATTGAAAATTCCATGTTTCATGGCATCGAGCCAAAGGGTCAGGCCGGAAAAATTACGGTTACCGCTATGGCGGAAACCGCCAGTTTCGGCAAAGTCCTGCGGATTTCCGTTACCGACAACGGCGTCGGCATGTCCCAGGAAACCATTGAAAAAGTCCTTCACGGGGATGAGACTGCCAGCGCCGACTTTTTCCGCCATGTAGGTATTAACAACGTAAACCGGCGGATCCAATACGCTTACGGAGAAAACTATGGCATTTCTATTACCAGCCAGGTAGGCAGTTACACCACCACCACCATTACTATTCCTTATTCAACGGAGGAAAATTATGATAAAGCTATTGATTGTAGATGATGAACCTCTGGTTCAGATTGGCATTAAATCCATGCTGAACTGGGCAGACTACGGCATTGAGGTATGCGGCACCGCCATGAACGGCCAGGCCGCCCTTTCCATGATCGAAGAATTCGCCCCGGAGCTGGTAATCACGGATATTAAGATGCCTATTTTAAACGGCCTCGATCTGGTAAAGCAATGCCGGGAACTGTACGGCCCCATTCCGGTCTTTATTGTCCTCACCAGTTATGAAGAGTTCCAGCTTGTCCGCACCGCCCTGTCTTACCAGGTAACCGACTATTTAATTAAGCTGGAGCTGGACCCGGACTCTCTGGCTCAGTCTATCAGGCGGGCCTTAGACCGGCTGGAAGAACAGAAAGTCAGCGCAGCTTATAAGGCTGCCGGCGGAAAGCCTCTTCTCCAGGGCTATCAGGATAAATTTTTCCTGCGGCTTTTGCACAACCTGTTTGACAGCGAGGAGCAGTTTCTCCTTCAGGTGGCGGATTTAAAGCTTGATTTTCAGGATTCCTGCTATATAGCCGCCCACTGTGAGATCCACGAATCCGGTCAGGCCGAGCTGGGGCATCTCCAGCTTATGAACCTGTACTCCAGCAGCCTGCAGATGGTTCGGGAGATCCTTTCCCGTTATCTCTCCTGCTATGTAGTTTCCCTGGATTTGAAACATTTTTCCCTGATTTTCCATTTTCCTTCTGTGGAAGAAACGGATTGGGAGCAGATTTCCAAAGGGCTTGACAACACATGCAGCATGGTCCACAATTACTTTAATGTGTGGGTGTCCGCCGGATTAGGCGCGCCTGTGGAAAACCCCCTTTTAATCTCCCGCTCCTATCAGGAGTCCAGACAGGCGGCCGCAATGACAAATCCCGGCCATCCTGTCGCTTTTTTCCGGGATATTGAAGAGGGGGACGACGCCTTCCATAACTACTTTAATATGTCCGTATTTAAAGAAGCCATCAAGCAGGCTTTTGAGGAGTTTGACACAGATGCCCTGGAAAATACCATCGAAGAAATGTGCCTGCTCTTTTCCTCCAGCTCCTGCCGCCTTCTCCAGGCTGTGGACGGGGCCTGCAACATCCTCTATCTGGCAATTTCCCTCCTTCCGGAAGGCGAGGACACAGTAGCCGGAATTTTCCAGGATACCCCGGGAGGTTACCGGGCTATTTACCGGGCTGCCACCACCCGCCAGGTTGTGGACTGGCTGGAAACTTTAAAGAACGGCCTGTGCCAGGTCCTTAAATCCAAGCGCAAGTCCTATAAGGATCATGTGATTACCAATATCCAGCGCTATATTGACAATCACGTAGAGGATCGGCTTCTCCTCAACGAGGTGGCCGGAGTTTTTGGCCTGAGCCCCAATTATTTAAGCTCCCTGTTTAAAAAGACCTGCAACATTGGTTTTACAGAATATGTAACCCAGAAAAAAATCAGCCTGGCAAAAACCCTTTTGCTGGAACAGAATATGAAAATTTATGAGGTGGCGGATCGTCTGAGTTTTAAGAGCGCCTTTTATTTCAGCAAAGTATTTAAAAAAGTGGAGGGGATTTCCCCCAGAGATTTCATCCAGCAGCACACCGGAGAAATTCCCGTCTAATCTACATACAGTAAATTCAGGAGGTATAACCATGTTTACCGAAATTTTTCACACTTTAACCTGCTGTCAGGGAGATTCCCTCTCTCTCTGTCCCTTCACACCCTATCCCCCGGCTTCGGATCGGGCTGCCTGGCAGGGCCTTTCCCCTTCCCTGAAAGATGCCTTGCTAAAAAACGGCCGGGAATTTCTCCACTATGAATACCCGGTGCTGCAGGCAACGGATTATATGGATTTTTGCCGTACCGGCAACCGGCAGCGTTATCAGGAACGGCTGTTTAACCGCCGAATTGCATTAAACCATCTGATTCTCGCAGAGTGTGTAGAATATGAAGGGCGGTTTCTGGACGATATTTTAAACGGAATTTTCGCTGTCTGTGAGGAAACGGCCTGGCAGCTTCCCGCCCACAATACTTATATACGGGACACTCCTCAGCTGATTCTTCCCGATGTAAACCGGCCTGTAGTGGATCTGTTTGCTGCCGAAACAGGAGCCCTTTTGGCCTGCGCCGGGTATCTTTTAAAGGATGCTTTGGACAAAATCAGTCCGGTTATTTTAGGAATGATTGGGAAAAATTTAGAAATTCGGATTTTTACTCCCTATTTAAAGGAGCATTTCTGGTGGATGGGGGATGGGAAGAGTCATATGAACAACTGGACCTCCTGGTGCACCCAGAATGTATTAATGGCGGCGGCTTTTTATAAGGGCTGGGACAGGCCTTCGGGGTCTGCCGGGTCTTTTTCCATGAAAGCCATATTAGAAAAAGCCTGCCAAAGCCTGGACTACTTTTTAGATGAATATGGCCCTGACGGCTGCTGCGATGAAGGAGCCCAGTATTACCGCCACGCCGGCCTGACCCTGTTTGGAGCCATGGAGGTGCTTAACAAAATCACAGGAGATGCCTTCTCCTCCCTGTACAAGGAAGAAAAAATCCGCAATATTGCCTCTTATATTTTCCATGTTCATGTAGCGGGGCCTTATTATGTAAACTTTGCAGACTGCTCTCCCATTGCCGGACGATGCGGGGCAAGAGAATTTTTATTTGGAAAGCGAACAAATAATCCGGAGCTTATGACCTTTGCGGCTAAGGATTATCTGGAAAGCGATGACCAGCTTATTTTTGATGAGCACAACCTGTTTTACCACCTTCAGGCTGTCTTTACCCATCAGGAACTTTTAGACTGGGACAGCTTTCGGCCCCTGTCCTATCCGGATCTTTACTACCCCAGCGCCGGGGTGTTTTTAGCCCGGGACAAAATTTTGTGTCTGGCAGTAAAAGCCGGGGACAATGATGACAGCCACAATCACAATGACGTAGGAAGCTTTACCATCTATAAAGACGGAAAGCCCCTCTTTATTGACGTGGGGGTGGAAACCTATCAGCAGAAAACATTTTCTCCGGAGCGCTATGAAATCTGGACCATGCAGTCCCGGTTCCATAACCTGCCTTCCTTTGGAGATGACACGGGGATTACCGCCAGCGACAACATCCCCTTAACTGCCGGGGGAATTATTCAAAAGGCCGGGGAAGCCTACAGGGCCTGCCAGGTTGACACCCACTTTGGGCCGGACGCTTCCCGGATCTCCTTAGAAATCGCCCCTGCTTACGGGGATGCAAGGGTCCTGTCTTACTGCCGGACAGCCGTCCTCCATAAAGCCGGTTCCGATTGTCCCGATGAAAAGCCTTATATCACCATTATGGATACCTACAGGACTGAGGACCTGCCTGTAACCCTGTCCCTGATGACATACGAAAAACCGGTTCTCACCGCCCCGGGCTGCCTGACTGTAGGCAATCTGGGTGCTTGCCAGATTACTGGCGCTTCCCAGATTGCCATAGAAGCCATTCCCATTACCGACCCCCGCTTAAAGGGAGCCTGGAAGCATGAGATCTACCGGTGTCTGGTCTTTCTTCCCGCCGGCTGCGGGGAGGTTGTGATGATCATTGGGTAGGGTTATCCCAACTGTTCCAATACCCATTCCACATCATCTGTAGTCTTTAAGGTCTCCAGTCTGGCCGGATCTTCCAAAAGAGTACAGAGCTTGCTTAAAAGGTCTAAATGTTCATCGCCAATGCCCGCGATACCGAATACAAGCTGAGCCTTCTCAGCTCCAAAGTCCACGCCTTCCGGATATTGGAAGAATACAATGCCTGTTTTCTTAACGGTATCCTTGGCCTGTGTAGTACCATGAGGAATGGCCACTCCCATACCAATGTAGGTGGAGACAAGCTTTTCTCTCTCCTGCATAGCCGCTACATAAGTTCCGTCCACGTAGCCCAGCTTTTCCAGCAGGTCGCCTGCAGCCTGAATGGCCTCCTCTTTGGTAACCGGCTTCTGACCCAGCCGGATTCCCTCCTTGATAATTACCTGCTTCTTTACCGGTACGTCCGGGATAATAATATCGGTGTTCTCCCCTGCTGGAGCTGCCGGAGCGTCTCCTGTGGTAAGCTGCACGTACAGAGCATCCAGCGCCGGGTCAGCCAGGAAGTTTCCGATGGTAATAAGCTGAGCCTGAGGAGCGGATTTTTTGGCCCGGTCAGCCAGAGTCGTCTGTACCACTGCGATATCGCAGTCAGAAGGAATATTGTCTACTGAGGTGTTAATTACCGTAATATCCGGGCGGTTTGCTTTTAAGCGGTTGCGGAACTTGGTTGCGCCCATTGCGGATGAACCCATTCCTGCGTCGCAGGCGAAAACGATTTTCTTAATTTCCGTAGATTTTTCAATGGTGCCGGGAACCGGCGCCTGCCCCTTAGCCTGAGCCTTCATAGCAGCCATTTCGCTCTGTGCTTCCTCCAGGCTCTTCTCTCCCGCCATTTTTACGATTGGTGATGCAATTACAAAAGAAACGCCTGCGGCAATAAGCACTCCCACAATGGTCTTTAACATATCCGGACCTGGGGTCATCATCAAATATGCGATAATAGAGCCGGGGGAAGCCGGGCCTACCAATCCGCAGCCGGTAAGATTATACCAAAGGATTGCTGCCGCATTGCCTGCCATAGGAGCGATGATTACCAGAGGGTTCATTAATATATAAGGGAAATAAATCTCATGAATACCGCCTAACAGGTGGATGATAACCGCACCCGGAGCGGAATCCTTCGTTGCCTTATCCTTACAAAACAGCATGTATGCCAGCAAAACGCCAAGGCCGGGACCAGGGTTGGTTTCCAGCATGTACATAATGGATTTTCCTGCTGACGCTGCCTGGGAAGTGGCAATGGGAGTAAACACGCCATGATTAATGGCATTATTTAAAAACAGTACCTTGGCCGGTTCAATAAATATGGAAACCAGAGGCAGCAGGCTGTTCTCCACCAAAATATTAACGCCTGCGGAAAGCACAGCCAGAATACCGCTCATAACCGGGCCGATTATGACATAGCCCAGCATCGCTAAAATCATACCCATAATGCCTGCGGAAAAATTGTTAATCAACATCTCAAAGCCTGCAGGCATACGGCCTTCCATTATCTCGTCAAACTTTTTCACACAGAAGCCCGCCAGAGGACCCATTACCATGGCGGCCATCAGCATGGTAATATCTGTATTGCTCATAATTGCGCCGATTACCGCGATAGAGCCTACTACCCGGCCCCTGTCGCCGCCGATCATCCGGCCGCCGGTAGAGGCAATAAGAATGGGAATCAAATAGGTCAGCATAGGACCTACCATACTGTTAAACCCTTTATGAGGCATCCAGCCGGTATCGATGAAAAATGCCGCCAGGAAACCAAAGGCAATTAATGCTCCGATATTAGGCATTACCATTGCCGATAAAAATTTACCAAAACGCTGTACGCTTGTTTTCAAAACAAATCCCCTCCATTTTATCCTGACAATGGAGAACTGATTTTTATAAAACCCGGACCCCCCGCGCCCTGCACTGGGAAAGAAATTCCTCCGGAAGCTTTCCATCTGAAACCACAATATCTATGTCTTCCAGACCGCAGACCGTAAAGCTGCATTTTACATCTATTTTCGATGAGTCCATCAGAACGATAACCTGATCCGACTGGCGGATGGCCGTTTGCTTTAAAAAAGCCTCGTCGCTGATTCCGCAGGAAAACCCGGACAAAGAATGATATCCGGTAATCCCTAAAAAGGACTGATAGAAATTCACCCGTTCCAGATCCTTAATAGCAGAATAGCCAAATACACTCTGGCTGTACCGGTTCAGCCTTCCTCCCGGTATCATAACCGTTGGAAGGGACAAACCTGCCAGCTCCGTGGCGCAGCTTAAGCCTGTGGTATAGATTAAATTGGATTGATCCGGAAACAGCCTTGCAAAAGCAGTGGTAGTGCTGCCGGAATCCAGATAAATCGTGGTATCCGGATGAAGCAGAGACAACGCTTTTTCCGCAATTCTCTGCTTTTCCGGAATGTTCCGGCAAGATTTGCGGTTCAGAAAATCATCGGTTCCAATGAGGATCTGTACGGATTTTGCTCCTCCGTGAACCCTGAGAATCCGGTTTGCTTCATCTAAAAGCTTTAAGTCCGTGCGGAGCGTCATCTCCGATACATTGGGAAACGCTTCCTTCAGCTGGGCAAAGCTGACGGTTCCTTTGTCATTAATCAGTTCTACTATCGCATTTCTGCGAAGTTCCATTGAATCCATAGGTTGCCTCCAGTCTGTGCTGAAATATGCACAGACCGGATATTTCAGCACGTATTATTCTGTTATAAAGTTAGCCAGGAGATATTCTTCTGCCTCCGGGCACCACAAGCCTTTGTGAGCCTCCACAATACCGGCCAGGGCAATGAGGCGTTCATCCTTATCGGCCTCGCCTTTTGCACGCAGGTCCGTTAAAGCGGTAAGAGGCATGGTTAAATGGGTATAAATCAGCTTCTTGCCTCCCGGAATCTTAGGCAGGTTTAAAGTGGTGTCTGCCACAGAATCCAGTCCGCCGATATGGGTTACCATAACAGCCGGGTCAATGCGGCCCTGGGCAGTTAAATCCAGAGATTCAATCATATCGTCCGTATTGCCGCCTGTAGTGCCCATTACATGGGTGGAATTATAGTGTACATCATAGAAATTCATGGTAGCGCTGAACTTATTATCTGTGGGGCCTGCAAAGAAGTTTAAGCAGCCGTCCCGGCCTAAAATATCGCTGGACTGTGTTACCACAGAAGCCACCGGGGCATAACATAATACATCGTCATAGCCGGCGCCGCCGGAAATTCTCATAAGCTCTGCCACCGGATCATCAAATTTACCGGTATTTACAAAATGAAGCTCTATTCCGTCTTTTGCAGCCTCAGCCGGCGGGAACAGGGCGGCTGCTCTGTCCAGGCGATCCTGATTCAGATCCGTTACCACAATCATGGACGGACGGATATCGCGATGAAGGGCGTAGGTCAAAGCTCCCAGTCCCATGGGGCCTGCTCCTGCCATTATAGCCAGCTTTCCGTCTTTTTTAATCCCCATTTCATGGGTATAAACCCCCATCTGAGTATGGTAAGCAGCATTAAATGCGCCGATGCTGCAGGACATAGGCTCTGCCAGAGATGCCTCATAATAAGCGCGGCCCTTGTACTCTAACAGGCAGCCCAGCTCCATAACCTCTGCCGGGATCACGCAGTATGTAGTGTCTCCGCCAAAAAACTCATAAGAATAGCCGGGGCTCCACATGGTTCCCTTGTAGTTTAAGGCAGGCTGCAGAGTAAATTTCATACCAGGCTTAAAGGTGTCCTGATGGTTTTTCCCCACTTTTACAATATCGCCTGCAAATTCATGGCCCATAATTGCCGGATGCTCTGCCACATCGTCGTGAACGCGCTTGTGGTTCTCCCCTAAAATAGCGCATTTATAGGTGGACATGCAGATACTGTCAGATACGACCTTTACCAAAATCTCATCGTCCGTAATCTCAGGAAGTTCAAATTCCTCCAGTCTTAAATCGTTTGCTCCGTGAAGTCTGACTCCTTTTGCTTTCATAAGTAAAGCTCCTTTCCTCATAATAATCTTCTTTTTTTATTTTTGCAACAATAATTCGACTTTTAATTCAACAAAATTGTTTTCCTATAGCTTGTGAAATACCACCTTGGGAAGTAATTCCCGGATCACCTCATACTCTGCCGCCTGAGTTCCGCTGCACATAACATTGGCGGCGCCGGTTGCGGTGGAAAGCCGGACCGTTTCCTCCAGATCCATACCTGACTCCTCCGCTGCCGCAAGGGCGGCTACCACACTGTCCCCGGCTCCTACGGTGCTCCCCACCGGCACCTTTAAGCCTTCCGCATAAACCGTCTCATCTTTTGTTACATACAGGGCCCCCTGGCCTCCCATGGATACTACCACTTTTTCGATCCCGTATTCTGTCATCAGCTTTCTGGCCGCTTCATTAAGCTCTTTTGGCGTGGTTAATGTTTCTCCTAAAAGCTTAGAAAGCTCATGGTTATTTGGTTTAATTAAATAGGGGGATGCCTTAAGTCCTGCTTCCAGCAGCTCTCCGTCCGCATCCAGAATCACCTTTGCCCCTGCCTCTTTACAGGCTTTTACCCAGGTATAATAGGTGTACACAGGAGATCCTTTGGGAAGGCTTCCGGAGAGAACCACAATGTCTCCCTCTTCCAGCCTGGCTGTCAGAGCGGTTAACAGGCTGTTTAATATCTCTTCTGATACGGTGACTCCCGGCTCATTTATGTCCGTATTGGTATGATTTACCGGGTCAATAACCTTTAAATTTGTCCGGGTCTCCCCTTCTACAAATTGGAAATTCGTTTCCAGTCCCATAGCTTTTAAGGCCGACTGAATCGCCATGCCTGTATCTCCTCCCAAAATACCGGCCGCAATACTTTTTCTCCCCAATTTGTCAATGACTTTTGAAACATTGATGCCCTTTCCGCCGGGATCCGTCCGCATGGCAGTGATGCGGTTGACACTGTCTACGGTGAGAGACGGAATCTCCACAGTTTTGTCTAACGCCGGATTCAGCGTTACGGTGTAAATCATGATAACCCCTCCTTTTGATTGTTGTTTAAACAGTTATTTATTGTTGAATCAACATTTATGAGTATATAATACCACATTTTTTGTAAATGTCAACTGTTATTTCAAAAATTATTTTCGAATCAACAATATTTTTCATTTCGAATTAACATTCCGTATTATGCCTTGAAAAAAGCTCTGCTATATCCGACAAAATCGCAGTTGGAAAATTTCTTATATCATGATAAAATAGTTGAAAGAAGGTCTTAGCAAAAAGTGACGTTCTGGAAGAAAGCGAGGCTTACAGGCAAATGAACCATTTAAAATACTTTTTAGGTATTGACTTAGATATCCCCAATTATACGGAAGCCGCAGACTCTCTGCGAAAAGAGACCATGGATCAAAACCGTCTCTTTTACATTTTTATCATTGTGTGTGAGCTCATATTAGCGGCATCTATTTCCTCATTGCCGGGAGGGCCTTTTCTGAAATTCCGCAGAGCTTCCTATTTTGCTGCTTATGTTTCCCTGATTCTGGCAAGTGCAGCAGTGCTGCTTTTCCAGCATCTGACGCGAAAGGGACGCTTTGGTTATCAGCGCTATTTCCAGGCCGAAAATCTTTATATCGCTTTTTTAAGCCTTTGGGCCGTCTTTATATCCCTTAATGACCAGCTTGGAAGCAACGGGCTTACTGTATATACTTATGCCATTCTCAGCATAGCGCTGTTGTCCATAATGAAACCCTGGCAGACTGCCGTTATCATTTTAGGAAGCTGCGCCCTGTTAAATCTTTTCCTCCCTTATTTTCCGGATCCTTCCGGCCTTGACCACAGCTATAACAACCTGATGAACAGCCTGGTTGTCAGCTTAATCGCTATTGCCACTGCTTCCAGCTTGTTTTGTTTCCGGATACGTGCAAAATCCAACGAGCTGATTATCAAGAATCAGCTTGTTCAGGCAGAAAAAGAAAATGCGGAGCTGAGTTCAGAGGCAAACCTGGATGCCCTTACCGGCCTACGCAACCGCAACAATTACAAAAAGGCTTTGGCAAGTTTCTGCCCGGAGGCCTGCTCCTCCTTTTCCTGCCTGTACATTGATGCAAACGGACTTCACGAACTAAACAATACCAAGGGACACGACGCAGGGGACGCCATGTTAAAAACAGCTGCCCGGATTTTCCTTCTCCACTTCCGTGCGGAGGACGTATTCCGCATTGGGGGAGATGAATTCGTAATCCTCTGCCGGAACATCTCCAGAGATTCCGTTGCCCGGCGTATCACCACCATTCATAAAGAAATGGCGGATTATGGTTACTCTGTCGCCGTAGGCCTGGAATGGCGCGATGAAAATATGAATCTTCAGGAAATGCTTCAGGCCGCCGAGCTTAATATGCAGAAAAACAAGGCCGATTATTATGCCCTCACAGGCGGCGGACGTCAGAGGCGAAATTTAGAACCGGAACCGAGAACTTCCGTGGTAATCAGGGACAGGGAGAATGCCGATCTGTTTCTGGATAGCCTTCCCCTGCTGTTTAAAGGCGTATTTTTTGTAGATCCGAAAACAGACTCTTTATGGCAGGTTTTTGTTCCTGACTATTTCCAGGACTGTTTAAAAGATTGCAGTCAAAAATTCAGCAAGGCTCTTCTGCTTTATGCCCGCCGCTATGTAATGGAGGAATACTATCCGCTCTTTGAAAGGGTTTCTGATTCCGATTCCTTAAAAACCAAGCTTATTCAGGACGGAGTCGTGGGATTTGTATACGAGAAGAAAGACGGGCGGCGCTTAAGGGTGCAGATTATGACCTACAGCCCGGATGCCGGCGCCCATGGAATGATTCTTTGGATTTTTTCAGATTTGAATTCGGGAACTTTATAATACAAAAAGAGGATGCTGCCAAACGGAACCTGGCGCATCCTCTTTTCATTTCGTGCTATCTTGTTGTAACCATTCAGACATGGCATCGTTTAACTGTTTCTTACGGCTTCTCCCAGATGATCCCGTCATAGGCCGCCTCAATCCCATATTGTTTTCCCACCTGGCTAAGCTCCTGATGGAGCAGCCCTGAATTGTGAGAAAAATGGGTGGCCAGTACCCGGGTAGTATCCTTCAGGCATCCCCGCTTTTTCAGTTCATCCAGAAACTGCCGGTTCTCAAAAAAGCCCATATGAGCTCCGGAAGGCGACCTGGAGGGGCCAAAGGTACAGTCCAGGCTTATTAAGTCGAACCTGTACCCTTTCAGCGCCTCGTAGGTTTCCTGAGGCAGCAGCCCTGTGTCATTTCCGTAGAGGATGCAGCTTTCCTCATCCTCAATCACATAGATTAGACAATCCTCCAGCCCATCGTGGCAGGCCGGAATAGCGGTAAACCGGATCTCCCCCACCTTCCAGGTGTCAAAGGGGTGGAGCAGATGAAACCGGATAGAAAGATTTTCTTCCTGTCCAAATTCCAGTTTCAGTCCTTTTTTTCCCAACTGACACACCTTTTCATTGCCATAGACTGCCAAAGGCCTTTCTTCTGCAATGTGACAGTAATCCGCCGTGCTTCTTCGGGTCAGCTCAGCGCTGTCAAAATGATCGGTGTGGGAGTGGGTCACCACCACTGCTTTGACCCTGGACAGATCCAGGCTGTACCGCAGCTTGTGATAATACAAATCCGGCGTCAAATCCATGAGAATTTCATCATTGATAATGGTTCCTGCCCGGGTGCGGATTTCCCTGCCGGAAAGCTTTGCCGCCTTCTTACACAGGGAACACTGGCAGAACATTCCCGGAATTCCTTCTGCCGCCCCGGTTCCTAAATACTGTATTTTCATAGACGGATCCCCTTACGCCTTCCAAACCTGGCTGACTGCCTTTCCGTCCATATTTTCGTCCCCCTTCATGTCCATCCAGGACAACAGCGTGGGAAGGATATCAATAATCCCCATCCGCTCAATCCGCACAGGGGCCACATCCTGCCCATAGCAAAAAAACATGGTGCGGTAACCATCTGTGTCCGGCAAATAGCCGTGAAGTCCCTTGTAGTGACTCTCCACTGTGCGGAAGGGATCCTCCAGGGCTTTGGCCTCATAACCAGACTCAAAGGAATAGCCGTCAGCCGCTTCCAATACCAGAGCCGCCCTGCTGTCGCAGCCCAAAGGTCTGAATTCTTCCGGCCTCATTACCTTTAACACGCCGGGAACCTCCTCAAACCGGGCCGCCGCCTTGTCAATATCCTCCTGAGTAATGTCTGCGCCCTCTCTCACATACAGATAAGCCATTCCGTCGCCGCCATCCATATAGATCCCGTACTCTGAAAGCTGCCCGTCCCTGAAAGTAAGATAGCCCATATCCTCCAGAATCAGGTTGCCGTAGATGGCCCATTTTACATCCTTCTGGCCATGGTCGCCGGTAACCATCAAAGTTACATTTTCCCCTTCCCGGCTGTTGCAGTAGTCCATAAGACGTCCCACAAATTTGTCATATGCCCGCAGATACCGCTTAATCTCCGGCCCCTGGGTCCCTGCTGTATGTTTGGCGTCATCCATGCCGTAAATGTGAAGCATGGCAATGTCAAAATCCTTTTTGCGGATAGCGTCCTCGAAGCATTTGATCATAGCCTGGTCAAGCTGGGGCTGCTTCCCCAAAAACCAGGACTTAGGCAGATTGCGTTTCGACAGCAGAGTCTCAACGGCAAACTTAGGAGTGCCGTATTTTCTCAAAACATCCAGCTGGGCAAAAAAAGTGCTCATATTCCAGATTTTCGGTTTTGCCGGAGACATTTCCGGCATAGAGTAGGTCATCCTGGCTCCGGCGCTTACAGGCCAGGACATGGACAGCACCTTTTTATTATTTTCATTTGCATAGTCCCAGATTGCCCTGCGCTTCAGGACTGATGCGAAGGAATTCCATTTTGGAAGCTTCTCAAAGGGGAGAAGCATGTAATTGTTCACCACCCCGTGGGAATCCGGCACACAACCGGTGGCAATACTGGCGTGGCTGGGAAAAGTCAGGGAAGGATACACGGAATTTACGCTGGAACACCAGGCCCCTTCTTCCATTATTTCAGAAAAATGAGGGAGAGTTTTTACATATTCCAGATCCGTATCACCCAGAGCATCCAGAGAAATTAAAATCACCTTTTTCCGTTTCATCCGTTACTTCCTCCTATCCTTTTACAGCGCCGGAAGTCAGGCCGCCGATAATCTGTTTCTGCATACATACGTAAAATACCATAATGGGAAGCATGGAAATCAGGAATGATGCAAAAATCAGGCCAAAATCTGTCTGGTAAGCAGTCTTAAAGTTATATACATATAAAATCAGAGTCCAGAACTTTGAGGACTTATTCAGCACCAGCAGCGGAAGCTGGAAATCATTCCATACCCACAGAGCGTTCTGAATTGCCACTGTGGCCAGGATGGGCTTCATAAGAGGCAGAATTACCTGCCAGTAAGTGCGGAAAAATCCGGCGCCATCGATGTAGGATGCTTCCTCCATATCCGGCGGAATGGACTGAAGGTATCCGGCGCAGAGGAACACGCCTTCACAGGTGGATCCTGCAATATACAAAACAATAATACCTGCTACGTTCATCATGCCCAATTTGCTGGCAATCATAATCAGCGGAATCATTTTTGCCTGAAATGGCACAAAGAGGCCGATAATTAAAAAGTAATAAAAATACCGCATAAACCGGTTGCCTGCCATGGTTCTGGATACGCCGTAAGCAGTGACAGGCAAAAGGAGGGTACTGATAATCAGAAACGCGCCTGCAATTACAACGGAGTTGATAAACGCATATTTTAAGTCCGGCTTTGCCAGCAGTTCCTTAAAGTTATCCAGGTAAAGCGGAGTCGGAAGAGAAAACCAGTTGTCCGCAATCTGCAGATTCGACTTAAATGCCGTAATTACCACCAGAAACATGGGGAGCAAAATCAAGACCACCCCTGTTACCAGAATCACATACTGGACAGTTTTTAATAATTTTCTGTTATTCATCCCTTCACCCCCTTAGTAAATACGCTTTTTATTAGACCAGACAATCTGAATAAAGGATACAATGCATACCAGGATTGCCAGAATCAGGGCTTCCGCCATGGCAACGCTTAAGCGGCGCTCTACAAAGCCGTGATTATAAATCAGCATGGCCATACTTTCGGTGGCCCCTGCCGGACCGCCCTGGGTCATGGACATAATAAGGTCAAATACCATTAAGCCCTGCTTTAATGTCAGGACAAATACCATGGTCAGGGTAGGTACTAAGAAAGGCAGGGTAATAAACTGAAACTTCTGCCAGCCTGTGGCTCCGTCCAGAGATGCAGACTCCATCAATTCCTCGGGAACCGTCTGAAGGCCTGCCAAAAACAGTACGGTAGGGATGGCAAGCCCCTGCCAGATAGCCACAAACAGGATCGCGTACATGGCCGTGTTAGGCCGGGACAAAAGGCTGATCTGCCAGCTCTCGATCCCCAATGTAGCGCCAAGCTGAGGAATTCCCTTGGTAATAATGCTGTTAAATACCAGACCCATGGTTAAAAGCGGAAGAACTGCCGGGAAGAAAAACATGGATCGGAAAAAGGTTTTTCCTTTAATCTTACTGTTTAAAATAATGGCCAGAAGCAAGCTTAAGGATACAATGCAGATAACCAGAAGGGCGCTGTATTTAAAGTTGAAGATTACGGTTTTAATAAACCGGGAATTGCCAAATACCGTTTTATAATTGTTAAGGCCTACAAAATGGATCTCTTTGCTGATACCGTTATAGTCGGTAAAGCTGTAAACAATACCGCCGATAATAGGCGCAATAAAGAACATCACATATAAAATTGTCTGCGGAATGGCAAACAGCGTAAAAATAATAGACTGTTTCCGGTAAAAGGTCATGCGTTTTCTCGGCTGGTTCACATTCAGTACCTCCTTATTTGGACAGGCAAGATATCAAAAGGGGCAAGGCAGGGAAGGCAGGAAATGGTCCGAATCACTGCCTTCCCTGTTTTGGGACTGTCTGTTTCCCTAAAGCCCCGCCATCTGCCCCTTTTGCTGATTGCAGGTTTGGTTTACTCTAAGTTTGCAAAATATTCTACACAGATTGCATCGGTATCTTTAATGAAGGTATCAATATCCCCTGACAAAATCAGCTGCTGCAAGGGAGCTTCCCAGCTCTTTCTGAAGCCTGCAGGCCAATATACAGACGGGGTAAAGAATGCGTCGCCGGAATTCAGCTTGTCTGCCATAGCCTGAAGCTGAGGACGATTATACTCTACAGTCTCGATAACCGGCGGGTTCTGCTCATTGTCTGCATAGAACTGAGCGGTCTCTGCAGATGCCATGTATTCTAAGAACTTTAATGCTGCTTCCTTGTTCTCGCAAGCCTCGGTAATGGAAAGGGCGGTATCAATGCTGGCTGCTACCTTCGCGTCTCCGCCAGTGGGGTTGGGAACTGCAATCATCTCAATATCCAGCTCCGGATTTAAGTTTAAGATGGTCTGGATGCCCCAGCTTCCGTAGAAGATCATAGCGGCCTTTTCGGTTGCCATATCATTAAATGCATCCTCGTAGCCTGCGCCCAGAGTATCTACCTGGCCGTACTCTCTTACCTGAAGCATAGCCTCTGCCATCTGGCGAACCTCTGTCTCGGTGGACCAATCGGACTCGCCCTTCCCAACCTTGGTAATCTGGGAGGTAATATCATTGTTGATAACGCCGATTAAGCGCTCTGCCATCTGGCCTAACTGCTCGGTGGACTTGTCATAAAATGCGAAAGGCTGTATGCCATTTGCCTTTAAAGTCTCAGCAGCAGCAATCAGCTCATCCCAGGTCTGGGGCTTCTCAATGCCGTTCTCTTCTAACAGGCGGTTATTTACGATAATACCATAAGCACTCATGGTCATAGACAGGGAGTAATCCTTACCATCATACTTGGCAATGTCTCTGGTTCCCGGAGCCACCACATCTAAAAATGCCTGATCGGAAATGTCCATCAAAGCTCCGTCTCTCATCAGATCGCGGTAGAACTTTTCAGCCGGCCAGATGGTAACAATGTCGGGATAATCGTTGGAAGCGATTCTGGTTACCAGCGCAGTCTCCGGATCCGGAACGCTGGTCAGCTCAATCTTAATACCCGGGTTCTTGGACTCAAAGTCTGCAATCATCTCTTTAAAAATGTCCACTACGTTGGTTTTCTGTAAATACAGCTCCAGAACTACCTCTTCACCGGAAGCTGCCTCTGTAGCAGGAGCCTCTGTGCCAGCCGCAGGGGCTTCTGTGCCGCCCGCTGCAGGAGCCGCCGTGGTTGCCGCGGTCTCACCGCCGCCGCATCCGGCTAACAGGGAGCAGGCCATAAGTGCTGCTGTTGCAAGGGATAATACTCGTTTCTTCATAACTCTCTTTCCTTCCTCTCTTTGTTTTTGTGAATTCAGATTGTTTATGGTTCTATATTAGCAAGTAACACTTACTAAGTCAAGTATATTTTTTTAAAAAACCAAGAATATTTTATAGTTGGGATATCAATATCTTTTTCTTTTTTGTACATTTTCCCCGTTTTATTCTATTCTTTTTACTTATCCCTTTACTTTTTGCCGGAAATATTGTATATTTTTTATATAATGTTAGTAATCTATCTTTACCTACTTTCGTAGTAAAAAGCAGGCATTATTTTAGAATGGAGGTTTTTATGGCACAATCAATTCTTGAAAAAAGACCAAATATCGTGTTAATTATGTGTGATCAAATGCGGGGAGACTGTATGGGCATTGCCGGGCATCCGGATGTAAAGACCCCTTACTTAGATTCTCTGGCAGCGGAAGGAACTTATTTCCCCAACGCCTACAGCGCCTGTCCCAGCTGCATCCCGGCCAGAGCCGCTTTGTTTACCGGTCTGTCCCAGGAGCACCACGGCCGGGTAGGCTATGAGGATGGCATCGACTGGAATTATGAAAATATGCTTCCTCAGGCTCTGGCCAATGCCGGGTATCACACAGAAGCCGTGGGAAAACTCCACGTTCATCCCCCGTTAAAGAGATGCGGTTTTCACAACCTGACCCTTCACGACGGTTATATTGGTTTTTACCGAAACCCGGAGCGCCCCGCCAGAGAGTATCAATTGTTCCATGACAGCTACCTGGACTTTTTAAAAAACCGTTGCGGACACAATGCTGATATCAATGATTCCGGACTGGAATGTAACTCTTTTATTGCCCGTCCATGGCCATATGATGAGATGAGCCATCCCACCAACTGGACTGTTTCGGAAAGCATCCGTTTCCTGGAAAAGCGGGACAGGGACAAACCCTTTTTCCTTATGACTTCTTTTGTGCGCCCTCATCCTCCCCTGGATGCCCCCAAAAATTATCAGGATCTCTATCTTCACAGGGACTTGTCAACTCCTGCTATGGGAGACTGGGAAAATTTTGAAAAGGAAGCCGCTGCCGTCGGCCCCATGTATGACTCTGCTTACGGCACCGCGGATCCGGAGCTTAAGCGTCAGGCCATGGCCGGATACTACGCTTGTATTACTCATATGGATCACCAGATAGGGCGGCTGATTCAGGCCCTTTACCGGGAACAGGTATTAGAAGATACCGTTATTTTGTTTGTCTCTGACCATGGAGAACTGCTGTTTGACCATGGGCTTTTCCGCAAGGTACAGCCTTTTGAGGGCAGTGTGCGTATCCCGTTTTTAATGCGGGTGGGCAAACATCTTACCGGCCTTCCTCAGGTTCCGGTATGTTCCGATCTGGTGGAGCTTCGGGACGTGCTTCCCACCCTTTTGTCTGCAGCAGGCGCTCCGTCGCCTTCCTATACAGACGGACTGGACCTGATGCCGGCCCTCTTTGGGAAAAGCCATAAGACCCGCTCCTTCCTTCATGGAGAGCACAGCGGCGGCGCTCTGTCCAATCATTATATTGTTACGGAAAAAGATAAGTATATTTGGTATAGTCAGACTGGAAAAGAATTGTATTTTGCGTTACAATCAGATAGAAAAGAATTACACAACCGGATTCAGGATGACGATGTAAAAGATCGTGTAGAAGAGCTGCGCGCTCTTCTGATAAAGGAGCTGAACGGGCGGGAAGAAGGTTACACCGACGGCTGCCGGCTTATTTCCGGCAGGAAGCCGCTGTCTGGCCTGTCCATTCTGTCTGCCGGTAGACAGGAGCAAAATCTATGAAAAAAACCGTAAATACCAGCCACGTCCGCTTTATTAATTTAAGAGCGGTTTTGGATGCCATCTATCATCAGGAAAGCATCTCAAAGGCCGAGCTTGCCAGAATGTTGAACATGAGCAAGCCTTCTATGGCAGATAACGTGACGGATTTGCTGGAAATCGGAATTATCCGGGAAATCGGCGAGGGAGCCTGCGGAAAAGGCGGCGGCCGGAAACCGACTCTCTTAAGTTTCTGCGATGATTTCAAATACATTATTGCTATGGATTTCCACTACCACCACTCCTTTTTTGCCCTGAGCAATTTAAAGGGGAAGGTGTTAAACGAGTTTACCATCCATCAGACCCCCATGTCCAATTTTCGGGCATGGACTCAGATGTGCGTCAATGCAGTATCCACCTTGCTGTCAGCTCAAAATATTACCAGCCAGGATCTTGCCGCCATCGCCGTGTCGGCTCCCGGAATTTTAAATACCAAAGAGGATCAGTACATTATAAGCTCTAAGTTCGGGGAATTTAACGTGGCCTATCTGGAAAAAGAATTAAAGCAGGCTTTTCAGGCACCGGTTCTTATTAAAAACAGCACCAACGCGGCGGCGTTAGGGGAATTTTACTATGGTTCCGGCCAGAATTGCGAAAATCTTCTCTATGTCAGCTGCGGCCAGGGCGTAGGCTCCGGCCTGATTCTCCGGGGAAAGCTTTATGAGGGAAGTCATCTGGCGGCCGGAGAGTTTGGTTTTTTTGTGACGCCGGACAATCTGGAATCCAAAACCGGCGGCCGTCTGGAGGATCGGATCTCTATTGACAGCATCCTGGAAGCCATTAACAGCGGGCTGGAAGCGGAACAAGCTGTCTCCGGCCAGAGCCGGGAAGGGGGCAAGGTTTCTTTTCCGGCAATGATTGAGCGTTGGAAAAGCAAAGACCCTTATATTCAGCCCTTTGTAGACAAGATTTGTCTGGAGCTGGGCTGTGCCGTCACAAGCCTTCAGTCTTTTTTTGACTGCCAGCTCATCATTATAGGAGGGGAATACCTGGCTTTTGCAGAGCAGATGATCCCCGAGATCAACCGGCTGGTTCAGTCCTGCTGCCCTATTCCGGTTCCGGTTGTAGCTGCATCTTTAGGGGATAACGGTACGGTTCTGGGACTCATTGCCACCTGCCGGGAGTTTTACTTTAAGAATATTTGCAGCAGAGAATAGCCGCGGCTTCCCCTCCGCGCTGTTCTCCGCCTGTTACAGAAAGAGAGGCTTATTATGTTTCGTTTTAAACGCCATGGGCAGTATGGTCTGATTTTATTTCTGCTCTGCTGGATCTCTTATTTTTCTACTTATATAGGACGGCAGAATTATTCTGCAGTTATGGCGGAAATTATTCAGGCAGAAGGCTATTTAAACCGGACCTGCGGCCTGGTGGGCACCGGTTTTTTTATCTGCTACGGCCTGGGACAGGTCTTCAGCGGATTTTTAGGAGATCGCTGGAATCCCAAATGGATGATTTTTATAGGCATTGCCATTTCTGCCATTGTCAATGGTGTTATGGCCTTTTTGCAGTCGCCGGAGGCTATGGTGGCGGTGTGGTGTTTAAACGGCGCCGCCCAGTCTATGACCTGGTCTCCCATTCTCCGGATTTTCTCTGAGTATTTGCCGGAGGATCAGCAAAAAAGCGCCTGCGTCAATATCGCCACCACTTATCCGGCGGCGGTATTTCTCACCTATCCTCTGTGCTCTCTCATTGTGTACCAGTTGGGTTGGCGCAGCGTGTTTACCTTTACCGCAGCCTTTATGGGAATTGTTGCCGCGGTGTGGATCATTGGTTTTTCCTGGGTGGAACGGGCGGCAGTTGGCAGCCGCGCCGCCACAAGTCCTTCCCCGGCCAGATCCGCCATCGGCCCTTCTTCCTTAAAACCCCACCCGGAACATGATACCTCCGGATTTTCTTTTACTCCGGCTATTGTCCTGATGCTGGCCCTCATCGGCGGCTCTCTCATGGTTCAGGGAGCTCTCCGGGACGGAATCACCAACTGGGTTCCGTCTTATCTGTCTAATACCTACCGGGTGGGAACCTTTATCGCCATTTTCGCCACTACTTTCCTTCCCTTTATCAACCTGTTCGGGGTGTATGCAGCTAATTTTGTTTATCGGAAATGGAAGAAAAACGAATTGGAAACCAGCCTGATTCTGTTTCTGGCGGCCTTTGTCTTTCTGGTATGCCTGGTATTAACAGAAGGGGTGCATTTGTTTTTATCCCTGCTGTTTTTCTCCCTGACCACCTCCTGTATGATGGGCGTCAATATGATGCTGGTCAGCTTTGTCCCCACCAATTTCATCCGCTGGGGCCGGGTATCCACCATCTCCGGCCTGTTAAATTCCACTGTTTATATCGGAAGCAGCATCGCCACCTACGGCCTGGGCGCTGTGGCGGATCTTTACGGCTGGCCGGTGCTGATCCGTTTCTTAAGCGTGGCCTGCCTGGCAGGCGTGGTTTTCTGCCTGCTGGCGTCGCCGGGGTGGAAAAGGTTTCTTAAGAGCTGACTCTATTTCGCATACGTAAATCTTATATAGCGCGTCAGAAGGCAAAGACATAAAAAGACCCATCAGCTTGCTCATCGGCTCCTGATGGGTCAAATGATGATTGCACAAGCAATCAGTTTTAGCTAAGAAGCAGGCCTACTGTTCTATCATACGGACAAGTTTAAGAATATGCCCTGCACACCAGCGAATGCTTTTTTCAGATAACCATCCTTTTTCAAATGCTCTTCGAATATCTCTGTCATCATTTTCATTCCCAGGCATAATAATATCATTTCCTGCTTCGGTACATTTCCAGGGAATACTTCCGTCTTTTGGCACAGTGGTGTTCCAATCAGACATGATAACGCCATTAAATCCCCATTCCTGGCGGGTAATTACTGTACACAAATCCTTACTGTTTGCAGAATAAATCCCATTGATTCGATTATAAGAGGTCATAATGGCAGCCGGATCGCTTTGTTTCACTGCAATTTCAAATCCACGAAGGTATATTTCCCGAAGGGCTCTTTCAGATACCCGTATATCTACATTCATACGATTATCCTCCTGATTGTTGCAGGCAAAATGCTTGATTGTCACACCACACCCTTTTTGGCTTTGTACTCCCCTGGTTACTGCTGCCGCCATCACGCCAGTTAGCAATGGATCTTCTGAATAGTATTCAAAATTCCTCCCGCATAGAGGATTTCTTTGGATGTTCATACCCGGTGCAAGCCACAGATCCACATGAAATTCTTTCATTTCTATTGCAATTGCTTTTCCAAATTTCTCCAGTAATTTGTCATCCCAGCTTTGAGCCAGAGCTGTTCCCACCGGAAATGCTGTACAATATTGATAATATAGATCTGCATCCTCATGGCTGGTCATGGACTCCAGATATCCATTTTCCAGGCTTCCAAGAACCCCTACTCCATAAACGGTGTCACTCCTTCGGTCTACTTCATAATTTTGTCTTAGCCTAAGTCCCGCCGGACCGTCTGCCATAATCAAAGACCGGATATTGTACTTTTTCTCCAACGCCTCTGTGGTTTCTCCCGCGGATCCGGGCACCCGCCGGCCTGCCGATCCAAGAGTACTTGCATCCCGGGTAATATTTCCATATAAGATTGAAATCAAATCTTCTACCGGTTGTTCTTGAACACAATCATTAGAACACTCCCTGTGTTTCTCTTTTCCCGGGTTAAAAATATACTCTTGAATTCCCTGCTTTTCTGCCTCCTTAAGCCATATTTTCTCTCTGTCTTTAAGCACCGGCGACGCGCCCAGTTCCTCAAACTCTTCTTTCCTGGGACATACCGAATACGTCTTTTCAATCACTGTGTTTTCCGGTACATACAATGCTGCCGCCATAAAGAGGCACTGCGAATGTTTTCCAAGCCAGAGTCCATATCTTCCTTTTTCTATCACCCACTCATGTGTCTCCTCAGAAAAACATGCCATCTGTTTCTGCTCAATTACAACCGTTACTCTCTGAGATTCCCCCGGGTTCAGCAATCTTGTCTTGGCAAACCCTGCAAGCCTGTGATATTCTTTTGCCCTTCCGTTTTGCGGAAGGGTTATATATATCTGCACAACCTCTCTGCCGGCATAATTATTGCCGGTATTTTCCACTACTGCGTCTACTTCTATTCTGTTTTCTTTAATTCTCAGCGCATCAAACTTCATTTCAAAAGATGTGTAAGAAAGTCCGTATCCAAAAGGAAACAGCGGTTTTATTCCAAAGCTGTCAAAATAGCGGTATCCCACATAAATGCCTTCTCTGTATTCGTCAAACTCTAAATTTTGATTCAAATATCCGAAGGTTTCTCCACAGGGATAGTCCTCATAACGTTTTGCCCAAGTGGCCGTAAGCCTACCTCCCGGAGCTGCTTTGCCCAGTAGTACATCCGCCACTGCGTGTCCGCCTTCCTGGCCAGGCTGAGATATTGCCAGGACAGCACGGATATACTCTGCCTCTTTCAGAATATCCGTAAGTTCCACCGGCCCTCCCGTATTTAAAATTAGGATTGTCGGAATTTTCTTCTTGTTTAGGTATAAAAGATCTTCTGTCTCTCTATGGCTCAAATAATAATCGCCACTTTCCTTTCTCCGATCTTTTCCTTCACCTGAGATACGGCTAATCACATAGATCGCCGCTTCTGCTCCTCTGATGTCATCCTCCTTGACGATACGTCCTTCGGGAAGAGAGAAAGAATTGGCTGCATAAGCATCAAACGGATTCTCTACATGTCTTGCATCTTCAAGAACTTTTTCTCTCCATTTTTCTCTCGCTATATTGTATGTATTGCCGTATTCTTTCAGCCAGTTTTCGCTTACCAGTATAGCTCCCGCTTCTTTCATTCCCTGATAAATAGAAATGGTTTCCCGATTGTTTACGTCTCCGGAACCCGTGCCTCCCTTAATGGTTTTTACAGAGCCACTTCCAAGCAAAGCAATGGGCATATTCTTATTAATAGGAAGCATTCTTTCATTTTTCAGGAGAACCATCCCTTCTGCTGCTATTTTTCTTGCCAGAAGGCTATGTTCCTTCTCCCTTTTTGAAATTCCTGTGTCCAGCGTTCCACTATGCATCCTTGTCATCTCTTTCATAAAATCTCTATTTTCCTTTTCCTGCTCTTTATTCTTTTACGCCTCCTAAAGTTACACCTGCAATAATATATTTAGATAAAAGCAAATAGATCATTACAATCGGAACTATCGCTACCATGATCATCATATAAATTTTAGCGCTGTCGAAGTTCATATAATCTGCCCCCCGCAATGTGGCAATCAAAATAGGCACTGTTGCTTTATCTTTCGACTGAATCACTAATGCAGGAACAAAGTAATTGTTCCATGAGCCTACAAATGCAAAAATTGCCTGTACTGCGATTGCCGGCTTCATGATCGGAATCACAATCTGATTAAATGTCCGGAATTCGCCGCTTCCGTCAATTCTTGCCGCTTCTACCAGCGATACAGGCAAGGACGACTGTATGTAACTGTACATAAAATAAAATACCGACGGAGAAGCAATAGATGGAATAATAAGCGGAAGGAGAGAATCATACATTCCCATATTCGTAATTAACCGCAGAAATCCCATTGCAGTAACCTGTGTGGGCATAACAAGGATTGCCATAATAAATGTAAATGCAATCTTCTTCAATTTAAAGTCATACACATATATTCCGTAAGCTGTCAGAGACGAAAAATATGTACAGAGCGCCGCTGAACATCCTGATACAATCAAGCTGTTGAAAATCCCCCTGAACATAGGAAAAGTCCCATCATTAGCAACCTTTTTCAGATTTTCGAAAAAATATTTTCCCGGCAATGCCGAAAATCCCTTTTGTAAATCTGCATGTGAACGTGTCGCATTAATGACTAAAATGTAGAAGAAAAACAGACACATAAGTGACAAAATAATCAATACCAAATGTGCGATGATGCTCCTAAAAGCATTAGGCTCTTTTGATTTCATAGTCCTATTTCCTCCTGCTTCTTTCTTCTTTTACTTTCCTCTTTGCGGCGGCTTTTGAACCATCAGGATCATTATCATTTGTCATTTTATATACAAAAAAGCACAAAATTCCGCTAACAATAAACAGATATACCGACAATGCGCCAGCCATACCATAATTCTTACTTTTCAGGTGGCTGTTGAGGAACATAATAAGTGTCATCGAAGTACGATCCGGGGTTCCTTGTCCATTAGTCAGGATCTGAGGAACATCAAACATCTGCAGTCCGCCGATAATTGCAGTAATCAATGTGTATGCAAGAATTGGGCGTATCAATGGAAAGATAATGTAATAAAACCTCTTAACCCCATAACAGCCGTCAATCTCAGCTGCCTCAAAAATATCCACGCTAATTCCCATAATTGCTGCCATCAGCATAATCGTTGTATTTCCAAACCACATCAGGAAATTCATGAATCCCACCAGTGATCGGGTCCCCAACGCAGACCCCATAAAATCAATCTGCTCCCGGATTACTCCCAAAGACATTAAAATAGCATTTACAGGCCCGTTTGTAGAAAACATAGTGAAAAACAACATAGAAAAGGCCGATGCCATAATCAAATTGGGCAAATAGATAACCACTTTAAAAAACTGTTTTCCATGTATTTTTAAACGGATATCCGTAAACCATACTGCCAGAAGCAAAGCAATCACAATTTGGGGAATAAATCCTATGACCCACATGGTTAGTGTATTAGCGCCGTACTTAAACATATCAGATTTCAGCAGACTGGCATAATTATCTACACCGATAAAGGTTGGTCCTATCTCTTTGATTCCGGATCGATAATACTCAAAAAAGCTATATCGAATCGTATCTGCCAAGGGGATCAAAGAGAAAATAAAATAGCATAAAAAAAACGGAAGAATAAATATATATCCCCATTTTGAGTAGCTGATACTTTTCTTTTTCATACAGTCTCATTCCTTTCTAATCATTCTGCAGGGTACGCACAACGTCCCTGCAGGTGATTATCACTTTGGTTACTCTGGCCATATCACTTCTGTAATATCCGGGTAGCGTTCTTTAATTGCTGTCTCAAAATTATATTTTGCTTTCTCGAAATCAACTTTACCTTGGAAATAATCGTTAAAGCTGTTCTGAATCAGTTCAACACATCCCTGATCATATGCGGATAATGGCGCAATCTTAATCTTCTCTGCAACCGGAGCAAAGTACTCAAACGGATTCTGCCCGCCAAGGAATTCCGAAGCAAAGCTGCTGTCTGCTGCCGCCTTTTTCATACCGTCTGTTGTATTTGTAAAATCCGAATAATCCTTGGAAATCTTTAACAGATTATCCTGGTTTGCAGTTACTGCAAGAATAATATCTTTTACGTATTCCGGGTTATCTGTTCCTGTACATGCATGAACATAAGAACCTCCCCAATTATATTCCTGTGGAGGATTGGTAACTGCCCATGCGCCGGTTTCTCCGTCCCAATTGGGATTCAATACAAAGTCAATTCCCCATGCAGGAAGCAGGAATGAAAATACTTTAGATGCAGAACCCATGGATTTATTCCAATCGTCATTCCATTGTCCCTTCACGGTTTTGTCCAGATACCCTGCATCCAGCCACTCCTTAGAACTTTCTACCCAATTCATTATCATTGGATCAACATTGACCGTGGTTTCACCCGGCTTTACCCATGATTCAGAAATACTGTTTCCGTAAAGGCGAAATGTATCCGTATAAGAAGCAAATGTAAAATATCCCTTTGACTTTAACTCTTCTGCCGTCGCCTTCATTGTATCCCAGTCTTTTACTTTCTCTCCCACCTGTTTTGGATCATCTGTTCCAAATACATCTTTTGCAATGTCACGGCGGTATACTAGCAGTCCGGGGCAGCACTGCCATGTAGAACCTCGCTGTACGCCATTTGCATCAGAAGCTGTAGTCTTTGTAAAACTATACTGGTCCTTTAAATCCGTATCCGGATCAATTCCTAAGTCCTTAAGAGGAATTGCAACATCTGCGTCTGCATCTGTATATTTATTTACATAGTCTGTCTCTGACAAAAAGATATCTATCTTATCATCATCTGCAGCATTTTCTTGATTTAAAAGCGCCTCGTCCAGTTTCTGCTGATAAACGCCATCCTGATTCGGATTAATAATCCAGTGAATCTCCGTCCCATCTTTCAACGTGGTTACCGTTCCGTCACTGGATGTTTTCTCTACCTTGGGATAAACAGCTTCTACACGCTCGCGAAACTCATCATTCCATGAATAAATATTAATTACTTTTCCTTCCTCTGCAGTGTCTGCTCCTGCATTTGACTTTCCGGAATTTCCGCATCCGGCCAGAGTCCCGGCGCACATACTTGCAACAAGAATCAGCGAAATCATTCTTTTTTTCATATTATTTCTCCTATCTGTGAGTTTCCTCTCACGTTTTTTTGTATTATAGCCAAATTATTTTTGACAATATATTATAAATTTCGAAAAAATATCAAATTCATGACATGATTTCAAATCTGCACACTTAAGGTCATGAATCTAATATTTTTTACATGATTCTTATTTTTGCTAAAATATATTTCTAGTATAATTACTACACTTCAATAAAGTGTTTAAATACAACCTACCATAAAGAAAGGAGTCGATCTCTTGAAACACGTACACTTTATAGGCGAAAATGGAAGCTTTACATTAAATAATCCTGAAAATACCAGCTATCTTTATTTTCCTCTTGCTTCAGAGTATGGATTAAAAAGCTCCATTACGCCCAATCTTGGAGGAGATGCTAAGCTCGATCAGAATAGCTTCCTTCTGGAACCTGTCAGCTCCGAAAGTCTCCACAACAATCGTTCTGCCCGCAATTTCTGGTGTGTTATTGACGGCGCTCAAATATATTCTGCCGCCGGAGTCTCCCCGGAACAGGAAGGCGTCAAGTTCACTTCAAAACAGGATGAAAGTAAGCTAACTGCCGGATTTATGTGGCACAAGGTAGAACGGGTTTCCTCTGTTCTGCAGCTTAAGTCCACAGTAACCTCTTTTATTCCGTGGAGGCATAATGTAGAAATTATGCACATTGTAATTCAAAACCAATCCGAATGCAGCCGCGAGTTAACTCCTTATGCCGCCATCCCGATTTATGGCAGAAGCGCCGATAATTTAAGAGACCACCGGCATGTTACCTCTCTTCTGCATCGTATAGAAACAATTGAAAACGGTATATTAGTATGTCCGTCCATGTCTTTTGATGAACGGGGACACCATTCTAATCAACGTATTTATTATGTTCTGGGATGTACCGGAGATGGAAAAAAACCAATTCGTTTTTTCCCGACGGTTGAGGATTTTATCGGGGAAGGAGGCTCTTACACTCATCCGCGATCTGTATATGAGCGCCTGGAAGGAAGTCCATATCCTTATCAAACTGCCGGAAAAGAGGCAATGGGCGCATTTCGTTTTGAAGACGTCGCTCTGCGGCCCGGAGAATGTATCGAATATGTTCTTTTTCTGGGTGCAGAGAACAGCAGAACGGATATTCAAAATATATTTCATAAGTATAATAGCTCCGATAAAGTCAGGAAAGAATTAAAAGAAACCCAATTCTATTGGGAGAAAAAGGTAAATATATCCTTCCACACCCGGGATGAAAAATTTGATAATTGGATGAAATGGATCTGTTTCCAACCATTTCTGCGCCGTCTGTTTGGATGCTCTTTTCTTCCTCATCATGATTATGGACGCGGCGGAAGAGGATGGCGCGATCTGTGGCAGGATTGTCTTTCCCTGCTTCTGATGGAGCCGCAAAATGTAAGGAATATGATTTTAAAAAACTATGGCGGCGTCCGCATTGACGGCACCAATGCCACCATTATTGGAGAAGGGGACGGAAACTTTATTGCAGATCGCAATGGTATTGCCCGGGTTTGGATGGATCATGCCCTCTGGCCCCTCATGACCACCAGGCTTTACATTAACCAGACAGGGGACGTGAATATACTCAGCCAGAAAGCACCTTATTTTAAAGATGCTCAATCCATGCGCGGAACTGCCATTGATCCTCTCTGGACGGATGACTATGGCAATAAGCAGCGCACCGAAGATGGTTCCATCCATACCGGAAGTATTCTTGAACATCTTTTGATACAACAACTTACTGCATTTTATGAAGTGGGTGAGCACAATATTTACCGGTTGAGAGGGGCCGATTGGAATGATGCTCTGGATATGGCTTCAGAGCGCGGGGAAAGCGTTGCTTTTACATGTGCCTATGTCGGGAATCTAAGGACTCTTGTTTCTATGATCCATCTGTTGGATAGTCAGCAGCCCGGCCAGGACATTGAACTCATAGAAGAACTCCAAATTCTGTTGAACACAGGCTCTGAGCTCTTCGATGATATAGACGGGAAACATAAGGTTCTGGAAAACTACACTCGCCTTTGCCAGCATAATGTCAGCGGAAGGCACATACAGGTGTCTCTTTCTTCCCTGGCTGCCAGCCTTCTCCATAAAGCTGTCTGGCTTACGAATTTTATCCGCAGCCAGGAGTGGATCCAAAGTGAAGACGGTAACGGATGGTTTAACAGCTATTATGATAATCATGGTCAGGCCGTAGAAGGATTCTTTGAAGGTCATGTACGCATGCTACTCACTGGACAAGTGTTTTCCATTATGGGGGATGTAGCTACTCACCAGCAGATTCAACAAATTGTCCAAAGCGTAGATTCCTATCTCTACGCCCCGGAAATCGGCGGTTACCGGCTTAATACAGATTTCCGCGAATTGAAATTCGATATGGGGCGTATGTTTGGGTTTGCCTATGGCGAAAAGGAAAATGGAGCAGTTTTCTCGCACATGGCAGTTATGTATGCCAATGCGCTGTACCAACGTGGATTTGCCAGAGAAGGATGGAAGGCTCTGAAAGCTCTCGCCTATACTGCCCTGGACTTTGATACCAGCCATATTTATCCAGGCATTCCAGAATATTTCAGAGGAGACGGGCGCGGAATGTACCATTATCTTACTGGTGCTGCAAGCTGGTTTATGCTGACTATGATTACCGAAGTATTCGGTGTTCGCGGAGCAGCAGGAGATTTGATACTGCATCCCAAACTTCTTTCTGAGCAGTTTGACCAAAAGGGAATCGCTTCCATTCAGCTTACATTTTCAGGAAAAGTATTACACATTTCCTACATAAATAAATCCGGCAAAGACTATGGCTCCTATACAGTATCCGCTGCCCAATGTGATGGGACAAAATTAGAGGTATGCGAACATTCTTACGCTGTAATTCCAAAAGAAACACTTTGCTCCCTCTCTGACGAATTGCACGAAATAATCGTGACTTTGCAGTAAATTTATAAAATTATTGAAAGGAACAGATACAATTTTATGAGATATGGATATTTTGACGACAAAAATCGAGAATACGTAATTGAGCGCCCTGACACTCCTGCTCCCTGGGTTAATTATCTTGGTTCTCCCGAATACGGAGCAATTATCTCCAACAATGCCGGCGGCTACAGCTTTGAAAAGTCCGGCGCCAATGGCCGAATCCTTCGCTATGTGTTTAATAACTTTGATCAGCCCGGACGTTATATATACATCCGTGACAACGAATCAAAAGATTATTGGTCTGCTTCCTGGCAGCCGGTAGGAAAAGATCTGACCTGTTATCAAAGCGAATGCCGCCATGGTATGGGTTATACAAAGATAGCCGCCAATTATGACGGCATCCGCTCCCAGGCAACCTACTATGTTCCTTTAGGAAAATCTCATGAGGTCTGGTCCCTCTGTGTAACCAATAATTCCAACAAAAGAAGGTCGCTCACATTAACCGGGTATGCAGAATTCACTAACCACAGCAATTATGAGCAGGATCAGGTGAATCTCCAATACTCTTTGTTCATTAGCAAAACATCCTTTATCCAAAATCGTATTATGCAGGATGTCCACGGCAATCTGGACAGCATCCCTTGTAGCGAACAGATAGATCATAAAAACGTAACCCACCGCTTTTTTGGTCTTGCAGGCGCCGCCGTGTCTTCCTACTGCGGCGGAAAAGAAGAGTTTCTCGGAAGATACCATGGATATGGCAACCCCCAGGGGGTTATCTCCGGCAATCTTGGAAACATCACCAGCTATAATGAAAATTCCTGCGGGGCACTTTCCTGTTGTATGACATTAATGCCTGGTGAGACGAAAACTATTCTTTTCCTTCTTGGAATGAAATCATCTGCTGAAGCTGACTCTGTCATTTCCTGTTATGCACACCCTGAAGAAGTTGTGTCCCAGGAACTTATGATGCTAAAAAAGGATTGGAATAAGCGGTTGGAAGGCCTTCAGGTCAATACCCCGAGTCCTGAATTCAACACTATGTTGAATATCTGGAATGCCTATAACTGTTTCATAACATTTATCTGGTCCCGGGCCGCCTCTTTTATTTACTGCGGTCTGCGTAACGGCTTCGGATATCGAGATACCGTTCAAGATATCCAGGGAATCATTCATCTGGCTCCGGAAATGGCGCTGGATAAGATTCGATTTATGCTTTCAGCCCAGGTAAATAATGGCGGAGGCCTTCCTCTGGTAAAATTTACCCACAATCCAGGCCATGAAGATACCCCTGATGACGTTTCTTATGTACAGGAAACAGGACATCCCGCTTATCGGGCCGATGATGCCTTATGGCTCTTTCCTACTATTTATAAATATATTGCAGAAACCGGGAATACCGAATTTTTGGATGAGATAATCCCTTTTGCCAACAAGGAAGAAGCTAGCGTCTATGAACACCTGAAACGTGCCATCCAATTTTCCCTTGATCATTTGGGGCCTCACGGTATGCCGGCGGGATTGTATGCTGACTGGAATGACTGTCTAAGACTTGGAAAAAACGGAGAATCCTCCTTTGTTGCTATGCAGTTCTATTATGCTATAAGTATCTTAAAGAAACTTGCAGAATCCAAAGAAGATACCGATTATATCCGATATTTGGATAACAAGCTCTCCCAGATGGAAAAATTGATTCAAACCCTCTGCTGGGACGGCGACCGTTTTATCCGTGGATATACAGAGGCCGGAGAACGTATTGGCGCAGCAGCAGATCCGGAAGCCAACATGTGGCTAAATCCCCAGAGCTGGGCTGTAATCAGCGGTCTTGCTTCCTGCCAACAGGCTAATGCTGCAATGAATAATGTATATGAACGCTTAAATACGTCCTATGGAGCCCTCCTTATGGATCCTCCCTATCATGCACACTCTTTTGACGGCGCGCTAGCTGTCATCTATAATCAGGGCGCCAAGGAAAATTCCGGAATTTTCTCTCAATCCCAGGGCTGGCTGATTCTGGCAGAAGCCCTTTTGGGACACGGAAACCGCGCGTTTTCCTACTTTATGGAAAATTCACCGGCAGCCCAAAATAACCATGCAGAGATACGCCATCTGGAACCATATTGTTATGGACAATTTACTGAGGGCAGAGCCAGCCAGCATTTTGGCCGTTCTCATGTACACTGGCTCACCGGAACAGCTTCCACCGTCATGGTAGGATGTGTAGAAGGAATTTTAGGACTTCGGCCAGATCTTTACGGACTTAAACTGGCCCCATCCATTCCCAAGGATTGGAAACGTTTTGAAGTAAATAAAATCTTCCGCGGAAAAAAACTGCATATCATCGTAGAAAATCCTGACGGGAAAGAAACCGGATGTGCAAAGCTCATGCTCAACGGCAATCTTATTAATAATAATTACATTCCTGCAAAGCTTCTGGATGAAAAGAATGAAATTCTTTTGATCCTATAACTAAAAATAAGGCTTTTTAACAGCTTCGGGCCGGCGCAACATGCGCCAGCCCGAACTTATTCTCTATTCTTGTATATCCCATTGTATTTTATGGTTTTGATCCCGATATTTTTTGGGAGTCATGCCTACTGTTTCCCGAAATTGTTGTATAAAATGACTTTGCGACGAAAAGGATAGTCTGTTTGCTATTTCAATCATAGAATAATTGCTGAATTTCAAAAGATTTTTCGCCATACTAATCTTTTGTTCCCGAATGTATGCGCTTACAGAAATCCCTGTTTCCTTTTTAAACAGGCGAGACAAATAGCTTGCAGATACGCCAAACTCATCCGCCAGATTTTCAATCGTAATTCGTTCTTTTATATGTGCATAGATATACTCTTTACAGGCATTGATATGTTTAGAATTTGTATCTTTTCTAAAATACCTCTGCATTTTTTGTGCATAATCGATTACCATCTCATCATGCAGATTTTGTACTTCCTGTACTGTATCAATATCATCCAGTTTTTGAATGTAGAAATCACTCAGACGAAACGCTTTCTCCAGCTCCATTCCCTTCTGCACAGATATACGCGTTACCATTGCTGTCGTAATCACAAAATGATATTTTAAATTTACCACCGGATTTCTTGATAATGTGCCGACTCCTTCACTGTCTATAAATTTCCCCATCCTGCAGTTTTCTTCTACTTTCTCTACATCACCATTCGTAACCGCCTGATAAAAGAGAAATTCTTCTGTGGGAGATCTATGCTCCATATCATCAAAATCATCGTCTGCTTCGTAACATAGCCATTCCTTTTTATAGTTCATTCAAATCATCCCCATCATCGGAAAACCGGTTTTCATCTAATCAATTGCCTTTACAGTGCTCAGTATATCAGACTTTTGAAGAATTTGGCAATATGCTCTGATAAATTTTAAAAAATTCTGAGTAAAAGGGCCAGCGCAATGCACTGACCCCTATTGGTTCTGATTGTTAATTTGCCGGCAATTCCTTACATCTCGCCTAAACCAGACTCAATTGCTTTGGTTAAGGTCTCCATAGCCTCTGCCTCATCCTCACCATCGCAGATCAAGTTAATCTCGGTGCCGCATTTAATGCCTGCCGCCATAACATTCAGCACGCTCTTTGCGATGATCCTTTTCTCACCGCTCTCAATAATAACATCACATTTAAATTTCATAGCGGTCTGGGATAATACTCCTGCGGGTCTTAAGTGTAATCCGGAAGGATTCACTACAGTTAAAGTCTTGCTTAACATATCTGCTCTCTCCTCGTCTCTTTATTCTGTGGAAATTCAGAACCTTTTTCTGAAATCTCTAGTTAAATTTTAGTACAAATTACCAAAACTGTCAAGGGAAAGCCCTTCCGAATTCAATGTTTTTGGTAACAATTCGTTACGCGGCTACTTGGCTCGTTGCCCGCGGGAGTAAACGCACCCGCAGTAGTCCTGCCGGTACAAGCCATACTCCTCAGAGAGCTCTACAGAACGCTTATAGCCATTCTTTTTCTTAAAATCCGAAGGCAGGAACGCCACCCCATATTCTGCCGCCAGCCGCTCTCCAATCTCATTCAGCCTGTCCGCCCGTTTTAAGGGACTGATAGTCAGGGTGGTGGTAAAATAGTCATAGCCTTTTCCCGCCGCCATGGCTGCCGCCGCCCGAAGCCGCAGCTCATAGCATTTCAAGCACCGTTCTCCTCCCTCCGGATCCGTCTCACGGCCCTTTACCTCCCGGTAAAATGCTTCCGGCTCATAGGGAGCGGCAATAAAGCTTACCGGATGTATAAAATCCATGGCAAAAATCAGGCGCTTCTGCTCCTCCACCCGTTTCTCATATTCTTCTTCCGGGAAAATATTGGGATTATAGTAGTATACTGTAATTTCAAAATACCTGGACAGGTACTCCAGAACATAGCTGCTGCAGGGCGCACAGCAGCTATGCAAAAACAGGCGGGGCGCTTTCGCCTCCGCCTGAAACTCTGTCAGAATCCTGTCCAGCTCTCTCTGATAGTTTCTCTGATTCATATTATTTTGGATTCCTCCTGATTAAAGGATCTGCCCGAAAGCGCAGGACTTCCTTTACAGGAAATCCCGTATGCGTTTGCTGCGAACCGGATTTCGCAGCTTCCGCAGGGCCTTGGCCTCAATCTGACGGATTCGCTCACGGGTTACATTAAATTCCTTGCCAACTTCCTCCAGAGTTCTGGGATGGCCGTCCTCCAGACCAAAACGCAGCACAATCACCTGACGTTCCCGCTCCTTTAAGTCCCCAAGAAGGGCGTCAATGTGCTCCCTCAGCATTACCGACTCCACATTTCCCTCAGGGGTAACTACATTGGAATCTGCCACAAAATCTCCTAAATTGGAATCGTCCTCCTCGCCGATGGGAGTCTCTAAAGACGCCGGCTCTCTGGCAATCTGCATGATTTCCATAACCTTATCCTCAGACATCTCCAGGGCGTCTGCAAGCTCCGGAACAGACGGCTCATAGCCCAGCTCCAGGGTAAGCTTGCGCTGCATTTTGGACATTTTGTTAATCGTCTCCACCATATGCACCGGAACCCGGATGGTTCTGGCCTGATCTGCCAGGGCCCGGGTCACTGACTGGCGAATCCACCAGGTCGCATATGTACTTAGCTTATATCCTTTTGTATAATCAAATTTTTCCACACCTTTAATAAGGCCAAGGTTTCCCTCCTGAACCAAATCAAGGAAGCTCATTCCTCTTCCTGTATAACGCTTTGCAATACTGACTACGAGACGTAAGTTTGCCTCAATCAAGCGTTCTTTTGCATATTCATCGCCCTCTGCTTTTCTTTTCGCCAGACGGAGCTCTTCATCTGCGCTTAAAAGAGGAACCGTACCAATCTCCTTTAAGTACATCCGAACCGGATCCTCGGTTCCAATGCCCTCCAACAGATCTACGGCTTCGATATCAATATCGTCGTCGTCACTGTCTTTCATGAAACTGTCGTCTAAATCGTCAAGCAGAAGGGCTTCATCGCTCAGCATAGCGTCATCGATTACCGGGACCACGTCCACTCCGCGGCCCTCCAGGTACGTATAAATTTGATCCATCTGCTCTGGATTTAAACTGTCTCCTGAAAAGAAATCATTGATTTCCCCTGCATCTAATGCATTGTGCCTGGTCTTGGCATATTCCAGAAGTTTTTCCAGTTTCTGTAAAAAGTCTTTCTTTTCCACCTGGTAACGTCCTTTCAGTTAGCTGTAAACTAATTGCTCTAAACAACTTTTTAGTATATAGGAAAAATTTCAATTTATCAACATCTATTTTGTATTTTATGTAAGTTTATGGAGAATTATGACTCCTTTTCGTCAGGAATTATAATTTCCAGTCGTTTTTCCAAATTTTCCATAGTAATATCTGTCTGACTTCCGCCAAACTCCCCGTCTAATACCCAATCTATGGGTTCTTTCGACACCACCCGGATTTTTTTGGTTTTAAACTTGTAGACGTAGTCGTTAGGTTCTTCCTTTAAAAACATGTAGGAAATAATGTTGCTTAAATCCTTAGGAGTTTTGGGAGTGCGGATAAGCAGCACCTCAAACAAACCGTCATTTAACGCGACAGACTGGGTAACCAGCCCCTTAAATCCTCCTACGCTGATGGTATTGGTAACCATACCGAAAACGAACTCATCCTCCAGCACCATTTCCTCACACTCTATCCGGCAGTAACTGCTCTTTAGAGAAGCCAGGCTCTTAACCCCTTCCAGCATGTAAGCCTGATGCCCCAAAATATTTTTCTTATCCTGAGGCGTCTGGTAAGAAATCTCGGTAAAAGCGCCAAAAGCGGCAATATAGATAAAATACCGTTCTTCCCCAAACCGGCCTATGTCGATAGGATAGAGCCTGCCTTCCACCACAGTCTGAGCCGCCTCCTGCATTTTCTTAGGAAGCATCAGGCTGGAAGCAAAATCATTGGTGGAGCCAGCCGGAATATAGCCAAGAGCAGGGGGAGTCTTTAACTCCATAAGTCCGGAAACCGTCTCATTCAGGGTGCCGTCTCCGCCGCTGCAGACAACGGCCAGCGCATCTCCTCCCTGATTGATTACCGTTTCTCTTGCATCCCCCCGGCTCTGTGTGACATGAACCTGGACGCAGTATCCAGCCTTGGTAAAGACATCTAAAATATCAATTAATCTGTTTCGTATCTGCTCTCTTCCTGAGCACGGATTTACAATAAAAAGAAGTTTATCCATTCCTTTCCCTCTTTCTCATTATCTCACATTATTAATTTCCTATACGCCGAAAATGCATTTGGAAGCGGATATTTTCCCTCCAGATTCTTCTTTTCCGTAAAAAACATGTCCAAACCGCCCCCGGCAGTCTGTCTCAGCCGGACCCGGTATCCGGTCATCTCCCATTCTACGTGGGAAAAGATATGCTTTGCCTCCGGAAGAGGCTCCACTGAAAGGATCTCTCCTTTTTCAAATCCAAAGGCCTCCGGAAGATCTTTTTCCTCCAGCCTTCCCGGCTCATTGGGAAGCTCATAAAGGGATGCCAAAAGCCCTGACGGCGGGCGCTTTCTCAAAGCAATCTGCCCTTCCCGTTCCAAAACAAGGACTGTGAAAGCCTCTTTTTTCCTGGCCCTTTTAGGGGCTTTCCAGGGGATCTCCCGGTACATCCCGTCCCGCCCGGCTTTGCACAAAGAAGCCAGAGGACAAACCAGACATTTAGGTTCTCCGTTAGGTACACAAACCAAAGCTCCGGTTTCAATAAGAGCCTGGTTAAAATCTCCCGGATGTTCCTGAGGCATAGTGGTTTTTAAAAGGCTTTCTATCCTCTTTTTAAAAGAGGGTTTGGCAATATCCGTCCTGTCTCCCAGCACCCTGGCGGTAACCCGCAGAACATTCCCGTCAACTGCCGGAACCGGTATGGAAAAAGCGATGGATGCAATGGCTCCCGCCGTATAGCTTCCGATACCCGGAAGCTTCAGGATTTCCCCGAATTCCTCCGGCATTTTTCCTCCATAGGTTTCCATCAAAATCCTGGCGCACTTTTGCAGATTTTTGGCCCGGCTGTAGTAGCCTAGCCCCTCCCAAAGCTTTAAAAGCCGTTCCTCCGGAACCTTAGCTAAACTCTCGATATCCGGAAGCTCTTCTAAAAAGCGCCTGAAATAGGGCTTAACCGCTTCTACCCGGGTTTGCTGAAGCATAATTTCCGAGATCCAAATCCGGTACGGGTCTTTACTCCCTCTCCAGGGAAGTGTTCTGGCATTTTCTCTGTACCACGCCAGCAGCGGGCGGTTTAAGCCCCTTAGCCTTTCTTCCTCAGAAAGTTCCCTCTCCCCGTCCCGGGAAGACAGGTCCTCTAAAACCTGAATGCTGTCATAAAGCTGTTTGATAGAATCTGTTTCAGACATACCCATATACTCCTCTTACCGAGACCTCTCCGGAAAAAATCGTCTTTTCCTCTCCGTCAGGTAAGACCACCAGCAATTCTCCCTCCGAACCGATTCCCCGGCACAGGCCTGTATACTCTCCCCCCGGCTCCAGCACCCGCACCTGGCGGCCCAGATTAACCAGCTTTGCATCATATTCCTCCTTCAAAGCCCTTAAATCCAGAGTCTGCAAAAAGGTTTCCCAGTATTCTTCAAAAGCCGCCATCACACAGCCTATCACCTTTTTCCGGTTTATCTCCTCTCCTTTTACCAGATAGAGGGACGTGGCAGACTCTTTAATCTCTTCTGGAAACTCCTTTATATTGGCATTAATTCCTATCCCTACTACTACATGCTCCGTCACATTCCCCTGAGTCCGCATTTCGGTGAGTATGCCGCAGATTTTCTTTTGACCTATTACCAGGTCGTTTGGCCATTTAATCCTGCTGTCCAGACCGGTCCCAAGGCGGATTCCCTTTTCTACGGCCAGCGCAGCTACCAGGGTCAGCATGGATGCCTTCTGGGGCGGAATCTCAGGGCGCAGGAGCAGGCTCATCCAGATCCCTGTCCCTGCAGGCGATACCCAGCCTCGTCCCCTTCTTCCTTTACCGGCGTTCTGACATTCGGAAACCACAAGGGTCCCCTCCGGCCATCCCTCTGCCGCCAGCCTTCTGCACTGGATATTGGTGGAATCTGTCTCCGAAAACACCTTGATCCGTTTTCCGGCCCAGCTCCCTGTTATCTCTGCCAATATGGCTTCTTCTGTAAGAAACTTCTGATCCATCGTTACCTCCACAAGCTTATGGCGCTGATCACAGCCAAAGCAGTGAGGCACAGGCCCATAAAAAGCAGAAGAACCCCACTGATTTTTTTCTTTTTACTTCTGCCGCTCTGGACAATCTTAAAATAACCGTTGACAAAATTCAAAACCGCTGCCAGGAAAAAAATAATGGGAAATAAAGTTAAGTGGGTCTCTGGATTTAAAAATGTTATAACCGCCATTACCACAATAGCCAGTCCGATAACAATATGGATCAGATCCAGCATAAAGCGGCTGTTTTTAGATATCTTCTTTCCGGCTTGACCGTACATTTATACGCCTCCCAACGTGGCTGCCATCACGGCCTTAATGGTATGGACACGGTTCTCCGCTTCATCAAATACCTTAGACTGGCTGCTTTCAAACACCTGATCCGTTACTTCCATATCCTGAATCCCAAAGCGCTCCCCCATCTCCTTGCCGATACCGGTCTTCAAATCATGGAATGCAGGCAGGCAGTGAAGGAAAATGGCTTTCTCACCTGCATTTTTCATCACATCCATAGTAACCTTGTATGGGGATAATTCCCGGATCCTCTCTTCCCAAACTTCGTCCGACTCTCCCATAGACACCCAGACATCCGTATAAACCACATCCGCCCCTTTGGTTCCGGCAGTCACATCGGATGTCAGCGTCAAACTGCCGCCGGACTGGGCCGCATACCCCCGGCACTGGCTTACCAGCTCTTCATTGGGGAAATATTTCTCAGGTGCACAGGCCACAAAGTCCATGCCCATTTTGGAACAGGCAATCATCAGAGAATTGCCCATATTATACCGGGCATCCCCCATATAGGCCAGACGCAGGCCCTGCAACCGGCCAAAGTGCTCCCGGATAGTCAAAAGATCCGCTAACATCTGAGTGGGATGGTACTCATTGGTCAGTCCGTTCCAAACCGGAACTCCTGCATATCGGGCCAGCTCTTCCACAATTTCCTGGCCGTATCCCCGGTATTCGATTCCTTCGTATAACCGGCCTAAAACCCTGGCTGTATCTGCAATGCTCTCCTTCTTGCCAATCTGGGAAGCCTTGGGATCCAGATAAGTAGAACCCATCCCCAAATCGTGGGCGGCCACCTCAAAGGAGCACCTGGTCCGGGTGCTTGTCTTTTCAAAAATCAGAGCAACGTTCTTTCCCTTTAAAGTGTGGGTGAGCACACCCTTTTTCTTTTTGTCCTTTAAATCCGCCGCCAGATCCAATAAATAAGTAATCTCTTCCGGTGTATAATCTTTCAATGTCAAAAAATGTCTTCCCTTTAAATCCATTTTCTTGTTCTCCCCTTGTTTATATGAGATTTTTGTAGATATAAAATACTATATTGGCAGACGCCTGTCAAGTGTGCCCAGCTTCTTCTGTACTTCTTTTACCAGCTCCTCCGCTGTATAAATATAAAATCTCTTCAACCGCAGCTTTTTAGCCATCTCTTCCAAAACTGCCAGATAAAGCTCTTTGTAGTCCCAATCCGCCTTAAGGCGAAGCCGATCTGCCAGGTGAGGGAATATCCTCTCTGTAAAAGGGCGGTAACCTTCCAGTCCTTCCCAGCCCTCATCTTCTAAAACCGGGCGGATATAGAGTTTTAACAGTTCCATCTCAGACAGCATCCTGTCAAAATAGTAGGCTTCTGTCCCCGGGGCATCAATATAGTAGCTTCGGCCCCAAAGACCATAAAGCATCCGTTTTGCATCAAAATATCCTAAAACCATATTTTTTCTGGCCTTTTTCTTATTGAAATCCAGGATCCCACCTAAATCCTGCCGGGGTGCAACCGGATAAAGCCGGACATCCTCCGGAATCTCTAAAAAGCGCTGACTGTCCCTTCCCAGGCCGTAAATCCGCAGGACAATAATATCTTTATAGCCTTCATTCAGAAGAGGCTCAATGGGAACATTATCCACGCTGCCGCCGTCCACATACCGTTTTCCTCCCAGCTTTTCATTTTTAAAGGCCAGAAAATAGGCGCTGGCAAGAAGCATATTTCCAATCTCCCCTTCCGGCAGGGATTTTACATCGATCAGAAGCTTTTTCCTGTCTGACAGGGAATAGGTTACCACAAACAGATCTCTGGAGGACTTGCGGATTCTGTCTTCATCTACCGTTTCGGTAATCAGATTTCGAAGAGGGGTTATTTCCATCCCTCTGTCAGAAAATATTTTTCTCATAATACTTAATATTTCCTGGAGATCCTCAGTGGTCAGGTTGAAGGACAACAGCTTTTCCATAATAGAGTCTTCTACATCCATTACCTTGGAATAAGTAATGTTCTCCCAGATGTATTCTGCCTTTTCCAGGTCATCCATACACATCAGAGCGCCGTTTAGCGCGCCTACAGAAGCCCCGGAAATTCCCTTTATAGAGATTCCGGCCTCTTTAAGCGCTTTCCACGCGCCTATCTGGTAAGCGCCCCTTGCGCCGCCTCCCTCTAAAACAATACCGTATTCCTTTGAATCGTCAATCTGCAGTTCCATTGGTCCCTCCTTTTTCTATTCCCTGTTCACTGAGGAGATCTGTTTAGAGATAAAAAACCGGCGCAAAGTGAATCTGCCGGCTCTTCCTTTCCGGAAGCCCGCTTTTTTCCACTCTGCGCCTGCCCCTTTTTCTTCCGAATCTACTTCATATCCCCTTCTGCCTTTTTGGCAATCTCTGTCATAGAGGTAACCAGTCCGGCCAGTCCCTGAATCTCAGACGGAATAATAATTTTAGTTGCCCGTCCGTTGGCTGCCGCCTGAAATGCCTCTAAGCTCTTTAACTGGAGAACCGATGTGTCAGCCCCGGCTTCTTTGATAAACCGAATACCATCTGCCTGAGCCTGCTGGATCTTTAGAATCGCCTCCGCCTGGCCCTCTGCCTCCTTGATCCGCTTCTCTTTCTCTGCCTCAGCGCGGAGGATGGCTGCCTGTTTATCTGCCTCAGCATCCAGAATCGCAGATTCCTTCTTTCCTTCCGCTACCAGAACCGTAGACTTCTTCTCGCCTTCTGCACGGAGGATCGCCTCACGGCGCTCACGCTCTGCCTTCATCTGCTTCTCCATAGCGTCCTGAATAGCAGCCGGAGGAATAATATTCTTAAGCTCCACGCGGTTTACTTTAATGCCCCACGGGTCTGTTGCAATATCCAGAGACGCCCGCATCTTGGCGTTAATGGTCTCTCTGGAGGTTAAGGTCTGATCAAGCTCCATCTCACCGATAATATTTCTAAGGGTAGTGGCTGTCAGGTTTTCAATGGCCATAATCGGATTCTCCACGCCGTAAGCATACAGCTTGGGATCGGTAATCTGGAAAAACACAACCGTGTCAATCCGCATGGTTACATTATCCTTGGTAATAACCGGCTGAGGCGGGAAGTCCGCTACCTGTTCCTTTAAATTTACCCTCTTTGCCACTCTCTCAATAATGGGAATCTTAAAATTCAGGCCAGTGGACCAGGTAGTCTGGTAAGCGCCTAACCGCTCTATCACTACTGCCTGGGCCTGGGGCACAATCTTAATGCAGGATGCCAGCACAATCAACACAATCAGTAACAGTATGACAACTAAAATAATTCCTCCCATAAATCTCCCTCCTACCGGGCGTCGTCCGCTACAATCAGCTTGACGCCCCGAATCTCTTTGACAGTTACAATGGTACCTTCCTTCAATACCAAATCATCCCGGACGCTTCTGGCCGTCCATTCCTGGCCATTAATAATCGCTGCCCCGGTGGCATTTAAATTATCTACCGCAGCCGTAACTTTTGCCTGCTTTCCCACCAGGCTTTCCGCATTTGTCTTGGTAATGGCGCCGTTTACATATTTCTTTGCAAAAGGCCTGACCAGAATCAGGACTACAAAGGATACTATCACAAAAACCACCAGCTGCGCTTCCGTTCCTATCCCGGTAAAACTTAAGGCAAAGGACACCAGAGCCCCGGCTGCAAACCATATGGTGGTCAACGCCATGGTAGCTATCTCAATACCCAGCAAGATAACAAATATGATTAGCCACATAATCGGTGTCATAGCTTCCGCCCCCTTTCTCTTTTAATGTAGTTTATTACGCCATGAGTACATACGTCACAGGCAGAGACTCTGCCCTATGCGGACATTATAGCATATCGGAACCGCCAATACAACCGCGCCGGCGGCTCCAGATCTTACATTTTTATAAACAATTGTAACAGTTCAGACGGGTATCTTCTTGCCCGGCTGCGCCGGACAAGAAGCGTCGGATGTCCATCCGATGTGGAATTTGAGATAAAATTCCCCGCCGTCTGAACTGTTACAAATAATTTGGCAATATCCTGTCTATTCTCTGACTCCACGCCGCTGTCTGGCGGCCTCAAACATGAGGACAGAGGCGGCTACAGCAGCGTTTAAAGACTCTACCTGGCCCAACATGGGAATTCGGATATAAGTGTCTGCAAGAGCCGCAGTCTCCTTTGTCAGTCCATTGGCCTCATTGCCAATCAGAAAACCGCAGGGACAGGTAAAATCCTCCTGATCATAGGAATTTTTTCCCTCTAAATGAGCGGCATACAGGCGGATTCCGTTCTGCTTCATATTTTTTAATGTACCGAAAAGATCCCCGGTACAGACAAAAGGCATACGGAACACGGAACCCATGGTAGAACGGATTACCTTGGGATTATAGATATCCACTGTATTCTTATCCATAATAACGCCGGTAACCCCGGCCCCCTCCCCGGCCCGGAGTATGGTTCCCAAATTGCCCGGATCCTGAATGTTCTCCAGTATCATCACGCAGGCAGGGCGGGACTTTTCTCTCTCTTTTTGGCTTCCGGCCCCGCCGGTTACATCCTTAAGGCCCCAGGCCTTTTGGCGGACCACTGCCAGCACTCCCTGAGGGGTTTGCGTATCTGCCATGGCTTTCATCACATCATCGGACACCATCTCACAGGGATATCCCCGAAAAAATTCCGCCTCCGCCCTATGCTCCCTTAAAAACGCCTGGGTTACATAAAGGGTTATGACTTCTTTTTCCGGAATCTCCCGGCAAATCCGCAGTCCCTCCACTACGTAGACGCCCTCTTCCCGTCTGGCTTTTCCCTTTTTTATCAGATTCTGGACATATTTTACCTGTTGATTCTTAGTGCTGGTAATCATGCTATAGGCTTATCCTCTCTAATTCCTCCAGCCAGATCCTGGCAGAGGCGTCGCTGGGCATCCGGAGATCGCCTCTGGGAGACAGGGCCGCGGCTCCTACCTTAGGTCCGTCCGGCAGGCAGGAGCGTTTAAACTGCTGGCTGAAAAATCTTCTGTAAAATACCTTGAGCCATTTTAAAATCGTCCCCCTGTCATACTCCCCATCAAAAGCCTGACAAGCCATGCGGTAAATCTTTCCCGGCATATACCCGAACCGCAGAATATAATATAAAAAGAAGTCATGAAGCTCATAGGGCCCCACCAGATCCTCGGTTTTCTGGGCAATTTCCCCTTCTTTTGGCGGCAGAAGCTCCGGGCTTACCGGAGTACCCAAAACATCAAGCAGAACCCTGGAAAGCTCTCCATCCCCGCAGGTTTCTGCATAATATCTTACCAGGTGACGCACCAGGGTCTTGGGGACAGAGGCGTTGACTCCGTACATGGACATGTGATCGCCGTTATAGGTAGCCCAGCCAAGGGCCAGCTCCGACATATCTCCAGTGCCGATTACCAGCGCCCCTATGTCATTGGCCACATCCATCAGTACCTGGGTTCTCTCCCTTGCTTGGCTGTTTTCGTAGGTAACGTCCCGTTTATCCGGATCGTGTCCAATATCCCGAAAATGGAGGGAGACTGCTTCCTTAATCACAATCTCCTGAAGCTCTGCCCCCACCTCTTTCGCCATGGCGCAGGCGTTTTGATAGGTTCGGTCTGTGGTTCCAAAACAGGGCATGGTAATACAGCGGATCTGATTTCTTGGAAGCCCCAGCATATCAAATGCCTTTACGCATACCAGCAAAGCCAGGGTGGAATCCAGTCCTCCGGATAACCCTACCACTGCCCGGGTAGTGGAGGTATGTTCCAGACGCTTTTTCAATCCCATAGCCTGAATCATAAAAATCTCCTGACACCGGCGGCTCCTGTCCGTCTCATTTCCGGGCACAAAGGGGGAAGGATTGATAAAACGCAAAAGTTCCCGCCCTATTTTCTCCCCATAAGAACATTCTGTATTTTTATATGCAAAGGCCGTGGTCAGATATTCTGTCCCTTCTAAAGGCCGGAAGGTGTTCATACGCCTTCTTTCCGCCTCAATCCTCTCCAGATCCAGGTCTCCAATAATGGTTTCATTGGTAAACCGGGTGGATTCCTTTAACAAGGTTCCGTTTTCCGCAATGATATTCTGGCCTCCAAAGACCAGATCCTGAGTGGACTCCCCGTCCCCGGCATTGGCATAGACATAGCCGCTTACAAGCCTGGCGGACTGGCCGCAGATAAGATTTCTCCGGTAAGTATCCTTTCCGGTGGTTTCATCGCTGGCAGAACAGTTTACAATCACCGTAGCTCCTGCCATGGCGTGGGAAATACTGGGCGGGTCAGGCGCCCATACATCCTCACAGATTTCTGCCGCAATGGTAAGGCCAGGTACATTTTTGCACTGAAACAGCACATTGGCTCCCATTATAACCTTGTCCCCATAAAAATCCGTCAGCACCGGCTCTTTCCCGGCAGGTTCAAAATACCGCATCTCATAAAACTCTGAATAATTGGGAATATGGGTCTTGGGAACCAGCCCCAAAAGTTCCCCCTCAAAGAGAACTGCCGCCACATTGTAAAGCTTGCCTTTGTGTTCCCAGGGCGTGCCTGCAACCACCAGCATGTCCTGCCCCTTCGTTGCCTCAATCAGCTTTTTCAGTTCTTCCTTTGCTTTCCGGATTAATGAAAACTGTAAAAACAAATCCCCACAGGTATAACCCGTAATGGCAAGCTCGGGAAATACCAGGATCTTTACCCCTTCCCGGTTACAGGTTTTCATGATGGCTTCCATCTGTTCCCGGTTCCACTGGGGATCCGCAACCTTTCCCTTAGGAGTAGCGGCTGCAGCCCGGATAAATCCATCAATCATGTTAAGCTTCCTCTCTTTCTTACATACATCATTTTTTAAAAAGGCATCCATTTCCCTTTCCAGCAGTACAGTACATCCATCAGAGTGGTGGTTGTCCATGTAATAGGATAGCACAGCATCACCGCTTCAAAGCTGGGGAAAAAGGGAACCAGCCCGTTTATATAGATCATTCGGAGCACACACATATTGCCCACTCCAATGAGCATAGTAACCATAGTCTTTCCTGCTCCCCGGAAGGTTCCCATTAAAATCTGATGAACAGACAGAAGGCAGTAAAATGGAAGCAGAATCTTAAATACAGTAACGCCGTATTCCAGAACTTCCGGGTCGCTGCTGAAAATCTGCAGCAAATCCCTGGTTTTCCAGAATAAAATGGGACTTAAAATCAGGGTGTAGAGAAAACTGATAGCAAAGCCCTCAAAAATCCCCTTCTTTACCCGTTCTTTTTTGCCTGCCCCGATATTTTGTCCTGTAAAGGTAGTTGCCGCAATGCAGAAACTCTGCAAAGGCAGCATAACAAATCCGTCAATCTTGTTATAGGCCCCATAGCCTGCCATAGCGGCGGAGCCGTAGACATTGATGTTGGCCTGTACTATTACGTTGGACAGGGAGATAATAGACTGCTGCAGCCCGCTGGGGATGCCGATTGCCAGGATCCGCTTCACCATCCGGTGATCAATGGCAACCTTTTTTAATTCTACCCGGTAAATGTCTTTTGTACCCATAAGCGCCAAAATTGCCAGCACCGCAGAAACCGCCTGGGCAATAATCGTGGCATATCCCACCCCAGCAATTCCCATGGAAAAGTTTACCACAAACACCAGATCCAACACAATATTTATTACCGAGGAAATACAAAGATAATACAGCGGGCGTTTGGAATCCCCCACAGCCCTCAGGATTCCCGCCGCCATGTTATAGAGTAAATTAAACAGAGAGCCGGAAAAAAATATCCGGAAATAAATGATGGAATTGTCGATTACGTCCTCCGGAGTCCCCATCCAGTCGAGGATAAAGGGGGACAACGCTACGCCCAGGACACTTAAAAGCGCGCCGCCTATAAGGCTTAAGGCAATACAGGTGTGAACCGCCCATGAAAGCTTTTTCTCATCCCCGGCCCCATAATACTGGGAGATAATCACGCCGGCCCCGGTGGCAATTCCCATAAACATTCCGATGATCAGATTGATAAGGGAATTGCTGGAGCCAACTGCCGCCAGGGCCTGGCTTCCGATGAAATTCCCCACAACAATGGAGTCCACTGTATTATATAGCTGTTGGAATAAGTTGCCGATTAAAAGCGGAAATGAAAATAGAAGGAGCTGTTTCCATATCACTCCTTCTGTCATGAGCATGGTGTTGCCTGACGTTTTCCCTGCCATGTCTCTGCGCCTCCTCCAAAAAGCAGAAATTTTCTGCTGCTTCTGTTATGATAGCACAATTTGGCAAAAAAGGAAAGGCAGATGCCGCTTTACTTTCTCCAATATATCATGTATAGTAATACGATAAGAATAGTCAGAAAGGAGCTTTTTCCCATGAAGATCTCTACAAAGGGCCGCTATGCCCTCCGGATGATGCTGGAATTTGCCCTTGCGCCAGAAACATGTACCAAATTAAATCAGGTGGCAGAACGCCAGCAGATTTCCGTTAAATATTTAGAGCAGATTGCCATGAGCCTGTCCCGGGCCGGCTTTATCAAGAGTATGAGAGGCGCTCAGGGCGGCTACCGTCTGGCCCGGGCTCCGAAAGATTATACCGTAGGGGAAATACTCCGTTTAGCGGAAGGAAGCCTGGCCCCGGTTCCCTGCCTGGAGGACAGCCCCAACCAGTGCGGCCGCGCCGGGGAGTGTGCGGTTCTCTCTGTATGGGAGGATCTGGCGGATGCCATTAATCAGGTAGTGGATCATGTAACCTTAGAGGATTTAGTAAAAGAGCAGCTGCGTATGCCAGACAAGAATCTCATGTGACGTGTAAGAATATGTTCTGACCAATTGGCTGATGACTTGCAGCGGCGGGTGCCGGTACAACAGGAGGATATCTATGGAAAGAAAGCTGCCGGAATTTTCCCGGACAGAAATGTTAATCGGACAGGAAGGAATGGAAACTTTAAGCCGCAGTACGGTGGTAGTATTTGGCGTGGGCGGCGTAGGCTCCCATGCAGTGGAAGCCCTGGCCCGCAGCGGAGTGGGCCGCCTGATTCTGGCAGACAATGACCGGGTGGCCCTGTCTAATATTAACCGGCAGAGCATTGCCTGCCACAGCACGGTGGGGCGTTACAAAACAGAGGTTATGAAAGAAAAAATCGCGGATATTAATCCTCTTTGCCAGGTCTTGTCCATAAACCAGTTTATCCTGCCGGACAATGTGGATTCCTTTTTCCGGCAGGTATTAAATGAGGTTTCTTCCATTGACTATATCATCGACGCCATTGATACGGTCAGCGCAAAGCTGGCCATTGCAGAATACAGTTGGAAACATTCCATTCCCCTTATCTCCTCCATGGGAACCGGCAACAAGCTGCACCCGGAGCTGTTTGAAATTACAGATATTTATAAAACCTCCGTCTGCCCCCTATGCAGAGTTATGCGTAGGGAATTAAAAAAGAGGGACATCCCCTGTCTGGAGGTGCTGTACTCAAAGGAAGAGCCGCGAAAGCCGCTGGAGGCGGCTGATACCGGACAGATGGCAGATATTAGTCAGGCACCTGATGCTGGCAAGGCAATAGATGCCGGTAATGCGGCGGTTCAAGGCATGATTGCTTCTCAGTCCCTTCGCCGCTCTACTCCCGGCAGTATTGCCTTTGTCCCTCCTGTAGCCGGTCTTATGATCGCTGGGAAAGTGATTCGTACCCTTTGCGGTCTTTAACGGGCAAACCGGTATCAAATCCCTTTTCGGTACAGCCAGTATGAATATGCTCCCGGTATTCCGGATATCAAAATCAGCACCAGAAAAAACATCCACTGGCTGGGCCGGAAGCTATTGATAAGAAACAGGACTCCGCCCAGCATCCACAGCCAACCGGCCAGCCGGTGGGTCCGGTTCCAGTTTTCTTCACTGGATAAGGTCCAGGGCATTTTAAGCCCTGTGGTATAGCTCTGCTTGCTTTTTGGCAGATAATTTCCTATTCCAATAAAAAGGAGCCCCAGCATAATATTTACAAGTCTCCCTATATTTATGGCAAAACCCATGGCAATGCTATAGCTTGCCGAAGTCAGAACCACACTCATAACCGGCAGGATCCAGGCTATGAGGTAAAATAACTTTTTACTGATATTCTGACGCTTCGGGTCATTTTGGTACATAAACAGCAAAAACAGCTGCATAGCTGCCATAAAAAACGGCATTCCAAATACCAGCATGGCCTTGGAACTATATCCGTCGATCTGATTCTTAAAATTCCAGTGAGTGGGCACCTGTTCCGGCAGGCGGTTCCACAGAATCAGACCCACCAGACAGGGAATCAGCGCCACTGCTGTTGTTGCGATTGTCAGTTTCTTTGAACTCTTCATAATCCTCTTTTCCTCTCAGTTCTGAAAGCCACAGCATAATTTCCTCAACCACAGAGGTGTTCAACTCATAATATACGAAATTTTTATATTTTGATTCCATAACCAGCTCCGCTTTTTTCAACAGGTTTAAGTGGTAGGAAATCGTTGCGCTGGAAATATCAAAGTGGCTGGCAATCTCCCCGGCCGATAATTTTTTCCCATTTTTTAAAAGTATGAGAATATCCCGGCGCACCGGATCGGATAATGCCTTAAATGTATCCGCAAAGCCCATATATCCTCCTCTTCTTCCTCCTGTTGTACCGGCACGCGCCGTCCAGCGGCACCTGCCAATTCGTCAGATGGCCTCTAAACTTCAGATTTCACCTGATGGTGGATGCGATAGTATTTAGATAATTATCTAAATAGAATTATAACAAATAGATCAAGAAAAAGCAAGGATGACTTTTATCGGGCTGTCCTTGCTTTTTCTTCAAGATTTATCTTATACAATTTTCAAAGTCCTGCAGTTTATTCCATTTCCCTCTGATGAAAAAGTTCTAAAAATTCATCCGGCTGATATATCTCAATCAGTGACTTTTCGTAGTCTTTTACATTCCTGGTAACGATACAATCCATTCCACAGCGAAGCGCAGTTTCGACCATAACTGCGTCCTCAAAATCAGTCATTTCTGAAGAAATTGCTTTCCGGCAATCCATCCCTGCTGTGTCTAACAGCTCAAACAGCATATACAGCCCACTCAATACCTTCCGTGTTTCCTTATCGCTGTGGAGATATTTTTGAGTTACATAATAAATATCCGTAGAGGCCTTTGCCGTGATAAATCCCTCAAACTGTCTGTTAGCAGCAAGAAGAAAAATTTCCTGTGCATTGTCCTTAAAAGGAAGACGGGACTGCAGTGCGTCTATAATAATACAAGTATCAATCAAAACCCTCATATTTTTCCCAGCCTTTCCTCACGGGTTTCCTCTAATGTCATTTCATCAGGAATAATCCCAAATAAGGATTTCGCCACATCCACACGATCCTGGTAAGGATTAGAAAGTTTCGCCACTATTTTCCCATTCCGTGTAATATAAATATCTTCTTTTTCTGCCATAAGAAGATACTTTCCCAAATTCATCTTTAATTCTGTCGCTGTAATAGACACAAAATCACCTCCAATTTTTTGTCTATTATAATTATACACATATCGAACGGTAATATCAACAAAATCGTGCGTTTTTTATCAATCGTGGATTCCTTGCCCGGTATGCTTAAAGACGCTCCGTCTGAGTTTCTCATAGCCTACCACGTATGAATACTTCCATCCTCCTGCCTGCACACCGGTATATACGCCTTTCGGAAAGGATAAGCCGCGGCTGCTTCTTCGTCAATATCACACCCAATACCAGGCCCGTCCTTCATGAAAAGATAGCCGTTGTCATAAACCGGGCCGCCAAAGATTACGTTTTTGATCAACCCGTCTGTGGTTCCATCCTCCTGGATTCCGAAATTGTACTGAGATACATTGAGATGCCAGTTTACGGCATGGGTAATGGGGGACACATCATTGGGGCCATGCCAGGCCATTTTCACGTCATAAGTCTCCGCCAGCACCGCTATCTTCCGCGCCTCTGTGATTCCTCCAATCCGGATAATATCACACCGCAGGTAATCGGCAAGACGCTCTGTGACTGCAGGCAGACACTCCCACCGGCTCTTATACAGCTCGCCAAACCCAATGGATACAGCCGTTTTACTGCGGACAGAGCGCAGGCTGTCCACGCTGTCGGGCGCTACCGGATCCTCAATAAAATACGGGCGGTATTCTTCCAGACACCGCATAATATAGATTGCCTGTTCCGGGCTGAATCTCTCATGAAGGTCGTAGATAATCCCCACGTTGTCTCCCACTTCTTTTCGAACCTTGACAAAATAGTCAATGGTACCGGCAATCTCCTCCTCCGGGTTCCAGGGTTCCACCTTTGGCCCTGCCTGCCCCCTCTGATTTCCAAAGGTTCCATGAGCGGCCGGAAGCCCGGCCCGCAGGCGGATGACTTTGAGTCCTCTCTCTTTTACATAATCTGCCGCTCTGGCGATTTTTTCTTCATTGGTAGAGCCCAAAACATGCGCGTAGCACAGAACCTTATCCCTCTGTTTGCCTCCCAGAAGGGCATAAAGCGGTTTGTCTGCGACTTTTCCTAAAATGTCCCACAGAGCCATGTCGATACCGGACAGCGCGCTCATCATAATATTTCCGCCCCGCCAATAGCTTCCCCGGTAAACCAACTGCCAAAAATCCTCTATCTGCAAGGGATCCCGGCCAACGAGCATATGCGCCAGATAGCCGTCTATTAAGGCGGCCACCGTCTGCTCCCTGCCATTTAAGGATGCATCCCCCACCCCGTAAAGACCGCTGTCTGTCACAATCTTTACAAATAAGTAATTTTGATTGGGCGATGTTAAAATCGTTTTTACTTCCGTAATCTTCACGACTGCTTTCCTCCTTTTTCCTTGTACCGGCACGCGCCTTTTCCTGTCACCTGCTTGTCCAGGAAATTTCCTTTTTTGATGCGCCCCATCCCTTTTGGCTTTCCTCCGGCGTCTCCGGCATCCCCGGCAAGGTAAGTCCGCCGTCAATTTTCAGCGTTGCGCCGGTAATATAGGACGCCTTTTCCGATGCCAGAAAGACTACCGCATTCCCCATGTCCTCCGGCAGGCCGTAACGCTCCAGAGGGATTCTTTCGGAAAGATAACCGATTTTTTTCACATGAACGGAGTCCTTCTGCATCTCCATTTCCTCCGGAGTAAGACGTTTGGTGGCTCCCGGAGCCACATTGTTAATCCGAATTCCGTAAGGCGCCGCATCTAAGGCAAAGGATTGAATCACCCGGTTGATCCCTGCCTTCACCGCTCCATAAAGCCCGTCTTTCGGATAGGCTCTGTCTGCCCGGGTAGAGGTAATATTTACCACGTTTCCCCTGATTTTCTTAGCCGCCATGTAGGTAACCGCCTCTTTCATAAGCAGAACATAGCTGCGAAAATCTACATTTAGCAGACTGTCCATCTGCTCCTCATCCAAATCAAAAATGCTGTCCTTTAATGTGACGCCAGCATTGTTTACCAGCAGGTCCAGTCCGTCCAAACATTCGATTGCCTTATCAAAAAACGCCTTCTCCTGCCCCCTTTTTCCAAAGTCCGCTTCCAGCATAAAAAAATGTCCTTCCGGCCAGCTCTTTATTAAATTGTTCAGCACCTGGGCGGCCGATTCCTTATTGCTCCTGTAAGAAAACGCTACATCATAGCCTGCTTCTGCCAGGCAGTAAGTAATCCCCCGGCCAATTCCGGTGCTTCCGCCAGTGACCACCGCTTTTTTTCTATCTGTCATTGCCATCCCTCCTAGTATAATAATGTCTCGGCACGCGACGCCCTGCGTCACCTGCCATATCGTCGGAAGGTATCCTGAAAATGCTTCGCATTTACCTTCCTCCTAGTAAATTTCAAAAATTTCATTTTCTAATCCCGTAAGGATCTGGTATCCCTCCCTGGTTACCAGAACTTCGTCTTCCATGCGGACTCCTCCCATTTCCGGTATGTAAATCCCCGGCTCTATGGTGATAACCATATTCTCTTCCAAACAACCGAAAGCTTTTGGTTCCAGGGCGGGCCACTCCTGGCTGGACAGCCCGATGCTGTGCCCAAGGTAGGGCTTAAACCACCTTCCAAAGGGATGAGAAGAAGCCGTTTCAAAGGCTTTGTCCATAAGGCTTTGAATCGGGAGTCCCGGCTTTATCATGCGGATACATTCCTGCTCTATTGTCCGAACCAGCTGGTATAATTCCTTTTGTTCCCTGGAGGCTTTCCCGTATACAAAGGTTCTGGTCCAGTCAGAGGTATAATGATCTACCACAGCGCCAAAATCAAACAGAACCAGGTCCCCTTCTCTCACTGCCCGCTGCCCCGGTATATTGATGGTTACGGCGGTGTTGGGGCCGCTTAACGCCTTCATGGTAAATGGCGTTCCGTCAGAGCCGCCGCGCCGCATAAAGTATTCCAGCTCCGCCGCCATCTCAAATTCCCGGCTTCCCGGACGCACCAGTGTTTTCGCATATTCCATGGCCTTTGATGCCAGGGCTGCCGACTTTTTTAACGCCTGGATTTCCTGTGGAGTTTTTATCATCCTGGCACGGTTCAGCTCTGCTGTTATATCTTTTATCACAGCTTCCGGAAAGCCTTCTTCCAAGGCCTTCATCGCCAAAATATCCATTCCGGACAGCTCAATTCCGATTTCCGAAAAACTTCCCGCCGCTCTCAGCGCATCGATCAGATGTTCCCCAATGCTTTTCGGGTAGGGATCCCAGGGTATCACCCTGACCCACGGATTCCCCGCTGTCTGGCGCATAACTTCTTCTGCCCAATTAGCTGGGCTCACCAAGGTAACCCCTGCCTCTGTGATTACTCCATACATCCGGCCAATCTGTCCCGGCCTTCTGGCCGTGGTATAAAATCCTGTGGTATAACAAATCGCCTCCGGGCTCCCGATCACTGCCGGGCCCTCTAACCGGGAAATTACTTTTCTGTACTTATCCTGTTCCATCTCTCGCCTCCGTCAGCGCTCTGATAATAATTTTCTTGTCTTCCATTTTCCACTGAAAAAATAAGCTGACGCAATGCAGAGGGGCGCCAGTCTTGCCAATGCATTGCCGTAGAAGTATCCGTAAACTCCCATTCCCGCTATATCTGCCAAAAACAAACTAATTCCAATGCGGAGAATTACCCCGTCCAACATTCCAATGATAAAGTTCAGCCGGGAATATCCCGATCCTGTGACAACTCCTCCAAAGGGCCCGTAAATACTGGATAAGATAAACGTAATAATTGAGATCCGCATATAAGTAACGCCATACCGGATTACCTCCGGATCGCTGCTGAATATGGCAAAAATCTGTTCTGGTATCAAGATTGCCATGAGAGTATTGACAAATCCAATGGCAGCTCCCACAAAGAGGGCCGTGTAGACGATCCGCTTTACCCTGTCATGCTTTCCTGCCCCCAGGCTCTGGCCAATCATGGCCGAGGTTCCCGCATTCATGCTGGTGGTAAGAATATTGGCAAGCCGGACAATGCGGTTTCCCACACTGTTTACCGCCGACAACACCAGACCATACTCATTTACCCTGGCAGCACAGTAAATCTGTGATACATGAATAAATGCCGACTGAATCGCCAGGGGAATCCCCAGTTTTAAAAGGACTTTCAAATGCTGTCTCTGAATCCCAAAGTAAACCTGCATGCGCCCGGCGGGGGACGCGCCGCCACAACCGAAAGTCTGGCGGGCGCATGGGGCAAACCCCATCTGTTCCCTTTTCCTGTACAAAAACAGAAGGGAAACCAAAAACGCAAATCCCTGGGCAATCACGGTCGCCCAGGCAGTCCCTGCCGCTCCCTGTTTCAAAACCGCCACAAACAGAATATCCAGGGCAATGTTGGACACAGCCGCCACTGTAATAAACTCCAGCGGGCGTTTGGACTCTCCCATGCCGCATAAAATACCGCAGACAGCATTGTAGCCAAAAATAAAGGGCAAGCCCAATGCAGTAATCACCATATAGCCGTATGCCTGCTCCCACGCCTCTGGCGGCGTATTTAAAAGTCCCAGCAAGTCTCTGCAAAACACCAGCGCAAGAAGGGTAAAGACTCCGCTGGTCAATAGTAAGAAAGTCATGGCAGTTCCTATGGTATCCCGGATTTTTTCGTGTTCCTTTTTTCCTGCCAGTTGGGCGATATATACCTGGACCGCGCTTTGAAAGCCATTGCTGATAAAGGTCAAAAGGCTTACAATCTCCCCGCCTGTAGAGACTCCCACCGTACCTTGGCTCCCTGCAAATTTTCCGATAATCATCAGATCGGCGGCATTATAAAGCTATTGGATGGTATTGGACAAAAAAATCGGAAGCACAAACACCAGCAGGGCCGGCAAAATAGGGCCGGTTGTCAAATCCATTCCAATTCGCTGATTTTTCATCCCGGCTTCCTCCCCTCTTCCCGGCTTGTATCCGAAAATGTCCACTTTCTCCAATACTCCTCAGATTCTCCCGGCCGGACAGTAAAGCAGTAAGAGATTTCCGGGGAAATATTCGTCCCAATACTCCAGATAAGCGCCCTGGACGCCTGGAAGCTATCGGTTTCCTGTATGGATATAGAGCTTTTCTGATGGGTAAGCTTCCACCAGAAAGGTCCTTCTTCTATCTCTTTGCCGGAGATTTTTATCCCAAAGGGTTCCCCGGTATAACCAGTATAAGAAAATCCTCTTCCCCGCCCGTAAATGGTTCCGTATTCCTTATCCGGCATTTTTCCGTCCTGGGGTTTTACATTCATCTCCAGCCGGTAATCCTCTCCTATCGGGAGATTATCTATGGTAATAAAGTTGTGGCAGTACTCCCTTAGAGAAAGCGGCTTGCCGCCTGTATTAGAAAAGCGGTAAAACACCGTAATTTCATTTTCTTTTACCACTACCTTTTTAGCGGTCCTCAGGCGGTATCCATCCGCTTCCCCGCTCTCTGTCCGGAAAAATGCCCTGTTTCCGGAACAAGAGCAGGCCACCGGAGCTATCTTCCTGTCATACCGTCTCCAAAAGGAGTATTCCTTCTCATCCGGCTTTTTCAACATTCCCACTCCAAATTTGGGAAACCATGCGCCCGGCGGAAATCTGTCCGCCACGGGCCACACAATCTCGCTGCACAGTCCGGTCCCCATAGTACAGGGAAGATCTGGACGAACCGGTTCTTCCCTGCAAAAGGTATGGCGTCCGTCCAGAGTCACCTGCCGGATAAAAGCAGACGTATCAAATCTCGTACAGGCAGAGGGCGCTTCAACTGGCTCTGCGATCTCCACGGTAAGCCGGTTGGTTTTCAGCAATATCATGGATTCCCCACCGTGCTCTCTAAGTAGGCAATGACCCCCAGCTCCCTTACCATCTTAAACCGGGTCACGGTTCCCTCGAATCGCTTTTCCTCATAGTCAAAGTCATCCGGATCGGCTACAATCTCATTGAGGGCGTTTACTGTGTGGCGCACCACCCGGCTGTTAAGGTCTAAAATAAAGTGTCCGGGGAAAATCGTGTCAAACTCATCCAGCCGTTTGACCAGCTCTGCCGCCTGATCCCGAAATGCCCGTATGGTCGCAAATTCCGCGTGAGGCTTCTCGATCATGGCGCCGGTCTTTAACCAGTGGGGGCCTCCTTTCGAATTTATCATAAGGGGAGCGGAAATACCGATACGCATACTAATAAAAGCGTCTCCGCAGAATAAAATCCGGTTCTTCTTATCCAGGAACCCGCAGCCTCCGGCAGTGTGCCCCGCAAGCCAGATTAATTCTACATCGTAATCTCCTCCCAGGTTGAATATATGGTGATCCTCACAGCCTGCAATCTCATAGGGTTTAAAAGGAATCAAATCCTTTTCATCAAACTCCACCCATTTTCCGCTGCCCTGACCATCCAGCACATAATCCCACATTTCCGGGTTCTGCATTTTCAGGTAAGGAACACTGTATTTATGACAGTAAACCTTGTCAAACTGACAATTTCCATAGGCATGATCCATGTGATTGTGGGTGTTGACTACAATCAGAGGCTGCCCGCCGCTTAAGTGTTCTGCCAGTCCTTTTAAGTTGCCCAGTCCCCAGCCCGTATCAATAAGCATAGACTTTTCCGGCCCGTTTACCAAAAAGATCCAGGAACAGTATCCTCCGTCCAGATTGTCGGTGAGAATGGCGTATACATTGTCCCGAAACTGGTAAACCTCGGCGTAAGGATCCACATCATAGACTTTTTTTGTTTTATTATAATTTCTCAGTAAATTCATCCAGGATACGCTTTTGGGATCGTAGATTTCCCGGCGGTTTTTTACACTTGACTTCATGCTCTCCATATTTTTAAGACTCCTTTCTACTAAGTTTTAGCCGGCTTGTTCTCCCCCATGATCGATCCGGCCGCGGAAGATTATGGTAGCTGCCATTGCCAGCACAATAGGCAGAATCATCACCCGCCACATATTCACATAGCCAAACATTTCCACTGCCGCTCCTGCTGCCATGGGTCCCAGCATAGCTCCGCAGTCCTGGCCGATAAAGCTGGTACAGCTTGCCGCTCCCCTCCGCTCTTTGGGCACGCTTCTCATATTCACCGCCTGGATAGTGGGTTGGCATCCCCCATATCCAAAGGCGGATATAAATGCCGCCGCCAAAAACATAGGCAGGCTGGTGGAAACGCTGATCAGCAGAAATGCCGCTGCAAAGCAGCACATAGAGGGTATCATTACCCGCACCGCCCCGTATTTATCCGCCATTTTCCCGATAAAGGGCCTGGAAAACAGCATGGTCACCGCGTATACAGTAAAAAAATATCCGATTCCAACGCCGATTCCCCGGCTTTCCGCATAGAGAACCAAAAAGGAATTTACCACACAGTAGGCTACTGCCAGCATGAATAAAATCGCCGATGGGATGATGCATTCTTTTGCAATGATCGTTTTTAAGGAAATGACAAATTTCTTTGTTTTTACAAAGTTGATCTTTAACATGGATACCAACGTCATAGCCACTGCCATAATCCCTGCCATCACCGCAAACGTACGGTTATAGCCTATCATCCCCGCCAAGTTTAAGCCTATGGTAGGCCCTATGGCCTGGGCCAGAGCCGTAGCCAGGGCAAAGTATCCGATTCCACTGGACATTTTCTCATTGGGAAGAGAGTCCGAGGCAATGGTCAGGCAGCAGGTTGTGGTAAATGCAAGGCCGGAGCCCTGAAGCAGTCTGGAAACCATCAGCATGGAGATAGAATCTGACAGGGCATAACCCACAAAGGAGAGAAAAATCACAAAATCTGCAGCCAGCAGCACATATTTCCGGTTAAAGGTGTCAATGGCGGGAGCGGAAACCATTTTAAACAGCAGCGCCGTATAGGCATACATCCCCGCAACTACTCCCACTATGGTGGAGGGCGCTCCCAGATATGCGGCATATTTAGATGTCAGCGTATTCATCATCTGGGAGCAGCAATGGACCAGAAAATTAACGAGAAACACATTAATAAATAAGGGCGTCCAGATAATCCCTTCTGTTTTTGCTTTTCCTTGTCCTAACATACTGCGCCTCTGCTCTCTACAATCTCTGCCGCCCGCTTTCTGCTTTCCTCCCAATAGGGGCAGGCTACCAGGTGCCCCGGCTTCACTTCCTTAAGCTCTGTTTTCTGAGTTCTGCAGGAATCACAGGCCATCCAGCACCTGGGAGCAAACCTGCAGCCATCTGTTGGGTTAATGGGGCTGGGGACATCGCCGTTTAAGACAATACGGCCGCTTTTTTCTCCAAACTCAATTTTCGGAACCGCAGACAGCAAGGCTATGGAATAGGGATGACAGGTATTTTCAAATATTTCATCTGTAGGCGCCAGCTCAATAATCTGCCCCAAATACATGACTGCCACCCGGTTGGAGATATGGCGCACCACGCTTAAATCGTGGGATACAAACAAATATGTAAGCCCCATTTGCTTTTGCAGATCCATTAAAAGGTTTAAGATAGTGGCCTGCACCGATACATCCAAGGCCGAAACCGGCTCGTCGCAGACGATGAATTTTGGATTCAGGGCCAGGGCCCTGGCAATCCCCACCATCTGGCGCTTGCCGCCGTCCAGTTCATGAGGGAATTTATCCAGTACATAGGTTTCCAGTCCCGCCATCCTGGCCAGTTCCTGCACCCGCTTTTCCATGGCTTCGCCGCTGCACAGATTATGGATACGCAAAGGCTCTTCCAAAATGCTTCGGATAGTCTTTTTGGGATTCAAAGAGGAATATGGATCCTGAAAAATCATCTGCATATCCTGACGCACTTCCATTTTCTCTTTGCCCTTAGCCTGAAAGATATCCTTTCCTTCCAGCTTTACCGTACCGGAGGTGGGAGCGAGAAGCTGCATCAGCACGTTTCCCACCGTACTTTTTCCGCATCCGCTCTCTCCAACCAGTCCCAGGGTTTCATGGGGCATAATCTGAAGGCTGATGCCATCTACTGCATGGAGCTGTCCCTTTCCGGGAACCTGAAAATATTTCTTTAAATGTTCTACCTGAACCAGCGGTCTCTTTTCTGTTGTTTTTTCTGCCATCTCTATCCCTCCATTTCCCAGCATGCCGCGTAATGGTTTTCATTGATTTGGACCAGCGGAGAGGCTTCTTTTTTACACTTGTCTGTACAATGAGTACAGCGGGGGTGGAATTTACAGCCTTCCGGCAAATTCTGAGAGTTTACCACATTCCCGGGGATTGATTCCAGGCGGTTTCTCTCGCCGGTCAGCTTGGGGATTGCATGAAGGAGGCCAACAGTATACCAATGGCAGGGCTTCTGAAAGACTTCCTGAACCGTGCCATATTCTACAATCTCTCCTGCATACATAACCGCTACTTTCTGACACAGCTCAGAAATAATGCCCAGATTGTGGGTAATCATCAGCAAAGAGGTATCCAGCTCTCCTTGAAGCTTTTTCATCAATTCCAGAATCTGCGCCTGAATGGTTACATCCAGGGCCGTAGTAGGCTCGTCTGCAATCAAAAGCTTTGGCGAACAGGCCAGGGCCGCCGCGATTCCTACTCTCTGGCGCATTCCCCCGGAAAACTGATGAGGGTAGTCTTCCAGGCGGTAAGAAGCAATTCCAACCATCTCCAAAAGCTTTCCGGCTTCTTTTTCCGCCTCTTTTTTGCTTAATTTTTTATGTTTCTCTATTACCATCGCAATCTGGTGTCCAACGGTAAATACCGGGTTTAACGATGTCAAAGGATTCTGAAATACCATGGCGATTTTTCCTCCCCGGATTTCTTCCATATCCTTTTCCTTCACGTCCAGCAGATTTACGTTGTCAAATAAGATCTTACCCCCGGTTACAAATCCGATCTGTGGCGGTAGCAGGTTTAACGTGGTTAATGCGGTGGTAGTCTTTCCCGCTCCGCTCTCCCCTACCAGTCCCAGGGCCTCGCCTTTGTGGATAGTCAGATTCAGATTGTTAAGTGCTTTGGAAACGGTTCCCGCCACACGGTACTCTACGCTTAGATCCTCTATTTTCAACAATTCATCCATACTCTTTTCCTTTCAAATGTACCGGCGCGCGCCGTCAGGCGCCGCCTGCTGATTCCTAATCCTTATTTCGGGGATCCAAAACATCCCGAAGGCCGTCTCCTAAAAAGTTAAAGCACAGTACCGTCAGCATCAGGGCAACTCCGGGCGCAAATACAATCCAGGGCGCCTGAGCAATATAAGCGCGGCCGTCAGAGATCATAGAGCCCCAGGCCGGCGTGGGAAGAGGAACTCCACATCCCAAATAACTTAGTCCGGATTCTGCCAAAATAACCGTTCCCAGGTTCTGGCTGGCCTGAATAATTAAAGGGTTCACAACATTGGGAAGCACCTGGGTAATCATAATGCGGAACTTTCCGGCTCCCAGCACTTCAGACACATGAACATATTCGGAATTGCGGATTGCCAGCACATTCCCCCGTACCAGGCGGGCGTATTTTACCCACTGAGTCATCAGCATTACAATAATTAAGTTTGTAAAATTTACTCCGAGAATCGCAACCACGCACAGGGCCAGAATCAGGGATGGAACTGCCAGGAAAATATCGCAGATACGCATGATAATCATATCAACTTTCCCGCCAAATCCGTTAGAAAACCATTCTGGTTCTGCCAGGCGGGCCGATAAATCCGCGGCCATGGCATCATGGGGAATCCACAGGGGGCAGGTCAGGGAGATTCCAACAATCAGTAATATTCCAATCAAACCGGCTTTAAAGAAAAAGCTTTTCTTTATACGGCGGAGCAATGTCTTCTTATCCATACGAAATTCTCCTTTAATTCAATGAAATACGCGGGTCAATAAAAGTATAAAGAATATCTACCAACAGGTTGGTTACCGCAATAATCAGCGCCGTTACCAGCAGCATGGACTGTACCAGCTGCAGATCCCTGGAATTAATGGCAGTTACCAACAGCTGGCCCATGCCCGGCCAGGAGAATACGGACTCAATAACTGCGGAACCTGCCAGCAGATTGCCCAATTGGTTTCCCATTACGGTCACCACCGGGAGAAGGGTATTTTTCAGCGCATAACGGGTATATACTTTAAACTTGCTGATTCCTCTGGCCCTGGTTGCCGCTATGTAATCTTCCTGAAGCACATCCACCATTCCGGTACGGGTCATTCGGGTAATCATGGCTGTAAACTGAAATCCCATGCAGATAGCCGGCATAATAATGTATTTCACTCCTCCATAGCCCTGGGTGGGCAGCCATTTTAAAGTAACGCCGAATATCAATATCAACATTAAGCTGAGCCAGACCGGGGCCACAGACTGTCCTACCAGCGCAAAAATCATAGAAGGTTCCATACTGGACAATATAAGGTTTATCCAATCCCATCTGTTCCTCCATGGCCTCTATCTGTTCCTCAGTGGCCGTATCCGGCAGCATCATCTTGGCCGGATTTCCCGGGGCCACCCGCACCAGTGTAAATGCAACAATTGAAATACCAAAGAGAACAAATATGGTTGACAATAGCCGTTTCAGCAGTTTCCTTCCAAATGTCACTTGTATTACCTCCTTCATCCTGTTATTTTGTGTTATCCTGTTTTACTCCGAAGTTTTTTGATAATTCAATTGTAGCTTTGCATATCTTTTACCGTCAATTAAGCGT
>CAJUJM010000044.1 GCA_910586755.1 uncultured Lachnospiraceae bacterium
AGCGGGAAACTGGTGGCTCCCAAGGAGGATAATATTCATCCCAGTACACATCTGCCAAAATATTCAGTACCATCTTAGGCGTTGTATGGTGCAGAGACACCATTTCTGAACAATGTACCCGGAACTCTGTAGAAATCTTCAGATTCGATTCTTTGGTCACATCCAGCTTCTCCGCATCCAGCGGGGTAGACAAGGTCAAATATCCGGCCAGCTGCTCTGCGCTAAGCTTCAGTCCTCCCCGCTGGACCACCTGCTCCAGGATATCGTCAGAAAGAATGTCTGATTCATTAAACCTTGTAGCGTTGGGATTCTGCCCCCATGCCGCCTCTTCATAGTTAAACACCATCAGCATACTTGGGGCATAGAGATCTCCAACTATTTGAGCGGCAAAGCTTATCAGAAAGAATAAAACTCCCAGCATTGCCAGCTTTCTTCTCTTTCCGGACAGATTCCCCAAGCTTCCTTTCAGTCCCAAAACCGGCAATTTCGCCTTTACGGTGAAAAAGCGCCGGAGCAAAGCAACGTATAAATATAATAGATACAGCACCAAGGCCGGTATTATTGCACTTACTAAAAGCATATCTTATTTACTCCTTTTCCAATTTCACTGGGAACCGGTTTCCTGCCGGCCATTAATATCAATAACTGCCAGCTCAGGCCGGTTATTAATCCTGGGAAGGCTGTTGTGGCCGCCCATACCTCTGGAGACGAAAATTGTTCCATTCCGGAGATGATACATACCGCCGTTATATCTGGGAAACAGCCCCGTATCTCCGTGATACAATCCGCCCACCACAGGAAGCCTGATCTGTCCCCCATGGTAATGGCCGCAGATGCCCAGATCCACCGCCCCGTCTGCTATTGCGTCATAATATAAGCTGGGGTAGTGGGTAATCAAAAGCTTGAAAGCTGTACTTTTTTCATATTCTTCAAAGAACCCGGCGCCGTATATCTCATAGCCTTCCACAGATGTAGGCATTCCCCCGATTAATAAGGGGGTCCTGTTTACCGTCACTTCCTCTGCCCGGTTGACCAGAACATGAACTCCCTGCTCTTCAAGCCGACTCTCCAGAGGACTCCCTTTTTCATACATCAAATTGCTCTCATGATTTCCCGGGCCATAATAGACAGGAGCAATCTGTGTCAGCTTACCACAGAGCGACAGAATAATATCCAAATTGTCGTCATCTGCATTGACCATATCTCCTGCTATGGCAATAATATCCGGATTTAACACCGCAATCTGCCCCACTAAATCCCCATTGTCCGGACCGAATTCCCGGTTATGTAAATCTGACAGAACCACAACCCGAATGTTTTCTCCGCCCGCAATCTTAGAAGAGTACAGATGTTGGAAGGTTACCTCCAACTCATCAGAGGTCAGCCAGCGGCCGGAAAAGAACAGTGCAATGGCTGCCAGAATCAGGCACAGAACCACCCAGCGGCATCCCGGACGCCTTCGCCCGGCAGCATCCTTAATATTTCTGGCCATCTCTTTTTCTTGCCCTCTCAAACTTCAGCCTCCTTTGTGAAATCAATTTTTGTAAACATATTATTGCCCCTCCCTGCGAAAGACCGTCTTTCCTGTCTGAAAGATCAATTTCCAGTCCAGCAGCCAGCTTTGCTCCCGGATATACCGCAGATCCATCTCCACCCAGGTATCAAAGCTCAGACTATTGCGGTGCGGGCTCACCTGCCAGAAACAGGTAAGGCCTGGGGTGACCGATAATCTCTGCTTCTGATAGGGAGTGTACTTTTGAACCTCCCGAAACAGCGGGGGGCGGGGGCCCACAATAGACATATCCCCTTTCAGGATGTTTATTAACTGGGGCAATTCATCCAGACCTGTAGATCTCAGGAAACGCCCCAAGCGGGTAATGCGGGGGTCATCCCGGATTTTAAACACCGGCCCCTCCATCTCATTATATGGTATCAATGCAGCCAGACGCTTTTCAGCATCCACACACATTGTCCGGAATTTATAAAGTCGAAACGCCTCTCCTCCCCGGCCACAGCGGATCTGAGAGAATACAGGTCCCCCCCCGTGGATCATCCAGTACCACTGCCAGCGCAATCAGCAGCAGAAGCGGCGAGAGTATTACCAGGGCAAAAGCCGACAACACAATATCCTGTATCCGCTTGATACACAAATATGTACTTTTTTGCAGGGAACTTTTACCCGCCTAAACTCGCCTAAATTTTTAAACAAGGGTTGCAAAATCATAAAATTTTTAATATAATATGAACAATATTGAATGGTTATAAATTTACAAAAAAGTACACATTTTTGTAAAATGCCTCTATTGCAGAAATTCTACTCTTATATATAAACTGATGTTCGTCTGGATATAAAATTTCAATATAAAATTCAGGCACAAAAACAGAGCTATCGCAAAAGCAGATTTTTTATCTACTTTTGCGACAGCTCTTTAATTTTTCACACTATCTTCTTGAATTCTTCCAAATGCCGAATCATATAATCCGGCCGGATGACTTCCCTTCCAGCCAGTCCTGCCGGATTGTACCAGCAAGTATCTGTCCCTGCCATAAGGCCGCCCCGGATATCTGAAGTCAGGGAATCGCCTAATAAAATCATTGTTTTCGGATCAGCGTCCGGGATCCGGGCAAAACAATAATCAAAGTATTCTTTCCGTGGCTTCTGGCTTTTTGCATCCTCAGATACAAAAATATCATTCATATAAATGTCCAGGCCGGACAAGGCCAGGCGTTTATACTGGGTAGTGGAGGTGCCGTTGGTCACCACATAAAGGCCATACCCTTTATCCTTTAAGTATCTGCACAATTCTACAGCCCCGTCGATCAAAATAGCCGACTGATCTAAAAAATTTCTGTACAGCTCCTCTGCTTCCTCCCCGTCCACCTGGCAGCCAAGCTGTCCAAAATAATCTTCAAATCGTTGGTTTACCAAATGTTCTTTAGTAACCTCTCCTCTCTCGAAGGCCGCCCAGGCTGCCGCGTTAATCTGGTGATAACGCTGAAGGAGTTCTTCTTCAGCTGTAAATCCGTAATGTTTCAACACCCTGGCGATTCCCAGCCGTTCAGACGCGGCAAAATCCAACAGGGTTCCGTCTACATCCAGCAATATATTACGATAGTTCTTCATAAACAATTTTTCCTTTACAAATGGTATAAACCACCTTTCCGGTAAGTGTACTGCCGGTAAAGGGGCTGTTAGAAGCCCTGGACGCAAATTCTTCCGCCTTAACCTGCCAGGTTTTGTCCGGATCAAAAATCACCAAATCTGCCGTTCTCCCTTCCTCCAGACGGCCGCAATCCAGATGATACAGGCGGGCCGGATTCAGGCTCATTTTCTCCATTAGCTGTACCATAGTTAAATGGCCTGGCTTTACCAGGCTGGTAATTCCCAGAGCCAGGGAAGTCTCCAGTCCGGTAATCCCGCTGGGAGCCTGGGTTAAAGGCCTGGCCTTTTCTTCTGTGCTGTGGGGAGCGTGATCCGTTGCAATAATATCAATTGTGCCGTCTTTTAATCCCTCAATAAGGGCAGTCCGGTCTGACTCTGTCCGTAAAGGCGGATTCATCTTGGCCATAGCGCCATACTTTAGCACAGCTTCCTCTGTCAGAGTAAAATGATGGGGAGTTACTTCCGCCCAAACATTAGCGCCCATAGATTTCGCCAGACGTACCAAAGCCGCAGAATTGGCGGAGCTGATATGCTGGATCTCTATAACAGCGCCGGTATCCTTGGCAATCATAATGTCCCTTGCTACCATAGCGTCTTCTGCCAGCGCCGGTGATCCATATATGCCAAGCTTTTGGGAAACTGCGCCGTGATTGATTCCGTTCTCTGTGATAAAAGCAGGATCTTCCTCGTGAAAGCTTAAGGGAATATCCAAACTGGCGGCCTTTTCCATAGCAGCCCGTACCAGCTTCCCATCTCTTAACGGGATTCCGTCATCCGTAAAACCTACTGCCCCGGCTTCTTTCAGAGCTTCCATATCCGTCAGCTCTTCTCCCTTAAATCCCACAGAAACCGCCGCTGCGCTTAACACGTGGATACCGGTTTTCTTCCCCTCTTCCAACACATAGCGCAGGGTTTTTACATTGTCCACAACAGGCTTGGTATTGGCCATCAGGACTACCGTAGTAAATCCGCCCTTTGCGGCTGCAGCAGCGCCAGTGTGAATGTCCTCTTTATAAGTAAATCCCGGATCCCGGAAATGAACATGGACATCTACCAGACCGGGGGCAACTACTTTACCGGATGCGTCAATAATACGGACATCTGCGCTATCCTGGGGCACAGCGCCTCCTCCAATCAGCACCTTCTCAATCTTATCACCTCTTAGCCACACATCCCCCGGCTCATCAATTCCCCTTCCCGGGTCCACAATTCTTCCGCCTTTGATTACTATGAAAGTCCCGCCGCCAGCAGGCGGCATGTATTCAGGTATGCCAAATGCGCCCGCCAGACCTTCATGTGCTGTAGTGCGTCCATTGCCAGGCGCATGCAGGTTTACTATGAAAGTCCCGCCGCCGGGCGCAGAATGGTTTAGTATCATGGTAATTCCTCCTGATTTTTCTTTTTATGGATAAAAGGCATCTTCACCCGGGCATTTCGTCTGTTTTTCCAGGCCAAAGGTGCCATTTTTGCAATTGCCGTAAACACTCCCTGAGGAAGTTCAAAGATAAGGACAATGCCAAGGACAATAGCCACCGCCACTTTGACAGCCTCAAATCCGGTAACAGAAGCCTGGCTTAATTCGCCCGTCACAATGTAATAGGAAGTCCAGTAAACCCCGGCTCCCGGCACCAGAGGAAATATCCCCGGAATCAAAAACAGAGTCACCGGGCATCGTTCCCATACAGCAAAAAGTCTGGAAAGCAGTATCACTCCTACTGTAGCAAAAAAGGTTGCTTCTGCCGGCGACACTATGGGAATAAGGCTGCAGTAAATCACCCAGCCAACGCCTCCGATAAACCCGCAGTAAGGATAATAGATCTTCGGCACTGAAAACAGAAGGGAAAAGGCCACCGTCCCGATTGCCGCTGCAAGAATCTGACTAATCACAGGATCGCACCTCCTGTCACCCGGCTATAAACCGTAAACATCAGACCCACGCCTAACGCGATGCAAAAAAACACCAGTAATGCATCCAACATCCGCACTGATCCGGAAATATAATCCCCATCGGCAATGTCCCGAATGGCATTGGTAAAAGGCACTCCCGGCACCAGTGGGATTATTGACCCAATAATCATATAGTTTAAATGCTCTCCTATATGAAGATGGTAGAGGATTGTACACAAAAAGGTTACCAGAAATCCGCCTGCAATATTTCCCACAATCTTAGATAGCCTGGGTCCGCTGACAAAAAGGACAAATATGTACAGCAGAAATCCCGCTGTAAATGCCACCCCACAGTCCGCAAGGCTTCCGCCAAAGAGATAGCAAAAGCACCCGCTGCCAATCCCTGATGCCAGAATCTGCATAAACTTTGTCTTTCCCGGCATATTCTGGATTTCCTTTAATATCTGGCGCGCCTGTTCCACCGTATAACGGCCTGCTTCAATTTCCCGGGACAGCTGATTTACCGCCGCTACCCGATCCAGATGGGCGCCGCTTACGGGAATATGCTGTACCTTGGCAAAATACTGCTCCCGCACATTTCCGGCTGTCATCAAAATCCCGTTACTCAAAACAAACGCATTGGCAAAATCCACTCCATAATGGCGGCAGATCCGGTCAATGGTTTCTTCCACACGAAAGATTTCCGCGCCGTTTTCCAAAAGGATATGGCCCGCTTCCATAGCGGTCTCTAAAATCTCCCGCTCCCATTCTCCTTTTTCCTCTTCTAGTCCTCTAGCTTCTTCAGACATTCTAACACCCCGCCAATCGTCTCAATCTCAAAGTCTGCCAGGGAACGGTCAAATCCGAACCTGTCGTCAATCACTGCTGCCACCGTCATTCCCGCCCGGTACGCCGCGGTAATCCCTACGGTAGAATCCTCAATAACCAGACATTCCTCTTCTTTTACCCCCAATTTGCCTGCAGTATAATGGTAAATCTCCGGATCCGGCTTACTCTGCCGGAACATGTTTCCGCTGACTACCTGATCAAAATAGCCGATAATCTCATTTTCTGTCAATACCCTGGTCACCAGAGGAAGGCTGGTGGAAGATGCCACAGCCAGGCGGTATCCCTGATCTTTCAAGGTACGAATTACGTCTCTGGCCTCTGTCCGGAAAATTTTACGGTAATCAACTGTCTCATAAATGGTACGTTTGGCCCGGTATTCTTCCCGAAGCTCTTCCCAGCCCTGGCCATTTCCCACAGCCTGCTCCACAATACTCCAGGTATCCCTCGCAGTCCGTCCTACCACACTGATTAGTTCTTTTAAAGTTACTTGCGGATTCTTTGTCCGGGCAAACCGAAGCACGTCCTCCAGGTATATCATCTCGCTGTCAATCAGCACCCCATCCATGTCAAAAATTACTGCCTTTATCCTGCTATTCGACATATAATTCCTCCATAAGTAAAAGTTTAAAGTCTCTGGAAAACACCATCTTTTCATATCTGTCGCTAAAAGGATAGCATAAACTTTCCAAAAAATAAAGTTTATGCTCTGAAATGCAAAAACTTTTCACTTCCAGATACCGGTTCATGATGAAAAGCCCATACAATCCTGCAAAAAGGACGTATGGGCTTTTTTAGAAAGATACAATAAATAATTAATTATACCCGTTCTCCGGAGTGAGAATAAAAGCTGATTAAATACAGACCGCACAGGCCAACCAGGGCATATACAATTCTGGATACCCAGGTCATACTGCCAAAGAGGAACGATACCAGGTTAAAATCAAAAAATCCGATAAGTCCCCAGTTGACTGCCCCTATGATGCCGATTGTCAGCGCCGTATAATCCAATGCTTTATTACCCATTTCATTCCCTCCATTTCTGGTTTCTATGAAAATCCTGCCGCCGGCAGGCGGCATGCATTCCGGTATGCCCCATGCGCCCGCCGGACTTTCCTATGCGGTGGTGCGTCCTCTGCCGGGCGCATGCAGGTTTACTATGGATAATGTACACCAAATTATTTAAATTATACATGGCGGCTTTTCAGTTCTTCTAAAATATCTGCTTCCCGCTCATCAAAAAGCAGCCGTTTGTTGTATTCGTAATACCTGTCGCACTGGTATTCCTGTAAAAAAGAAATGCTGGAATACCTGGAATTTAATTCCGTGACAAATACTACCATCTCCTGGCTGTCCCCAAAGGCCGCCTCCATAAAGTCAAAAGCATGCTCCAGCATAACTCCGCCCAATGCCGCCAATTCCTCGTAACGGTCGCTTTCTGCACCAAACCACCGGCGAAGCTGCTGCCAGACTTCCTCTGGATCCGTTTTTCTCTGAGCCTTTAACTCTCTGCTCCAGTTTTCTAAATAACCAATTACCCGGCGGAAACGCCGATCTTCTCTGGCAGTTAAAAGCTCTGCCTTTTTTTGTTCCTCGTAGCGTAAAGAAAATCCGGATAGAATCATTTCCAGGATCTCAATTCCGCTGGCACTTGTCCTGTTTTCTTCGGATCTATGGTCATTTTCCGCGGCCTGGAATGACTGATAACGGCCGAGCTCCTTCATCAAAATTTCCAAATCACCTGCCAGCTCCAGACATACAGCAAACTGGCCGGATAGCCCGGAAAGCAGCAGGCTCACCAAACTCAGCCTTTCATCAAAAGGTGCCTTTCCTGCCTGATCACACACCTGTTCCCGAATGGTTCCTGCCAGAATTTCTTCTACCTGGTATTGGTTGCGGTAACGATCATACAGCTCCAGATAATTGGCAAAATCTTTGGCAATTTGTGGATATTGGAGGTACTGCACTACTACCTCCCGATCCACCTTTTTTTCCAGCTTTTCATATACCTCAATAAGCCCGGACAGGTCTTCCCAGCCTCTGGGGGTGGCAAACAGCTTGCCATCCACAGTAGTCTCAATCCGGCACAGGTTTTGAGGCTTTAATTTTAAGTAGGACTGAACCGCCGGATGGATGTTTACGTAAGCCGCATACTCCTGCCACACCTCATAATCCGGCTCTACATATATTTTTTTAATGCGATCCAAGGTTACCACGTCAAATTCACGGACAGATTTATTGTATTCCGGCGGATTTCCGGCAGCGGCGATCATCCATCCTGCCGGGATCTTGTGGCTTCCAAACGTTTTACACTGTAAAAACTGCAGCATAGCCGGAGCCAGCGTTTCAGAAACGCAGTTGATCTCGTCCAAAAACAGAATCCCTTCTGACAGCCCGGTCTCCTCCATCTTATTATACACTGACGCCACAATTTCACTCATCGTATATTCGGTTACCGTATATTCTCTGCCTCCGAAATTCTTTTTCTCAAGAAAAGGCAGGCCTACAGCGCTCTGACGGGTGTGGTGGGTGATGGTATAAGCTACCAGGCCAATCCCACACTCCTTTGCCACCTGTTCCATAATCTGGGTCTTTCCCACTCCGGGCGGGCCGATAAGCAAAACCGGACGCTGTCTGACTGGAGGAATCGCATACTCGCCAAATTCGTCCTTTAAGAGATACGCCTGGATCGTATCTTTAATTTCCTGTTTAGCCCGTTTAATGTTCATCTGTTATTCCTCCTGGTTCTTCCATTTGTAGATCTTCCGGCAATAAAATCACCTTCATGGCCCATGCCGGTACAGAAACATCGCTGTAATTATCTTTTATAAAGACGAAAGCCGTGTCATAAGGCGGGCTTTCTATTGGATAAATGCCTTTTCCATCTGTAAAATAAATGAGTCCTCTAAGCCGCGTAAAGCGGCTGGCATTTGTCAGCTCCCGGACATGTTCAAATACCGGCCGGAAATCCGTTCCCCCATGCCCCCGGATGACAAATCCGTCCATATAGTCCTTCATTTCTTCCTGGCTGGTAATTACCGTATCCTCCTGGATCTTGTCATCACACTGAATAATATGGATGTTAATTTTCCGGAAATACGTTTCTGACTGGGCTAAAATGGCATAGGTTTCTTCCAGAAAGCGTTTTACCAAGTCCCCGGAGCAAGACATGGAAGTGTCAATGGCAATGACAAAATCTTCAACACGGCGGATTTCCTTAGTTTCCAACGGCTCCAGCAAAGGCATATTGCCGTATAGCTCCAGGCCATAGGCATAAAATCCATAATCAAAAGAGTCCGTATCAATCTGAATTTCCTCCTTTAAAACGGAAAACCGGCGAAGAAACTTTTTATAATCGTACCTCTCCCGATTTTCCACCTGAACCTGTTCCAGCAAACTCTCGTTGGCGTCTGATTCCTCTTTAGAGCCGGTTTCCATTGCTGTCTGCATTTTTTCCCGGTTGTCTTTCCAACGGTTTTGGCGCTCCATAGCAGCCCCGGGCGGCTGTTCTTTCTTCCAGAAGCTATGGTTATCCACGGTAAAGGCGGCAATTAAGCTGTCTTTGTGCCGCTCTGGAAGATTCATATCCGCCAGAGCCCGGTAAATGCTGCCGGCAGTGAAAACCTTTATTCCCTTATTTTTAAGCCGCAGATACATTTCCCGGCGCTGAGCCGAAGGGTGGATATAGGTACACTTTTGATACAGCGTATCAATAATGGACTCCATAGCAATATCGCAGGCCAGATGCCAGAGGGCATCCTCCTCATCATCAGGCTGCAGATCGTGAGAATCCATCCGGACTGTCCGGGGCGGACGGCTGTCCAAATGCCCGAACAGGCAATGAAAAACCATATGAAGATAGGCCCGGTTCACCAAAACCCGGCCTTTTTGGAACAGCTTCGTCAAATATTCCGGCTGGTAGTAAATCAGGAAGCCGTCAGTGCCAATCCCATATCCGGAAAGTCCCCAGTCCGCTTCAAATCCCAGACTGCTCAAGGACAAATCTAAAAAGCGCATATTAAAATATAATTCATTCCGGGAGCGGCGCAGAATTCGGACGCACAGCTCTACCAGATTCAATTCCGTTAATTGCCGCTCTCTTGCAGGGTCAATCATGACGTCTCCTTCATTTTGTATCTTTATAGTTCAAATCTTCTTTTTCTGGCTGAGACAGTGGAATCCTGCACTCCTTCCTCCTGAGTTCCGGCTGCTTTCCTTCCTTTCACCCGGCCCGCATCCATCAGAACTGTAACTGCCTCTGTCTGGCCAATCCGTGCCGCTGCCTTTGTCATAGCAGAAAGCGTTTTTTCATCAACTCTTTGGTCTACTGCAACACAGCGCAGCACTGCCATATCCCCCACCCGTTCAAAAGCCGTTACAGCCTCAGCCGGGTGCTCTGTTATATAATTTATATATTGTCCCCTGGCCGCAGCCGTCAGCTGCACCGGGTATTGGAGCCGGTACCAGGACAGCTCCGCTACAATCTCCGGCGGCTCCTGGACACACACGTAGGGAAACAGAGAATCGTATTCCGGAAATTGAAAGTGAGTCTGCCGGAAACAATACCGATACCGGTGACCGCAGCCATGAGTCTCCAGCACCAGGATCCGGGCCGGAGTATTCTCTACGGATACCTCAAAAAATTCCGGCAGCAACAGTTTAGCCGTAATATTGCCCTTTTCGTCCCGCAGAGTCAGCCGCAGCATCTGGTTCAGCTCTGTAAGTATTTCCGGCAGGCAGGATTTTTTTCCTTCTATTATCCGGACATCCAGCTCCTCTATCCCCCGGCACCCGGTAAAAAGTCCGGCTCCCAAGTCCGCAATGGAAGAGAAAAATGTCAGTTTCTTTAAATTTTCACAATTGTAAAAGCTGTACCGGCCGATGCGAAGCAGGTTTCCCGGCAGCGCCACCGATTCCAGCCTACTTCCACAGACAGCCGGTATACCGGCCAATTCCGGGCTGCGTTCCGGCTCCCTGGGAATCATGGCGGAAAATGCATATTCCCCAACCTCCAGCACTGGAAGGGCCGTGGTTTCCGCCTGACCCTTTTCAGAGTCACAGGCAACGCCGCCGCTGTCCGTTATAATCGTCTCCGGCAGCTCTGCCTGGCTGTCCGCCCCCAGAACCCGAAGGATTCGGGCGCCTTCCTGTGCCCCCTGCCGGCATTTTTCCCATAAAAGTTTCATATCTGCAGCTTCTCCCAAGTTTTTTGTCGTAAATCCCGTTCTCATTATATCCCAAAGGGAAGCTGTCTACAACATTATTAGTAACAATTTCCCCGCCGTCTGAACTGCTACCATCATTATGAGTTTGTCTCTCCTTTCTCTTGACAACGCATTTTTGCCTCTATATCATTAATAATATACAGCTTTGTTCTCTACCCCCAGTGAACAAGGGCGCCCTTCTTTTTATACAAAAGCAAAAGGAGTTTAAGGATACTATGAGAGCGATTATGCTTATGTTTGACTCATTAAACCGGCACTTTCTGCCCAATTACGGGTGTGACTGGACCATTATGCCTAATTTCCAGCGTCTTGGAGAACGCACCCTGACTTTTGATCGTTTCTATGCAGGCAGTCTGCCTTGTATGCCTGCCCGCAGGGAACTTCATACAGGGCGTTACAACTTCCTCCACACCTCCTGGTCCCCTATGCAGCCTTTCGACGAATCTGTCATCTCCCGGCTGTCTGAAAATGGAATTTATACTCACCTTGCAACCGATCATTTTCATTACTGGGAGGACGGCGGAAGCTGTTACATGACCAAATACAACAGCCATGAAATGATCCGGGGGCAGCAGGGAGATCCCTGGAAGGGACAGGTTCCGTGGCCAGATTTTCCGGATACCCTGGCCAGACGCAAAACCAGTGAGAACTGGCGTCACGACTGGATTAACCGGCAGTTTATCACTTCTGAGGAAGAAATGCCGCAGAAAAAAACGGTTGATTGCGGGCTGGATTTTATTGAGAGAAATGCTTCCTATGATAATTGGTTTCTTCAAATTGAGGTTTTCGATCCCCACGAGCCTTTCTATACCCAGCAGGAATATAAAAATCTAGTAAAGCCCAAAAGCCTTGCATCCTCCTCTGAAATCTCCCGTCCTTCCAAGATTGCTTTCAAAATTCGCTCCCGGTTTAGACCGGCATTTCTGTCCGCCTGCTCAATCAATGTATGCAGATTCTGATTCAGGGCCTTCTGCCCGTCCAGTTCCCGTATAATCTTTTCAAAGGCGCTGATAAGTTCCTGAGGCATAAGCGGTTTTAATAAATAGTCTGTCACTCCCAGGGCAATTGCCGTCTTGGCATAGTCAAACTCATCATATCCGCTGATAATAATATTTTTTGTTACGATTCCCTGCTCCTGAAGCTCCCGAATCAGCTCTAATCCATTTTTAAATGGCATGGAAATATCCGTAACTATAATATCCGGGTGTACTTCCAGGGCTTTCTGCAAAGCCTCTTCCCCATCTTCTGCGGAAGCACAAATTTGTATCGCAAGGCCTGAAGCCTGAAGATTTTTCTCTAAAAGGCTCCTTACAAAGGTCTCATCGTCAGCTATCAGTACCTTATACATTTTTATTCCACCTCCCCGTATTCCACAGGAATTGTCAATGTGGCGCAGGTATACTCCCCTTCCACACTTTCATAGGAAAGCCCAAACTCTTTTCCGTAGCAAAGCATAATTCTTTCATTTACGTTGTAGATCCCATATCCGTCTCCCCTGCTGCGCCTGCAGTTTTTAAGGCTGTCGTTGATGTATTCCAAATGTTCTTTAGAAATCCCTGCTCCGTTATCCCAAACTTTTAAAACTAAGGCTTCACGCTGCCCCTTCTGTCCTTTTTCTGCTGTTATGCGAATTTCTCCGCCTTGCCTTTTTTCCTTAATTCCGTGGTAAATCGAATTTTCCACCAAAGGCTGAAGAATCAGTTTGATAACCTTGTATCTTCCCATCCATTCCGGTACTTCAATACTATACTTTAGTTTATCCTGATATCGAATCTGCTGAATATTCAAGTAACATCTCACATGCTCTGTCTCATCTGCAAGAAAAATAATTTCGCTTCCCTTACTTAAACTCAGCCGGAAAAAACGCCCCAGAGAACCAGCCATCAGGCAGATATCATCCAGCCCCTTATCCGCTGCCTGCCACGTAATCGTATTTAGGGTATTGTACAAAAAGTGGGGATTAATCTGGGCCTGAAGCGCTTTCAGCTCTGCCCGGCGTTTCTGTCTCTGAGCTTCTTCCACCCTGTCCTTCTCATTTCTCAGCTCTTCTATTATGTTTTCCTGCTTTTCAATCATTTTTTGGAGTTCATCTGTCATGTAGTTAAAGCTTTTGCTTAATGTTCCTACCTCATCCTTGTATGGATAGAAAAAGCGTACATCCAGATCCCCGTTCTGCACACAGAGCATACTGCGTTCCAGTCTGCTTAATGCATCGGTCAGATGTTTTGAAATAAAGAATACAACTGTAATGCTTATCAGAAATAGCAGCACCGCCACATTCATAATACTCAGCCGAAGCTGCCTCAGGCTATTTAACAATTCCCTTCTGGACTTAATACCATATATTGTATAGCGGCCGTCAAACACCTGGCTGCTTTCTATCAGATAATCAGGGGATTTTTCGCAGTCTTTTACATCCATTGTTCCCAGAATTCTTCGGTTCTCTGAATCTATAATCACAATATCGTCAAAGAAGGTTTTCTCTCCCATAAGCAGTTTTTCCAGGTTCTCCACGTCTATCTGATATACGAAATACAGCCATTCTTTATAATCTCCAACCGTAAAGCGCTGTACTCTGGGAATTACCTGCTTATCTCCTGTAAATATCACATCTGTCATAGGGGGCAGCCACTGAAGCGGCTGGATTCCTTCCTTTTCGTAGATGGTATAAAAAGGCGATTTTAAAAAATCAAAATCCTTTCTTCTAAAATGAATATAACTGTCAAATTCCCCTTTCCCCGTATACAGATAGGCAGATGATATCAGCGGTTCCCCTCTCTCAAAGTCTTTTAAGTAATCGCTGACCATTCCCTGAGCTGCAATTGTATTTCTTGCTGAAGGATCTCTTAGGAATTGTTCTAATACGCTGACAAAGCTATTGGTAATCAACATAGAGCGGGCGCTGTTGGCAATAATATTTAAACGTGTCTCCAGGGTGTCGCTAATCTGGCTTAAACTGTCTTCCGCGCTTCTCTTAAAATTATCTGAAACATTCTTTGCAGAAAGGATATAAAATGCCATTCCGCTTCCAAGACTTAAAATCAGAAAAATCACCAGAAACAACGCAAAAATTTGATATCTGAATTTTAAATTACGGATATGAAGTCGCATAACACCTGCTCCTTTTTCGTTTTGTCTTTTATTATATCTTGAAACAGGTGATTTTTCCATCATTTATCCCTTAACCGCGCCTGCCGTCAGTCCTGCAATAAACTGTTTATTGGCAAACATATATACAATCAGAATGGGGAGAATTGCAATGGACGCCCCTGCCAGCATAATATGCCACTCTGCCGCCGCGTTAACGGAGTATTTTAATTGTACAACCGCAACTGTCAAAGTTTTTAACTTAGGCGTGGTTATAGTCATGACCAGTCCTGTAATGTAATCATTCCACGCATTTCGAAAAGAAAACAGCGCCACTACTGCCAAAATCGGTTTGGTAAGGGGCAGGATCACCTTATAATAGACCTGGTAAATGGAACATCCGTCAATGATTGCCGCCTCATCTAATTCTTTCGGGATTGCTTTTGTAAATCCCATTACAAGAAATACATTGGTGGCCTGTCCTCCGGTCAAAGCGACAATAAGCGCAACAGGACTTTTGTGCAAGTTTAAGTTTCGCATTACTTCGTAAATCGGATACAGGGTAATGGATCCCAGAGATACAAACATCATTGACATATAAAGAGCAAGCAGTACCTTTTTTCCTGCAAACTCCCTTCTTGCCAGTATAAATCCTGCTAATGAACAGGTAACTACTGCCAATATGGTAACGCTCATGCTGACAAATACGCTGTTTCCGGTATATCGCAGAAAATCTGCTTCCATAAAAGCCCTGTAATAATTCTCAAAATGCCATTCTGAGGGTAAAAAGCTTCCTCCCTGGGTTAGTTCTGCATTGGTTTTTAAGGAACCCAGAATTGTGTAAACAATGGGGTACATCGTAAAAATCACTGCAATTCCCAAAAAGATCCACTTTGTTATGCCTCCTGCCAGTCTCTTTATCTTAGCTGTCCGGGCTTTTTTATCTATTTGAGTGCTCACATCATTCACCTTTGATTTCCCTCCTTAATAAATATCATCCAGCTTCTTTGAAAGTTTCAGATAAACTATGGTCACAACACCTGCAATGCAGGCTGTTACCACACTTAACGCAGCGCCGTATCCGTATTGAGGCACTGCCTGTTCATTTGCTGAAATCGGGAAGAAATAGCGATAGCTATACAGGGAAGCTACCATGGTAGCATTATTGGGACCTCCTTCTGTCAATACCATTACATTGGTAATATCATGGAAAGCGGAGGTAATGGCCAGCATAAGAATGATTTTTAAAATCGGTCCCAGCATAGGAATAATAATATACCAGATGGTCTGCAGCCAATTGGCTCCGTCTATTCTGGCGCTCTCTATGGCATCCTCTGATACCTGCTGAATTCCAGCTATAAAATATACCATATAGTTGCCCACGCCGCCCCAGACAGCCGTCAAAATCAACGTCTTCATGGCATGTTTTTTTCCCAGCCAGTTAATAGGCTGACTGATGATATGGGCTTCCATTAAATATTTATTGATCTCTCCATTATAAGCATTAAACAGCAGATAAAACACAAGGCCCATAACTGCAGAGCTCATAATCGTAGGCAGAAAAATGATGCTTTGAACTGCTCCATTTCCTCTTTTCTGAGCATTCAATAAGAAGGCAAGGAAAAAGGCGAAGGGGATAATAATCAATACTTTTCCAAATCCATAAGTAAAGGTGTGAATCATACTTTCCCAATATACTTTGTCCCGGAATACTCTGGCCAGATTCTCCAGCCCCACAAATCTGGGAATTCCGGTTCCATAGCCGCCGTACTGGTAAAATACATATTTTAATGCCCAGAGAACCGGATACACCGAGCATCCGATAAACAGGATTAGATTCGGGATCAAAAAAGAATAGGCTTCTAAATTCTTCTTTATGTTTTTCTTTGTCATATACGTCCTTTCCTGAATTCCACGTCAGCAGACATTCATATATTCTGATAGCAAAGGAGAGCTGCAGGCCGCAGCTCTCCTTGCCAGTCCTGATTTTCTTCACATTCAGGTTCTTTATTTTAGGGTTGGGTTCATGGGATCATAATTGTCCATTTTAATCTCGTATCCTGTCCCGTTTGCAATTGCCTCTTCATAGGCTTTGTTATAGCGATCTGTCAGGTCCTGAAGGGTGGACTCTACGTCTGCTCCGCCATAGTAAATTGACTCTGCTGTTTTGTATAAATCTTCCCCTTCTACAATCATGCCTGCTCCGAATGCGTCATGAGGCGCTTTGGGAAGCATAGCATCTCTCTCCCGGTTAATCTGAAGCCATTCTTTGTTTTTAAAGTCATCGCTGGGGCTTGCTTTTTCAAGGATACTGGGGATAATGCTAACGCCGTATCCGCCTTCATAATATCCAATCAAGTACTCTTCTGTGGCAAAAAGATCCTTATATACCTTAAATGCTGTCTCTAGATTTGGGCTGTCAGCATTAAATATATACTCGCAGCTTCCATCATAATACTGCTTTCCGGTTACCTTACCGCCAACAGTGGGGATGGGCGCTACGCCCCATTTAGAAGAATCCATGGGGAACTGGTTTGCATATACGCCGGGTTCTGCGTGACTATAAGACATGTACATACCAATTTTTCCTGCTGCAAACTGGGTTCTTAAGGGGTCAACATCCAGGGATTCGCAGCCCGGGAAAGCGCAGTCCTCAGATAAAAGCTCAGTCCACAATTTCAGGGTATCCGCCCAGTTCGTAAAATCATATCTGCCGTTTTTAAAGTCATAGCCATAAGACATTCCTGTCTCTGCCTGAAGCCCGATACACATAGAACGCTGCAATGCGGAAGGTGCGCTCTTCATATTTTCGGCAAATCCATAAATTCCTTCCCCCTTTAGCTGAGAAGTAATCAATTTGGCATCCTCCACCATCTCTTCTAAGGTTGCCGGGGGTTCTGTAATTCCTACCCGATCAAAAATCTCTTTGTTGTAGAACAGGCGGCAGGTAGTTCCTGTTGTGGGAATAAAGTAGATTTTTCCATCAAACTCATTATAACCAGGGATGATCTCGTCTGCAAAAAACTCTTTCATCTCATCATCCATAAATGGCGCGATATCTGCTCACTGTCCAGTTGGGAAATAGGTATTCCATACCATTGGCTGATTAACCAGGAAATCCGGCAATTCTCCGTTTTGTACTGCCATATCCACGGCTTGTTTATAGTTATCGGTATACAGAGTATACACTACCTCAATGTTGTCTGTATTGGTCTTGTTATATTCCTCCACTTTAGCCTGAACATAATCTGCATCATGCCGGTCCTTTGACCAGACGTTAATCACGGTCTTTTCTCCCTGAGCTTCTTCTTTCTTGTCTCCGCTTTCCGCTTTTGCTTCCGTCTGTGCAGCGGTTCCCTCCGCAGGCTGTGAAGATGAGGAGCACGCCGTCATCGCGGATGCTGCCATTATGGTTGTCATTGCAAATGCACAAAATCTTTTTAACTTCATGTGTGGTACCCTCCCTCGTTTTTGTTAAGTCCATTATATCTGTCAGGCTTCCTGCTGTAAATTCAGGAAGTAAGGAAGCAATGTTCGAAATCTTATGTTTCATTTTTAATCCCATACTAAAAATACCAGGAACTCTATATTTTCGGTTCCTGGTATGCACAGAAAAAGAAGGATATTTCATTACACCTGCAGAATATCCCCTTGATCGCATTTTTTATTGTACCTGTATATTCATGTGATTGACTAAATCACGTACAATTTTAATTTGCACCTCTGTTAAGTGATCCACATTAATCATACGGGCGCTATCGTCTTTATAGGTTCTCCCCAATATATAATCTGTGGAAACATGGTAAATATCAGCAAGAAGAACTAATTTCTCTATGCTTGGCTTGCGTTCCTGTTTTTCATAAGCACTGATCAGAGCCGGGGTAACTCCTATTTGCCTGGCAACTTCGCTCTGAGAAAAATTATATTTTTCACGGAGTTCTATTAAACGTGCAGAAATTGTGATTTCCATAAGTGATAGTTCCTTTCAACTGAAAGTATAAATTCAAAATACATACTTTTGGTTGTATATATTTACAACTTTAAGTTGAATTTAAGACTTATAAATGTTATCATATAAATAAAGAATTTGGAAAGAGAGGATTTTACATGAAAAAAAGAATTATCTTACCTTTGTTACTGGGAATTTTTGCTGTAACATCAAGCGCCACTGTATTGGCAGCTCCCCAAACCATGTCTGACGGAACTGTATTTGACGCTGAATTTTATGCACAGACATATCCTGATGTAGTATCTGCGTATGGCACAAATGATGCAGATGTTTTATATCAGCATTATTTGCAGTATGGAAAGGCGGAGGGCAGGCTGGCCGTTTCTTCTGAGCTATCTGCACAAAATGATCAGACCAATTCGTCACAGCAGGCCACAGCGGGATATTTTGTACAGCGGCTGGAAATTTCTAACGAAACGCCCCTCACCTGGAAAACTATTTATACCAGAAATAACCCGAATGGAGCATGGCAGCTGCAATGGGACGGAGACGGAATTGGGGAAGGAAAAGTCTGTGCCCTCCATAACTACAACCTTATTTCGTCATATTTTGGAACAAAAATCATTTGCACAGATGGCTCTGAACTGATACTGGAGACGTCTAATATGGTTCCGGGAAAAAGTCATCACCCGGAAATTCTTGAGAATAATGGCTTTTATGCAGGAGAAGGAACTCAAACTGCTGTTTTACATGTTATGGATGTCGAAACTATCTGCATTTACTGTATTGAGTGGTACTAAAGCTAGAAAACCGCAAGCTGAAGCACTTGTAAGTTAATAGGAGAGGAACATAAATGAGAAAAAAGATATTATCCGCAATTGCCGGTATTTTAATATGTACAGTTGTTTGCGGCGTGTCTCCTACTGTCTGCGCTGCAGAACCGCTAAATGCCTCTGAAGCTTTAGAGGGGGATTCCTGGGATTTGGGGTATGATAACGGCGCTGATGTAGTCTACCCCTTCCTGCCTGCTGCTTTTAACGTGCCCTGGGATAAACAAACAGATGAAGAGAATTTGCAATATCTTATCGCTTCCGGTGATTCCCCTGGCGCAGAAGAGCTAAAATGGTGGGTAAACAGCGGTTTTGACGATGCAACAAAGCTGGCATATCTCAACACCATTCCAAATACCGGAAGAGACGCTTCTCTCTGGGTCATGAACTCAGCCCTTTCATTAGAAGAAAAGTCTGCTTACTTCAGAAGCCATGATCTCCGTGGCCATGGAAGCGATGTCCTTTTATGGTGGTTTGAAAATATAGGCAGCGGGCTGACAACAGAGCAGACAAAAAAGACCGATTCCTACAATTATGAATGGTATACGAGAAGTGTTCTAAATACGTTAGAGGGCGTGGAAGTCGTTACCATAGGCGAAAACAGGTACTATATCGCAAGGGACGATTTGGATAAAAATATTGCCGCCGGAAAAATCACAACAACATCAAAACGTGTGTGGATAGACGGCGCTCCCGAAAGTGCCTGGACAGTTTACTTTTATTTTGCCGCGTCTGCAGAAAGTCTTGGCTGTAAGCTGTGGAATTTGGCTGAATAAAGCCTTTGGAAAATTATTAAGCAGAAGAAAATTGACAATTAAACGAGTACATTTACGATTTTTTAATGCTTGTACAAAGCCCTCCTTCATGCTACACTATTTTTCAGGAAACAACCGTGTTACAAGGTGGTAAGCCTCCCTAAACTTGTAAAAGAGGGGAGGTGGTGCAGATGACTACATATGAAGTATTAAGCCTGCTATTCTTGGGCGGAACCTTCTTAGTCGCACTGCTTGCCTATATAGATAGGAACAACAAGCGAAAATAAATAAGCCTACCTTGTACTTGGCCGTCGAGGTAGGCTTATAACTTACTAACAAGGCTAACCACTTTGTGGGCGGTTGCTTTCCCTATGTTTATAATAGCATATTATTTATAAGAATTCAAGATTTTTGTTTTTTCTATAATCTTTCTGAATTTTTCTGAATCTTTCTACTTTTTGTCCAGAGAACCGAATAAAAATTGCAAATCTTTAGCAAAAAACTTTAGCAACTTTTGATTATGTAAACAAAAAAAGCTTCTGGAAAACCCAGAAACCCTTGATTTTAAAAGGAAAATAAAAGAGCGCGAGACGGGACTCGAACTTTAGAAAGAGTCAAAAACCCAATAAAATCAAAGGAGGATGCACACTGTCTACCGTGTGTCTACAATCTGTCTACAGTTCATTTTTATTCTTCCAGAGTGCGATTTACTATTTTTATTTGTCCTTGTGTAAAGCCCTCTTTCATGCTATACTATTTCCCAGAAAACAACCGTGTTACAGGGTGGTAAGCCTCCCTAAACTTGCAAAAGAGGGGAGGTGGTGCGGATGGAAATGTTTACATTTGAGGATATGATCCTGTTTGCAACATTTTTAATCTCACTGCTTGCCTACATAGATAGGAACAACAACCGAAAATAAATAAACCTACCTTGTGCTTGGCGGCCGGGGTAGGTTTATAACTGCTTACGGAGGTCAACCACTTTGTGGGCGGTTGTTTTCCCTATGTTTATACTATAGCACATTCTGAAAGAGAATTCAAGATTTTTTGTTTCTTCCATATTGGTGAGAAATTATTATTCGTGTTTAAGAAAAAGCAGTCAAGGGGTCTGCGAAGCAGATACAATTTACCCCTTTACTGCTTTTTGTCGTGGCGGCAACGATCCCATACTCATACAAGAGGTTGATAGACGCATTTTACTATCACCCTCTTAATTATAATTTTTATAGTTCTGGGAGTTCATCTTCCTCGCTATTATAAGCACTTCGATTCAACATTGTATTTTCGTGAATTAACAGTCCCTTAATTTGCTCCAGGTTTTCATTGATTTTTTCTAGTTCATTCATCCTAGCATTAATCTTCCAATACCAGCACCAAAACTGGCGAGCTATCAAAAATATTACAATTAAAACGATAATAAATATTATAATGAATTCTTCCATGAAAATTACCCCTTTACCTTAATTTAATTTTTTTCTTGATTATTACAAAAGTTCCTATTACATTTATGCAAAGTTTCAGATATTCACAAAGTATAGCTATGTAACTTCTCGACCAATCCATGTAAATTGTCGACCAATCTGTGTAACTTCTCGACCAATCCCAGAGCCAATCCCAGAGGTCTTCGCTGAAAGGATGAGATCTGAAAACAATTAATAATACAGCTCCCCCCATTGATAATAAGAAAATCCTACTTCTATTATTTTCTATTATAACAGTATGTATTAGCACCGAGATTAAACATCCAGCAAGCAATAAGAGAGATTCTCTAAAGTACCCTACTCTAATCCATCCACACCATTCGCATATAAGAATAAGAATTGTTAAAAGTTGAGTCAAATTTGATATTAATAATTTCCAATAATTTACTTGATTCTTATTTAATAAGATTTGCGTTATGGGATATAAATACATAACAGTAGTTGAAACCTCAGCCAAAAGGAGCTGCTTAATTTCCCCGATAATCCAATGCGAATAGATTATTTTTTCATTGATTAAAAGATTCCAGTTTATGAAAATTATTGTATGGTATATCAAAAAAAGTATTGAAACAGGAACTACTGATACATTATATATTTTAGGAAACCATGTTAGATTCCACTCTTTTTTTGAAATATTTTTACTACTTACTTTTAATTTTTCTATATCCTTTTCAATTTCCACGGACACGGATTCAACACTTTTATATTTTAGTGGTATTGCTACATCCGTTCCAAATTCTGCACCGGAAGTTACAAATATTTTTTCATATGTATAACTTTGTACACCTCTTGTCTGCCCGTCCTTACCTATGCAGGTAATTTTGACAGTTACTCTGTTCAGGATGTCCTTCCCATTATTACGAAGTTTCAGCTGTAAAACCTGTTCCGTCCCGTCCTTTAAAAGAATTGCTCCCTTTAATAGTCCGACCGGCTTTGTATTCTCCCGGCCAAACTCTATGACCTTTTTCACCTCATATCCCATACGTGTCTAACTCCTTATAGATTTTTTGTAACATGCACTAAACATAAATTGTCCGATTCAATGGCTATATTTCTCTTTTTCCTTTTCAAATTCCTCATACAGTTCTTTTTCTTTAAGTGAATCTTCCATATGTTCCCATATGGCTAAATAGGTATCGTCCATCTTTTTTTCAAATTGACAAGCGTACTCAACCATTTTTTGAGAATTTCCATTTCTATAAGCCCGTTCAAATAAGTTGCTTATGTCTATCAAGTCCTTGTGCTTACTCATATCCATGTTCTTTTGTCTCCTATAAATGATATATTTGAAATCCTTTCTTAAAAGGTATAGGTTTCGAGAAATAAAATTTTTATAAACTCCATTCCCTGGTTATGGTAATAATAGACAAAATAAAAGATTTTTTTGTTGTATTTAGGCTTGTCTTATGTAAAAATTATTATCAGTTATATTTTCTCAAAACTTATACCTTTTGAGAAATGAAAGGATTTCAAATATATCATTTATAGGAGACAGAAGAACATGGATATGAGTAAGCACAAGGACTTGATAGACATAAGCAACTTATTTGAACGGGCTTATAGAAATGGAAATTCTCAAAAAATGGTTGAGTACGCTTGTCAATTTGAAAAAAAGATGGACGATACCTATTTAG
>CAJUJM010000045.1 GCA_910586755.1 uncultured Lachnospiraceae bacterium
CATTCTTTACTAGGAAAATATACAAAAAACGGCGAAAAACCTGAACCTCTTAGGCCCGATTTCACGCCGTAAAATGCAGAAGAAGAGACTTGAACTCTCACGGTATTGCTACCACACGGACCTGAACCGTGCGCGTCTGCCAATTCCGCCACTTCTGCAGTCTGCCGCTCTATTTCTTGGCGACTAAGATAGTATATCCCAAACTCTTCCATTTGTCAATCATTTTGCATGACTAATTTGTCAAATTGTAACAGTTTAGACGGGTGTCTTCTTGCCCGGCGTAGCCGGGCAAGAAGTGTCGGATGTCCATCCGATGTGGAATTTGACATGAAGTTTTACTTACAAGCGAGCTTGACGTAAAACTTCATGTCAAATTCCCCGCCGTCTGAACTGTTACGTCAAATTGTAAATAATCGCCAATGCAATTTTTCCGGCCATATCTCTATCACTTGTATTCTCCGGCGACTTCCCATAGATAGCAAAGCAGTATCCATTATATGTCCAGTCTATCATAAACATATCCCCGGTTTCATTCACTCTCATATAAGGGAAAAGATACTCCCCATCTGCAGTTGACGCTGTCCATTCAATTTTGGTGGAATCTACAAAAACTTCATCCGGCAGAACAAGTTCTTTTTCTTTTCCGGCAGCAAACGTGCAGAGCCCCACATTTTCTAATTCAAATTCAATTTGTAATTCATTCTCCTCTGCTTTTTTCACTTCAACATTTGACGTAATCGGCATATTATCCAGCACTTCTTTTAGGTTGCCAAATTCTTGATTCTGCTTCTTTTCATCGTATTCTTCTGTACTACTGTCAACGTTAGACGCGATTATATTTTCTTCTGTCTGGATTGATTGGGAGGATATATTGCTGCACCCAGCCAATCCTAATAAAGTGCCGGTTGCCAAAACCATACAGCTTAATATTCTAAGAGTTTTATTACGCATATTTTATTTCCTTTCTTCTGAAAATCGCGGTATTTCCTTTTATGTAACCTTCCTGGGAATTTTAATTTTAGCATTCCCAAAACATTGGAGCAAGCTCTTTGCCACAAACGGTTTTCTAAATGTATTGTTATGAGCCATTACATTTTACTATTGTTCTTTTGTACAATTTTTGATATTCTAAAAAAGGTGATGACAATGATAAAATTTGCAATCTGTGATGATGAGCCTTTTATGGCAGAGGAAATTTCCCGGTATCTTTCAAAATATATGGAAGAAAAAAACAGGACTCCCTATTGTGTCAGCAGCTTTTCAAATGGCCGCTTACTTCTGGAAAGTGATTGTGACTTTGATTTGATTTTTCTTGATATTCAGATGGAGCATCCGGATGGGATGGAAACCGCAAAAATGCTGCGACAGCGGAAAAACCGCAGCCTGCTGATTTTTGTAACGGTAATGAAGGAATGTGTGTTTGATGCATTCGAAGTTCAGGCATACGACTATTTCATAAAGCCACTGGATTATGATCGCTTCAAACGGACCATGGATCGGGCTGTCAAAGACCTGGAGCAGCAGGCCGCAAAACACATTATTATCCGGAAAAGCGCTTCCTGTCAGGTGATTCCCCTGTCCCAAATCATGTACTGTGAGGTACAGGGCCGGAAAGTCTATATTCATCAGGCTGACGGAAACGTCATCGACTACTATGATAAACTGGATGATTTTCAGCAGCGTGTTGACGGGCGTTTTTTCCGATGTCACCGAAGCTATCTGGTGAATCTTGATTATATACGCGGGTGCGCCGCCGGGCTGGCTACGCTGTCACAAGGTGACAAAGTCCCTGTTTCCAGGCTGAGAGAACGGGAATTAAGCGAAGCGCTTCTGCGCCATATGAAAGAAAGAGAATGGTAATATGGATTATTTCAGTCATTTTTTAGATCTTTTCTGCCTTGGGGCACAGAGCGTCATGCATATCCTTTTTATAAGCCGTCTCACCGGAAAAAGGCCAAAGCCGCGCTACGTTTCAGGCTATCTTTTTCTCCTGCTCCTTTTACAATGGACTTCCCTCCAAACCGGCCTGACCGGGATATTGACCATTTCTCTGCAGGTTCTCGTTTTATATGGGTTAAACCGTTTTCTGCTGGGAAACTGTCCTTCCGTGTCCGGAGTTGCCGCAGTCTTAGCCGTCTATATCTCCCAGCTTTCTTTTGGAATTATCAATTCAGTGGAAGCCATGTTATTTCCCGGCTTTGTGGGAAAACCGGTTCTATATCTGCTGGTCCTTCTGGCTGTCCTGACTTCTTTCATACTATGTATTTTTTGTTATGCCACTGTCTTAAAGCTTCTATCTTTAAAAGATAACAGCCAGCTCCCCTATATGGGCCTTTTGCTGTTTCCCGGGCTGTTTTTCTTTATTGCAGAATTATATATTCTCCACACCTCCTACAGCGTTTTACCCGCCTCTCCAACCCTTACAGAAACGTGGAAACACGTTGCATTACTATTTCTGCAGGCTCTGGGACTGGCGACGCTGCTCTGCACCCTGTACGCCTACCGGCATATCTGCCGCAGTTTCCAGGCACAGGCAGCTCTGGCTTCTCTCACACAAGCCGCCAGGGCGCAGAAAGTATATATTGCGGAAGCGCAGATGCGCTATGAGCAGACAAAAGTATTCCGCCATGATATAAAAAACCATTTATCTGTGCTGGACGGCTTGCTAAGCAGCGGAAAATCTGAGGAGGGAAGAAAGTACCTGAAAAAGCTGGAGGCCGCCTCCGCCTCCCTGTCCTTTCCCTATCAAACCGGCAATCCGGTAGTGGATATTTTGTTAAGTGAAAAACTGGGACTGGCAAAGGCCAGCGGCATCAGGACAGAACTTTCTCTGATTCTGCCAAAATCTCTGGAAATAGACGACTTTGATCTCTGCATCATTTTTGCCAACGCCCTGGATAATGCCATCCATGCCTGTCAATCTGTCAAAAAAAATCCATTCATCCGTATTACCGGCCAGAGGCAGGGAGATTTTTATATGCTGGAGTTTGAAAATACCTGCCCGGACGGGCCCCTTCCTCCGGCAGGAACGGGCCTTTTCAGCATGAAAGCGGTGACGGAAAAGTATCACGGCGCAATGCTGACGGAAAAGAAGGATCAGCATTTTTCTCTAAATGTGCTGCTAAACACTTCATTGCATCCAGCAATACCTTCACCGTATCCAGAGAAGTAAACATAGTTACATTGTTCTCGATTGCCGTCCTTCTGATGGCCAGGCCGTCCTGGTAATGGATTCCCGACAAAACCGCCCGGGTATTAATTACATAGCTTACGGCTCCGGATCGTATGGCTTCCAGAATTTCCGTGCTGTTTTCACTGAGTTTCCTCCGGATGCAGGCGGGAATCCCATGGGCCTTTAAAAACTCGCCGGTTCCCACAGTCGCTTCTATATGAAAGCCCATATCATAAAATCTTTTTATTAACGGCAGCGCTTCCTCCTTGTCCTCATCTGCCAGGGTAACGATGACGGTTCCGTGATCCTGCATCTTAACGCCGGAAGCGATAAGGGCCTTATACATGGCCCTGGGAAGCTTTTCGTCATATCCCATAGCTTCTCCCGTGGATTTCATCTCCGGGGAAAGGTATGCGTCCATTCCTTTTAGCTTTATAAAGGAAAACGCAGGCGCTTTTACATACCATTTCTTCTTCTCTTCCGGGTACATTTTGTCTATTCCCTGCTCCTTTAAGCTTTTTCCCAGGATTACGTTTGTTGCAATGTCAGCAAGAGGATAGCCGGTTGCCTTTGATAAAAACGGGACGGTTCGGGAAGAGCGGGGATTTACCTCAATGATCGATACCTGTTCTTCTTTATCTACGATAAACTGTATGTTAAACAGGCCCACAATCCCGATTCCTATACCCAGCTTTCTGGCATACTCCAGTATCACTTCTTTCACATGCGCTGAAAGGCTGAAGCTTGGATATACGCTGATAGAATCGCCGGAATGAACTCCTGTCCTTTCCACCAGCTCCATGATCCCCGGAACGAATACCTCTTTCCCGTCACAAATTCCATCGATCTCCACTTCCCTGCCGCAGATATATTTATCTACCAGCACCGGTTTATCTACATCAATCTCCACAGCAGTTTTTAAATAGCGGCGCAGATCCTCTTCCTTTGCCACCACCTGCATGGCCCGTCCTCCCAGCACAAAGCTTGGGCGCACAAGCAGAGGATACCCGATTTTTTCCGCCGCTTTTATGCCGTCTTCAATATTGGTAACTGCCTGCCCTTTTGGTTGAGGGATCCCAAGCTCTGACAGCAGTTTTTCGAATATGCTCCTGTCTTCCGCCCTTTCAATGGCTGCACAGTCTGTGCCTATGATTTTCACCCCCCGCTCTGCAAGAGGCTTTGCAAGGTTAACCGCCGTCTGACCGCCTAATGTTGCAATGACTCCGTCGGGCTTTTCCAATTCTATGACATTCATCACGTCCTCCACGCAAAGAGGCTCAAAATACAGTTTATCTGATGTGGTGTAATCGGTAGAGACGGTTTCCGGATTGTTATTGATAATAATTGCCTCATAGCCGGATTCTTTAATGGTTTTTACCGCGTGTACGGCAGAATAATCAAACTCCACCCCCTGTCCGATGCGGATTGGTCCGGAGCCAAGAACAATAATCTTTTTTCGATCCTCTGTCACCGATTCATTTTCATCCTCATAAGTAGAATAAAAATAGGGGACATAGCTCTCAAATTCCGACGCGCAGGTATCAATCATCTTATAAACAGGGAACATCCCATACTGCTTACGCATCTCAAATATCTCAGTCTCTCCCCTGTTCCACAGCCTTCCAATGGCCTTGTCGGAAAAGCCGGATTTCTTTGCCTGGTACAAGATCTCCCTGTGGCCGGGATGCTGCTTTAGCTCCTTTTCCAGATCAATTATTTTTTTCATTTTCTCCAGGAAAAAACGGTCAATCCGCGTTTCCCGCGCAATGGCAGAAATCCCGCATCCCAGGCGCAGCAATTGTGCAATGGCATAAATCCGGCTGTCTGTGCCTGTTTTAATATAGTCCATGAGATTTTTTAAGCTTTCTTGATCAAATTTGGGCATATATAAGTGATCCACGCCGGTTTCGAGAGAACGGATTGCTTTTAGCAGGCTTTCCTCAAAGGTTCTGCCCACGCTCATAACTTCCCCTGTGGCTTTCATCTGCGTGCCTAATTTTTGATTTGCATCCGTAAATTTATCAAAAGGGAACCTGGGCATCTTTGTCACCACATAATCCAGGGCCGGTTCAAAGGATGCCGGAGTGTTTACCAGCATAATTTCATCTAATGTCATTCCCACACAGATTTTGGCGGACACTCTGGCAATGGGATAACCGCTTGCTTTGGATGCCAGGGCAGAGGAGCGGGATACTCTCGGGTTTACTTCAATCAAATAATACTGAAAGGAATCCGGGTCCAGGGCAAACTGGACATTGCAGCCGCCCTCCACTTTCAGGGCGCGGATAATTTTCAGGGCGCTGTCCCGCAGCATCTGGTACTCCTTATTGGTCAGGGTTTGGGACGGACATACAACGATGGAATCTCCCGTATGGATGCCAACGGGATCCAGATTTTCCATATTGCAGACCGTAATTGCAGTGTCATTGGCGTCTCTCATCACTTCATATTCAATTTCTTTAAAGCCTTTGATACTTTTTTCAATTAATACCTGGTGAACCGGAGACAGGGAAAGAGCATTTTGAATCAGCTCCATAAATTCCTGTTCATTATCCGCAAATCCTCCTCCGGTTCCTCCAAGAGTAAAGGCAGGCCGAAGCACTACCGGATAGCCGGTTTTTTCAGCCGCCTGTTTTGCTTCCTCCACGGTGTTTGCAACTGCAGAAGGTAAAACCGGTTCCCCCAGCTCTTCGCAAAGTTCTTTAAACAATTCCCGGTCTTCCGCACGTTCAATACTCTCACTGCCGGTTCCCAAAAGCTCAACCTGGTATTCTTTTAATACCCCCTTTTTCTCCAGCTCCATGGCCAAATTAAGCCCCGTCTGTCCTCCAATCCCCGGCACAATGGCATCCGGGCGCTCCTGGCAAATAATTTCCGCCATATATTCCAGGGTAAGGGGTTCCATATACACTTTATCCGCAATAGTGGTATCCGTCATAATTGTCGCCGGATTAGAATTGCAGAGGATCACCTCATACCCCTCTTCTTTCAGGGCAAGGCAGGCCTGTGTGCCTGCGTAATCAAATTCTGCGGCCTGGCCGATTACAATCGGTCCGGAACCAATGACAAGTATTTTCTTTAAATCAGTTCTTTTTGCCATCTTTTGCCTCTTTCATCATCTCAATAAACTGGTCAAACAGATACGCGCTGTCCCGGGGGCCCGGCGCGCTTTCCGGATGAAACTGTACGCAGACCACCTTGTCCTCTTTGCACCGAACCCCCTCAACCGTGTGGTCTAACAAATTCAGGTGCGTAATCTCAAGCCCAGTGTTTTTAATGCTTTCCATATCCACTGCGTAAGAGTGATTTTGGGAAGTAATTTCCACCTTTCCGGTCAAAAGATTTTTTACCGGATGGTTCCCGCCTCTGTGGCCGAACTTTAATTTGTAGACCCTAGCGCCGTATGCCAGAGAAATAATCTGATGTCCCAGACAGACGCCAAAAACTGGATATTTCCCCCGCAAATTCCTCATCAACTCAATGGCAGGTTCCACATTCTCCGGATCTCCCGGCCCATTGGAAAAGAAAACGCCATCCGGATTTAACCGCTCCACATCCTTTAGAGAGGAATTCCACGGCAGCACAGTTACATTGCAGCCTTTTTTATTTAAGCTGTATGTGATATTCTTTTTCATTCCGCAGTCTATGGCAGCCACATGGTAGTTTCCATTTGCTGCAGCATATTGCCGGGCTTCTTTTCTGCTAACCTTTGACACGGCATCTTTCGGAATTTCATATCTTTTAAGCCTGGCTATCCCTTCCCGGACAGTTGTGTCCGGGTTGGTGAGCAGAGCCTTACGGCTTCCAAGGCTGCGTATGGAACGTACAAGCTTTCTGGTATCGATCCCGTAAATCCCCGGAATATGGTATTGTTCCATCGCCTCAGACAAGGTGCGTTTGCTTCTGAAATTGGAAGGGGTATCGTTATAATCCCGCACTGCCAGCCCGCCAATTGTGGGGATTTCTGTCTCAAAATCCTCTTCTGTAATCCCATAATTTCCAATCAGCGGATACGCCATCACTACAGTCTGATAGGTATAAGACGGATCTGAAATGATCTCCTCATATCCTACTGGAGAAGTATTGAATACGATTTCGGTAATTCTGTCTTCCATAGAGCCAAAGCCGTATCCATAATACTCGCTGCCATCCTCCAATATAAGTTTTCTGTTGAAATTTTTCATAATAGCTGTCCCCTGTATGTATTAGTGTCTTGCCCGAATATAATCCAGACAAAGCGCTAGACTCTCTCAGACAATTTCCTCTCAAACCGGTCTTTCCGGAGATCTGGCGGGATTTTCGTGGGATAATCCCCGTCAAAACAGGCTGCACAATATCCCTGATAAGACACAAGTCTGCCCAGTTTTTCAATAGGCAAATATGCCAGGGTATCCACCCCGATTATTTCCGCAATTTCCTCCGTGTTATGATGGCATGCAATCAAATTTTCCTCTGAATCAATATCCGTGCCATAATAGCAGGGATGTAAAAACGGCGGAGCTGAGATTCTCATATGGATCTCTTTTGCTCCCGCATCCCGCAAAAGCTTTACGATTCGCCTGCTGGTGGTTCCTCTGACTATGGAATCGTCAATCAGCACCACCCGTTTGCCTTCTATCACATGTTTTACCGGACTTAACTTGATCCGCACCTGATCCAGCCGTTCATCCTGACCCGGGGAAATAAATGTCCTTCCTATGTATTTGTTCTTAATTAATCCAATTCCATATGGAATCCCTGAAACCTTTGAAAATCCCAGCGCCGCCTCCAGGCCGCTGTCCGGAACTCCGATGACAATGTCTGCATCTGCGGGGGCGCTTTCCGCCAGCAATTCTCCTGCCTGCGCCCGGGCTTTGGCAACCGAAATTCCGTCAATCACCGAATCCGGCCTGGCAAAATAAATATATTCAAAAATACAGGTTTTTCTTTTCTGCTTTTCACAGTGTTCCCTGCGGGACTCTACCCCGCTGTCACTGAATACCAGAATTTCTCCCGGCAATACATCCCGGATAAATTCTGCTCCTACCGCCGATAATGCACAGCTCTCCGATGCAATCACATAGCCTCCGTCCGGCATCCGGCCATAGCACAACGGCCGAAAACCATAAGGATCTCTTGCCGCAATCAGTTTTGTGGAAGACATTAGGATCAGGGAATATGCCCCTTCAATGGAATCCATAGCCCTGCTTACCGCCTCCTCAATGCTTGGGGTTACAAGCCTTTCCCTGGTAACCACATAGGCAATGGTTTCTGTATCGCTGGTGGTATGGAAAATAGCCCCTGACAGTTCCAGCTTATCCCGCAGCTCCAATGCATTACTCAAATTGCCGTTATGAGCCAGGGCCATTTTCCCCTTCTGATGATTTACTTCCATTGGCTGACAGTTATTTCTTGTGTTCCCTCCTGTGGTCCCGTACCGGACATGTCCCACCGCCATCTTTCCGGCAGGCAAATTGGATAAGGTATCTTTTAAAAACACTTCACTGACAATCCCCAAATCCTTGTGGGAGGAAAACACGCCGTCGTCATTTACCACAATCCCGCAGCTCTCCTGCCCTCTGTGCTGCAGTGCATATAATCCGTAATAGGCAATGTCCGCAACATTTTCTTTTCTGGCGCTTATCACTCCCAGCACGCCACATTCCTCATGAATCGCCATATGTTCCCCTTCCGTTTACTTTGAATGTTCCGCCGCCAACAGGCGGCATAAATTCAGGGATGCCCCATGCGCCCGCCAAACTTTTATGTATGGTAGCGCGTCCGCTTCTGGGCGCATGCAGGTTTACTTTAAAAGTCCGCCGCCGTCAGGCGGCATGTA
>CAJUJM010000046.1 GCA_910586755.1 uncultured Lachnospiraceae bacterium
ATTCCGATTCGTAGTATTCTTTTCATGTAAGTGGCCTCCTTTTGTATGCGGTAATCCCTGTTACCATTGTTCTTAACAAACTCTAGTATACAGGTAAATCCACGTTGCTACAAATGTGGGGTCACTTCATATTGTCCTAATGAGCTTGAATATGACAGATATCCTGGGGGGAAGAAATAGCCGGAAGCAAAATCCGGCAACAGGTGCCCTTGCCTGGAAGGCTGTCTACGTGAAGGCCGTACCCTTCAGAAAAATACAGATGGATCCGGTCGTTTACGTTGCGGTTTCCGATGCCGCCAAGGCCTTTGGAAGCGGCATCCCGGCTTGCCGGGTCAAAGCCTTTCCCTTCGTCCCGCACCTCCAGAAGAATATCCCTGCCCCGGAAACGGCCGCTTATGTAGATTTCCATAATAGTTCCGTCATTGTAGGTTCCGTGGAGAACGGAATTTTCAGCCAGAGGCTGGAGGAGCAGCTTGGGGAGGAGAAAAGAGGATATCTCATCCGGCACATTGTAATTAACGTGGAAGCTTCCCGCATAACGTATGGCCTGAATGGAAAAGTAGTGCTTCAGATTACAGATTTCCTCCTGAATGGTAATAAATTCCTGCTCATTGATCAAAGTGTTTTTCAGAAGCTGGCTTAAAGAGCAGATTCCCTCTGCAACCACTTTGTCCTGATTCATCTGCGCTACCAGGCGAAGAGTATTTAAAGTGTTAAAAAGAAAATGGGGATTGATCTGGTACTGAAGCATTTTAAGCTCCAGCTCCCGCTTTTTCGTCTCACTTTCCTGACGCTGCTCTAAAAGGAGCTGAATTTCTGTCACCATCCCATCAATATTGTCGGACAAAAAGGCCAGCTCATCATTGGAGGTATCCTGGATCCGCACATCCAGATTTCCATCTGAGATAGCCTGGCAAGTCTCCACCATATGGCGGATAGGGTGAGAGATGCTTAAATAAGTACAAGTGGTCATAGCCATAGGGACGCACATCAGCAGAATGGACATAAGTAACAGCCGCCCGGCGGGAGCAATGTTCCCGTACAGAAAAAAGGAATACAGATATACCACTACCAAAGGAAACAGAGTAGAAAACAGGTAGGAGAGGATCAGCCGGTAACGAATCTTTATGTTTCGAAGCTTCAACAGAGCAAACTCTCTGGAAATATGAAATCTTTTAAAAAAGGGAAGCATAGGAGCTCCTTTCGGCAGTTGGTAATATTATCAATATTTTTCGGGCTAAGAATTATACATTATTATTCAATATGTACATTCTAATAGAAAATAAGAAAAAAATCCATAGAAAAAGCAAAATTATCTATATTAAAATTTCATAAAATCTTTTATAACTTTATAATTTTTTAATAAATTAAGATTCTCCATAAAAAGGATAAAATAGTAAATATACAGTTTTTTTCTTATCCGATACAATAGAGTCATTACAAAACCTATAGAAGGAGGGAAAGTAGATATGATGAAATATTTACAAAAACTCGGTAAATCCCTGATGCTGCCGGTTGCATGTCTGCCGATCTGCGGTATCTTAATGGGAGTTGGTTATGCTCTGTCCCCGGCAGCTATGCAGGGCGGAGACATTGTCGGCTTTGGTCCCATTGTGGGATTCTTCTTAATTAAGGCCGGCGGCGCTTTAATTGACAACATGTCCTGGCTGTTTGCAATTGGTGTTGCGGTAGGTATGTCAGATGACCATGAAGGTACTGCAGGCCTTGCAGGTCTGGTATCCTGGCTGGTAATCACCACCCTGCTTTCCAGCGGAACCGTAGCAGTTTTAGTTGGCGGCGAAGCGGATCCGGCATTTGGCAAGATTCAGAATCAGTTTATCGGTATTATCTCCGGTATTATCGGTTCTTCCTGCTACAACAAATTTAAGGGTACCCGTCTTCCCGACGCCCTGGCATTTTTCTCTGGAAAGCGTTTTGTATCCATCGCTACCGCAGTGGTATCTATTATTGCGGCGGCTATCCTGTTCTTTATCTGGCCTGTTGTTTACGGCGCATTGGTAGCAGTAGGCGTGGGCATTGTAGGCTTAGGGGCAGTAGGCGCAGCTATTTACACCTTCTTAAACCGTCTGTTGATTCCTACCGGTCTGCATCACGCATTAAACTCTGTATTCTGGTTTGATGCAGCAGGCATTAATGACCTTGGAAACTTCTGGGCAGGCGAAGTATTAAACGGCGCTGGCGGCCATGCAGGTATGTACATGTCCGGTTTCTTCCCGTCCATGATGTTCGGTATTCCGGCGGCAGCACTGGCAATTGTCCATTCAGCAAAACCGGAGAAAAAGAAAGAAGCAGCCGGCCTGGTAGGCGCAGCAGCTCTCTGTGCGTTTGTCTGCGGCGTTACGGAGCCTTTTGAGTTTGCTTTTATGTTCCTGGCTCCCGCCTTGTATCTGATTTACGCTATTCTTTATGGTGTGATTACCTTTATTACGGTATCTTTGGGCTTCAGCGCAGGCTTTTCATTCTCTGCCGGTCTAACAGATTTAATTTTCAGTTCCCAGCTTCCGGCAGCAAACAATACGTTCCTGATTCTTCCCCTGGGCCTTGGGGCGGCAATCGTATTTTATTTTGTATTCCGTTTTGCAATTAAAGCTTTTGACCTTAAGACTCCCGGCCGTGAGGACGACAGTGAGGATGAGACCAAGATTGTTTTGGCAAATGACGACTTTACCACAATGGCTGCTATCATTTTAGAAGGCCTTGGCGGAAAAGAGAACGTAACCAGTGTTGACAACTGTATTACCAGACTTCGTCTGGAAATCAGAGATTACACTGCAGTGGATGAGAAGAAGATCAAATCTGCAGGTATCAGCGGCGTTATCCGTCCCAGCAAGACTGCTGTACAGGTTATTATCGGACCCAAGGTACAGTTTGTAGCAGATGAGTTTAAGAAATTAATGTAAGATGAGATACTGAAAGGGGGCTGTGCACAGTAATTGGTGCACAGCCCTCGCTTTGATCTTATTATTTCTATCAGGGAGTTAAGGTTTCCGGCCCTAAATCGGAAAAGAGATTATTACCCCAGATAATTACGCATAATTTTCAGAGCATTTTTCTCCAGCCTGCTGACCTGGGCCTGGCTGATATGAATTTCCTCAGCCACCTCAGTCTGGGTTTTTCCTTCAAAAAAGCGCATGTCAATGATGTGGCGCTCCCGTTCCGGAAGCCGTTTCATGGCTTCATTTAAAGAGATGTTTTCCACCCAGTTTTCTTCTATGTTTTTTTTATCGCTTATCTGGTCCATTACATAAAGAGGATCGCCGCCATCTGTGTAGACAGGTTCATACAGGCTTACCGGACTTTGAATCGCGTCCAGAGCATAGGTGATCTCCTCTTTGCTGACCCCGATCTCCTGGGCGATCTCCATAATGGTGGGCTCTTTCATGTTTCGCCGTGTCAGCCCTTCTTTGGCATAGATGGCCTTGTAGGCAGTATCCCGCAGAGAACGGCTGACCCGTATGGAATTATTATCTCTCAGATACCGTCGCACTTCCCCTAAAATCATAGGTACAGCATAAGTAGAAAAACGTACATTCTGTGTGATGTCAAAATTGTCAATGGCCTTAATCAGGCCGATGCACCCAATTTGAAACAAGTCGTCTAAAGCCTCATTATTTCCGGCATACCGTTGGATTACGCTTAAAACCAGGCGCAGATTTCCCTTGATGTACTGTTCCCTGGCTTCCATATCGCCATCCAGAATCCGTTTAAAAAGAGCTTCCTTCTCATCGTTGGTAAGAAGGGGAAGCTTGGCAGTATTTACCCCACAGATTTCCACTTTATATCCGGACATTGTTCTTCCCTCCGCATTGGTTCTTCCCGCAGGCAGCGGGGATTTGATGTGTCATATGGAAATGATGGACGGATTTGGACAGAATTATACGGTCTGGGAACTGAAAAAAATTTCCTGTCTTATGTTTAAAAATTGGTAAAATAGTAAATTGACGAAATGCCGGTTTGGGCGTATACTTTTAAATTCGAAGAGAAAAGACAGCAGGGAGGAAAGAGATCATGACCAATGACATGACAAAAGGAAGTCCGGCCAGCCTGATTTTATATTTTATGCTGCCTGTGCTGGCAGGAAATATTTTCCAACAGTTTTATAATGTGGTAGATTCTGTGATTGTAGGCCGCTTTTTAGGGGTAAATGCCCTGGCGGCGGTAGGCTCTACCGGGAGTATCGTTTTTTTAGTATGGGGGTTGGTAACTGGCCTTGCCAGTGGATTTTCCGTTATTCTGGCCCAGCAATTCGGTGCGGGAGATCAAAAGACGCTGCAGCATTATGAAGGCGTGTCAGTATGGCTGTGCGGCGTTTTGGGACTTATAATGACGGCTCTTCTGGTGCTGGGGCTAAATCCTATCCTTCATCTGATGAACACGCCTCAGGAGATTTTTGCCCAGACCAGGCTCTACCTGGGAGTATTATTTGCAGGGATCCTGATTACATTTGCCTTTAACATGCTGGCAGGTATGTTGAGGGCTTTGGGGGACAGTAAGACGCCGCTCGTCTTTTTAGTAATTTCCTCTGTGATTAATATTGTGCTGGATATTACATTTATTCTGGTTTTCCACACAGGAGTAGAAGGAGCCGCCTATGCCACTTTGATTGCCCAGGCTGTGTCAGCTCTTTTGTGTATCCGCCATATTGCGAAAAAATATGAGATATTAAAGATCTCAAGACAGGATATCAAAGGTGACGTTTACAGTGTCAAAAAGCTTTTAGGCGTGGGAATCCCCATGGGGCTTCAGTTTTCTATTACAGCAGTGGGAACTATGATTGTCCAGGCGGCCTTAAACGGCCTTGGACCGATATATATTGCCGGATTTTCTGCGGCCGGAAAGATCGGAAATATTGCTACCCAGGCATTCCCGTCTCTGGGGGTTGCCATGGCAACTTATACCGGTCAGAATATGGGAGCCGGACGGCTGGATCGGGTGCAGGCCGGCGTGTCTGCAGGCTTTGTCATTTGTCTCATCTGCAGCGCGGCAGCCGGAGGGGCAGTGTACCTGTTTGGACCTGAGCTTATACAGATTTTCGCATCAGGGGACAGCGATCAGATGATCCAGTATGGAGTTCAGTATTTAAAGATCTCTGTCTGGTTTTATCCGCCGCTAAGTCTGATTTTCCTGTACCGCAATACCTTACAGGGCCTGGGAGACGGCCTGGTTCCCATGCTGGGAGGACTGTTTGAGCTGGCGGCCCGGTTTGGAGCAATTCTTTTATTATCCGGTCCATTTGGGTATACAGGGATTTGCTTTGCCGACCCGGCAGCCTGGATTATGGCGCTGATTCCCTTAGTGCCGGTATATTACTGGAGAATGAGAAAAGTAAAAAAAGAGCAGGAAGCACTGGTAACCGGGAGGGCCAGGCCGGCCTGCTGACAGATATTTGGAAGAAAAAAGGCGCCCTGGCCTTCTTGGGTGAAAGCCGGACACCTTTTTGATATGTGGGAATTGTTCACCGGTTATGCGCCCTTCTCCGCCGTATTTTTTCGGTAAAGGGCCAGCAGTCCTTTTAACAAAAGAGCCTGGTCATAGTGGACCTTATGGCGGCACAGAGGGGTTACAAAACGGGACAGGCCTCCGGTGGCGACCACGGAAGCAGGTTCACCCAGTTCTTCCTCCATCCGGTCGATAATCCCGTCCATCTGAGCGGCATTGCCGTACAGAATTCCGCTACGCATACAGTCGATGGTATTTTTCCCGATTACCCGGCCCGGGATATCCAGGCTGATAAAGGGAAGCTGGGCGGCATTGCTGCTTAAAGAGTCCAGAGAAACCTTAAGGCCGGGAAGGATTACGCCGCCAATGTAATTACCGGATTTGTCCACTACAGACATGGTGGTGGCAGTTCCCATGTCGATGACGATAATGGGACAGGGGTATTCCTGAAGGGCGGCGATGGCATCTACAATCTGATCGCTTCCCACCGTTTTCGGATTGTCCATAATGATATTCAGGCCGGTTTTCATACCGGATCCCACCAAAAGGGGCCTGCGTCCGAAAATCTTTTTGATGGCGGACTGGATAGGGGCGTTTAAAGGCGGAACCACAGAAGATACAATGCTTCCCTCAATTTGCTCCTTATGAATCGAATGTAGATCCAAAATATCCTTAATCAGCAGAGCGTACTCGGTACTGGTTCTGGAATGGGTGGTGGTGATCCGCTCTTCAAAGTAGGTCTTTTTTTCATCAATACCGCCGATGACGATATTGGTATTTCCCATGTCAATTGCTAAAATCATATGGAAACTCCTTTCCATCATATCAGAATTATGCTATGATGGTAGAGATTGTAACATAGGATAGGGCGGCTGTAAAGCATACCTAAGGAGGAATTTATCATGAATTTACAAGGAAAAAATGTGCTTTTGGGCGTTACCGGAAGCATCGCCGCATATAAAATCGCCGGCTTAGCCAGTATGCTGGTAAAGAAAAACGCCAATGTACAGGTTCTGATGACAAAAAATGCCGTCAATTTTATTAATCCCATCACCTTTGAAACCCTTACCGGGAATAAATGCCTGGTGGATACCTTTGACCGGAATTTTGAGTTCAGTGTGGAGCATGTTTCCATTGCCAAAAAGGCGGATGTGCTTATGATAGCTCCGGCTTCCGCCAATGTTATCGCCAAGATAGCCCATGGCATTGCCGATGATATGCTGACTACAACGGCTCTGGCATGCCGTTGCCCTAAGATTATTGCTCCGGCTATGAATACCAATATGTATGAAAATCCGGTTACCCAGGATAACTTAACGATTTGCGAAAAATACGGCATGGAAGTAATGAAGCCTGCAGTGGGGTATTTGGCCTGCGGCGATACCGGAGCCGGAAAAATGCCGGAGCCGGAGGAGCTGTTTGACTACATTGCAAAAACTATCGCTTACCCAAAGGATCTGGCAGGAAAGAAAATCCTGGTTACCGCAGGGCCCACCATAGAACCTTTGGATCCGGTGCGCTATATTACCAACCATTCCACCGGCAAAATGGGTTATGCCATTGCTTTAGCCGCCGCTTACCGGGGGGCAGAGGTAACACTGGTTACCGGTCCTACCGCCTTAAACCGGCCCAGGTTTGTAAAAACGGTGGAGGTAACGACTGCCAAGGAGATGTTTTCCAAGGTGGCCTTATTAAGCCGGGAGCAGGACTGCATTATTAAAGCGGCGGCAGTGGCAGACTACCGCCCATCCACCGTCAGCCCGGAGAAGGTAAAGAAAAAGGATGGCAACCTGACCATTGATCTGGAACAGACAGATGATATTTTGGCTTATCTGGGAACCCATAAGCAGGAAGGCCAGTTTTTGTGCGGCTTTTCCATGGAGACGGAGGACATGGTGGAGAATTCCCGGATCAAGCTTGAGAAAAAGAATCTGGATATGATTGTAGCCAACAATTTAAAGGTGGACGGGGCAGGATTCGGCGTAGACACCAATGTGGTGACCATTATCACTCCGGAAAAAGAATTAGAACTGGAGAAGATGACCAAGGAAGAAGTGGCCCACAGGCTTTTAAGCGAGATATTCATGTAACAGTTCAGACGGCGGGAATTTGATGCGGATTTTGACGTCAAGCTCGCTTGTAAGTCAAAATCCGCATCAAATTCCTCATCGGATGGACATCCCAGCTTTTTGTCCGGCTGCGCCGGGCAAGAAGATACCGGTCTGAACTGTTACGATATTCAGATAAAAAATCTTGACTTTATAAAGGAATAATACTAGAATGTTTTGTACTATGGGAAGTTTGCGGTAAAATGAATTTTTGGAGGAAAGACTTTTGGCAAATATTGCGGAAGAAATAAAAAAACGGAGAACTTTTGCGATTATTTCTCATCCTGATGCAGGAAAAACCACTTTAACAGAGAAATTTTTGCTTTACGGCGGAGCCATTAATCTGGCAGGAACGGTGAAAGGAAGAAAGGCCGCCAAATATGCGGTTTCCGACTGGATGGAAATTGAGAAGGAGAGAGGGATTTCTGTTACCTCTTCGGTGATGCAGTTTAACTATGACGGATTCTGTATTAATATTTTGGATACCCCGGGACATCAGGATTTCTCCGAGGATACTTACCGGACTCTCATGGCGGCGGACTCTGCAGTGATGGTCATTGACGGTTCGAAAGGCGTTGAAGCCCAGACCATTAAGCTGTTTAAAGTCTGTGTGATGCGCCATATTCCGATTTTTACCTTTATTAATAAGATGGACAGAGAGGCCAGAGACCCCTTTGAACTGATGGATGAGATTGAGGATGTCCTGGGCATCCGAACCTGTCCGGTCAACTGGCCCATTGGCTGTGGGAAGAGCTTTAAGGGGGTTTATGACAGAAATACCAAAAAGATTACCACCTTTACGGCTGCCATGGGAGGACAGAAAGAGGTGGCATCCCGGGAGTTTGACATGGAAGGCCAGGATGTGGACGCCCTTATTGGCCCGGATTTCCATCAACAGCTTTTAGATGAGATAGATTTGTTAGACGGAGCCAGCGACGAGTTTGATATGGAGCGGGTTCGGGCAGGGGAGCTGTCCCCGGTGTTTTTCGGATCTGCCCTTACCAATTTCGGTGTGGAGACTTTTTTAAAGCACTTTTTGGAGATGACCACCTCCCCTTTGTCCAGAAAAGCCATTACCAGGGTAGTGGATCCTTTTCAGGAGGAGTTCTCTGCCTTTGTATTTAAGATTCAGGCCAATATGAACAAGGCCCACAGGGACCGGATTGCATTTATGCGTATCGTGTCCGGCAAGTTTGAGGCCGGTATGGAAGTAAACCATGTCCAGGGAGGCAAAAAACTGCGGTTGAGTCAGCCTCAGCAGATGATGGCCCAGGACAGAAAGATTGTGGAGGAGGCCTATGCAGGAGATATTATCGGGGTGTTTGACCCGGGCATTTTCTCTATCGGCGATACCTTGTGTCTTTCCAATGAAAAGTTTGAATTTGAAGGAATCCCCACCTTTGCGCCGGAACATTTTGCCAGGGTGCGCCAGATTGATACTATGAAGCGCAAGCAGTTTTTAAAAGGGGTGAACCAGATTGCCCAGGAGGGCGCCATCCAGATTTTCCAGGAGTATAATACCGGAATGGAAGAAATTATAGTAGGGGTAGTAGGGGTTCTTCAGTTTGAGGTGCTTACTTACCGCCTGCAAAATGAATATAACGTGGAGGTACGTTTGGATCGGCTGCCTTACGAGTATATCCGCTGGGTAGAAAACAAGGAAGAAGTAGATGTGGAGCGAATCCAGGGAACCTCAGATATGAAGCGGATCCGGGATTTAAAGGGAAATCCCCTGCTGCTATTTGTCAACAGCTGGAGTGTTGGCATGGTGGAGGAACGAAACCCCGGTCTGGCGCTCAGTGAATTCGGAAGAAATTAACCATAGAAAGGATGGGATTTGTATGTATCAGGAGCAGATTAAAAAATATATGGAAGATCACAAGCAGGAAATGTTAGAGGATATCGCCACCCTGTGCCGGATTAACAGCGAAAAGATGTCTTACAAAGCAGGGATGCCCTTTGGCAGCGGAACCTTCCAGGCTCTGGGAGCCGCCCTCTCCATGGCGGAAAATTATGGCTTTATCACAACCAACTATGACAACTATGTGGGAGCAGTGGATTTCGGCCATTTGGAGCGCCATCTGGATATTCTGGCCCACCTGGATGTAGTTCCGGCAGGAGAGGGGTGGACCGTGACAGAGCCTTTTGAGCCCCTGGTAAAGGACGGGAAGATTTATGGCCGGGGAACCGCTGACGATAAAGGCCCGGCAGTAGCAGCTCTTTACGCCATGCGCTGCATAAAAGATCTGGGAATCCCCCTAAAGAAAAATGTCCGGCTGATCTTAGGCACAGATGAGGAATGTGGAAGCTCGGATATTGCCCATTATTATGAGGAGGAGCCGGAAGCGCCTATGACCTTTTCCCCGGATGCCTCCTACCCTGTGGTAAACATTGAAAAGGGCCGGTTAAACGGACATTTTACGGCAGAATGGGAGGAATCCCAGGCCCTTCCCCGGCTGATTTCTTTTGAAGCGGGAATTAAGGCCAACGTAGTTCCGGGAAAGGCTTTTGCCACCATTGAGCTGGGAAGCGTAACCTTAGAGGATATCCGCCCTATTATTGATGAGGCGGAGAAGGAACTGGGGATAGAGTTTTTGCTTACTGCCCAGGATTCTCTGGAGGATGATCCCATCTATACTATTACCGCGGTAGGCGCAGGCGCCCATGCATCCAGCCCGGAGGCAGGAAAAAATGCTTTGACTGCGCTGTTAAACCTGGTAAACCGCCTTCCTCTTGCAGAGTGCGCCCAGAAAGACTATGTAAAGAAGCTGACCGGGCTGTTCCCCCACGGGGATTTAAACGGAGAGGCTCTGGGTATAAAAATGAAGGATGAGCTGTCGGGAGATTTAACTTTGGTACTTTCCCTTCTTACCATTGATGGGGGAAGCTTAGACGGCACCTTTGACGCCCGCTGTCCTATCTGTTCCAATGAGGAAAATACTCTGAAAGTAGTGAAAGAGGCAATGGCCCAAAAGGGTATGACCCTTCACAACAAAGAGATGACCCCGCCCCACCATGTAGACGGCAACTCTGATTTTGTAAAGACTCTTTTAAAGGCTTATGAGGATTATACAGGGAGAAAGGGTGAGTGCCAGGCCATTGGAGGCGGCACTTATGTTCACCACTTAAAGAACGGAGTCGCCTTTGGCGCGTCTATGCCGGAGACCGACAACCGGATGCACGGGGCAGATGAATTTGCCGTAATCGATGAGCTGGTGGTCAGTGCAGAGATTTTTGCACAGGTAATGATTGATTTGTGTGCATAAGAAAGGAAGGCAACACTATGTCAGCAGATGCCATTATCAGGCTGGAAGAGCTGGGCAAGCAGTTTTATACTGCAAACGGCACGGTTACTGCTTTAGACCATATTAATCTGGAAATTGAAAGAGGAGAGATTTTCGGGATTATCGGCCTTTCCGGAGCGGGAAAGAGCACACTGGTCCGCTGTATTAATTTCCTGGAAAAGCCTACAGCCGGAAAAGTGATCTTTGAGGGCAAAAATCTGGGGGATCTGGGGGAAGCGGGGATTCGTACCGCCAGAAGATCCATGGGAATGATCTTTCAGCAGTTTAATCTTCTGGCCCAGAGGAATGTGCTGCAAAATGTCTGTTTTCCCCTGGAAATATCCGGAGTTTCCAAGACGGAGGCAAAGAAGAGAGCGGAAGAGCTTTTAGAGCTGGTAGGATTAAAGGACAGGATGAAGGCCTATCCGGCCCAGCTGTCCGGCGGCCAGAAGCAGAGGGTAGCCATTGCAAGGGCTCTGGCCACCAATCCCAAGGTGCTTTTGTGCGATGAAGCCACCAGCGCCTTAGATCCCAATACTACCAAATCCATTCTTCAGCTTCTAAAACAGATTAATCAGGATTTAGGAGTTACGGTCATTGTCATCACCCACGAAATGGCGGTAATTGAGGCTATCTGCGACAGGGTTGCCATTATCGATCAGAGCCAGATTGCAGAATCCGGAAAGGTTTCGGAAATTTTCTCTGAGCCAAAATCCAGGATTGGGCGTCAGCTTATTTTGGGAGATGCAGTGGAAAACACGGATTTTGGCAACAGCCGCCAGATTCGGATTATTTTTGACGGCCGGGCATCCTCGGAACCGGTCCTGGCCAAGCTGATCCTGGCCTGTAAAACTCCGGTAAACATTATGTACGCTGCCACCAGGGACTTAAACGGAACCGCTATGGGACAGATGATTATTCAGCTTCCTGAGGACGAGACAGAGGCCCGGAGAGTGACCAGCTATTTAAGCGCCGCCAAGGTGCCTTTTGAGGAGGTGACAGAGGATGCAGTTTGATTCCACAACCCTGAATATGCTGGGGACGGGAATTTGGGAGACCATCTATATGGTAGCCATGTCCTCCATTTTTTCTTATGTAATCGGAATCCCTTTGGGAGTCATCTTAGTGGTTACGGCCAGGGATGGCATTAAGCCTATTCCGGCAGTAGAAAAGGCTTTGGGGATTATCATCAATCTTCTCCGATCTGTGCCCTTTATCATTTTGGCAATCATGCTCCTTCCGGTTACCAGAAAGGTAGTGGGGACCACCATAGGCCCCAATGCCATGGTATTTCCCCTGATTGTGGCCGGATCCCCTTATATTGCCCGGATGGTGGAATCCTCTTTCCGGGAAGTGGACGCCGGAGTGATTGAGGCGGCCAAGTCTATGGGAGCTTCCACCTGGCAGATCATTTATAAGGTTCTGCTTCCGGAGTCCAAGCCTTCCCTGTTAGTGGGAGCGGCAATTTCCGTCACTACCATTTTGGGATATACCGCTATGGGCGGCTTTGTAGGCGCGGGAGGACTGGGAGCCATTGCCATTAATTACGGCTACTACCGCTATCAGACAGATATTATGCTGATTACGGTAGCCATTATGGTAATTATTGTCCAGATCATCCAGGAATCCTTTATGAAGCTTTCCAAGGTAAACGACAAGCGGATCCGATAGGGGATATAAAGGTATTTTGCAACGGTTATTCTTATGATATTGCAAAGCCTGTTCCAAAAACGGAAAGGCCTGTAATATAAATCACCGGTACAGCTCTGGCATGTATTAAAAAATTCAGGCAGGGGCTGTACCAAAACTTTTTATTTAAAGAGGAGGAAACAATTATGAAAAAACAGATAAGTCTGGTATTAGCTGCCCTTCTTGGGGCTGCCTCTTTAACTGCCTGCGGGGGAAACAGCACAAATTCCACCACAGCGGCGGCTACCACAGCAGCAGCTGCGGCTGAAACCAGCGGGGAGGCAGCAGAAACAGAAGCAGCAGAAAGTGAAACCGAGTCCAAGGCTTCCGGAGAATTGGTTAAGGTGGTAGTAGGCGCAAGCCCGGCTCCCCATGCGGAGATCCTGGAAGCAGCGAAGCCTCTTATGGAGGAAAAAGGCTTTGATCTGGAAGTTATGGTTTACAGCGATTATGTACAGCCCAACAATGCATTGGATGCAGGGGATCTGGATGCAAATTACTTCCAGCATTTCCCCTATCTGGAGTCCTTTAACGCCCAGTTCGGAACCAAGCTGGCCTCCGCTGCTTCTATTCACTATGAACCCTTTGGCATCTATGCCGGTAAAACCAGCTCCTTAGAAGAAGTGGCAGATAAAGCAGTAGTGGCAGTGCCCAATGATGTGACCAACGAGGCGAGAGCGCTGCTCCTTCTGGAAGCACAGGGCCTTATTACTCTCAAAGAGGGAGCAGGTCTGGAGGCAACCAAAAATGATATCTCTGAGAATCCAAAGAATCTGGAGATTATGGAAGTGGAAGCCGCTCAGATTCCCCGTGTGCTCCCCGACGTTGACATTGCTGTAATTAACGGAAACTATGCCATTGAGGCCGGTTTAAAGGTCAGCGATGCCCTGGCGATTGAAGATTCTCAGTCAATCGCTGCAACTACCTACGGCAACGTAGTGGCAGTAAGAGAAGGCGATGAGGAAAGCGATAAGTCCAAAGCCCTGGTAGAAGTTTTAACCAGTGATGAAATTAAAAAGTTTATTGAAGAAACCTATGAGGACGCTGTAGTGCCGTTATTCTAATCTTTAACTTTTTGCCCCAGAATCATCAGGAAAGAGAGGCCGCTGCAAGACGAGATATGTTTTGCGGCGGCCTTGTTTGTTCAGATTATATCCGCGAAATCAGTTCAGCCGGAGTAAAGGCAATGACGTTACTTTTAGCAAAATCCCTTACATTTCTTGTAATAATATAATCTGCCTGCACACGCTGGGCAGTTACGCTTTGTACCGCATCTTCGAAATCATTCCATTTTAACGCCGCTGCCCGTGAAAGGTCTGTAACATGGAAACCAACAAATTCGAAAATTAAGGACAGGGCCAGCAAAGTTTCCTCAATTTTTTTCGCATCAAGCTCTTTACGCATAACATAGACCAGGTTCGCAAACGTTAAAGAGGAAACATAGCCTTTGGCCTGTTCCGTTTCACACAGTTTCCAAATAATAGAAGAAGACTGTACAAAGGGTTCACGGTTCTGAAGAACATCCAACAAAACATTGGCATCAATCAACAGCTTCATATTTTTCTTTTAACCTTTCTGTCTTTACTTCATCAAGGTCATAATCACCTTTCAGAATACCAGTCAATGAATCTGTCAGATAAGATACAGCAGCATTTTTGGGAATAAAACGTGCTACTTCCCGGCCATTTTTCGTTACAATAATTTCCTGACCGGACATGACAAGATTTAAATATCGTCCAAAATTATTTTGCATTTCGGTTGCAGTTGCGGTTGCAGTAATCATATTAATCCCTCCTGATAGTCTTGGCAGGCGCTGCTGTACATCACCTGCATTCTTCTTTTTAGCTAATTTTAATATATCAAATATTAGCTGTTTTATCAAGAAAGGAATTTGCTTATTTCTTTTTCAAAGCCGCCTACCCTCAGTGAACAAGGACACAAACACCACAACCCTGTCATACACTATAACAAACCCCAAAAAGGATTCCCAATCTATGCGTATCTGTGAATTAAAAACCAAAGAAGTGATCAATATCAACACCTGCCAGCGGCTGGGTTTTGTAGGGGACGTGGATTTTAATATGGAGACCGGCTGTATGGTGGCGATTATTGTCCCGGGACCAGGAAGCTTCTGTGGATTTTTATGCCGGGAAAAAGAATACATAATTCCTTTTTGCAACATCTGCCAGGTAGGCGAGGATATTATTCTGGTAGACTACCAGGAAAAAGAGAAGCCGGATAAATGTAAGGCGAAATAAATGTAACAGTGCAGACGGCGTATCTTCTTGGCCGGCGTAGCCGGCCAAGAAGCTGGGATGTCCATCCGATGGGGAATTTGACATGGATTCTGCCTTACAAGCGAGCTTGACGTCAAAATCCATGTCAAATTCCCCGCCGTCTGAACTGTTACAATAAATCGCTTGCGGATTGGGCTTCCTTCATGTAAAATAAATTTAACGGACGGGAAGGAGATACCCGTTAAATGAAACAGGAGACAGGAGGGACCTTAAAGTGAAATGCCCATTTTGCAGTGCAGCAGATACCAAGGTAATTGATTCCAGACCGGCGGACGACAACAGCTCCATCCGCCGCCGCAGGCAGTGTGAAATCTGCGGGAAGCGGTTTACCACTTATGAGAAGCTGGAAACAATGCCGCTTATGGTAATTAAAAAGGACGAATCCAGGGAAAACTATGACCGGGCTAAAATTGAAAGCGGGGTTCTTCACTCCTGCCATAAGCGCCCGGTATCCACCCAGCAGATCGATGCCCTGATAGACAGCATCGAAAATCAGATTTTTAATATGGAGGAAAAGGAAGTTCCCACCTCGGTTATCGGCGAGCTGGTGATGGATAAACTGAAAGACCTGGATGAGGTGGCTTATGTCCGTTTTGCCTCTGTGTACCGGGAGTTTAAAGATATCGGCACTTTTATGGAAGAACTGGGAAAATTGCTGAAAAAGTAGGAGACATATGCTGAAACAATTTTATCCGGCAAGCCGGAAGGAAAGTACTTATGAAATTCCTTTTGAAGAGCTGTACCGCCGGGGAGTCCGGGGAGTGATTTTTGATGTGGACAACACATTAGTTCCCCATGATGCTCCGGCGGACATCCGGGCAAAGGAACTGTTTAAACGATTGAGAGAGATAGGGCTGGAATCCTGTCTGGCCTCCAACAATAAAGAACCGCGGGTAAAAAAATTCGCTCAGGCAGTGGGAACCAAATATATTTATAAGGCCGGAAAGCCCAGGCGGCGGGGATATAAGGAGGCCATGAAGCAGATGGGAACCAGCCCGGAAAATACAGTCTTTGTGGGGGATCAGATCTTTACGGATATCTGGGGAGCCAACCGGGCCGGGATTACCAGTATTCTGGTTAAGCCCATCAATCCCAGAGAGGAAATCCAGATTATCATAAAAAGAGTTCCGGAAAAGCTGGTTTTATATTTTTACGAGAGGACTACAGAGAGATGACAGAAGAAGTGGTGGTGAGGAATTGCTCTATCGGCTCAGGCCGTCCCAAGATTTGCGTGCCCATTGTGGCAGGAACCAGGGAAGAGATTTTAAAAAAAGCCAAGGAGCTGAATCAACAGCCCTTTGATTTGGTGGAATGGCGGGCAGACTGGTATGAAAAAGGGACGGATCCCGGGGAAGCCGTAACTATCCTGAAAGATCTTCGGAAAATTCTGAGGGACGTTCCGATTTTGTTTACCTTCCGAACCAAAGAGGAAGGGGGAGAACAGGAGCTGGAGGGAAAAGCTTATTTGGAACTTAACTGCCAGGTTGCAGAGAGCCGCCTGGCGGATCTGGCTGATATAGAGCTTTCTGCCGGTTTGAGGATGGGGCAGGAAGGAGAAAAAGCTCTTAAGGAAGCAGTTCGTTCCATCCGCCGTCAGGGAATGGCTGTAGTGATGTCCAGCCATGATTTTGAGAAAACACCGGACAGCAAAGAACTTATGAATCGTTTTTTCCGAATGGAAGAGCTGGAGGCGGATATTTTAAAAATAGCGGTAATGCCGGAGAGCCGGGAGGATGTGCTGACGTTGCTGTCCGCCACTTCTCAGATGGCAGATCATACTTCCCGCCCTCTGATTACCATGGCTATGGGCCCGTTAGGGGTGATAAGCCGTATGGCCGGAGAAGCCTTCGGGTCTGCCATAACTTTTGCCAGCGCCGGAAAGGCCTCTGCGCCGGGCCAAATCGACGCAGGGAAGCTAAAGCAGGTACTGGAAATTCTCCATGAAGGCATGGCTTTGAAGGGATCATCTCCTCTGCAAAAGCGGATTTTTATCATCGGTTTCATGGGAACCGGAAAGACCACGGTTTCCGCCTGTTTGTCTGAAAAGCTGGGCTGTCCGGCTGTGGAGATGGATCAGCGGCTCAGGGAAGAGTCAGGCATGGAGATTACAGATATTTTTGAGAAATATGGGGAAGAGCATTTCCGGGATTTGGAGACCAGCCTGATCCGCTCCATTGGGACAGAGCCCCCCTGTGTGGTTTCCTGCGGCGGCGGCGCTGTACTGCGTCCTGAAAATGTACGGATGATGAAGGACACCGGGGTGGTGGTTCTTTTGACTGCCCGGCCTGAGACGGTTTTGAGCCGGGTGAAGGGAGATGACTCCAGACCGAATCTTAAGGGACGAATGAGCACGGAGGGGATTGCCGGACTTATGGAGAAACGCCGCCTGGCCTATGAAACCGCGGCAGATATGACGGTGGAGACGGATCATCGGACTCCGGATGAGATTGGGGAGGAAATTATGTCTGCTCTCCGAAAAAAGCAGACATAATCCGGAAAACTGTTACGCGTTACGCGTTTTTTTGCACCAAATATGAAAAAAGAGTTGAAAATACCAGGATTATATTATAAAATAATCTGGATTGAAGAGTTGAACGACTTAAGGAGGAATATCTTTATGATATCAGCAGGTGATTTTAGAAATGGCGTTACTTTGGAGATCGAAGGTAACGTAATGCAGATTTTGGAGTTTCAGCACGTAAAACCCGGAAAGGGAGCTGCTTTCGTCCGTACGAAATTAAAAAATGTTATCAGCGGCGGCGTAGTGGAGAAAACCTTCCGTCCTACTGAGAAGTTTCCGGCAGCAAGAATTGACAGAGTGGACATGCAGTACCTGTATGCTGATGGCGATTTATTCAACTTTATGAATGTTGAGACCTTTGACCAGGTGGCTTTAAACGCGGATACCATTGGCGATGCATTAAAGTTTGTAAAAGAAAATGAGATGGTAAAGGTTTGCTCCTACAATGGCAATGTATTTTCTGTAGAACCTCCTCTGTTTGTGGAGCTGGAGATTACAGATACAGAGCCAGGCTTTAAGGGCGACACCGCAACCGGAGCAACCAAGCCTGCAACTGTAGAGACCGGAGCAACCGTTTCCGTGCCCCTGTTTGTTAGCCAGGGCGATAGGATTAAGATTGATACCAGAACCGGAGAGTATCTGTCCAGAGTTTAATCACAGGACTATGAAGATTGAAGGGACAGGGCTGTCACAAAGTGAAAAAGGAGGATTTCTATTTATCAGACCTCCGCTGTTTCATTTTGAGGCAGCCCTATTTCCGTAACACAGGAGAAGAGTTGGGGAGACACAAATGAGAAAATCAGTTAAAAAAATGGCAGCCTTATGTTTGGCCAGCGCAGTGATGAGCTTTGGAGTGTCAATGGGGACTTATGCAGATACAGCAGGACCTGGAGCAGGACTTCCAGAGACAAGGAACACGACAATTCATGGAGGAGCAAGCGGCCCTGACGGAGGCTTTGGCAGCCAGGGGACTGCCTTAGAAGACATGACGGCAGTGGGACTGGATGTATCCATTGCAGAGATTACCGGTAATGTGGAGATTGCTATTGCAGCTGCTCCCGGCAGTCCGGACAGTTACGGCATAGCTTATCCCAAAACCGTATACCGGGTAACAGGAGACGGGGGAGACGGATGGATTCAGATTGCCTACGATGGCCATCTGGCATATCTGGATGGCAATTCCGGCCAGGTTACGGTAAAAAACACCTGGGATATTCCCAAGGCTGACGAAAGCCGGGCAGAAATTATAAAGCTGGCAATGAACCTTTTGGGAAGCCGTTATCAGATGGGAGGCGTGGATCCGGCATCTGGCTTTGATTGTTCCGGCTTTGTAGGATATTTAATGAAAAATGCTTCCGGCATAGAACTTCCCAGGACTTCCAGGGAACAGGCCTGCCAGGGTATGGATCGGGCGGCGGACGCCCTTCGGGTAGGAGATCTGATTGCTTTTGGCTCCTCTCTGGATACGGTCAGCCACATAGGTGTTTATATTGGCGGTAATCGTATGATCCATGGAGACGGAACCGGGAAAGGCATTGCCATCTGCGTTTGGAATGACAGAAGGGATATCATCAGAATCGCAAATGTTCTGGAAGACTAAACCTGCATACGCCCGACGGCGGACGCGCCGCCGCACAGAAAAGTCTGGCGGGCGTATGGGGCATCCCTGAACTTATGCCGCCTGCCGGCGGCGGACTTTCAAAGTAAAAGGTTTTGCAAGAAGGAGGAGACATCCTATGAAAAAAGCCCTTACCATGATGGAAGAGGAGCTAAAGCAGGCTTTTACGGCCTGCGGATATGAAGAAAAATTTGCCAAGGCAGTATTGTCCAACCGGCCTGATCTCTGTGAATATCAGTGCAATGGGGCTATGGCTGCCGCTAAGGCTTACAAAAAGAAACCCATTGATATTGCTGCAGAGGTGGCAAATAAGCTTTCGGATTCCCGGATTTTTTCGATGAAAGAGGCAGTAATGCCAGGCTTTCTCAATTTGAAGATCAGCGAAGAGTTTGCGGCTGGGTATTTAAATAAGATGGCAGGAGAAGAAAAGCTGGGGTTAGATGAGGCTGAGAACCCGGAGACCATTATGGTAGATTACGGCGGAGCCAATGTGGCAAAGCCCCTTCATGTAGGGCATCTGCGCTCTGCAGTTATCGGCGAGTCTGTTAAGCGCATGGGCCGGTTCCTGGGCCATAAAACCATTGGGGACGTTCACCTGGGAGACTGGGGCCTTCAGATGGGTCTGATTATTGAGGAGCTTCGGGACAGAAAACCGGAACTTGTATATTTTGATGAAACCTATGCAGGAGAATACCCCAAAGAGGCTCCCTTTACCATTGGAGAGCTGGAGGAGATTTATCCGGCCGCCAGCGCCAAATCCAAACAGGACGAGGCCTTTAAGGAGCGGGCGCAGACTGCCACATTCCGCCTTCAGAACGGGTATGCTCCGTACCGGGCAATCTGGAAACACATTATGGCGGTTTCCCTGGCAGATTTAAAGAAAAATTACGCCAGCTTAAACGTGGAGTTCGATCTGTGGAAAGGGGAGAGTGATGCCCAGGAGTATATTCCGGATCTGATTGACGATTTAATTCGACAGGGGCTGGCCTATGAGAGCCAGGGAGCATTGGTGGTAGACATTGGGGAGGAGACGGATTCCAAGGAGCTTCCGCCCTGTATTGTGAGAAAGTCTGACGGCGCGGCCCTCTATGCCACCTCCGATCTGGCTACGATTATTGAGAGGGAAAGGGATTTCCATCCGGATCGCTATATTTACATTGCAGATAAACGACAGGATCTGCATTTTACCCAGGTATTCCGGGTGGCTAAAAAAGCAGGCATTGTAAAGAAGGATATGCCCATGGCCTTTTTAGGCTTCGGCACCATGAACGGCAAGGACGGCAAGCCTTTCAAGACCCGGGATGGGGGCGTAATGCGCCTGGAGCATCTGATTGCAGGGATTAATGACCAGGTATTTAAGCGAATTATGGAGAACCGGACCGTTACAGAAGATGAAGCCAGGGATACTGCCCGGATCGTGGGCCTTGCCGCCTTAAAATACGGCGACTTGTCCAACCAGGCAGGAAAGGATTATATCTTCGATATTGACCGGTTTATTTCCTTTGAGGGGAATACAGGCCCTTATATTCTCTATACCATTGTCCGGATCAAATCTATTTTAACGAAATTTGCGGAAAATGGGGGCAAGGTGGAAGCAGGACGGATCCTTCCTCCTGCTTCGGACTCAGAAAAAGGGCTGGCCCTGCAGCTTTTAAAGTTTAACGAGGTGATGGAGACCAGCTTTGAAGATCTGGCGCCTCATAAGGTCTGTCAGTATATTTATGAGCTATCCAATGAGTTTAACCGTTTTTATCACGACACCAAGATTCTTTCTGAGGAGGATCCTGCCCGCCAGGCAGGCTATATCAGCCTGATTATGTTGACAAAGGATGTCCTCACTACAGCCATCGGAGTGCTGGGAATTGAGGCTCCGGAGAGAATGTAAAGTCAGCTTCAGATTGCGGGGAACGTAGGGTGAACATTTCGGAAATGAAAGTAAACACCTTCTGGAAAGGTGAGGTGGGAGTCAAAGGCCTCTGCAGGGATCAGGATCACACCTATCAGGTAAGCTTATATGTCAAGGGTAGTCAGCTTCGCGACTACTCTTGTTCATGTGCAGAAGGAAATTCCTACAAAGGCCCCTGCGCTCATGCAAGGGCTCTTTACCAGGCCTATGAGACTAGCGGGGGATCGAATGCCAGGCCGGTGTATACGGATCAGGAGGTCCGGACCATGATCCGGGAATATACCAACGGAGAGGTGGCCCGGATTATCAGAGAGGGGGAAACCTCTTCCCTGAGGCTTGTACCGGTTCTATTAGTTGGGCAGAAAGGAAAGGATGTCCGCCTGGAATTTAAAATCGGCCGGGAACGGCTGTATCTTGTCAAAGATTTAGACGCATTTACCCAGGCAATGGAAGCAGGAGCGCTGATGAGCTATGGAAAAAGCCTTTCCTTTCACCACAGTCTGGAGGCTTTTGAGGAATCCAGCAGGCCTATGGCAGAATTTGTTATGGAGCTGGTGAATACTTATCAAGAGTATTACAGCCAGTTTCGAAAGACATCCTTTGAGGTTCGCCCTTCTTTAAAGGAGCTTATCCTAAGCCGGGAAAACAGGGATCGATTCTTTGCCATGTGTCTGGATCGGCCGGTGGAAACCCGGATTCAAAACGGGCCGGTAACGCCTTATTTGGTAAGCCGCCTGAACCCGGATTTCCGCATCCAGATAAAGAAAAAGGGGCTGGACGGCCTGGAGGCCCGCCTGCTGGAATATGAGTTCAGCTTTATGGGGGAGCGCCACCTTTATCTGGGGAGTCAGGGGAAGATCTGCCGGTGTGATGAGAGCTGCAGCCAGGCTATGCGGGTCTTTGTGGAACAGATGGCGGCCCGCCCGGGGCAGGCTATTACAGTAAATGACCGGGATGTGCCTTTATTTTATCAGAGAGTATTAAAAAAGATAGAAGTCTACAGCCTGGTAGAAACCCAGGATATTGACTGGGAGAGATACCGGACAGAACCCTTAAGAGCTACCTTCCGTTTTGACAGTCAAAGGCCTGGTGAGATTACCTTGGAGCCGGTGCTTTCCTATGGGGATTACTCCTTTCAGCCAGTGGAGGACGAGCTGGTGCCAAGGCGCATCAGCCGGGATATCCCCGGGGAATTCCGCATCAGCCAGACCATTACCCGATACTTCCGCTACAAAGAGCCGGAGGGAAGGAAGCTAGTGATCCGGGATGATGAGGATGCTTTATACCGGCTGGTTCTGGAAGGGATTGAAGAATTCCGGCAGCTGGGAGAGGTAGTTCTTTCGGAAGAAGTAAACCGGTGGAAAATCCGCAGGGCAGAAGGACTCCGGGTTGGAGTAAGCGTTTTAGAAGGCTGGCTTAATCTCCAGGTGGAAGCAGAGGGGATGACCAGAGCAGAGCTGGCAAAGGTGCTCAGCGCTTACCGCCAGAAAAAGAAATATTACCGCTTGAAAAGCGGAGAATTTCTACAATTGGAAAGCAACGGTATTTTAGCAGTTGCCAAGCTGGCCGATGACTTAGCCCTGACGAAAAGCGAGATAGCGGGAGGGGAGGTCCGCCTTCCCTCTTACCGGGCCCTGTATCTGGATCAGCTGTTTAAGGAAGAGCCGGGAGTGCCTTTTCGCCGGGATCAGAGTTTTCGGGCCCTGGTCCGGGGAATGAAGTCGGTGGAGGATGCAGATTACCAGATTCCACAGAGCCTGGAACCGGTGCTTAGAGGCTATCAGAAATACGGGTTCCGTTGGCTGAAAACCCTGGATGCCAGACGGTTTGGAGGGATTCTGGCCGATGATATGGGCCTGGGAAAGACCATTCAGATCATTGCCCTTTTAGCTGATGAATACGGGCGGCAGGAGACAGAGGGTAAGGACTTGTTATCTCTGGTGGTGTGCCCGGCTTCTTTGGTTTATAATTGGGAGCATGAGTTTCAAAAGTTTGCCCCCGGACTTCCGGTATGCATTGTTGCGGGAGCGGCAAAGGACAGAGAGCGGATTCTGGAAAATCTGGCAGAAGAGAGGAACAGAACAGGACGGCAGATCCTGATTACATCTTACGATCTGCTGCGCCGGGATATTGCCTTTTATGAAAAGCTGTCGTTTCGGTATCAGATTATTGATGAAGCCCAGTTTATTAAAAATGCAGGAACCCAGAATGCCAGGGCAGTAAAGAGGGTTTCTGCTATAACCCGGTTTGCCTTAACAGGCACTCCCATTGAGAACCGGCTGGGGGAGCTGTGGAGTATTTTTGACTATTTGATGCCGGGATTTTTGTTTAGCTATCAGCGGTTTAAAAAGGATTTTGAAATTCCCATTGTAAAGGAACAGGAGCCGGAAGCTCTAAAGAGCCTGAAACGCCTGACCGGACCTTTTATCCTGCGCCGGGTAAAGGGGGATGTGCTGAAAGATCTTCCGGAAAAGCTGGAAACCTGTGTGTATTCCCGGATGGAAGGCCCGCAAAAGGAACTTTACGCTGCCAATGCCGGGATTCTCAAAGAGATGCTGTCAGAGGACGGGGAGGAGGATTTTTCCGACAGGTTTCAGATTTTGGCTCAGCTTACCAGGCTCCGCCAGATCTGCTGCGATCCTGGCCTATGCTATGAAAATTACCGGGGAGGTTCGGCGAAGCTGGAAACCTGTATGGAGCTTTTGGAGAGCGGGGCCGCCGGCGGGCATAAGATTTTATTGTTTTCCCAGTTTACCTCCATGCTGGCCCTGATTGAGTCCAGACTTAAAAACAGAGAAATTGGATATTATAAACTAACCGGCGAGACTCCCAAAAAAGATCGCCTTCACATGGTGGACTCCTTTCAGAAGGATGCCACGCCGGTATTTTTAATTTCCTTAAAAGCAGGGGGTACTGGGCTGAACCTGACGGCGGCAGATACGGTGATCCATTACGACCCATGGTGGAATGTGGCGGCTCAGAATCAGGCTACGGATCGGGCCCATCGGATTGGCCAGGAAAAGCAGATTCATGTGTACAAGTTGATTACCAGAAACACCATTGAAGAAAATATTCTTACTCTTCAGGAAGCCAAAAGCCGTCTGGCCGGTCAGGTTGTAGACGGACCGCCGCCTTCCCTTGCCTCATTAAGCAAAAAGGGATTATTGCAGCTGCTGGGGATGGAACAGTAATACTTGCTTTCAGAGGGGAAAACGGGTATAATAGTACGAGAATAAACGCAGCAAAGAATTGGACTGCCTGTAAAGGAGAAGCGAGATGCTGTCAGAACCTATGACATTATATAAATTGATGAATCTTTATATGCTGAAGCAAGTGAACTTTCCGCTGACCAATGCACAGCTTTCCAATTTTTTCCTGGATCGGGAATATACAACCTATTTTACTCTGCAGCAGGCTTTAAACGAGCTTTTAGATGCCGGACTGGTCCGCAAAGAGACGCTGCATAACAGCAGCCGTTATGAGATTACCCAGGAGGGGGAAGACACTCTGGAGTTTTTCGGAAAGAAGATTTCCCCGGCTATTATTGAAGATATCGATCAATATCTGAAAGAAAATAAATTCCGGCTTCGGGATGAGGTAGGGGTGGTTTCCGACTACTACAAGTCCACCAACCAGGATTATATCGTCCACTGTGAAGTGCGGGAAGGCAAGACCGTGCTGATTGAGCTGAACTTGTCAGTTCCGGATAAGGAACAGGCAGAGGCTATGTGCAGCCAGTGGAGGGAAAAGAGCCAGGAAATTTATGCATTTGCTATGAAATCACTGATGAGCAGTTAAGAGCTGACAGGCAGGAGGGGGATATGAACAGACAAGAGAAGCTATCTTATACAGGGAGAATGCGGCAGGAGATAGTTAAAGAGCTGGCCCGTATGGAGAAAAAGAAAAAGAGGCTGAAGCTGAAGATTTATTTGTTATTTGTATTGCCGGTTTTTATTGTGATCCTGGCGGTAAAAGTGCTTCGCACCTATCTTCATCTTAAGCTGCGCCGGGTCGGGAAGGCCCTGAGACCGGTTCCGGCTCGAAAGGAGCCGATAGAAGCAGAGTACATTACCCCTGAGCCGGTTGTGACAGAGCCAGCTTCCGAAACAGACAGATCAGACACGAAACCGGAGGCTACTGTAAAAATTACAGAAGAATGGTAAGACGAAACAGTTCAGACTGTTGCGGTAAGACATTGAGGGCTGTCGCAAAACGAGACAGAGAAGCTTTCGTTTTGCGGCGGCCCCCTTTTGACTGCTTTTATCTTTCAAATCTTGTCGAAATGTGTTAGAATACGGGTTAGAGGTGGTAGAATGAGAGAACGGATCAACCGGCTGGCCAAGGGAATCGTAGATTTCCAGGTTCCGGAGATGAATATCTCCCCCCAGGCGATTGATGAGCAGATCCCTGGTGGGACGGTAACCCGGGGAGAGATTGGGCTTATCAGCGAGAATGGACACAGCATGAAAGGGCTGGCCTATTCCAGCCATTACCGGGTAAAGATTTTGACAAACGCTTTCGGCGGCCTGCGAAGCCGGATCCTATATGAGATAGATACAACCTGCCTTGAGATGGGAGAGGAAATCCGGGGCAGCTTTTTCCTTGTGACAAACGGAGGGGAGAAAGAGATACCCTTTGCGTTTCAGGCGCAGGCCAAAACCTCAGGCCAAACTTTGGGAAACTTAAAGAGCGCCAGGGATTTTTCTGATTTGGCAAAGAAAGAGAGGGAGACTGCCCGAAAGCTTTTTGATTATTCGGATTTCAGGGAAGCGCCGTTTATGCAGGATTTGTATACCCGGGCTGTTTACGAGGGACTAAAAGGACACGGAAACCGGGAAAACCTTTTAGAAGAGTTTTTGGTAGCGCTGAGGGTAAAGGAACCGGTAACCATCTGGACCGGGGAGCCGGAGCGTTTTTACCAGACTCCCGGAACTGCGGTGGTGGATACGATTCAGATAAAAAAGAACACCTGGGGATACGTAGATATCCGCCTTGAGGCGGAGGGAGAATTTTTAGAGCTGGTGCGGCCCCGGATTGGGGAAGATGATTTTGATAGAGATACCTGCCAGGTAGGTTACCGGATTCTGCCAAAACATCTTCACAGAGGAATTAATGAGGGCATTATCCGACTTACTACGATGCGGGATGAAGTGGTGGTGCGGATCCGGGTAGAGGGTCAGGAGGGCCTTAATGATTTAGAACAGTCAGAGAGGGATTTCAGAAAGGCTTACGGCCAGTATCTGTCTTTGCGCCTGGACTATGAGAGCGGCCAATACGAAGAATCCATTATCCTGAAACGGCTGAAAAGCCAATTGAATACGTTAAGGGGAATCAAACCTCAGAACCAGTGGGCGGCCCTTCTGATGGCAGAGTGCTGTATTCTTATGGGGCAGAGGGAACAAGCATCCGGGATTCTGGAAGAGGTGAGGGAATCGATTCTGGAAAAAGGCCTTGGGGAACTGGAAAATTACTGTCTGTTCCAGTATCTCGCCTTGGAGTTGGAACCGAATCAGAACCAGAGGGACTCTTTCATAAGACTGGTGAAAAAATATCTGTCTGAGAGCCACGGACACCCATATCTCTTTTTCCTGCGGCTTAAGCTGGAGCCGGAGATGGAAGAAAACCCGGCTATGACTCTGGCGGAGATGGCACAATTGTATTCCCTGGGACTTCACAGCCCCTTTTTATATGTGAAAGCCTGTAAGATTCTGTCGGAACATCCGGATTTGCTTCGGGGGATGACGCCTTTTGAGCTTCAGACTTTGTCCTTTGGGGCGGAGCGGGAAATGATAGGGGAAAGCCTGGCGAAAAAGGCGGCGGGGACAGCAGGTTCTGTCCGGTACTACAATCCTCTTTACAGCCGTTTGCTTGTAAGACTTTATAAAAAGTATCCGATTCGGGAGATTCTGGAGGCCATCTGCTGCCTGCGTATTAAAGGAGAGCGTCAGGGGGCGGAAGATTTTATCTGGTATGATCTGGCTTTAAAAGAACAGATAAATCTGACAAGGCTTTATGAATATTACCTGTATTCTCTGCCGGAGAATTTTGACCATGCCCTTCCCAAAGAAGTCCTTTTATATTTTTCCTATTCCCAGGAATTGGACAACCGTACCAGGACTGTGTTGTACCAGAACATTTTAACCTACATAAGCCCTTCCTCCGACATTTACAAGGCCTATGAGAGGGAGATGGAGCAGTTTGCCATGGATCAGCTCTTTGCCGGAAATATCGACGACAGACTGGCGGTTTTGTACGACAAAATGATCTACAAAGATATTATTGATGTGCCGGTGGCAAAGGTTCTGCCGTCTATCTTAAAATCTTACCGGATTTCCTGCCGGAATCCGGAAATGCTGTATGTCATTGTCCGGTACGAAGAAACCCTTCATGAGGATATTTTCCTTCTGAAAGATGGAGTCGCTTATGTGCCCCTGTTTTTCCATAAGAGCATTATTCTGTTTCAGGACGGCTATGGCAACCGCTATCAGAACATCCATTATTTAAAGACCCCGGTTATGGATAGGCCGGAATTGGAAGAAAGATGTTTTCAGGTTTATCCGGAACATCCCATGCTGTGTTTAAAGGCCTGTCGTCAGATTGCAGAGCAGGGAGCAGAGAATCAGGAGGAGGCCGGGCTTCTGGAGCGGGTATTAAAGGAGCAGAAGCTTAGTCCCCTTTATGAGAAGCAGCTTCTTTCCAGAACTATTTCTTATTACCAAAAAAAGGCTGCCGGGGAGGAGAAAGGCGGAGCGGATTTAAGCTACCTGCTGATGATAGAGAAAGATAATATCAGCAGAGAGGAGCGAAACAGCATCTGCGAGACTCTGATCCGTCAGAATTATCTCATAGAAGCTTATGAGATGATGGAAAAGTATGGTATTATGGAAATCAGCCCAAGCTGCAGATTAAAGCTTTGCAGCAAGATGATTCTTCAAAAGCTGTTTGACGAGGACCGGTTTCTTTTCTGGCTTGCCAAGGAGGTTTTTGATGGGGGAAAGGCGGATACGGTGATTCTGGATTATCTGTGCCAGTACTACAACGGCCTTTCGGGAGAGATGTATCAGATTCTTAAGCAGGGCATTGAGCAGCAGGTGGATACCCATGATATGGAGGAACGCCTTCTTGCACAGATGCTGTTTTCCGGAAATCAGGAGAAAATGGACTCGGTGTTTGAGTTTTATGTATCCCGGAAAAAGACGATGGACAGTATTGTGAAGGCTTATTTTGCAGTAAAATGCACTGCCTACTTTTTCGACGGGACGGAAACCGGAAGCCGGGTATTCCAGTATTTAGAAGGACTTGTAAAGGGGACTTCGGACAGAAGCCGGATTCCTACGATTTATCTTTTGTCTCTTACCAGATACTATTCGGAACAGGACGACTTAACCGAAGAAGAAAAAAAGCTGTGTCAGGAGATTGTGGATTTTCTGTTGGAGTCTGATCTGGTATTTCCTTACTTCAGACGTCTGGGCCAGTTTGTACAGATCCCGGGGGATATTATGGACAAGGTGATGATCCAATATAATGGAGATAAGGACGCCAGGGTAATTTTGCGGGTTCGGGTGCTTCCGGATGAAGATGAATTCCACAGTGAGGAGATGCGCCGGATTTATCAGGGAGTCTTTGTGATGCAGAAGGTGCTTTTTAAAGGAGAGACTTTAGAATACCGGGTTTATGAATATCAAAATGGAAAAGCGGTCTTAATGGCTCAGGGTAAGAAGCAGTACCAGGAGATTGAGGGCCAGGTAACAGACAGCCGGTTTGCCTGTTTAAATGAAATGGGGATTTGCCTTGGAAAAGGCCAGAAAGCTGGTTTAAAGAAAAAAATGCAGGAATACCTGATTAAAAACGCCACGGTGGAGGAACTGTTTTCCCTGCCGTAGTTCAGGTATGGATAGAGGAGAGCTATGGGATTGATAATCGGGTTGGATATGTGTGACGCCTATACCCAGCTAAGCTGCTATGAAAAAGACAAAACGTGGACATTTCCCACTATTATCTGTCGGTGCAAAAGCGAGGAAGGGTGGTATGTGGGGAAAGAAGCCTATGCCTGCAATCTGGTAGGAGACGGGATTTTAGTGGATAAGCTTTTAAATCTGGTATCCAGAGAAGGCACCGCCACCATTGAAGGGGTAAAATACGAGGCCATAAGGCTGTTAGAGCTTTTTATGGAACAGGTATTAAAGATTCCAAAGAAGGAATTTGAAGAGGAAGAAATCGATCAGTTGGTGGTTACCCTTCCGTCAATAACAGGAAAAGTGATGGACAGTTTTCTCTACTGCGGAGATTATCTGGGCATCCCCAGGGAAAAGGTTCACATAATCAGCCATGAAGAAAGTTTTGTCTATTATATATTAAATCAGAAAAAGGAAGTCTGGCGCAATCAGGTGGGGCTTTTTGACTTGTCTCCAGACAAGTTCTGTTACTATGAGCTGAAGGTTCAGAGAGGACTTCAGAAGATGATGGTGGTGGCGGAAAGCTTTGATCTGGAAGAAAGCTTTGATCTGGACATTTTAGGGACGCCATCGGGAACCAGGCTTGCAGACAAGATCCTTTGCTCCTGTGGGGAACGCCTTTTGGGCCACAAGTTATTTTCCACAATTATTTTGTCAGGAAAGGGTTTTGAAAAGCAGGACTGGTCCCCGGAATTTATGAAGCTCATCTGCCGCAGGAGGAAGGTCTATGCGGAAACTGCCCTGTTTTCCAAAGGGGCGGCTTTTCGGGGAGCAGATTACCTTGAGAAAAAAGAAGGAGACTCCTTTACCTGCATCTGTGAAGGGCGGCTAAAGTCCACAATTTCCATGGAGATTGTCTATAAGGGGAAGAAAAATCAGCTTGTCATTGCAGGGGCCGGAGAAAACTGGTATGAGTGCAGGACTTCTATGGACTTTATATTAGATGACAGCAAGACCGTAGAGTTTACCATCACTCCCCTGGATCCCAAGCAGAAAAGAAAGATAGCCATTTCCCTGAAAGATTTTCCGGATCGGCCTGCCCGGACCACCAAAATACAGATGAAAATAGGCTTTCTCGACGAATCGACTATGGCGGTAGCAATTCGGGATTTGGGTTTTGGAGAGCTGTTTCCGGCGTCTGATGCCATAGTGCGCCAGGAGGTGAAGCTATGAGCCTGCTGCTGTGCCGGCAGGAGCCGGTAAAGACCCCCTATTACATTGAGCCTCTGGGGATCCGCATCTGGTCTTCCCAGGAACTGAGCTATGTGATTTACCACAATCCTCTGCTGGTAATGGACGGATTTGTAGATGAGCATCTTATCACCTTTATCCGGGTAGAACTGGATATGGAGTTTCTGGCGGCAAAACTGGAAAAGTGGATGAACAGTAAAGAGGACAAGGATCAGCTTCTTTTTATCATTCTGGCAGAATGTGGCTATTATCCGGCGCCAGAACAGGCCAAATTCCGTCAGAATGTCACTGCCCTGCGAAAGCTCCCTCAGACAGAGTATATGAAGCAGAAAGGGGACTACCTGTTTGGCAGGAAACAGTACGGGAAGGCTGTGGCAATCTATGAAAGGATTTTAGAGCTTCCCGGGGGGATGGCTGGTAAAGAGCTGACAGAAACCATCTGGTGCAGCCTGGGCTGTACCTATGCCAGAATGTTCCAGTTTTCCAAGGCATGGGCGGCTTTTGAGAAGGCATATCAGTGCCGTCAGAGCGAAGAAGTCTTAAAACGCATGTATTATCTGACCCGTATAGCAGAGAAAAGTCATAGCAGGCATTTCCATCTGCCTTCTATAACTGCTGATCAGAAAAAGGCATGGCTGAAGGAGATTTCTGAGGCCGGGGAGAGGGCGAAAACCTCTGACAGCATTTTGAAGCTGGAAGGCCTGTTCCAAAAAGATTCCATTAAGAGGACTGCCGGGGCACAAAAACTGATTAAACAGTGGAAACAGGAATATCGGGGAATGATATAAGAAAGGATGGATAGAATATGTCGCAGGTAACATTGGGAACTACAAATATTACGGTAAATAAAAATGGCTTTGGCGCGCTGCCGGTTCAGAGAGTGTCTATGGAGGACGCGGGAGAGCTGCTAAAGAAGGCCTTTGACAACGGAATTACTTTTTTTGATACTGCCAGGGCTTATACGGACAGTGAGGAAAAGATCGGCCGGGCCCTGCATCCGGTGCGGGATCAGATTTACATCGCCACCAAGACGGCGGCTAAGACCGCGGAAGGGTTCTGGAAGGATCTGGAGACCAGTCTTTCCTTGCTGCAGACGGATTATATTGATATCTACCAGTTCCATAACCCGCCCTTCTGTCCAAAACCGGGAGACGGTACAGGGCTTTATGAGGCTATGGAAGAAGCCAAAGCCCAGGGAAAGGTGCGCCACATAGGCATTACCAATCATCGCCTGGCAGTAGCCCAGGAGGCGATTGATTCCGGCCTTTACGAGGTGCTTCAGTTCCCGTTCTGCTACCTGGCTTCCCCAAAGGATTTGGCCATTGTACAGCAGTGTAAGGAAAAGAATATGGGATTTATCGCCATGAAGGCCCTGTCCGGCGGCATTATTACCAATTCTGCCGCTGCCTATGCTTATCTGGATCAGTTTGACCATGTGCTTCCTATCTGGGGAGTTCAGCGGGAGAAGGAGCTGGATGAATTTATCAGCTATGTGGATAATCCTCCGGTGATGACAGAGGAGATTAAGGCCATCATTGACCATGACAGAAAGGAACTTGCCGGTAATTTCTGCCGGGGCTGCGGCTATTGTATGCCTTGCCCGGCAGGGATTGAGATTAACACCTGCGCCCGCATGTCCCTGATGATCCGCCGGGCTCCTGTGGCGGCCCAGCTGACTCCGGAATCTCAGGAGAAAATGAGGAGAATCGAAGAATGCCTCCACTGCGGACAGTGCAGCAGTAAATGTCCTTACAACCTGGATACGCCCAGGCTGCTGGAGGAAAATTATAAAGACTACGTGGAAATTTTAAATGGAAAGCCACTGTAAAAAGGAGAGAGCAATGTTATTTGTATATTACCCGAAATGCATCACCTGCCAGAAAGCCAAAAAGTGGCTGGATGCCCAGGGGATTTCCTACCAGGCGCGCCACATAGCGGAGGAAAATCCTACGGTGGAGGAACTGACAAAATGGCATCGGTTAAGCGGCCTGCCTCTTAAAAAATTTTTTAATACCAGCGGGCTCAAGTATAAAGAGCTGAAATTAAAAGATCGTCTGCCCGCCATGAGCGAGGAAGAGCAGATTGCCCTTTTAGCGGCAGACGGGATGCTGGTGAAACGGCCGATTCTGGTAACAGGAGACACGGTTTTAGTGGGATTTAAAGAAGAGAGCTGGGCAGAAAAGGCAGGATGCTAAAGGTTGATGATTCCGCTCTTTCCCGGATGATATGTACCGGGGCGGAGCGGAATCATGCTGTTTATGGGCTGGCTCCGGGAAGAGAACCAGCAGGGAGGGATTTCTTTTCAGACTCAAAACCCCCCGTTCAGATAAGCGCGGGTAATAATATAAGACGGCTCATAATATGCACTGCAGTTATAATTATCAATTGTTTCGCAAATTTCATCATTGTAAACGCGGATCAGTCCGTCTATATAATCTTCACTGGGCTGCAGAGTTGCCAGAATAAGGCGGGTGTAAACCTTTCCCATTTGTATAGGAGTTGGAATTTCGTCAACCAGTTGGGGATCGACTTGGGTAATATAAAAGGTTCCGTTTTCTAAACAGTAATTCTCTATCCAGTCACTTTCTATTTTTAGAGGATTTTCACAATGGAATACACTGGCAAGGCTAATAAGCCGCCGCCATTCCTCTTTCGGGATTCGATTTACAATGTACCGGTTCCTTTGATGGACTTTCCTTCCGATCCGCTCTATCATATAGCAGAGGAAGTACAGGTCATTGTCTGAGACGGTTTCGTCTGAGAAAAAAAGATTTGTCATAGAGAATAGCTCCCTTCAAAATTTAAAGCAGTTAATGCTTTTTCAGTGCAAAAAACTATTTGATGAGTGGGATATTTAAACTTAACTAATTCCCAAAAAGCGGGTTTGGAAATTTTTTGATTCATGTAGTCCTCAATATAATCCCAGATAGTATCGTCAGCCATGGCGCCTTCTACAATATCATAACTATGTTTAATCCCTCTCCGGCAGTTTACGATAAATGCCAGCCATTCTTCCGTCATCTCTGTAAAAATTTTCATTTGCAGATTGGAATTTTCAGTATAATTATATTGGTTGACTATATGATTTTTTCTTTTTGACAGGGCCCAGCGTTTGGCTTGTTTTTCAATATGAGTGCAATAAAATCCGTACCCAAAATCTTTATAATAGCCGTTTTCTAAAATTTGCGGTTTTTCTACAATTACGTTACTTCCATGAAATAATTTGATACTTGACAATGTAAATCCCTCCAATTAATTTGGCCACCGGCTACTGTTATTATACACACTCTAAATTTGAAATTCAATATCGCGCAGGAATTACTTAAGCTCTTGCAAATTGCAACTGCAAAGCCGGAAATATGGATTGAAGGATACAGTAGTTTTGGATATAATGATTATAAGAGATAGTAGTAAAAAGGCAGGTGAAAGATCGTGATTACATTATATCATGGTTCTGACCATATTATCCAGGAGCCGCGTTATCTGGGAGGAAAACCGGATAATGATTATGGCAACGGATTTTATACAACCGAATATGAAGATCGGGCGAGAAGCTGGGCAGCTCTTAATGGTAATCCCAAACAGTCAATCGTAAATATTTATGAGTTGGACATGAAAGGCCTTAAGGTATTGGACTTAAATGAACATGGCATGCTGGCATGGATTGCGGAAGTAGTAGCGAATCGAGGTACAAATCAGGAAGCCGCAAGCATTGTGGGGGACCGTTTGGTGGAAATGTACCGGCCGGATACAAAAGAGTATGATATTATAAAAGGTTACAGAGCAGATGATAGTTATACACAGGTAGTTGAGGCTTTTTTGCTCAATCAGATTCATATTCAGGAAGTACAGCGTTTGTTTTATAAAGGCTCTTTAGGAAATCAGATTTTCTTAAAATCCCCAAAAGCTTTTAAACAGATTAAGTGGCTTAAGGCTTATGAGGTTACGCTGCAGGAAGAGGATAAAAGCACAGATCTTTATGCTAGACGTGAAGTAAATAAATTTTTATCCGGGAGATTAAAGGCTATTTTGCTGGAAGGCTATGAAGTACCTGGGATTACAGCCCGGTATGCGATTCAAAATCAATTGATTTATAATAAGGAGTTGGGAGGCTATGAGAATGCCGGCATATGATGAGTGCTACCTAAATGGTATGTTCCAGAAACACCGGTATCTGTTTAAGCTGATTGGGAGAAATCGGAAGGATGCTTTCAAAGTAATTATGAATTATATGAACAGTGATTACCGCAGGAATATGGACGAAGGAAATCCACTGTTTCTAAATAAGACGCCAAAACAAATTTTGCATAGCATGAATATTTCGATTGATGGGAATGCGCCAATGAGTGAAGAGCTGGATGAATTTATTCTGGAATGGATGGCAGACATCTATACCTATATGCAGTGGAAGTACAATGTACCGTCAGGAGAACTTGCAAGTAAATTAAAACCGGAAGACCTTTACTCGAAATACTACCCATTACATGAAACTTCTGTAGAGAATGGAGCAGAGAAATTAAGAATAATGGTTGACAATTTTGATAAAGTTGAATATGATATATAAATATTCCATTTTAGGAAAAGGTAATGAGGAAGAGGAGTACATCAAAAGCCCCCAAACAGAGAGAACTGCCCGCCGGCTGAAAGGCAGTTTGAGGAAGGCGTGATGGAAGGTAGCTTCTGAACCGGGACTTTGATAAGGAGGTCAGGCTTTGCCGCTGCTTTCTGGTAGAAGTTCACGCGTGCCCGGCGTTATTGGGTCAATGAGATTGCCGGATTTTTACGGGAGAAATATAGAATCCCGAACACGGCAGAATAAAGGTGGTACCGCGGATTTCGCCCTTTGCATACTTGGTGTGCAGAGGGTTTTTTGTATTCATGGGAAATTGAATCCTATGAAACAAAAAAGCTCCACAGGATTCTTGCATAATTTCAACATCTAAAAGGAGGATACCTATGCTTCGTTTACGTCCCTTTAAACCCCGGGATGGGGAATATCTGACAGGGTGGTTTGACAATGAAGAACAGTTTATGAAATGGAGCGCAGGCCAGTTTTCGTTTCCGCTGACCAGACAGCAGATAGAAGATTACTGCAGAAAATGGGAGTCTGACGAAAAGGGATGGCCTATGGCGGTCTTAGATGAGACAGGCCGTGTGACAGGCCATCTGTTGATGCGGATGGCAGACTATGAGGAGAACAGCTTGTTCTTCGGATTTATTGTCCTGGATCCTTGTGTTCGGGGAAAGGGGTTAGGGAGAGAAATGATTTCCTTAGCCTTAAGCTATGCCTTTACTATTTTAAAAGTGGATACGGTCCGGCTTCGGGTTTTTGCCAATAATCCGGGGGCAAAACGGTGCTATGAGGCGGAAGGGTTTCAGGAAGAAGAGTTTATCAAAGGCGCTTTTTCCTACCGGGAAGAGCAGTGGGATAACTATCAGATGGTAGTCAGAAAACAATAGAAGGAGAGAACATGATATGAAAGAACTGGAAAAGACCTACAATCCGGCGGACATTGAGGAACGCCTGTATCAGAAATGGCTGGATAACAAATATTTCCATGCCGATGCCGCCAGAGGAAAGAGAGAGGGCAAAAAGCCCTTTACCATTGTGATGCCGCCTCCCAACATTACCGGTCAGCTTCATATGGGCCATGCGTTGGACAACACTATGCAGGATATTTTAATCCGGTATAAGCGGATGCAGGGCTATGAGGCATTGTGGCAGCCCGGCACTGACCACGCCGCCATTGCAACCGAGGTTAAGGTGATTGACAAGTTAAAGAGCCAGGGCATTGATAAGCAGGATCTGGGCCGGGAAGGATTTTTAGAAAAAGCCTGGGAGTGGAAGGATGAGTATGGCAGCCGCATTGTAAAGCAGCTCCACAAGCTGGGCTCTTCCGCCGACTGGGACAGAGAGCGATTTACCATGGATGAGGGCTGTTCAGAAGCAGTTTTAGAAGTATTTACCCGATTATATGAAAAAGGCTATATCTATAAAGGTTCCCGGATTATCAACTGGTGCCCTGTCTGCCAGACCTCTATTTCCGATGCAGAGGTAGAGCATGAAGAGCAGGACGGCTTCTTCTGGCACATTAATTACCCAATCGCAGGGGAAGAAGGCCGTTTCGTAGAAATTGCCACCACCAGGCCGGAGACCCTTCTGGGAGACACCGCTGTCGCTGTAAACCCGGAAGACGACAGGTATAAAGACTTAGTCGGCAAGATGTTAAAGCTTCCGCTGACCGACAGGGAGATTCCCGTAGTGGCGGATTCCTATGTTGACAAAGAATTCGGCACCGGCTGTGTAAAGATTACCCCGGCTCATGACCCTAACGATTTTGAAGTAGGAAAGCGCCATAATTTGCCGGAGATCTGTATTATGAACGATGACGCCACCATCAGCGCTCCCGGCAAATATTTCGGTATGGATCGTTATGAGGCAAGAAAAGCCATGGTGGAGGATTTAACTGCCCAGGGTCTTCTGGTAAAGGTAGTTCCCCACTCCCACAATGTGGGGACCCACGACCGCTGCGGCACTACCGTAGAACCCATGGTAAAGCCCCAGTGGTTTGTAAAAATGGACGAGATGGCAAAACCTGCTATTGAAGCATTAAAGAGCGGCCGTTTAAAATTCGTGCCGGAAAGCTTTGGAAAGACGTACCTCCACTGGCTGGAAGGAATTCGGGACTGGTGTGTTTCCAGGCAGCTTTGGTGGGGGCACCGGATTCCCGCTTACTACTGTGAGGACTGCGGTGAGATGGTAGTTGCAAAAGAGATGCCCCATACCTGTAAAAAGTGTGGAGGCACCCGCTTTAAGCAGGATGAGGATACTTTAGATACCTGGTTCTCTTCTGCACTGTGGCCCTTCTCCACCCTGGGATGGCCTGAAAAAACTCAGGAGATGGAGTATTTTTATCCCACAGATGTGCTGGTAACCGGCTATGACATTATTTTCTTCTGGGTAATCCGTATGGTATTTTCCGGCCTTGAGCAGACCGGAAAAGAACCGTTCCACACGGTGCTGATTCATGGCCTGGTGAGAGATTCTCAGGGGCGCAAAATGAGCAAATCTTTAGGAAACGGAATCGATCCCCTGGAGGTAATTGACAAGTATGGCGCAGACGCCCTGCGTATGACTCTGATGACCGGAAATGCTCCTGGAAATGACATGAGATTTTATTGGGAGAGAGTGGAGGCAAGCCGTAATTTTGCCAACAAGGTATGGAACGCTTCCCGCTTTATTATGATGAACATTGAAAAGGCCCCTGGCGCCAAAGCGGCCTTAGAAGACCTGACTATGGCTGACAAGTGGATTCTTTCCAAGGCAAACACTCTGACCCGGGATGTAACCGACAATATGGAGAAATACGAGCTGGGAATCGCCCTTCAGAAAGTCTATGACTTTATCTGGGAGGAATTCTGCGACTGGTACATTGAGATGGTAAAGCCCCGTCTGTGGAACGACGAGGATACCACAAAGGCCGCTGCCATCTGGACGTTAAAGACTGTACTTTTACAGTCCTTAAAACTTCTCCATCCTTACATGCCTTTTATCACAGAGGAAATCTTCTGTAACCTTCAGGAAGAAGAGGATTCGATTATGATTTCCCGGTGGCCAATATACAGGGAGGAATGGAATTTTGAGGCGGAAGAGACTGCGGTAGAGACCATAAAAGAAGCTGTCCGTGCAATCCGGAATGTCCGGACTTCCATGATTGTTCCCCCCAGCAAAAAGGCTAAGGTATTTGTGGTTACGGAAGATGAAAAGACCGCAGAAATTTTCAGCCGCAGCAAGGTATTCTTTGCCACCTTAGGTTATGCCAGCCAGGTTGAAATTCAGAAGGATAAGACTGGTATCGGAGAAGATGCGGTTTCTGTAGTAATTCCTCACGCCAACATTTACATTCCTTTTGCAGAGTTGGTTGACATTGAAAAAGAGCTGGAACGTCTGAGAAAAGAAGAAAAGCGCCTGGCAGGAGAGCTGGCCCGCGTAACCGGGATGCTTGGCAACGAGAAATTCGTAAGCAAAGCCCCTGCCGCCAAAATCGAAGAGGAAAGGGCGAAACTGGCAAAATATACCCAGATGATGGAGCAGGTAAAGGAAAGACTGGAGCAATTAGGGAATCAGTGATTATGAACAATTCACAGGCCGCGCCCTTTGTGAAATGGGCCGGAGGAAAAAGACAGCTGTTAGCGCAGATAAAAGAGAGAATACCGGAGGGCTATAACCGGTATTTTGAGCCATTTGTCGGAGGGGGAGCCGTAGTTTTTGAGCTCCTTCCGGCAGAGGCCCGGATTAATGACATTAATCGTTCCCTGATTAACGCCTATCGCCAAATCAAAAGCAAACCTGACGCTTTTTTAGACTGTGTGAATAGGCTGGATGCCGCAATGTGGGAGGACGGAAAAGCATATTATTATGCTATGAGGCAGCAATACAACCAAAAGCTGGCGGACGAGGAGTATGATGAGGAACTGGCGGCCCTCTTAGTATTTTTAAATAAGCACTGTTATAACGGACTTTACCGGGTAAACGGAAAAGGAGAATTTAATGTGCCTTATAATAACAGCAGGCGAGATTCCTGTTCCCGGGAGACTATACTGGCAGTATCAGAGTATTTAAAAAATGTTGTCATAACGGACGGCGACTTTGAAGACGCCTTAAGGGACGCCGGGCCGGGGGATTTTGTCTTTATTGACAGTCCCTATGCCCCTTTGAATCCGGAGTCCTTTGAATCCTACACAAAAGAGGGCTTTGACCTGGAAAGCCACCGACGGCTGGCAGCTCTGTACCATGAGCTTACCCGGAAAGGCTGTTACTGCATGCTTACCAATCACAATACAGAGCTGATCCGCCAGCTGTATGGCCAAAAGGGTTATAAAATTGATGTTGTAAGCGTAAAAAGGATGATTAATTCTGACGCCTCCAACCGTGTGGGGGAGGAAGTCATCATATGCAATTTTTAGAGCGCCGTATTTTCTGATGGTAAGGCTGACAATAAAAATTTGGCGGCGTCTTCGTATACGGTCTGCCGTTTTGACTCATTTAAAATTTCATGGCGCAGACCTGGATAGATCTTGGAATTTACGTTTTGGTAGCCGGCATCCTTTAAAAGGGTGACGGCTTCTTCAAATTTTTCTTTTGAGATCATACAGGGGTCATCGCCGCCGGAGAGGAACAGGATTGGAAGGTCCGGATTTTTCACCTTCCAGCCTTTTTTGTCATAGGTATTTTTCACAAGCCATAAAAGCGCCAGATAGCCGTTTAGGGTAAAGGTAAAATTGCAGTAAGGACTGGCGTTGTAGGCCTTTACCACATCCTTGTCGCCGGAAATCCAGGAATGTACCCCGTCTGCCTGAAAAGGCTTTTCCAGGGAGGCGGAAAAGAGCTTGTTAATCAGGCGGCTCCGGCTGTGCTCCCCTCTGATGCCTGCCAGAAGGCGTACCAGAACCATGCCAGGGCCTGCCAGGGGATTGTTGCTGGGAGAGCCGCAGACAATGAGGCCGCTAAGCTCCCTTTCATAATGCTTTAAGTACACCCGGACAGCCAGGGATCCCATGCTGTGCCCAAAGAGGAAGAAGGGGAGATCCGGATATTCTCTTCGGATAAAACGGGTTATTTGGTGAAGATCCTTCACCAGAGAAGGGCCGCCATTTTCGTAAAAATACCCAAAATCCTCCATATCCTTTACACTCTTTCCGTGTCCGCGGTGATCGCTGATGATGCAGCCAATGCCCTGTCCGGCCAGATATTCCATAAAAGGAATATAACGCTCTTTGTGCTCGCACATACCATGAGCAAGCTGGAGAAGAGCTTTTGGGGACTCCGGCATGATGGTAAGCACATCCAGGACCAAACCATCCTGAAATGAGGTGAGGGAGAAAGATTTTTGGCAGATATTTGAAGACTGATTCATATGGGATACCTCCTGATTAAAAATATTGACTGGAATACCTGGTCAGATGTTCACATTATACCATTCTCACTAAGCTCGTGAAAGACCTCGCTAAGTGTTCAGGTATCTGTTCTCACTAGACTCGTGAAAGACCTCGTCAAGTGTTCACATTATACCACACTTTGCGCTGGGGTGGGGAGATTGGATTAAGAAAATTCTTGCCTTTCAGATGTTTTGTCTCTATAATTAAATTATTAGCTAACAGGAGGTACAGGATGCGTTACATAATAGAGGGAGAAACCCTGCCAGTGGTAATCTGCCAATTGGAGTCAGGGGAGAAAATGATTACAGAACGGGGGTCCATGGCCTGGATGTCCCCGAATATGAAGATGGAGACCAGCAGCAACGGCGGAATCGGCAAGGTATTCGGCCGCATGTTTTCCGGAGAAGGACTGTTTCAAAATATTTACACAGCTCAGGGAGGTCCGGGACTTATCAGCTTTGCTTCCAGCTTTCCGGGATCTATAAAGGCATTCGAGATTGGCCCGGGTCAGGAGATGATATTGCAAAAAAGCGGATTTCTGGCCGCAGAAGCCAGTGTGAGTTTGTCCGTACATTTCCACAAAAAGCTGGCCTCCGGTCTGTTTGGAGGGGAGGGCTTTATTCTTCAGAAGCTGTCCGGAAAAGGCATAGCCTTTGCGGAATTTGACGGCCATATAGTAGAATATGAACTTGGTCCGGGCCAGCAGATGGTAATCGACAGCGGACATCTGGCGGCTATGACGGCCGGGTGTCAGATGGATGTGCAGATGATTTCAGGAGTGAAAAACGTACTGTTTGGAGGGGAAGGCCTGTTTAACACCATTATTACCGGGCCGGGGCATATCTGGCTTCAGACTATGCCAATCAGCAATGTAGCGGGAGCGTTGATTCCCTATATCCCCAGCTCAGGCTCCTGACAGGAAACAAAAGGGTTGGAGAGAAAGGAGCCAAATTGGCGGATTTCGCCGAAAACACCCGAAAAAATATAGTTGCACAGGAAGCAGATCTTTTATATAATGCTATTCGTAATCGAACTACCCATTTTGGCAGTACCAAAGGAGAAAAAATATGGGAGAATCAGGAATTAATTTTGAGGAGGAAATCAGCCGTTTTAAGCCCAGTCTGGACGTGGAGGAAATTGCAGATGCCATTGTCAAAAGCGATTTAACCGATATGACAGATATTATGATGGAAATGATTAAGGAAGTCAGGGAATAAACGGCATGGACTATATAAATCGAAACCGCCAGATTGCCAACAGCTTTTACAATCTGGGACTGGAAAAAGCGAATATCAGGGATCTTTCCGGAGCTGTGGAATCCCTGAAAAAGAGCCTTCATTTTGATAAGTACCAGATGGATGCCAGAAACCTTCTGGGCCTTATTTACTACGAAATGGGGGAGGTATCGGATGCCCTGGTTCAGTGGGTTATCAGTACCAACCTGCATCCGGAGGATAACCCGGCGGATCATTATCTGGATGAGATTCAGAGAAAGCCGGGCCGTCTGGAGGTTGTAGATCAAAATGTAAAAAAGTACAATCAGGCTCTCTGGTATGCCCAGCATGACAGCGATGATCTGGCAATTTTGCAGCTTACCAGAGTGGTGGAGGATAATCCTAATTTTATTAAAGCCCACCTGCTTTTGGCGGTACTTTACATGTACCATGAGGATTTTCCCAAGGCCGGCCGTTCCCTTTACCGGGTTTTGCAGATCGACAAAAATAATCCCAAGGCTCAGTGGTACATGTCCATTGTAAAGAAAAATACCGGCAAGGCAGAGGTGGAAAAACGAAAGCTGAAAAACGCCTTTTCCCATCACCAGATGCAGGATGATGATGTGATTTTGCCTCCCACTTACAAAGAAAATACCGGCTGGCAGAGTATTTTAAACATTTTGGCAGGACTGGCGCTGGGAGGACTGGTAACCTATTTCCTCATTATGCCTCCCAGTATGCGGGCTTTGAGCAACGAACATAATGAAGAGATCATCGCATACAGCCAGAAGCTGAATCAGAAAAATCAGGAAATGGATATTCTCCAGGGCTCCTATGATGAGCTGCAGGCCAAGGCCGGGGAGATGGAGGCAAAGCTTACTACCATTGAAGGCGATACAAACCTTGTTGTGGCTCAGTACCAGACGATAATCGGAATCCTTCAGGCATACCAGACTGACGACATTGTATCAATTGCCAAGCTGTATGTAAATCTGGACACTTCCCTGATTACCGATGAAAGCGTGCTGGAGATTGCAGAGACTGTGACTGGGGATATGCAGAGCAGAGGCTATCAGACTCTGGAGGATTTGGGAACATCAGCCTGGAATTCCGGACAGGAGGAAGAAGCGATAACTTATTACCAGAAGAGTCTGGAGATTAATCCGGACAATCCTTCCGCCACCTATCTTCTGGGACGGTTGTACCAGGATCAGGGGGATACAGATAAGGCCAGAGAGTATTTCAGCAAGATTATTACCAGCTTTCCTACCAGTCCTCAGGCTTCCCAGGCCACCAGCGCTATGGCTCAGATGGGCCTGCCTGTTGCGGCAATGCCGGAAGATCCCGGAGAAGAAGGCCGGGAGCCAGTTACGCCGGAGACAGAAAGAGACACCCAGGCAGGCGAGACAGAGCCGACTGAACCAAGAACTCAAAGAGACACCAGGCAGAGGGAGACTGAGAGAGAAACCCAGAGAGAGACTCAGAGAGAAACAGAAAGGGAAACCCAGGCGCCTGAGACGCTTCCGGCCGAGACAGAGGGCGGCCAGGAGCCGGATCCCGGCGCAGGGGAATCCCAGGGCGGAGAAACACAGCCTGAAACCGTCCCGGTAAATAACGGAGAATAAAGATAGAAAGACACTACGAAAGAAAAAAATTTCGCAGTGTCTTTTTTGTATATTTTTGTCGAAATGGTGGAACAATAAGGAAGGAGATTTTACTAATATGGAACTGTCATTTATCTATGAAGCAAAGGAACAATGCCTGATTATCCATCTGCCAAAAGAACTGGATCATCACAATTGCCGGAACTTAAGATACGAAACCGATTTGCTGCTGGCGGAAAATTATATTAACCGGATTCTCTTTGATTTTTCCAAAACCGAGTTTATGGATTCCTCAGGGATCGGGATTTTGCTGAACCGGTACAAGCAGATGGAGAGAAGCGGCGGCCGGGTTGGCCTTTACGGAGCAGGCCCTCAGGTTCACCGGATCCTTACGGCAGCGGGAATTGCCAAACTGGTTCCAAGCTACAACAGTAAAGAGGCCGCGCTGGTTGGCTAGAAAGGGGAGTATATGGAAGAGAGAAAAGATGTGGAGAGGGTAAAAATCCAAATAGACAGTTTATCCCGAAATGAGGAATTTGCCCGGGTTATGGCAGCGGTTTTTATGAGTCGGATGAATCCTACCCTGGAGGAGATAGATGATGTAAAAACCGCAGTTTCCGAGGCGGTGACCAATGCGATTATCCATGGCTATCAGGGGGGCCCCGGTATTATTTACATAGAAGCGGAGATCAAAGAGAACCTTTTGACTCTTTCCATTAAAGATGAAGGAGTGGGGATTTCCAATTTGAAAAAGGCTATGGAACCTATGTATACCACAGATACCAGCGGAGAGAGGTCTGGGATGGGATTTTCCTTTATGGAGGCCTTTATGGATCAGGTAGAGGTGGAGACAGAGCCTGGGCAGGGGACCAAGGTAACCATGAAGAAGCGCATAGGCGGGTGAAAACATGGATGAGACAATGAGATTAATCCGGGAGGCTCACGCAGGGGATAAAGAGGCCAGAGACAGACTGGTTATGGAAAACGTAGGATTAATCTGGAGCATTGTGCGCCGGTTTTCCGGCAGAGGTCATGAGCTGGAAGACTTATTTCAAATCGGAAGCATTGGACTGATAAAGGCGATTGATAAATTTGATCCTGCCTTTGAGGTTCGGTTTTCCACGTATGCGGTTCCTATGATTACAGGAGAAATTAAACGGTTTTTAAGAGATGACGGAATGATTAAGGTGAGCCGATCCTTAAAGGAGATGAGTGCAAAGATCCAGGCGGCCAGAGAGGATATGACCTACAGCCTGGGCAGAGAGCCTACTCTGGATGAAATTGCCGGGAAGCTTCAGGTCAGCAGAGAGGAGGTGGCGGCATCGTTAGAAGCAGGAGCGGAAATCGAATCCCTGTACCGGCCGGTAGGAGATTTGGGAGAGAGCAGCTCCTGCCTTCTGGACAAGCTGGAGGAGGAAACTAACGCTCAGGAGAAGCTGTTAGACAGGATGATACTGGAAAAGCTGCTGGACGGCCTTAACGAACAGGAAAAGGATATAATTCTCCGCCGCTATTATTACAACCAGACTCAGACAGAAATTGCCCAGGTATTAAACATCTCCCAGGTACAGGTATCCCGGCTGGAAAAACGGATATTAAAAAAAATGCGGGAACGGCTTTAGAATCTCATACATAAAATTGCTTTTTTGGGAAATCCTATCGATAACCAACATCAGAGGAAAGGATGTGACCCAAATGGATGCGGTTAAATATGTATTGGGGATTCTGGTGCTCATCTTATGCGTTGGGCTGATTGGGACGGCGGTTTGGTACTGTATGTTCCAGCTTCCGGATCAGGCGTTTCCCCAGGGAACTTTGGTCTTTCAGTCTATGCCCGGAGGGCGGCTTTTATGAGCGCGGCTCCTACTCTTTACCTGAATATCCGTCAAATTTCCGAGGTTCATCACAAAGATGTGGTCCTTAAAGATGTGGCGGATATTTACTGCGACAATCCGGCTTTGCAAAACAAGTGCAGCAGCCTGAAAATCAAAAAAATTCCCAAGGATAATCCAAAGCGCTATATCGAAAGCGTTATGCCGGTGCTGGAAAAGCTTCAAAAGCTGGACAACAGCCTCCAGATTAACAATGTGGGGGAAACGGATTTTATCATTGACTACCAGCCCCCCAAAAAGCCAGGCTGGGTTTGGCAGTGGACAAAGACCATTTTTGTGTGCGCTATCTGTTTTTGCGGGGCAGCCTTTGCCATTATGACCTTTAACAACGATGTCAGTGTTTCTTCTGTATTTGGAGAGATTTACCTTTTGATTATGGGCAGGGAAGCATCAGGCTTTACGGTTCTGGAAGGTTCTTACTCCGTTGGCCTGGCATTGGGGATTCTGGTCTTTTTCAATCATTTTTCAAAATGGAAGCTGAATACGGATCCCACGCCTCTGGAAGTGGAGATGCGTACTTATGAGGATAACATCAGCAAAACCCTGATCCAAAACGCAGAGAGAAAGGAGCAGGATATTGATGTTCATTAGGACGCTTTTTCTGGCAATTATCGGCCTGGCAGCAGGAGGCATTATAGCGGCAGGGGTTTTTGCGTTTTTGGCAATCATTGGAGTATTTCCAAGACTTATCGGAAAAACCAGAACCTGGGAGCACATTCTCCTTTATGAAACGATTATTATTTTAGGAGGAACTTTAGGGAATGTGATGGATCTATATGAATTCCCCATCCCCATTGCCCGGGGGATCGCCGCCATTTTAGGTCCTTATGCAGGAAATCTGGCAGGAGGTGCAGCGACAGGAATAATCGGAATTTCTATCGGAATTTTTGTCGGCTGTCTGGTGATGTCTTTAGCGGAAACGTTGCAGGCCCTTCCGGTAATTTCCAGGAGAATCCATCTGGCAGTAGGCCTTCAATACCTGATTTTATCCATTGCATTGGGAAAAATGACAGGCGCTTTTCTCTATTTCCTTAGGGGAATGGGAGAAAGAATCAGTTAGCAAAGAGACTAGGAGGACTGGAAAATGGAAGTAAATAAAAAAGCGTATGATGCCTATGTGAAGCAGGTAACCCCAACTAATTCCCTGCCTTTGGATATGGCTAAGGCCTTTGTGGCAGGAGGAATTATCTGCACCATAGGCCAGGGGCTTACCAACCTGTTTTTGTCAAGAGGTCTGGAAAAAGATGCGGCTGCAGCGTGGACTCTTCTGTGCCTAATCGGTGCCAGCGTAATCCTCACCGGCCTTAACATCTACCCCAAGATTGTCAAACACGGAGGCGCCGGCGCCCTGGTGCCCATTACTGGTTTTGCCAACTCTGTGGTGGCGCCGGCGATTGAGTTTAAAACAGAGGGCCAGGTGTTTGGAATTGGCGTCAAAATATTCACTATCGCCGGACCGGTGATTTTGTTTGGAACTCTGGCCAGCTGGGTGCTGGGGTTGATTTATTGGATTGGAGGGGTGATGGGGGTTATTTAGCAATTATTCACTGGAAAACAAAATGTAGGCAGAATGATGGAAGAAAATAATCTTTCACTATTCTGCCGTTTTTGTTTTTGTGTAACGTAGTTTGTATAAAGAATGGAAACTGAAATTACAATACAGATGAAATGAACACACTATAGGAGTGTGTGGGGATACATGTGAATAAGGAACGTTTGTTCTTGCTATTAATATGTTATTATGCTAAAATCATAAACATCATAAATAACGTGGGGAGAGAATTATATTATTTTGGATAGTCCATAAATAGTTACCACGTTGAATTTTTCTATTATATATTTCTGATAAATATTTATAGACTGATTATAGGAATAAGGATAATTTTGCGAGAAGACAAATTGCAGGTAAGGGAGAAGAGGGATTTTATGTCGGAAAAAAGGCTAAATAATACAATATTTTTAATGTATCTTGTGACAGAAAACTATCGTAAAAAATACGGTCTGTCCAGACAGGAATATTTGCAGTTGGATAAGAAATATAAAATTTTAAATTATATTTCAGAGTGTCCGGATGTTTTTGATAGTATGACAGCGATGGAAATGGTGGAAGAGGTGGATCAATATGTATCAGAATTTTAAATATATCTTATATCATGGAACAATCGCCGCCATTGAGAAAATTGATATAAGTCAGGGAAAAGGAAGGAAAGATTTTGGAAAAGGGTTTTATATGGCCGTTTCCCGCAGCCAAGCAATAGGCATGATGCATAAAAAGTACAAAGAGGCAGTCAGGCGGAGCAGAAATAAAAGAGCCTCTGATTTTACAGAACATCTTTATCAAATTGAATTGGATTCCTTGGCAGTAAAAACCTTGAATATAAAATTTTTTGAACAGGCAGATGAGGACTGGCTGGATTTTGTTCTCATGTGCAGAGAAAAGGGAGGAACATCGCATCATTGTGATATGGTAATTGGGCCGACAGCGGATGATGATACCATGTTGTGTCTGAAAACATATTGGGATGGCCTGTATGGAGCAGTTGGTTCTTCTGAAGCAAAAAGGATTCTTCTGAACAATTTGGAGACAGAAAATTTAGGAATCCAGTATTTTATTGGGAAACAGGAAGTTGTGGATCATGTAATAAAGAGTATGAAGGAAGTGGATTGGAGATGATATTGTGAAGGAGACTAAGATTGAAACGACAATCGGTCTATGTGTAGTTGCACTAAGTAAATTTTTAATGATGAAGTATAGTATGTCAGAAGAAGAAGCGTACCAGCGGCTTATGGAGATGGAATTATACGAACTGTTGCTGGATGCAGACACCCGGCTTTATTTGGAACCAAATGAGTTTCTGATCCAGTGCTGTGAGATGGAATGTGATAAGGGGAAAGAGGCATTGTATAGATTTATAAATGCGGATTAAATGTAGAGGGAAAAATAAATTTTTTTGGTTGGTACTGGGGCAACCACTGGGATGATTTGGAAGGAGAAATTGGAGGGGTTGAAATGAGTTCTTATCGTCAGGTGAAAGAGGATAGAGGTGTGGAAAGGGGAATTGAAAAGGGAATTTTGGTATATTGAATATTTTATCATTTTGCTTTTTGTATAGACATGTGCCCCAAATTTGTTTAGTTGATTTTATGAACAGGCTGATGGATGTAAAGATTCATTAGCCTGCTTTTTTGATGCTTGAAAATGTAGAGGGATTTCTAATGGAGAGATTATTTTGTATTTTATGTATAGAAAATGATAGGAAGAACTGGTATATAGAAGAAAATTTTAATCCAGAGATGTCCATAGCGACCTGGCACAAAATAGTCAGGAGTTAAAAAGCGTCTGGGTAAAGCAGATTTAACAATATTAGTGGAGAGCTCATCAGTGAATGGCGGGCTCTTTTTTAACAGAAATCCAGATAGTAATTATTGTGGGAATAGTGAATTGGCTGTATAATAGGTCTAAGAGATCTTATCTCAAAGTCAGATGATTAGTCGGAGGGATTGGAATGAATTTTTTTGATATGTGTTATGAATTATTTATACAGACGTCCAAATACCATGAATTGGGTAAAGATGTTCTGAATTACAATAAAGTCATAAATTATATGAATAATTTTTATGGTGTGGACCGGAAAGAGATTGAAAAATTTATAGTTGATGTCCGTATGGATAATCCGATTTATTCAGCAATACAGCAGATGGTAGAGGTTATAACAAACAATGCGCCTTTGAGACGGTTAGAAGAGCTTTATCCAAATGAACTATATAACGAATTACGTGGAGAACTATATAATGTTGTTTTAAAAGGCGCATATGACAGCGTCAAATTATTGAATGAATTAACTGTGGATGAGGAATTAGAGCTTTCTAAAAGATTTGCAAATGGAGACAGCAGTATTTTTACGCAATACAAGTCAATATGAAGTGAGCAGATATTTTAACTTGTGATACCATAGCAGCATAGCTGCTCCAAGTACAGTCGATTAGCCAGTGAATGAAGTTTTACATATAAGATGAAGGTGATGTTGTTGGATAGAACAGGAATACCCTCAGTGAACAAGGGCAACCGTGTGTCCCCTTGTCCACTGAGGGTAAAATGGTCGAAGGAAGAAACGATACTTGCATTTGAAAAGTGTGAATTTGACAGTGAGAAAAAATATATTGAATTAAGATGTGGATAGACATGTAAGCAGGAACAAAAGTGCAATTTTTATGCAGGTGGTTTGTTAATAAAAATGGAGATTTATTAAGAGAGTTAGATGCTTTAGTTAAATACCTCAATTGGATACTGAATAATTTTTTGAATTGAGGATGAATGTTTGTATTGAGATGGTAGAAGGTACGAAGTTAGGGGCTGAGGAATTTTTGAATGAGGATAGTAGGATATGAGGAAGAGATGGGAAGATAGTCTTTACAAGACACTGGTATTTAGATGTAGAATAATAATATGAGTGGAGTTGATAGTATAAAATGATCACAGGACAGCAGGATTATTACATTAGTCTGATAGAGCGGTTGAGAAGGCTGCCAGCAGAGACGGAATGGTTGGAATATAAAAGTAATAATACAGATCCCCAGATGATCGGAGAATATATTTCTGCCATAAGTAATTCTGCCGCTCTGGAACGAAGAGAAAAAGGATATCTCTTATGGGGAATTGATGATACAACACATGAGATTTCGGGAACCGATTTTTGCCCTGGGGCGGCGAAGAAGGGCAATCAGGAATTGGAGAACTGGATTGTAGGATTAAGTAATCCCAGATTAAATATTCAGTTTATCGAAGTTAATGTGAGGGATAAAAGGGTAGTTATTCTGGAGATTCCCATGGCTTCGGTTAAACCTACGGCATTTGCAGGAGAGGAATACATCAGGATTGGTTCTTATAAGAAAAAGTTAAAGGATTTTCCGGAGAAAGAACGGGCATTATGGCAGTCATTCGAGACAACACCATATGAGATGCGAATTGCCATAGAGGATGTAACTGAGGAAGAAGTGACACAACTGCTGGATTGTGCTGCTTATTATACGTTAATGAAACTTCCATTACCTAGTAATCGAAGCAATATGATGCATAACATGAAGGATGAGGAATTCATTCGTGAGATGGATAACGGACAATATGCAATTACCAATATGGGGGCATTGCTGTTTGCGAAGGACTTGAACAAATTTTCTCATTTAAAAAGAAAAGCAGTTCGGGTGGTTCAGTATAAAGGAACAGGCAGGACCAATGCGATTCGTGAACAGGTTTTTACACAGGGATATGCGCTCTGTTTTGACGAAATTTGCAGATATATAGATACCCTTATTCCGCAGGAGGAAGAGATTCATATTGGACTTCGCCAGATACACAGGATGTTTCCGGAGAAGGCAATCCGTGAGATGCTTGGAAATATGATTATTCATCAGGATCTGACCATGCGTGGAGCAGGGCCAATAATGGAGATTTTCGATGCCAGGGTAGAGGCGTCTAATCCGGGATGTTTGTTGGTGGATGTGAATCGAATTATTGATACGGCTCCGCATTCCAGAAATGAGGCCATGGCGTCCTTTTTGAGGATGATTCATATTTGTGAGGAGCGAGGCAGTGGATTTGACCGTATGGAGGAGGGGATGAGTGCCTTGAAGATACCGGCTCCTAAAGTTGAAACGGGAGATGATTTTGCTAGGACGAAATTATATTGGTATGCGAATCTAAATGAATGGACAAAAGAGGATAAAATCCGTACTTGTTATCTGGCAACTTGCTATTATTATGTAAATGAGATTCCGGTGGCAAATGTCGTGTTAAGGGAACGGTTGGGCGTTGATGAGAAAAATATGTCTATTGTGTCAAGAATTATCAAAGACACAATGAAAGCTGGATTCATTAAATTAGCTGATGAAAATGCTTCATTGAAAATGAGAAGATATATTCCATATTGGGCGTAGATTTTTATTTGATGGGTATTTGATAGATTAAATATAGAGTTCCTAAAACCTTGGAATTTATAGGCATTTCTAGTGAATTTTTATTTGACGGGTATTTGACAAATTGAAAAATTTGATGGAGTGTGGGGTTTTTTTGCTTGTACAATAGGATATGCATAAATTGGAATCATAAGTCAATAATAGAATATTATTAAAAATTTTAAGCTAAGAGACTATATTCATACAATACCTTATAAAGTTTAAAAATATAGGAAACATAAACAATAAAACTGAAAAATATGGTTTTTCTACGAAATTTTTTTGTGTCTAGAGAGTTTGCTTTGTATTTCGTGTAATAGATCGATGAATTCAGACAGTTTTAGACAATGTTTAAACAGGTAATATAAATATTTTACCAATAGAGAAAATTTATATGAGTGGAAACACTACAGAGAAAATTCCATATGGATTTACGAGTCATGAAAAGTATGCTGTAGTGGTAATGGATAGCGAAAAAATGGAGGCAGTGAAATTGATGTTCAGTTTATGTCTTGATGGAATGAGCTTGGGGCAGATCAAGAGCGTTATAGAATCTCAAGGGATTGAGTATCCGGCTAAATACAAGAGTGGCTGGAAAACATATGGAGATAGGTGCTTTGCCTGAAATAGTTGATTTTTTCAATCCATTGTTCTATAATAAAAGGTATATGGGGGTGCTAGATGAGGATTTATCTGGATAATTGCTGTTATAATCGTTTGTTGGATGATCGTAGCTATTCGCAGATATATTATGAACGAAATTCCATTATGCTTATTTTAGAACTGGCAGAGCAGTCAGCTATTCAGATAATTGGAAGTCAAATGATTGTCAGGGAGATGGCTGATACTCGGGATTTGTATAAGCGCGCTGTATTGCAAATGGTATATGGACTCTGTTCAGAAGAGGTAAGGATCACTACACAGATTTTAGAACGGTCAGAAGAAATTCGGCGTAGTTCTAATATAAAGTATAAAGACAGTTTACATCTGGCTTGTGCCGAAGCGGCTAAAGCAGATGCATTATTGACAACAGACAGAAAATTTATGAATAATTGTAGTCGTATTAAAACATACACGAAAGTGTTAGAACCAAATCAGTGGCTATTGGAGGTGTTATATTTATGATTACGGCAAGGTTAAATGTGAGTAATAGCGCAGAAATACAGAAAAATGGATTGGAGGCCTTGAGACAGGCGTTAGGTATAGCCGGGACGATCAAGTTTTTGGAGCAATTTGATCATGGCGGTTCTGGAGATTATACAAGAGAGAAATATGAAAATGAGGAACAAGAACCTACAGATGAAGAAATTCGTTGCATGTTTGGATTTTAAATTTGTTACTGACAATAGGAGATTTTTTGAGAGGGGAGACAGCCAAAGCAATCATGTAGTGGCTGTTTTTCTATGGTTTTGGATAGAAACTTTGAAGATGTCGGAATTAAGATACGACATAAATGGTTTGACTTTTCTGCAGGGAGAATAGATAATGAATCTGTGTAAAAACATAGAGTAGGCAGTAAAGTATTGAAAATGTAAAGTGA
>CAJUJM010000047.1 GCA_910586755.1 uncultured Lachnospiraceae bacterium
TAAATAGCAATCTCTGAATTGTCTTTGCGTAGCTGCCGCTTTCAAAAAATGAAAATTTTCAACTTTTGAAAGCGGGTGACTGTATGAAAACAATTACGAGAGCAAAATATCTCGACAGGATCATTGAACTGAATGGCACTCCCGACATTAATATTATTTTCATTGACTTTATGGATTTGGCGTATGAAGAAATTAAGGAATACCATGCGTTACACGCCTATGTAGAAGAACAATATCAGGTTGGAAAAACAAATTATCTGCTTGTGGACGAAGTGCAGATGTGCCCCAAGTTTGAGTTGGCAATCAATAGCCTTTATTCTAAGAGCAAATATGACATCTATGTAACCGGCTCCAATGCTTTTTTACTGAGTTCAGATTTGGCAACACTCTTCACTGGCCGTTACATTGAAATTCATGTATTTCCGTTTAGCTTTAAGGAGTATTGCCAGTATTATGATGATGTCTCAGATAAGGACAAACTCTTTGATGATTATTCTGCCAAGGGCGGTTTAGCAGGTTCGTATGCCAATAGAGCTGAAAAAGACAGAACGAACTATATTAAAGAAGTCTATGAAACCATTGTCACAAGAGATTTGGTGCAGAGATATGCTCTGGAGGACACATTGGTTTTGCAGCGATTAAGTGAGTTCCTTATGGATAACATCAGCAATCTGACTTCGCCTAATAAAGTCAGTCAGCTGCTGACAGCAAACGAGACTCTGACCAATCATGTAACTGTTGGCAAATACATCAAGTATTTGTGTAATGCTTTCGTATTTTATGATATTAAGAGATACGATATTCGTGGCAGGAAATATCTTGAAAGTTCTGAAAAGTTCTATTTGTCTGACACCGGTATCCGGTATGCAATACTCGGAAGCAGAAATATGGATTATGGCAGAGTCTACGAAAATATCGTTTGTATCGAACTTCTCCGCCGTGGATACGATGTCTATGTTGGGAAGCTCTATCAAAAAGAAATCGACTTTGTGGCTAGCAGGGGCAGTGAGAAGTTTTATATTCAGGTGAGTGACAACATATCAGGACAGGAAACATTTGAGAGAGAATGTTTTCCTCTGCTTCAGATTCGAGATGCTTACCCCAAAATGATTATTGCCCGAACCAGGCATCCGAAATATAGCTATGAAGGAATTGAGATTTACGATATAGCTGATTGGCTGTTACAAGAATAAGGAATTCCCATATCCATGAAGCACCCCAAAATCAGCATCATAAGGAGCAGGAGCAGAGTCAGCACTGTTGGATTAGAGGTCAGGGATAAAAGCCAGGTTGCTATATTTTGAGGTACTTTTAAGTAGAACATTACATATCCGAATGCACCGGAAGCGGCAATAATTGCCATGGCCATAGTGGGGATACATTGTTTCAGGCCTTCCACATATTTTTTAAAGGACATATTTTTGTATACGAATACAGTAACTGCCAATGCATAAACCGTTGCGATGCCCGCCGTCTCAGTAGCAGAACAGATGCCGGTGGTGGTGCCGATGATAACGACAACAATTGCGCCAAGGCCAAAGAGCGTCTCCACCATAATCTTAATATTCTCACGCATGGAGTATTTCTTTCCCAGGGGATACTTCTTTTTAATTGCAATGAGCAGCGCCGGAATAGCAAGACTAAGGGTCAGCATTAATCCCGGAACATAACCGCAGGCAAGAAGAGTACTGATGGAGATACCGCTTGCAGAAGCCAGCGCATAGAAAAGCATATTCTGGCTTGGCGGAATAATAACCCCTTCAACAGAAGAAGTAACCGTAACCGCAACACTATAATCCGCATCATAGCCTTCCTCTACCATCGCCGGAATCAGCATGGCGCCGATAGAAGAAACGTCAGCTGCAGAAGATCCTGAGATACCGCCAAAAAGCATACTCACAAGGATATTGACAATCGCGGTGCCGCCGGGGATACGTCCAACTACGATATTGCAAAATGACATCAGCTTATTGGTGATTCCCCCGTCGGTCATAACCTGCGCCATCATAATAAAGAAGGACACGGCGATAAAGGTAAAGCTCAGTAAGCTTACAGACATCTTCTGGAACAGATTGAAAAATGGAATCCCTAAGTAAATGGCTGTTGTAAGTGCCGACAGCAGCAGAGAAAATGCGATAGGAATACGAATCAGCATCAGTATAAAAAGAGACGAGAAGAGTATAATTGTGCCAATCCCACATTCCGTTAAGGCAGAGGCCGTCTATAATACCTTTAACCGTGAGGTAACACCTGAAGTTCCGGCAACCATCCTTAAAACACATCCGGATTGGAACGTATTTCTCGACAGGGAATCTGCCAAACTGGCATTCCATCTTTAATTCGAGGAGATTACCCTCAGTGAACAAGAGGACACACACCACAACCACCGCCTTTTGATGTCTGGCTACCTTGCCAATAAAAAGAAGAGAGCACATTGCGCCAAGCTGCATTGGCTCTCTTCCTTGCTTTCATTCACTGTGACCGGAATTGGTTTCCCAGATTTTTTTATCAAGGGGCACATTGCATCCCCATGATTCAGCCGCTTTCTGAAACATTTTTTTCGCAAAAGTTTTGAATACCAACCGCATCATCATTTGCATCGGCAGCGAAAGATATTCCGGGCCGGTAAATTTCCTTGCTTCCTCACGAAAGAATCCGTCGCCTTCCGCAAACAATTGGCCCATGGCCTGATATGGTTTTGTAACCTGCTCCTGCTTCTTTTCATCCAGCACCCGGATTCCGAAATTGTTTCCTTTGACCAAACAGCCGCCATAGCGGACACCCAGATATTCCGGCAGCTTGGCCAGAAATTCCTCGCCGCAGCGAAGCTGACACCCCTCCGCAAAACCGCTCTGCAAAAGAAACGAAAGTCTTGTATGTTCATCCTTTTCGGGCAGGGTTTCCAGAAATTCTAAAAGCAGTCCGGGCACACATTCCACATACAATGGAAGCGCAATCAGAATTTCCGTGTTTTTTATGTAAGCTTCCCTGATGGTTTCCCATGATTGGCGATTGGAAACCGCATATGTTTCAAAAGAGACTTCTTTTTCTGACAGTCCTTTTGCAAAAGAAGCAATGATTTTCTCCGTGTTGCTGTATTTTTGCACCCGAGGGCTTCCGTTGATGATTACAACATGCATGAAACCGCCTCCTTTCTGCGTTCTGCAGGAAAAACTCCCAGAGAACGGCTCCCCAAATTAAGGGCTGTGCGCTGACACCACCGCTCCAGATAAGCCTGATCTCCGTCTCCGGTATAGATAATCCCAATATCCGGCTGATGGTCATAGCGCATGATATGGCGCATCTGCCCATCCTTGATTTTCAAATACATGGTGACAAGGGGCATCACCCTGTCTACAATATTTTTGGCCTGATAGGAGATAAAACCAAAGCGGGTATCCGAGATCAGCCACACCTGACCGGCTTTATTCATCTTTTTCAAAACCAGGGCATAGTCGTCCTTCAGGGCGCATATCCCAGGCGTTTTCAGCCAACAGTAATTACAGCCTACGCAATGAGAGATGTGCATCCCGGTAGTGTCAATCAACTCAAATCCATCCGGATTCCTGCCGCTGTGAAGGAACTCCTCTGCAATTTGCTCTCCTATATGTTGCCTTGTGGTATCAATCATCAAAATCATTATATATTTCCTTTCACGTCCTCTGTAAATTTTTGGCTTGCCGTTGCTTTATTATAGATCCGTTTTCATAAAAATGGAAGTGGTTTATTCCCGCCAACAACGAACCAAGTAGCCACGCTTGAACAATGTAGCATCTCAAATTTCTTATCTACAATAATCTCGTATTGCAATCTTAATGGCTTATTTTTTGTAAAATTATTTTCGATTTGCGAACTTTTGTATTGACTTTTCGATATTATCATGATAGGATACAAAGAAAGGAGGCGTAGGAATGGCAATCAAAGATCGAATCAAAGAAGCACGACAAAACAAGCATTTAACTCAAGAACAGCTTGCTTCAAAAATAGGAGTTGCAAAATCCACTCTTGCTGGCTATGAAACTGGCATTCGGGAACCTGGCGTTGAAATAATCGGTAAAATTATGTGTGTTTTAAACGTGGATGCAAATTATTTATGGCAGGATGAAGTGGATTTTCCTATGCAAGTATCCCATACAGAAATGGAACTCATTAAGAAATACCGCGCCCTGGACTCTGCCGCCCAGTCCTACGTTAATTCCGTACTTGACTGGGAGCTCAACCGCACTACCAAAGTCAAAGAAGCCGCCATTATGTTAGAGAACCTTCAACAGCAGTTAGGAACACATTCCATTCCCTCCCGCTTTCTGGCTTACCACGGAAGAATCGGAGCCTCAGGAACCAGCGTGGAGTTTTCCGGCATAGCCTCAGGGACCAGGTCTTATCCGGAAAATGAGTTAAATAAAAATGCTGACTATGTGATCAGCGTAAGCGACAATTCCATGGAGCCAGAATATTTCAATGAGGATATTATCTATGTCCAGAAAACCGATCACATAGATACCGGAGATGTAGGAATATTCCAAAAGGGCAATAACATCTATATCAAAAAGGCTGGAAAGAACGGACTTATTTCTCTTAATCCCGATTATCCGCCGCTTACAGCTGATGGTGACAAGATCCTGGTATTAGGGAAAGTGCTTGGAAAAGCAGAGTAAGATCAAGCCGAAAACAAAGGGGGACAAAAATGTTAGAAAAGAAAGACTTGGAAATGATCTCCGAGATCGTAAGCAAAACAGTAACGGAAATAAGCAAGCCCATAAACGAAAGATTGGATAAGATGGACTCCAGACTGGATAAGATGGACTCCAGACTGGATAAGATGGACTCCAGACTGGATAAGATGGACTCCAGGTTGGATAAGATGGAAGCCAGACTGGATAACCTGGAAGTCAGACTGGATAACCTGGAAGCCAGACTGGATAACCTGGAAGTCAGATTGGATAACCTGGAAGTCAGACTGGATAACCTGGAAGTCAGAATGGATAAGATGGAAGCCAGACTGGATAAGATGGATTCCAGGTTGGATAAGATGGATTCCAGGTTAACTAAGGTAGAATCAAAAGTGAGCGAAGTTCAAATGACTTTGGAAAATGAGACGAACAAAGGAATCCATATTATCGCCGAAGGCCATCTTGACCTGTCCCGTAAGCTGGATGATGCTTTGAAAGTGGAGAATGAAAAAGAGATGCTGCTCTTGCGGGTAACCTGGATGGAAAATGAACTGAGACGGCTTAAACATAAGATTGAAGGGAGCCCATAGAACAAGAGGCAAAGATGGAGAGAGGCTGAGGCATGTAGCTGACCTGAAGGCAAAGTTTTACGAACCCAGCTGTTCGTGCATGGAAAAGGGAAATATGACAGGGGAGTAATAAGAAGGTCAGTAAAAGTAATCGCGTTTTTTATTGAAAAGATTGCTTAAATTCCCGGAAGCGCCACAGATTATTAAACGGGTTTTGAATAGCCTGGGGCGCTTTTTTCTGTGGACATTACTACCGTAATTCTGGACCTTTACGAAATAGTATTTTGCAAATCAAAGTAATAAACAGGTATTTCTTGACATAATCTGGAATTTGTAATATGGTATTGGTGTTAGTCAATAAGTTATGAATTTATATGGGTAAATGCCATTCAGACAGCAGGCTAAGCCGTAAGCGGAAGGAAAAGAAGTATGGTAAATTTTGTCATTATATTAGAGTGTTTTGGTATATGCCTGACAGCGGTAGCATTATTCCTTCTCCTTAACGGGGACGGAGCCAGAGAACAGAAGCTGCTGATTATGATTCTGTGCGGTTCACTGGTACAGAATGTAGGCTATTTATTGGAATTGATCGCACCTACAGTGGAGGCCGCCATGACGGCGGTGACTGTGGAAAAAGTGGGTTCCGCTTTTACTCCCCTGTGCTATTGTTGGTTTATTTATATCTATTGTTCGGTTACTCCGCCGAAAACGCTTTTAAGAATTCTTGGTGTAGTCAGCTTTTTATCCCTGCCTACTGCAATTTTTAATTGGCACGGCCTTTTTTATCAGGAAGTGCAGTGGGTGGCCAGTGGGAATGGATTCCACTATGTAAACCTCAGCTATGGCCCACTGTATATCTTTTTTATGATTGGCCACATTATTATTCCTTATGCCCTCTGTATATATACATTGACCAGCACTATCCGTGAACACTCAGATCAACAGCTTAATCGTCAGTATTGGACGATCCTGGCAATTTCCAGTCTGCCTGTCATCGTGCTGATTGCATATGTTTTTAAAATCGTGAACATATTTGATTTCACACCGGTGACGCTGACTATTTCTATGTCCATGGTGGTCATTGTAATATGGAGCCGTCGTAACTATGATTTTCGTTATCTGGCGGCAGAAAAAGTTTTGGAGAGTATGGGCGACGGTGTGATTGCGTTGGATGATCATGATCGGCTGGTCAGTTATAACAGGGCGGCGGCCGATATCTTCACTTGTCTGTCAGCTCATAAACGGGGAGAGAACATCCGGGTGGTGGAGGGCTTCCGCGAGGAAATGCTGAACAAAGATATTCCCCAGAGTTTTTCGATTAACGGACAGCACTACGAAAGCCACAGCAAACATATTGTAGATGAAAACGGCAAGATACAGGGCTGTGTGATTTTGATTTTAGATATGACTGATATTAAGTCCTATATCAATGAAATCAAACGAGTACGGCGCCAGGCGGAGAAGGCCAGTATCGCGAAAAGTGAATTCCTTGCAAATATGTCCCATGAGATACGGACTCCAATGAATGCCATCATCGGGCTGAATGATATTATTATGGAGGAATGTGGGGACACTGAAATTTATGCTTATGCAAAAGATGTGCAGTCTGCAGCAAAAAATTTGCTGACGATCATCAATGATATTTTAGACCTGTCCAAAGTGGAAGCGGGCAAAATGGAACTGGTGAATGTGAATTACTACATGAAAGTTATGGCAGACGAGATTATAGGAATCATGGATATGGCGGCTTCTCAGAGAGGCCTGATCCTGAAGTATGAGTGTGACGAGACCATACCCTGCCGCTATAGAGGCGATGATGGCAGAATCAAGCAGATATTGCTTAATATACTTAGCAATGCAATAAAATTTACCAAGAAGGGATATGTACGTGTATATATTACCGGGAAACCTGGGAAGAACAAGGACGAGGAACTGCTTACTTTCTGTGTAGAAGATACAGGCTGCGGTATTCGGGAGGAAGACCTCAATAAGATCTTCGAGGATTTCCGACAGGTGGATTCTAAGCGAAACCGGAGTGTGGAAGGTACAGGGCTGGGACTTGCCATTGTGAAACATCTGGTAGAGCTGATGAAGGGGACTATCCATGTGGAGAGTATTTATGAGAAAGGGACGACAGTCACTATCACGATTCCTCAGAAAATTGTAGACAGACAGCCGATTTCAGAGATGCAGGAGCTTCCACAGGCAGAACAGAGGGTTACAGATATGTTTACTGCGCCTGGTGTGAAAGTACTTATTGTGGATGATAACGTTATCAACCGTAAAGTGGCCAGAGGCTTTTTGAAAAACTACGCCTTTGATCTGACTGAGGCAGAGAGCGGACCGGAGGCTATTGAAAAGGTGAATGCCGACCGGTATGATTTTATCTTTATGGATCATATGATGCCTGATATGGACGGCGTCGAAGCGGCGGAAATTATTCGAAGAGACTGCGGCGAGAATGGTACATATCCGGTTATGATCGCACTGACGGCCAATGCCATGGAAGGTATGAGGGAACGTTTTCTGGAACACGGTTTCCAGGATTTTATTGCAAAACCCCTTGACAGGATAGAGCTGAATCAGCTGTTATTGCGCTGGGTGCCGGAAAAATACCGGCAGACGGAAGAAGCGGAAGCCGAATCCAAACCGCTGGATCCGGCAGAATTCCGGATCGATGGAGTGGACATGAACGCTGCAATGAAGTATTATTCCGGCGATGAAGAAGGGTTTGTGGAACTCCTCGATCTTTACTGCATAGACGGCAAACGCAAGACAGAGCTTCTGTATGAAGTTGTGGAAACAGATATTTTACGCTATCAGATAGAGGTGCATGGGCTGAAAAGCGCCTCTGCCAATATCGGGGCTATGAAGGTTTCTGCTATGGCCCGGGAGCAGGAAAATGCCGCTGTACAGGGAGATAGGGAATTTATTCATAAGCAGTTTCCGATGCTGATAGCAGAATATGAAAATTTGCTGGCAAATATCGGACAATTTTTGGAACGGCGCAGACAGGAGAAGGGGAAGAAGGAAAAGCTTCCCTGTCTGACAATACAGGAGTTGAGGGGAGAGACAGGGGCAGCTCTGGAAGAATTGAAACATTTTCGCTCTCAAAAATGTGCGGAAAGAGTAGATGCAATGTTAACTCATCAACTGCCTGGGTACGCAGAAGAACGCCTTTTGGAGATACAGGAACAGTTGAGGCTATATGAAGATGACAAGGCGGAGGAATTGCTGGGGCAGCTGTTGAGCATACTTGAAAAAGAGGAGGATAGCCAATGAATCAAACGGAGGAAAAGTTAAAAAAGCGAATATTAGCAGTGGATGACGATGTAATTATCTTAACGCGGATTTTCAATATTCTGAGGAATGATTATGAGGTGATCACGATTAATTCAGGGATGCGGGCTTTGAGATACCTGGAACTGGAGATACCGGATCTGATCCTGCTGGATGTCCGGATGGCGCAGCAGGACGGAATAGAAACACTGCGGGAAATACGTAAGATGGAAGAATGTAAAGATGTACCGGTAATTATGCTTACCGGTGTGGAGAGCAGAGATATTGTTGTGGAGAGCGCTAAGCTGGGGGTCTGCGATTATCTGCTGAAACCCTTTTCGTCTGTAGAATTGGTTAAAAGGGTCCGCCGGGTTTTTGGACAGGAGGAAAAAGAAGAGTTATGATAAAGAAGGGGAGATTTATGAGATGAATACTGCTATGTCAAAAGAAGAGCTTGAAAAAATATTAGATCAGGCAGTTCAGGATGTGACGGAGTGTACTGCAGGAGTGCGTCTCCATCAGGAAAATCAGTCCCCCGGGGAAGACCTCTGTACGGTTCAGATCACCTTTGACAGAGGCTTCCGTACCAGTCTTACTCTTTGTGCCGATACCGGATTGCTGTATCGTATGGCAAGTAATTCCTTTCATGAGGAATCAGTCAGTCTTGAGGATCTGGAAGAATTCAGCAAAGAGTATTTTAATGTACTATGCGGAAGGATAGCAGGAGCGATGTTTCGGGCTACGCAGGTCCCGGCTCATTTTGGTCCGCCTGTATTTTATCGGGGACGCTATGAACCTGAGGGCCGCGAGATACAGTTCGTGCTTACATATTCAGATGAATACTGCAGAGGAGCACAGTTAATTCACCATGTGCCGTGTTCTGGCGAGGATGGAAACATTTCAGATGAAGACTAAGAGAAGGGAGTATATGAAATGAGTAAACGAGTTATGGTAGTAGATGATTCCCGATTGGTACGGGTTCAGTTAGGCGATGTTTTACAGGGGACGGATTATGAGATCGCTGCATACTGCCGAAGCGGAGAGGATGCCATCGCCCAGTATGATGAAGTGAATCCTGATCTGGTGACTATGGATATTATCATGCAGGAGATGGATGGACTGGATGCATCTGAAATTATTCTGAAAGAACATCCCGACGCGAGGATTGTAATGATTTCATCTCTGGCATATGACGATACATATGAGAGAGCCAAAGCTATCGGCGTGAGAGGGTTTGTAGATAAGCCTTTTCATAAGGAACAGCTGCTTAAGATATTTGAACAGGCGCTCGGTTAAGAATATAGGAGAAGGTTTGCAGAGCAGCGTGCGATTTTTTCTCTGCCGGCTGAAATTGGAATGTGGTCAGGAAGGAATTCTTTGTTTTTTGAATTCTTTCCTGATTTTTTTCTATAAGTTGACACCATATGACAAAGATTATATACTGAACATACGCCAGACAGAAAGGAGGGGAGGGCTTATGAGGCAGATATTTGGCTTATATATTCCGGATAAGGAAGACAGAAAAAGAAAGGAGGAAGAAACGCTGTACCGTTATTTTCCCTATGGAAAAGAGCATAGAGAAAAGATAGGGAATCTGCTGGAGGAATTGATACCGGGGGAGAAACGGCAAGACCTTTTGATGTATTACATACAAATCAAGGAAAAGATGATGGGAGATAGCTCCAGATCTTTTGAAGATGCCATAGGGCAGATTAAAAGAAACCACATTATTATTTCTGTTAATGATAAGGTTAACCGGTATTATAAAGCAGTGATTGAAACAGACGCCTGCATAGATGAGACATTGCAATTGCCAAACGCAGATGCTATAAGAGAGAAGGTAGGAGGGACTGTATGAAGAAAATCGTTTTGTACGACCCTGGCGGGAAAATGCATTTTATCATAAAGGCATTAGGACAGAGGGAAGCAGAAGAGGAGTGTTCTTTCAGTTGTTTCCATAAAACAGAGAAAATGTTGTTTTATCTGGAAGAAATCGGATGGGATATTGATATTCTGGTCTTTTGCACAGGGGAAATTATCGAAAAGGACATGGAGATCATTTCCCATTGCAGGCGGAGAGCTAAGTGGATGAAACTGCTTTTAGCAGTGGAAATTCCGGTGGATACCAATATATTTTGGAAATATCATCCTGACGGGATTATTACACTGCCATCGGACAAAGAACAATTTTTTAAAGTGATAGAAATTTTAGAAAGGGCTGTGGATAAGGAGTATCATTGTTGTCTGACTATAACCGTCAAAGGAAGGATGTATCGAATCCCATTTAATGAGATTGTCTTTATAGAAAGCGAGGGACACCAGATCATCATAAAAACGGTGGAAGATGAGATTAGATTTTATGGGAAGCTGGACGATATGATTCCCAAACTTCCGCTTTCTTTCCGCAGATGTCATCAAAGCTATCTGGTTAATCTTCATTATGTCAGACAGTTGGAGATGTACAAGGTAAAATTAGACAGAAACAATGGGTGGATTCCTGTGAGTCAGAAATATTATAAAGACATAAGAAGCGTATTGAGCTTTTGGGAAAAATGACAGTTTAGCCCTTAAATTTGTAAAAATCAACCTATTTGTTGGTATTGTATTATAATTCAACTATAAGAAAAGAGAAAGAAAATTTTTTTACTCATATTTGTAAATAAAGTTTATTAACTAATAGGAGAGATATTCTGTGAAGGGACTTAATCTGTATTTGATGAATGGTATGTACTGGATTACAGCGTCCTTATATTTGCCTTTTATCAGTATGTATTTTGCAGAAAAAGGGATGAATACCATGGAGATCGGCATTTTGTCAGCCGTCATGCCGGCGGCGGTTCTGGTGATACAGCCATTTTGGAGCAGACTGTCTGACAGGCCGGGAAAAAGGCGGAAAGTATTGCTTGCTTTGAATCTATGCTGCGCTATATCCTCCATGCTGTTTCTTCTGACAGATACCTTTCCTGAAATATTAGGAGCGGCGGCTCTCTATGCAGTGTTTAACAGTGCGGTACTGCCGGTTAGTGATGCCTTGGCAGTTAGTCAAGCTCAAAAACAGGGCCTGGATTTTTCCCGAATCCGCATGTGCGGAACCATCAGCTATGCAGTGGTGGTGCTGGGGGTAGGTTTCTATTTAAAAGAGCATATTCAGATGATGTTTCCCTTTACTTTTGCCAGTTTTCTGGTGTTTTCGGCCATTGTTACAACAATGCCGGGAGAGGATGGCCAGGAGAGAAAAGAAGCAACACATGGGGGGAAACAAAGAGAGAAGCTTTTTCAGAGCAGAGAAATCATTTTTGTCCTGATGTTTGCTTTTGCAATGCAGCTTGGCATCAATTACTATTCGGCATTTTTAGGTGTGTATCTTCTGGAACTGGGACACAACCAGTCACTGGTGGGAGTGCTCAACTGCATCTCGGCTCTCAGTGAGATTCCTATTTTATTGTTGATAGACAGAATATCCGAAAGGTATCCGGAAACTGTTCTGTTGTCGTTTGCAGTTTTATGCATGGCATTCCGGCTGGTGCTTTTATCCAGCGGAAACGTAGTGCTGATGGCGGTTTCTCAGTTCCTTCAGGGACCTTCCTACATGATCTGTTACTTTGTATGTGTGGTCTATGTTAATAAAATGGTGGTTCCCGGAAAACTGTCCCAGGGGCAGGGGGTTTTAAGCCTGGTTCAGATGGGGCTGGGAAGCTTAGGAGGCACACTGGCAGGCGGAATGTTAGCCAGCAGGTTTGGGATGCAGAAGGGATTTCTGATAGTGGCAGCCTTTTTAATGGCTGTGGGGGCGGCGACATCCGTCGCCTACCGGTTATACTGCAGATGGAGAATTCAGATATGAGCGAGAAAATTTTGGGGTGGCTGTCAGATAGAGACCCGGTAATGGAGCTGACGCTGCATAGCTGCTGGGGAATGGAAGCAAATATTATCACTTACGGGGCTATTATAAAGAATCTGGAAGCGCCGGATAGAAACGGCATGATGGCGGATGTTATTTTAGGACAGGATACATTAGAGGGCTATTTAACCAATCCATCCGCCAGTGGAGCGTTGATTGGCCGGGTGGCAAACAGGATCGAAAATGCTGCATTTTGCCTGAATGGCAAGCAATACCGGCTGGAAGCGAATGAACATGGCAACTGCCTGCACAGCGGAGGGGCAAATTATGCCGGACGTAATTTTACCGTGGCAGACAGAGGGCAAAACTGGGCAGCGCTTCAGCTTTTAGATGATGAGACAGGGGGATTTCCTGGAAAGAGCACTCTTACGGTGACCTATACTCTGACAGAGTCAGGGGCCTTAGAGACTGTATATGAATTTTTTTCGGAGGAAGACACTCCGGTCAGTCTTACAAATCACGGATATTTTAATCTTTCCGGTGGGAAAGAAAAAGACATATTGAAACATAAGATGAAACTGAACACAGAATTTTATACGCCTGTAAGAAATGACAGGATCCCAACAGGAGAGATCAGGCATGTGAGAGGTACGAAACTGGATTTTACATTGTGCCGCTTGCTCTCAGAAGTTTTAGACGGACAATTCGGCCTGGATCATAATTTTGTATTAGGAAGAGATTATGGGTTAGCAGGAGAGCTTTGGGATGATTACAGCGGCAGAAAGATGGAGGTCTACACGGACTGCCCGGGAATTCAGATCTATACAGGCAATCATTTTGACGGAAAAACCAGGGGAAAGCAGGGCGCGTATTATGAACCATATGCGGGAATATGCTTTGAGACTCAGGAATTTCCAAACGCGGTAAATGTAAAACATTTTCCTGATTGCATTGTGAAAAAGAATACAACATTTACCACCAGAACTGCATATAAATTCTGTGTTTTCTGACAATGAGAGAAGAAAAAGAGGACACAAAAATGTTAGATGCAAGAAAAGTTAAAGCGGAAAAGCCGCAGAATATCAGATGGAGGAATGAAAGCGCCATAGTGGCTCTCCTCCAAAACAACATGGAAATGACCATTCCTGAGATGGCCAAGAGACTGGAATTAAGCAGGACAGCTGCTACCCAGACAGTAAATAAGCTTTGCCGCGAAGGCGTATTGAA
>CAJUJM010000048.1 GCA_910586755.1 uncultured Lachnospiraceae bacterium
GTCCTTATCGTACAAAATATTAACTTGAACTGACACGAGTTTAATTTAAAATCATTTATTTTAACCCGTTAAGAGAGTTTATTTTGTCGTACTCTTGTCGTACCATACTGTCTTTAAGTACCGCAAACCCTTGATTTTACTGGTCTTTTCCGCCAAGTGTTTTCATCGTCGGGAACAGCAAAACGTCCCTTATGGCTGATGAGTCTGTGAGCAGCATCACCATTCTGTCAATGCCAAATCCAATACCTCCGGTAGGGGGCATTCCCACCATCAGGGCATTGATAAAGTCCTCGTCCGTGTGGTTGGCTTCCTCGTCTCCGGCAGCCAGCATTTCCTCCTGGGCGGCGAAACGCTCTCTCTGATCGATGGGATCATTTAATTCGGAGTAGGCATTGGCCATCTCCCAGCCGTTCATAAAGAACTCGAAACGCTCTACATGCTGGGGATTCTCCGGCTTTTTCTTGGTTAAGGGCGACACTTCTATAGGATGATCCATAACGAAAGTGGGCTGGATTAAATGTTCCTCTGCAAATTCCTCAAAGAACAGATTTAAAATATCCCCTCTCTTATGGCGCTCTTCATACTCAACGTGGTGCTCTTTGGCAGCAGCTCTGGCTTCCTCCAGGGTGCGGATCTGGTCAAAATCCACGCCGGAATATTTTTTAACCGCCTCCACCATGGTAATACGCTCAAAGGGCTTTCCAAGATCCATCTGGATACCGTTATAGGTGATGGTGGTAGTACCCAGAACCTCCTTGGCCAGGTAACGGTATAAATTTTCAGTTAAGTCCATCATGCCGTGGTAATCGGTGTAGGCCTGATATAGTTCCATCAGGGTAAACTCCGGGTTATGCCTGGTGTCTACGCCTTCATTGCGGAATACCCGGCCAATCTCATATACCCGCTCCAGCCCGCCTACAATCAGCCTCTTTAAGTAAAGCTCCAGAGAAATGCGAAGCTTTACATCCTCGTCCAGGGCATTAAAGTGGGTTTCAAAGGGTCTTGCGGCAGCGCCGCCGGCATTGGATACCAGCATGGGGGTCTCTACCTCCATAAAGCCCTGGCCGTCTAAGTATTTGCGGATTGCGGAGATAATTTTGGAACGTTTGATAAAGGTATCCTTTACCTCCTCATTCATAATTAAATCCACATATCTCTGGCGGTAACGCATATCGGTGTCCGTAAGGCCATGGAACTTCTCCGGCAGCACCTGAAGGCTCTTGGAAAGAAGCTTTACATCAGTTGCATGGATAGAAATCTCGCCGGTTTTGGTGGTAAATACGGTTCCCTTTACGCCGATAATATCGCCGATATCCAGCTTTTTAAAGTCCTTATACTCTTCTTCTCCTACGCTGTCTCTTGCTACGTAAATCTGGATTCTTCCCTGTAAGTCCTGAATATTGCAGAAGGATGCCTTGCCCATAACGCGCTTAAACATCATACGGCCGGCAACGGATACTTCCTTTCCTTCCAGTTCCTGGTAGTGTTCTTTTACTTCTGCGCTGTGATGAGTCTGGTCGTATCTGGTAATCTGAAACGGGTCCTTACCGGACTCCTGAAGCTCTGCCAGCTTATCCCGGCGGGCCTGAAGCACATGATTTAAATCTTCCTGGGGTCTTGCCTGATTCTGATCTCCTGCCACCTTGGTACACTCCTCTTTATGGTCTGTCTTATACTCTCTGGATCGCCAGCACCTTGTACTGGATAACCCCCACCTGGGTCTCTACGTCCACTACGTCTCCAACTTTTTTGCCGATTAAAGCATGGCCTACGGGAGACTCATTGGAAATCTTGTTCTGAAGGCTATTGGCCTCTGTGGAACCAACAATGCTGAACTCCATTTCCTCCGCATAGTCTAAGTCGTATACACGGACTACGCAGCCGATGTTGATCTTTTCCAAATCCACATCCTCTTCTACTACAACCTCCGCATTTTTCAGAAGCTTCTCCAGTTCTTCGATACGCAGCTCAATATCCCTCTGCTCATCCTTTGCGGCATCATATTCTGCATTTTCAGATAAGTCGCCCTGCTCTCTGGCTTCCTTAATCTTCTGGGCAACTTCCTTTCTGCGGTTTACTTTTAAATCGTGGAGCTCATCCTCGTACTTTTTCAATCCCGCATAGGTCAGAATATTTTTCTTTTCTTCCATAATACATTGCTTCCTTCCTGACTAAATTGATTTGCCTTCTCACATTCGGAATATTATAGCCTAATTCCCTGGTATTGTCAAGACCAACTGACGGCCGAAAATGCAGCCGAAAAGATAACTGAAAACAGAGCCGAAATACACGGCCGCAGCCGCTATGGCAGCTCTCCTGCAATCCCCGCAGAAAGAGCCGGAGTAAAGAAAACAGAACGGTTCCGCTTTCTTTTGCTCCGGCCCTCTTTTGTCTTAACCGTTAATAATTTCCAGTTCCTTGGAGTCCTGATTCAGGCTTACCGCCCCGTCTGGGGTAATCAGCATCAAATCCTCAATTCTGACTCCCAATTCCCCGGGAAGGTAAATCCCTGGTTCACAGGAAAAGATCATGCCTTCTTTTATGTAATCTGTATTGACAGCCGACACGTCTCCGGCGTCATGAACCTCAATCCCGATGCAATGACCCAGGCGATGGGTGAAATAAGGACCGTAACCAGCTTCCTCAATAATACTTCTTGCAATCCGGTCAACCTGGCAAAACTGCATTCCCGGCTTCATAGCCGCCTGGGCAGCCAAGTTTGCTTTTTTTACGATCTCATAGACTTCCCGGCCTTTTTCGCTTGCATGTTTATAAAAGAAGGTTCTGGTCATATCCGAACAGTAGTTGTCCTTTTTACAGCCTACGTCAAAGAGAACACAGTCTCCTTCTTTTAACACCGTGCTGTCAGGCTTGTGATGGCCGATGGCAGCATTTGCTCCAAAGCTTACCAGAGGGCCGAAGGACGGGCCTTCTGTTCCCAGTTCTTTATAGATGCGGTTCATTCCCGCCGCTACCTCTGACTCTGTTACGCCTTCCTTTATCAGTCCCCGGAACTGAGCCATGGCGGCGTCATTCAGCTTAGAAGCCCGGATCATTTTTTCCTGCTCATCCGGATCCTTTACCTGTCTGGCGGCATCTACGCACCGGGATGCATTTTTATATCCGGTTCCTGCCCCCAGCTCCATAAGCTCCAGTAAAAACCTGGCGGCCATTTTTTTATCAATTCCCAAAGGTTTTGTATGATCCGTGCAGTCCGAAATCATCCTGCACCCGGGATCAGTATCGGAAAACCACACCTTTTCTATGCCAATATCGCCGTCTACGGTAAACAGTTTGTTGACAAACAGCTTATGGTTTCCGTTTTTATTCAGATAAAGGGCCAGAAGGCGCTCATTGGGAAGGATCCACCTTCCGGTCAGATAAAAGATGGACGGCGGGTCGCTTATCAGCATCTGCTCCAGTCCCATCTCTTCCATATTGGCAAGAACTTTTGCCACTCTTTCATCAAACATAAGCCGTCCTCCTTATCCCATTGTATAGAACACCGGAGCGCCGGGGCCCAGAGGAAGATTAAGCACCATCCACAGAGCCAGCATCACGGACCAGCTGATGATAAAGGCCAGGGAATAAGGAAGCATGGAGGATACCAGGGTCCCCCACCCGGTGTCCTTGTCATATTTTTTCATAATGGTCAGAATATACGGAATCCAGGCGATAACCGGCGCAATAATGTTGGTGGTGCTGTCGCCGATCCGGTAAGCCACCTGAGTCAGCTCCGGAGATAAGCCCAGTTTCATAAACATAGGAACAAATACCGGCGCAAAAATTGCGTATTTAGCAGAAGCAGACGCCATAAACAGGTTTACAAAGCCTGCTACTAAAATGAAGCACATCATCAGACCTACAGAATTCACATTCAGGCTCTGAAGCAGCTCCGCTCCCTTAAAGGACAGGATCCGTCCAATGTTGGTTTTTCCAAAATAGCTGGTAAACTGAGCTGCCACAAAGGCCATAGCCACAAAACCGGAAACAGATGCAATGGCTTTATTAAAGGAAGCAACCACATCCTTATCGGTCTTAAAGGTTCCGCACAGCTTGCCGTAAACAAAGGAGGGAATAAAGAACAGCAGGGTAAACAGCGGAATAATGGCATTCATCAAGGTGGAATTGTTAATCAGGCTTCCGGTTTCTGCGTTTCTCATAAAGGAATTTTTCGGAATACAGCATACCACGAAAAATACTACGATTGCCACAAATACCCAGTTAGATATACTTAATGCTTTCTCTTCCTTCCTGGTCATCTCGCCGGTAGGCTCCACCAGGGTTCCGTCTCCGTTTTCCTTATAGGGGCCTAAGCGGGGGATCACCACCAGCTCCGTAATCAGGGTTCCCACAATGGTAATCAGGATAGTGGAGGCAATCATGAAAAACCAGTTGGACAGAGGGGTTACGGTATAGTTAGGGTCAATGGTCTGAGCCGCTGCAGTGGAGAAGCCGGAAAGGGTGGCGTCAGCGGATCCAATGAGAAGGTTTGCGGAAAATCCTCCGGAAACTCCGGCAAAACCAGCCGCAATCCCTGCCAGGGGATGTTTATTGTATGCCTTAAAAATCATGGCAGCCAAGGGGATAAATACTACATACCCGGCATTTTCCGCCACATTAGTCATAACGCCGATAAATACTACCATAGGGGTTACCAGCATGGCAGGGGTAATCTTCACTACCTTTTTAATCAGGCCGTTTAAATAACCAGAGCTTTCTGCAACGCCGATTCCCAGCATAATGACAATGGTAAAGCCCAGAGGAGCATAGCCGGTGAAATTGCTTACCGCGGAAGTCAGCATATACTGAAGTCCGGAAATGCTGAACAGGCTGACCACCTTGATGGTAGTCTCCTCTACGGCCCCGCTGGAGGCATTGTACATCTCGCCGGTGGCGCTCCAACCCATGGCGGCGCCGATTCCGGATATTATTACCACCAGAACTGCCAGATAGAAGAAAATGGTTAATGGCGTGGGAAGCTTATTCCCCGCTGTCTCAATTGCGTCCAGGAACTTCAGGAACCAGGACCGCTTCTTTGTTTCAGTGTTTCCTTTCATACTCATTCTCCTTTTTTCTTATTTATTTTGCCGTATTAGAAGCGATAAGCGCCGCATCCCAGACTCCGGAAAATGGCGGGGAGTAGCACAGATCCATAAATCCCATTTCATCTACCGTAAGCCCGGAGTAGATGGCTATAGCATAATAATTGACTCTTGGCACCACAATTCCCTGGCCATAGGCCTGAGCTCCCAAAAGCTTTCTGGTTTTTGCGTCATAAATCACCTTGATATTCAGCTTTTCACTGCCATAGTAGGAAGCGTAGCTGTTTCCGGTAATGGTGTGGGCCTTGTAAGAAAGCCCCAGGGCTCTGGCTTCCTTCTCGGAAATCCCGGTTTTGGCGGCGTCCATGCCAAAGAGACGAAGGGCGGAACTTCCAATCAGCTTAAAGGGTTTGGGCTCTGCTCCGCCTAAAATATCCCCGATAATCCTTCCCTGCTTGTTGGCGTTGGTACCCAGGGGCGCATAGGTATATTCTCCGGTTACAGCAGAACGCATAATGCTGCAGTCCCCGGCTGCATAAACATCCGGAATACTGGTTTCCATCCGCTCATTGACATAGATTGCCCCGTTTTTTGCCTTTTCAATGTTCTGGATAAAGGATGTGGCCGGCGCAATTCCTGCGCTGTTAATCACAATATCCGCCGGAATCTCTTCCCGGACGCCATCGTTCTCCACCACTACCTTTTCAATCCGATTGTCCCGGGAGATCAATTCGATTACCCTGGTTTTTGTTCTTACAGCTACTCCGCCCCGCTCCAGTTCCTCTTCTAACGCCTGGCTGACCTCCGGGTCAAAGGAAGAGAGGACATGATCCGCCAGTTCGATAACCGTTACGTTCTTTCCATACTTTTTACAGCTCTCTGAAACCTCCAGACCAATGAATCCCGCGCCTGTAATAACGACGTTTTTCTGCCCTTCATCCTGGAGAGACTGCTTAATCCGGGTTCCGTCCGCCACATCCCGAATCTCAAAAAGATTATCATAGGACTGGTCAAAGGGCGGAAAGTGCCGCACTCCTGCTCCGCTTCCAATTACCAGTTTATCGTAAGTGTCCTCAAAGACCCGGCCTGTGTGCAGATCGGTTACGGTTACCGTCTTTTTATCTGTATCCACGGCCGTTACTTCATGGAAGGTCTTAACCGGAATCCCGCTCCGGGCAAATTCCTCCGCCGTCCTGGCAATTAAATCCCTGCCCTGCTTAATGTGATCGGAGATATAAAAGGGAATTCCGCAGGCCCCGTAAGAAACCTCCCCGCCTTTTTCATAGACCACAATCTCCACATCTTCCTTTAACAGGCGCTTTAGCTTGGAAGCTGCAGACATTCCGGCGGCTACCCCGCCGATAATCACTGTTTTCATTCTCTCACCCTTCTTTCTACAATAATGGCGTTAGCCATACAGCCGGTTACGTTTATTAATGTCCTGGGAACATCCCCTATGGGGTCAATTGCAACCATGGGGCCCAGGCCAAAAACTGCCCCTCCCAGGCCGGAACCCATTACTGCGGAAAACTCCGCCATAGTAGCTGTGCCAGGAACTCCGGTGATTCCATAGGAGGTCAGGACAATAACGACTACCAGGGAAAGCACCAGACCGGGAGTCAGGGAAATCCCACAAAGTCCTGCCGCAAAAACCGCAGCCATTGCCGGAAACAGGGCGCCGCAGCCCTGCATACCAGACTGGATGGCATAAGAAGCCACCGGATCTGTAATCTCCCGCTTAAGCCCCAGGCCATCTGCCAACGCGTCCTGGGCATCTTTTAAGCAGGCAGAACCGGAGCGGGTCTTTAAGGCTTTTGCCATCGCCTTTTTTCCTGCTTTAACAAAGGCGGCAGGCCCTACTCCTGACAGGGCGCACAGGAAAAGCTGAAGCAGCAGCATACCCGCTGACGCCAGGCATAAAACAGCCAAAAATTTTCCCAGCATAATCAAAGCTCCCGGGCCATAGGCCGCGGTAAATCCAGCCATAATGGCGCAGGCCCCTACCGGTTTGTAGGCGATAACAGCTTTGCAGACGCTGGTTCCGGTCATGAAGCAGGCCTCTGTCACATCCAGAAACGGCCTTATGGTATCCATATACTTTACTGACATTCTTCGGGCCGCAATTCCGATAAAAGCGGCAAATACAAAGATCCCCACCGAATGTCCCAAAAGCAGATCTTCCCCGATTCCGGAAGGAATCAGCCGGGAAACTGCCTCTGTAAATCCTGCTCCTTCCCCGCCACTCCATGAAAATATCTCCTGTCCGCTTCCGGGCGCTGCACCCACCTGAAATACCAGCCCCAACACAGTCGCTATCAGAACACTGGCGACCAGCATCAGGGTGTTGACCCATTTTTTCCATTGGTCCAGGGGAGACCTGGTCTTGCTTAAGGGGGTTTTGATTACCAGCCGGATACCGGCAATCAGGATCATAGGCAGCACCAGGCACTTAAGCAGGGAAACATATCCGAATCCCACCAGTTGAAACCAGGTTTTTAGTTCTTCTGCAAAAGGCGAACTTTTCTCCCCTCCGCCGGAGATAAACCAGGCGGCAAGGCCGTAGGCAGCGCCTGCCGCCCCGCCTGTTAAAACCCTTACGGCAAATTCAAATTTCTTTTTCGGCAGGCGGCTGATCCCGTAGAGCAAAACAAAAAACAGGACTGCCGCCCCCAGAGTACCCCAGCCGGATACTCCGAAAAACTCTAAAGATTTCATAATCTAATTCCTTTCCGTCAGCAGCCGGTCATAATCCGAATGATTTCCTTATCCGTCTCCTTCATCCCTTCTTTTCCCAGACGGCCGATGTTGATAATGGTGTTTTCCACACCCTTGGAAATAATCCCGTCTCCGCCTTTAAACTGCTGCCCGTTTTGGTACATATCATACCCCAGAATCCCGGCGTCCACTGCTGCCGCAATCTTTCCCGCGCAGGAAGGCTTGGCGCCGTCGCAGATAATGCCGGAAACAATAGCCAGCGCATTGACTAATGTATGGGCAATAGTCTTAAAATCTCCGCCTAACAAAAAGGCGATTCCGCAGCCTGCCCCGCAGCCTGCGCTGACCGCGCCGCAGTAAGCGGACAGACGGCCGATTCCGGTCTTTTGATGGATGGTAATCAGATTGGAAAGCACCAGGGCCCGGTACAGCATTTCCTCACTGGAATCCAACTCCCTGGCGTATTCGATTACCGGCAGGGATGCCGTCATTCCCTGGTTGCCGCTTCCGGAATTAATAATAACCGGCATCTCGCAGCCGCTCATCCTGGCGTCCGAACCGGCAGCAGCAGCGGCCCTGGCTCTTGTGCGGACATCATTCCCGCAGGACTTTAATAGAGTGCTCCCGATATTAGCTCCCCAGCTTCCTTTTAAGCCCTCCTGAGAAATGGCGCTGTTGCAGGCAATCTGCCGGGAAATGATCTCCTGTACATCCTCTAAACAGACACTTTTTGCAAAGTCATAGATCCCTTCAATGTTTAGGAGGCTTCTGTCTGCCATAGAAACTTCCCTCTCTGCTGTAACTCCTTTTTCATAGAGGATCCTGCCGTCCTTTTCAATCAGGACAATGTTGGTATGGTAACCGGCAATCCGCACTCTGGCCCAGGAATCCTTATAGAAGAGAGTTACCACCATATCCAGAATTTCTTCCGTCTCAAGGGGCTCTACCTTAATGGGAACCCTGTCCAAAAATTCCCGGATCCCTTTCTTCTGCTCCTCTGTTACTCCCGCAATCACCTCCAGCACACGGCTGGCATCTCCGGCCGCCGCTCCTGCGGCGCAGGCTGCCTCAATTCCTTTTAAACCGCCGGTGTTGGGAACAATCACACTCTTTACATTTTTCACAATATTACCGCTGGCGCTTACCTGGCATTTGTCCGGAAGGCATCCCAGTACCTCCCTGGCCTTCGCCGCGCAGTAAGCCAGCGCAATTGGTTCCGTACATCCCATAGCCGGGACCAGCTCTTCCTTTAAAATCTGTACATAAGCCTGGTAAACCGTCTCCGTCCGCTCCATAGTATCCTCCAGTTTTATTAAACTATACCGTCTGATCTGTTACAATCTCACAATCAAGTCAGTCTAATTGTAATACAGACTATTCGATTTGTCAATCATTACAATAATAATTTTTTATCGTAATAATAATATTCACTAACAGTTGAGACGGCAAAGGACCTGAGATAAAATTTTACGTCATGCTCTTTTGTAAGTAAAATTTTATCTCAGGTCCCTCATCGGATGGACACCTCAGCTTTTGTCCGGCACATTTTATGGATATTTTTTCTGTAGCTTCGCCTGATACCGGTACACACTGGCTTCTGAGCAGTACAAATACTCTGCCACCGCCCCCACAGCACCTTTCAAGTGAAACAATCCGGCATCATTTAACTCGCTGATAATCTCAAGCCTGTCCTGCTGGGTCAGGCGCTCCCGCACCATAGAATCGCAGGATCCCACGGTCTGAATCACAGCCTTTTTTATCATATCTCCCATAACATCTTCAGAAAAGTTCTCAGCAGGCCCGGGATCCTCCCCGGCTTTCACGCTGTGAATCAAATCCAGGCCGCTTAAAGCTTTTACCTCATCCAAAAGCTTTTCATAAGGCCCCATGTCAATATTAATGCACAGCTGCCCAATCAGCTCCCCTTCCTCCCGAATAAAGTAGGTGGATGAGCGCAGGCGCTTGTTGGCCGCCGCCTTCCCCTCATAATTCACCACATAATCCCTCTCCTTCCATTCCTGGTTGGCCAGGATAGAAAGCGTAAAGTCGGTAATGGGCGCGCCGATTGTTCGGCCGCTGACGTGGCCATTGGCAATGGCAATAATGTCGTGATCCGGCTTGCGGCAGTCTCTCAGTACCACCTCCGTATTTTCTCCCATGATCTCCCCTAAAAAATCCACCAGCTTTTTATACCGATCTAATGTATCCACTTCTCTCCCTCTCCATCAACAATTTTTCCATATCTTCATAGGTTTCCGCCTGATTAATATCATTCCGCAGGGAAGCGGAATTGGGAAGGCCGCTGGTATACCAGGCCATGTGGCTCCGCATTTCCCGGATGGCCGCCTTCTCCCCTTTATACTCAGAAAGCATCCGGCCGTGGCGCAAAATCATTGCCCGGATCTCCTCTATGGAAGGTTTGGGCGGAGCAATGCCGGTTTCCATAAGGGCCCTGGCGCGTCCGAAAATCCAGGGATTTCCTTTCACTCCTCTGGCAATCATCACGCCGTCACAGCCGGTTTCCTCCATCATCCTCACCGCGTCCTCCGGCTGGAAAATATCCCCGTTTCCGATTACCGGGACAGACACTGCCCTTTTTACCCGGCGGATAATATCCCAGTCCGCTTTGCCGGAATAATACTGTTCCCTGGTCCTTCCGTGAACCGCTACCGCCGCCACGCCGCTGGCTTCCGCCATTTTCGCAAATTCCACTGCGGTAGACTCTCCGTTTTCAAAGCCTTTTCGAAACTTCACTGTCACCGGCTTTTTTACTGCCTTTACCATGGCAGTCAGAATTTTTTCGGCAAGCCCCGGATTTTTCATCAGGGCCGAGCCTTCCCCGTTCTTTACAATTTTCGGCACCGGACACCCCATATTCACATCTATGATCTCATAAGGCCCTTCCTCCACATAAGCGGCGATTTCCGCCATAACAGCCGGATCCGATCCGAAAAGCTGAACTGCCACAGGGTGTTCTCCTTCCCCTACTCTCAGCAGGTCCCGGGTGTTTTTATTTTTATATAAAATCGCTTTGGCGCTTACCATCTCCGTGTAGGCCAGGCTGCAGCCCTGCTCCCTGCACAAAAGCCGGAAAGGCAGATCCGTGACTCCCGCCATAGGGGCCAGAACCAGAGGACTCTCAAGAGCCACGCTGCCGATAACAGGGCCTGCCTTAATCATCCTCTTCCCTCCCGGGCCTTCCCGTCTCCTTAAGAGGAAGTCCTAAAAATATCACCTTATAGTAGAGCTCCAGAGCTTCTAAAAGCTCCCTTTTTTCTTTCTGATACCGGCGGATATTTAATTCGCTTCCAATCTCGTCAAATAAATAGTCCTGATCCTCTACCGACACTTTAAACTCCAGATTTCCGTTTTCATCATACTCCAGGGTCAGCACGCCTCCCACATCCTCGGTAAACAACACGCACATTACCTGCAGCTCTTTCCGGATTTCTTCTGGAAGTGAGGAAAAATCCTGATTAAAATAGTATTTCTGTTCGTAAGAATTGGCTCCGCAGAGCACAACGCTTTTTTGTTGTTCCATGGGTCAAGTCCTCCTGTATCCCCTTCCTGTAAACAGAAGCAAGGAAAAGGGGGGCTGTCACAGAATAAACTCTCTGGGACAGCTCCCCGCCGTCTGAACCGCAGTAAAATTATCTCACCAGCATCTTGCAGATCTCGTACTGATCTTCCGGAATATCCTTCTTCATATTCAGGGCATCCTGAATATCTATGTCCACGTACTGGCCGTTCTGATATGCCACAACCCGGTTGCTCTTGCCCTCTGCCAAAAGCAGCGCCGCCTTAGCGCCCATAATCGAAGCATATACTCTGTCCTTACAGGTAGGGCTGCCGCCTCGCTGCATGTGTCCTAAGATGGTAGCCCGGGTTTCAATACCGGTAGCCGCCTCAATCCGGCGGGCCATGGATGCAGAATGGCCAATGCCCTCTGCATTGATGACAATGTTGTGCTTTTTCCCTCTCTTGCGATTGTCAATAATCCGGTTGATAATGGCCTGCTCATCGCCGTCGTAGCGCTCCGGAAGGAGAATCTCCTCAGCGCCGTTGGCATAACCGCACCACAGGGCAATGTAGCCGGCCCGGCGGCCCATAACCTCAATAATGCTGCATCGCTCATGGGAAGTAGAAGTATCTCTTACTTTATCAATTGCAATCATGGCGGTATTTACCGCTGTATCAAAGCCAATAGTATAATCAGTGCTGGAGATATCCAAATCAATGGTTCCCGGCACGCCTACGGTATTGATGCCCAATGCCGCCAGTTTACCGGCGCCTCTGTAGGAACCGTCTCCGCCAATCACCACAATACCGTCAATCCCATGCCTGCGGCAAATCTCAGCTCCCAGCTCCTGGCCTTCCAGGGTGGTAAACTCCTGGCATCTTGCCGTATATAAAATCGTACCGCCCCGATGGATAATATCGGAAACGCTGGTACTGTCCATATCTACGATTTCTTCCTGGAGAAGGCCTGCATATCCTCTCATAATCCCTTTTACTTTTAAGCCTTCATGGATAGCGGTTCTTACAACTGCACGGATAGCCGCATTCATTCCCGGCGCATCGCCTCCGCTGGTGAGTACGCCAATGGTTTTTACTTTTTTAGCCATAGAAAATATGCCTCCCTCTCTGCGAGATTCGTTCTTTTGAAATCAAATACCAATGGAGTATTTTTCCATCCATTTCATATTCATATTTTAAAGCATTTTACATGGATTATCAATAGCTATAATCACCAAATCGTTAAATTTTTTTCAAAAGCTCTTTAATTTCTTTTCCGCAATTCCGATATTCTTTTTTCCGAAAGTCTCAGCCAGCCTGTCTGTCAATTCCCGGGTAATTCCCACCTTCCAATTTGCCGGCAGAATCTTTTTGGCCCGTTCCTTTTCCAGGTAAATCACCACCGTGTCGCCGCCCTCCGCCTGGCTTAAGGCATTTAAAAGCTCTTGTTCTTTTTCTGTATAAGCTTCCTTATCCGGAAATTTAATCCACAGCTCCCTGGGGATCTGAGAGAACGGCGCCGCCTTTTCCAGTATCAGCTTTGCTGCCGGTTCCTCCCCCAAAGATACTCTTCCCCGGATAAACAGGCGGGCATCCTCAGTAAAAAGTTCCCTCTGAGCCTCATAATTTTTTGGAAATACCAGAACTTCTACCGAACCGGTTAAATCTTCTACCGTAAGGAATGCCATCAGCTTATTGGTCTTGGTGGTCTTTACGGTTTTATTCACAACCATGCCGCCGATTACCACATGCTGTCCATCCGAAACCCTGGCAAGGTTCGTCTCTTCATCTACCGCAAAATCCACGGCAAAAGCTGTGGCGTTGTCTTTCAGGCTTTTCTCATAAGCCTCCAGGGGATGGCCGCTGATATAGATGCCCAGGATCTCCTTTTCCCCGGCTAATATATCCTCCCTGGTAAATTCCTCCACATCAGGAAAACGGATCTGAAAAGCAGACTTTTCCTCTTCCCCGGCAAAGTCAAAAAGGCTTAACTGGCCGTCCACAGAATTTTTCTTTTCCCGGTTTTTATTGTCCAGGATCTCCGGAGCTACCAGGATTTTCTGACGGCGGTTTCCGGGAAGACAGTCCAAAGCCCCTGCCCGGATAAAGTTTTCCAGAGTCTTCCGGTTTACTTCTTTATTAGTCATCCTTTCCACAAAATCTTCCAGAGACCGGAAAGGCCCGTTTGCCTCCCGATCCTCCACAATGGAATCCACCACGGATTTTCCAATGCTTTTAATAGCCGACAGGCCGTAACGGATCCCTGAGCCATCAACGGAAAATCCGCTCTCTCCCACGTTGATATCCGGCGGCAGGATCTGGATGCCCATCTGGCGGCAGGTAACAATGTACTCGGAGAGCTTGGTTAAGTTATCCATCACTGAAGTCATAAGGGCGGCCATAAATTCTGCAGGGTAATAGTATTTTAAATAGGCTGTCTGATAGGATACCACGGCATAGGCGGCGGCGTGGGACTTATTAAAGGCATATTTTGCAAAGTCAATCATCTCATCATAAATCTGATTGGCAGTCTTTTCGTCAATCCCGTTTGCAATACAGCCCTTTACCCCTTCCTCCGGATTTCCGTAGACAAAGTTCTGGCGCTCCTTTTCCATGACTGAGGCTTTTTTCTTGGACATGGCCCGGCGCACCAGATCGCTTCGGCCCAAAGTGTAGCCGGCCAAATCCCTTACAATCTGCATTACCTGTTCCTGGTAGACAATGCAGCCGTAAGTAGGACTTAAAATGTGCTCCAGCTGGGGGCAGTCATAGGTAATCTCCCTGGGATTATTCTTCCCTTTTAAATATTTGGGAATAAAATCCATGGGGCCGGGACGGTACAGGGAAATCCCCGCAATAATATCTTCCAGACTGCCGGGCTTCAGCTCTTTCATAAAGCTTTTCATCCCGGAGCTTTCCACCTGGAACACGCCTTCTGTCCGGCCGGTTCCGATAGACTCTAACACCTGCCTGTCGTCATAGTCAATATTATTGATATCGATATGGATCCCTTTGTTTTTCTCTACCTGACGGCAGGCGTTTTGAATCACGGTCAGAGTTCTTAAGCCCAAAAAGTCCATTTTCAACAGTCCCAGTTCTTCCAAAGTAGTCATGGTAAACTGGGTGGTGATGGTGCCGTCTGCCGCTCTGGATAAGGGTACATATTCATCCACATTCGTCCGGCTGATTACCACGCCTGCAGCATGCATGGAGGTATGACGGGGAAGCCCCTCCAGCCTCATGGCCATGTCGATAAGGTATTTCACCTGATCATCATTGTTGTAGGCATCCCGCAGATCCGGGCTGGATTTCAGCGCCTTATCTAAAGTCATTCCCAGATCTCCGGGAATCATTTTGGCAATGGAATCGCACTGGGCATAGGGGAGATCCAGAACTCTCCCCACGTCCCGAACCACGCCCTTGGCAGCCAGCGTACCAAAGGTAACGATCTGAACCACCTGGTCTTTCCCGTATTTGCGTACTACGTAGTCGATAACCTCCTGGCGTCTTTCATAGCAGAAGTCAATATCAATATCCGGCATGGAAACACGTTCCGGATTTAAAAAGCGCTCAAACAGTAGATTATACCGTATGGGATCGATATTGGTAATCCCCAGTGCATAGGAGACAATGCTTCCCGCCGCCGATCCGCGGCCCGGCCCTACGCTGATTCCATTTTCCCTGGCAAAGTGGATGAAATCCCACACAATTAAAAAGTAATCCACATACCCCATAGAGTGGATTGTGTCAAGCTCATAGGCCATCCTGTCGTGAAGAGTCCCGTCATCCTCCGGATAATGCTTTGAAAATCCCTCCTCACACAGATGATTTAAATAAGACCAGGAGTCGTACCCCTCCGGCACTTCATATTTCGGCAGCTTGGTGACGCCGAATTCGATCTCCACATTGCACCGCGCGGCAATTTTTCCGGTATTTTCCAGAGCTTCCGGCGCATAAGGGAACAGGCTGGCCATCTCCTCCTCAGACTTTAAATAAAATTTCTCTTTCTCGTAGCGCATCCGGTTCTCATCCGTCACCTTTTTTCCGGTCTGGATACACAGAAGGATATCATGGGCCTGCCAGTCCTCTTTCAAGGTATAGTGGCTGTCATTGGTCGCTACCAGATCTATTCCCAGATCTTTAGACAGCCGGAGAATTCCCTGGTTTACCTGTCTCTGAGAGGGGATCCCGTGATCCTGCAGCTCTAAGAAAAAATTACCTTTTCCGAAGATACTCTGGTAATGAAGGGCTGACTTTTGGGCTTCCTCGTACATTCCCCGCATCAAATATCTGGGTATTTCACCGGCCAGACAGGCGCTTAAGGCAATGATACCCTCATGGTACTCTTCAAGGACCTCATAGTCCACTCTGGGTTTATAGTAAAAACCTTCCACAAACCCTTTGGACACTATTTTCATCAGATTCTGATACCCCTGATTGTTCTCTGCCAGAAGTACGAGATGGTAATACCGGTCTTCGCCGCTTACGGTCTCCCTGTCAAACCGGGAGCCGGGAGCCACATAAACCTCACAGCCGATAATGGGCTTTACCCCCGCTTCCCTGCAGGCCCGATAAAAGTCAATCACGCCGTACATGACCCCATGATCCGTAATAGCCAGGCTGTCCATCCCCAGTTCCTTTGCCCTGGCAGCCAGTTCTTTTATCTTGCTTGACCCGTCTAAGAGGCTGTATTCCGTATGGACATGCAAATGTGTAAAAGCCATATTTCCTCTCCTCATATAAAAAAGTGTGCGTCACTGGAGCGTTCTGCCGGATACCGCACAACAAAATCACGGCCAGCAAAATGCCGGCCGTGAATCACAATTGATTAACTCTGAACGCTGTTATTTGTCGCTTAAATATGATTCAATTTCGGCGATAGCTTTCTCTTCGTCCGTCCCATCAGCAGATACGGTAACTTCCTCGCCAACAGATATCCCCAAAGTCATCATCCCCATAATGCTCTTTGCATTTACCCGCTTGCTGCCTGTCTCCACATAAATCTTACTGTCATACTGGCTTGCTACCTGTACAAGCATTGCAATAGGCCTGGCTTCCAAACCGGCAGTCAGCTGAACCGTCATTGTCTTTCTTACCATAATCTTCCTCCTCATTTCCTGGGAACCTGCTCTTCTTAAGTCCCCGTTCCAGCGTTCTCCCTCAGCTCCCTGGCAATAGCACTCAGCTTTCTCAGCCGGTGGTTGACGCCAGATTTGCCTACGGGAGTCTCCAGAGCTTCTCCCAGCTCTTTTAAACTTGCATCGGGTATTGCCAGGCGAAGTTTGGCAATCTCCTCCAGATTTTCCGGGAGACAGCAAAGTCCTATGGTATCCCGGATATATTTGATGTCCTCCATCTGCCGCACCGCGGCGGACACCGTCTTGTTGATGTTGGCGGTCTCACAGTTTACCTGCCGGTTAACCTGTCCCCTCATCTCCCGGACTATCCGGATATTCTCCAGCTCCATTAAAGCCAGGTGCGCCTCCATCACATTTAAAATATCTACAATCTGGCTGCCTTCTTTGATATACACCACAAAATACTTTTTACGGATTACCATTTTCGCGTCTATTCCAAAGGTCTTTATAATGCCCTGAACCTGCTCCGCCCTATCCCGGCTTGGACAGACGATCTCAAAATGATAAAATTTCTCCGGATCACTGATGGATCCGGCTGCAAGAAAAGCGCCTCTGATGAAGCTTCTGCGGCAGCAGGATCTCTGGAGTACCACACTGTTTACCAGAGAAAGGGGTTCCCCAATCTCTCCGTTCTCCTGTAAAAGCTTGGAAGCCTGAAGCACTTTTAAGGCTTCCTCATGGTTCTGAACTGCCACCGTATAAGTAAGGCCTTTCTTTAAGAAAGCATTTTTCCTGATTGAGACATCCGTTCCTATATTAAATGTTTTTTTCAATAATGTAAAGCATTTTCTTGCAACTGCTCCATTTTCCGTATGAATTTTAATTCGGTAGCGGTTATTTTCCGAAATTTGGATCCTGCCGCAGAAGCTTAAGATTGCCGCCAGCTCACTGATCTGGCAGTGGCGGGCAAGACTTATCTGCCTTGCCAGTTCATCTTTTACCGTGGAAGAAAATGACATCTTCTATCCCTTCCTTTTGCTGTCCTGTTCAATATCCCGGTGATCCAGCTTAACTCCCAATTCCTTATGGGAGACAAGGCGGGCGTAAATCTCTCTGGCAATGGTAACAGAGCGATGCTTGCCTCCGGTACAGCCTACTGCCACCACCAGCTGGTTCTTTCCCTCCGCCACATAGTTGGGAATTAAAAATTCCAGCATATCGTAAATCTTTGTCAAAAAAACCTCTGCCGTGCCGCCTCTTTTTACATACTCCTGAACCGGCGTTTCCTCGCCGGTATGCTGGCGCAGTTCCTCCACATAGTAGGGATTGGGAAGGAACCGGACGTCAAAGACCAGATCCGCGTCCGCGGGGATGCCGTATTTAAAGCCAAAGGACAGCACCGTAACAAACAGGTTCTGGTATCCCTGATTCTCAGTAAATATCTTCTCCAGCTCCTGGCGCAATTCCTTTGTCAATAATTGGCTGGTGTCAATAATATAATCGGCTGCTTTCTTTAAAAATGCCAGCCGTTCCCGCTCCTTTGCAATGCCTTCATCAATCCGTCCTGCCCCGGCTAAAGGATGCTTTCTGCGGGTTTCTTTATAGCGTTTGATTAAAACCTTGTCTCCGGCGTCCAAAAACAGGATCTCAAATGCTGTTTTATTTTCCCGCCATTTTTTCAGGATACTTCCAAGGGCAGACAGTTCTTCTCCGCTCCGGATATCAATTCCTAAGGCAATGTTCTGGATATCCCCGGGACTTTCCAATATCAACTCTGTAAAACGGCCTATCAGTGAAATCGGCAGGTTATCCACACAGTAGAATCCCATATCCTCCAGCATTTTCAGGGCAATGGTTTTTCCGGCTCCGGACATTCCCGTGACAATCACCAGTTTCATATCAGGTTTCCTCCAAATGTATGCTTTTAAAACTCTCCCAGACGCTTTATTTCCATTTCAAGCTCTACTCCAAATTGATCCTTTACCCGGTCTCTTACCTGGCGGCACAGCTCTATGATATCCGATGATGTGGCATTCCCCCGGTTAATGACAAAGCCGCAGTGCTTTTCGGATACCTGTGCTCCCCCTACGGAAAATCCCTTAAGCCCGGCATCCTCAATCAGCTTTCCGGCAAACCAGCCTTCCGGCCGCTTAAAGGTGCTTCCAGCGCTGGGATACTCCAGGGGCTGCTTTTCTTTGCGTTTCTCTGCCAGCTCTTCCATCCTGGCCTGGATAGAGGACTTATCTCCCTGCTGAAGCTGAAGAAGGGCGGAGAGTACGATATATCCTTCCCTCTGAATACAGCTGGTCCTGTAGCCCAGCTCAAGCTCTTCTCCGGAAATGGCTTTTACCTCTCCCTCCCCGGTAAGAACCCGGGCAGAAATCAACACCTGCTTCATTTCCCCGCCGTAAGCCCCGGCGTTCATCACCACCGCTCCTCCCAGAGTTCCCGGGATTCCCGCGGCAAATTCGAAGCCGGTTAAAGAGCTGGCAAGGGCCTGTCTGGCAATGCGGGACAGCAAGGCTCCCGCTCCTGCCCGGATTCTGGTCCCTTCATTCTGAATCTGAGAAAATCCCTCCTCCATGGAGATTATGACTCCCTCATATCCTTTGTCGCTGATCAAAAGGTTGCTCCCGTTTCCCAGAATATAGTAGGGCATATGCTCCTGCCTGCAAAGCTTTATCACGGCGGAAAGCTCTTCTGTACAGGAGGGGGAAACAAAATAGGCCGCCGGGCCTCCTGTCCGGAATGTGGTATGCTGTTTCATAGGCTCTCCGGTTTTGATCCGTTCCGGGTCTTTCGCCGCTTTTGTAAGCCTTAATAAGAAATCAGACATCGCTTCTCCTCCCCATCAGATCCCCTGTCTGGACAGGTTGGCCTGAACACGGTTATAAAGCTCTTTAGCTGCATTGTAGCCCATCTTTTTCTGCCGGTGGTTTACTGCAGCAGACTCTACGATAATAGCCAGATTCCGGCCCGGCCGGATGGGAATGGAGTGGCAGACCACCCGGTTTCCCAAAAATTCCGTATATTGATCCTCCAGCCCCAGTCTGTCGTACTCTTTGTCTTTGTTCCAGTCTTCCAGCTTAATAACCATGTCAATGGACTGGGTATCTTTTACGCTCTCAACGCCAAACAAGGTCTTTACGTCGATAATCCCGATGCCTCTCAGCTCAATAAAATGTCTGGTAATGTCCGGCGCGCTTCCAATCAGGGTGTCGTCGCTGACCTTGCGAAGCTCTACCACATCGTCAGTGACCAGACGGTGTCCCCTTTTAATCAGTTCCAGGGCCGCCTCGCTTTTCCCTATGCCGCTCTCGCCCATAATCAATACACCCTCGCCGAATACGTCCACCAGCACGCCGTGGATGCTGATGCAGGGAGCCAGCTTTACATTGAGCCAGCGGATTACCTCTGCCATCAAATCTGAGGTGGCCTTGTTGGAAACCAGGCAGGGCACGCCGTGATGGTTGGCCATTTCCAGCATATCCTCATCCGGCCCCATATTCCGGCTGTAAATCAGGCAGGGAATCTGGCAGACCAGCAGCTTGTCATAAATTTCCCGCTTGCGCTCTGAGGTTAAATTATTTAAATATGCCTGCTCCACAAATCCGATAATCTGAACCCGTTCATTATCAAAATGCTCAAAAAATCCGGTCAGCTGAAGAGCCGGACGGTTGACATCCGGGTGGGATACCACGATTTTATCCGTATCAATCTCAGGGGTCATATTTTCTAATTGGAGCTTATCGATAATTTCGGTAATCGTTACGCCATACATAGACCATTCTCCTTTGCTTCACATTGATGTTAATCCTATCTATATAGTATACAAGCTTTCTATGGGGTTTGACAAGCAGGTTTTCGGAAAAATCCCCATACTGCTTCCGCTGCCTGCCGGTTCATTCCCGGAACCTTTAAAAGATCCTCCACCGAAGCCTGCTGAATCTTTTCAATCTCCTTAAAATACCGCATAAGAGCCTTTCTCCTGGAAGGGCCGATGCCGCTGATATCATCTAAAATCGATTTCACCTGGGTCTTGCTTCTTAAGCTTCTGTGGTATTCAATGGCAAACCGGTGGGCCTCGTCCTGAATTCGGGTAATGAGGCGGAACCCTTCTGAGTGGCGGTCTATGGGAATCTCCACATTATCGTAATAAAGCCCTCTGGTCCGGTGGCTGTCGTCCTTTACCATTCCGCAGACCGGGATAGCAAGTTCCAGCTCCGAAAGTACCTTAAGGGCAATGTTTACCTGGCCTCTGCCGCCGTCCATCATAATCAGATCCGGAAAACGGGTAAAGCTTCCGTAAGAAATATCCATGCCCTTTTCTTTCAGCTCCCTGGCCTCCTCAAGGCCGTGGGAAAACCGCCTTTTTAATACTTCCTCCATGGATGCGTAATCATTGGGACCCTGAACCGTGCGGATACGGAATTTGCGGTAATCGCTTCGTTTAGGCTTTCCATCCTCATAGACAATCATCGATCCTACCGACTCCACACCGCTGATATTGGAGATATCAAAGGCCTCAATGCGGCTGACTTTCGGCAGATTAATCCAGGATCCCACCTGGTTCATGGCTCCTATAGTCCGCAGCTCTTCCCTCTTAATCTTCTCCGAATCCTGTATCAGCACCATGGATGCGTTTTTGGCCGCCAGTTCCACCAGCCGCTCCTTATCCCCTTTCTGAGGCGTCGTAATGTGCACCTTCTGGCCTCGCTTTGCGCTTAACCACTGGGTAATGATTTCTTCGTCCTCCAGGGGGGCCTGAACCCACAGCTCCCTGGGGATAAAAGGAGTTCCGGCATAAAACTGTTTGACGAAGCTGGTTAAAACTGCTCCTTTTTCCTCATCCATTGCAACAGACAGGCGGAAATGATCCCGTCCGATTAACTTCCCTTCCCGGACGAAGAATACCTGAACCACCGCGTCCTCCCCCGCCTTTGCCATGGCGATAATGTCCCGGTCTTCCATGCTTTGACTGGTGATTTTCTGTTTTTGGGCAATATGTTTGACGCTGGTCAGCAGATCCCGGTACTCAATGGCTTTCTCAAAATCCATATTGTCGGAGGCCTCCAGCATCTTTTCCTCCAGAGATTTCACCACCGGATCGAAATTTCCGTTTAAAAACTCCAAAGCCTGGTTAAATCCGGCCCGGTAGTCCTCCTTGCTGATATATCCCTGACAGGGGGCCTGACACTGCTTAATGTGGTAATTCAGACACGGCCTCTCTTTTCCCTCATCCCTGGGAAGCACTCTCTGGCAGGTGCGGATCTGGTAAAGCTTGCACACCAGATCCAAGGTATCCTTTACCGCTCCGGAACTGGTATAGGGGCCAAAATACCGGCTTTTATCCCGTTTCATGGTGCGGGCAAACTGGAGTCTGGGGTAATCCTCATACACGGTGGCCCTGATATAGGGATACCCTTTGTCGTCCTTCAACATGGTGTTGTATCTGGGCCGGTATTCCTTAATCAGGTTACATTCCAATACCAGGGCTTCCATCTCCGAGTCTGTGATAATGTATTCAAATCTGGCAATTTTTGAGACCATCTGCTGGATTTTGGCTGTCTTGTTTCTGCTGCTCTGAAAATACTGGCGGACCCGGTTTTTCAGGCTTACGGCCTTACCTACATATATGATCTCGTCCTTTCCATCATGCATCAAATAGACTCCCGGCTGAGCCGGAAGCTTTTTTAATTCTTCTTCAATATCAAAAACCATACAATCCTCCTAAACGTTTCTGCCCTGGCGGCGGATCCGGCAAACGGTATGAGGAAAGCCGGCTCCATCAGCGCAGCCGGCTTCCATCGTACTTTTTTCTTGTCTCCAGGATCTTTACCAGCTGGTTTCGCTGACTGTCCTCATCCCCGGATAAGGGAGAAAGATCCAGCGCCACATAGATGCTGTCCAGCTCCTTCTGGGTAATTTTCCCCTTCATTGCCTTTAAAATCTCAATCTTCTGCCCCCCGTCTTCTGCATCCAAAAACTCAATCAGAAGAGGATGGGGCTGTCCGTCCGCATCCCTGTCGCAGGCGCTGCTCTCCCCATGGCAAAGGGCCTGCTCCTCTGCCTCACAGGACTTTACACAGGCTTCTTTTTGGGCAGGTTCTACCTTCACAAACCGCAGTTCCTGGGCGGCATCCGGATACTTTTCTTTGTCTACCGGGCTGTTAAACATAGAAAGGGGCCTGGCATACACCTGATACTCCCCGTAGAGCGCCTGATAAACCACCAGCTTTTCCCCGGTTTCTGTATGGGAAGCCAGGGCAATCACCTGATACAAGCGTTTTTTAAAATGACGGTAAAATTCACCCGGTCTGGGAATTCTGTCCATATCTTCACCTTATCCTAATCCTGCGAAAGGGCCTCTCTGGATTCCTTTATGGCTATGGTCTGGGCCTGAGCTTCCTCAGGCGTTAAAAGCGCGCCATAATGATAACGGTTTGCCGCGCTCCACAAAATCCACTCATCATAGCCGGCGTCATAAACCGCCTGAATCTGGGCCCGTACTTCTGCATCGCCGTACTCAATATAGTGTTCCAAATAAGAGGCAGTAAAATCCTGGAGCCAGGGCCTGACGGTAGCCAGATTCTGCCCCTCTGCCTCAAATTTTTTCAGTTCTTTCCTGGATCCTTCCAGAGCTTCCAGAATGGTCTCATACGGTTTGGTATCCGGGTACTCTATCCCAAAATTACCGTTTCCGTAATGGGAAGGATAAATCATGGGACAGATAAAATCCAGGTTGGCCGCCATCTCTCCGTAAATTTGTCCCACTGTCTGAGCATCTGTGGGGCTTCCGATAATCGTCCCGAATACATCCGCGGACACAAACAAGCCCTCCTCTGCCAGCTCGTCATAGGCATACTGAATAAACTCGGTAATAATCTGGGGCTTATCCATTCCGTTGGTGTCACTCTCATCGAACACCACATCATCCATGCCCCGTTCCGTACAGAACCGCACATAATCAAACTGAATCTCGTCAAATCCCACTTCTCCGGCCTTTTTCCCGATCTCCACCAGGTAGTCCCAAACCTCTCTCTTATATGGATCTACCCATGCCTGGCCTTTATTATCCTTGTAAATACTGCCATCGGAACATTTCAGGCACCACTCCGGCTTTTTCTCTGCCAGATAAGGATCCCGAAAGGCAGGAATCCGGGCAATCATATAGATATTGTGTTCCTTCAGCTTTTTCGCCAGGGCCTCCATATCGCCGATATAAGCCTTTACTGCGTCAATCTCGTTCACTACCGGGCTGTCCATCTTAAAGGTAACGTTGCCGAAATCGTCCTTTACATCAATTACTACTGTATTCAGCTCGGTGGCGTCAATATAGCGGATAATCTCATCCATCCTGGCGGAAGATCCGGCAGTGTTGGCGCTTAAGTAAATCCCTTTTACCTTAACCCGGTTCCGGCCAGGCTTGCTGGAAATCCGAATGATCCCGTCCCCGCCGGCGGTCTGCTCTGGCCCGCTTTTTGTCTGGCCTGCTTCTAATGCCTCGCCTTCTGTCAAAGCATCGCCATAGCTTTCTGAGGATCGGTCCATTGTTCCGTCCCCATCCCTTCTCCTGTCCTCTTCTGTTAAATCCCTAATGGGTTCGTACCGCTTACAGCCCGTCAGGCTGAACATACAGAGCAGAAGGAAAAGCAGGAGCGCTATCTTTCTTTTCATAAAAGCATCCTCTTTTTCTTTCTAATGGTCATAAGTAATCGTCCTATAATCGCTGATAAAGGCTATTTTACCACATATTTTGGGATTAGCCAAGCATTTTGGCATATTATAGGCAAAGGATTCCCCACATTTAAGGTGTTTTAGGGTTGGGGAAGCATGAAATGCGGAGCAATCTGTGGGATCAGGAGTCAAAATACCTTTTGACCCGGGCATTTTATTATGGTATGATGGTACTTGAGATTTTACTTCAAAGAAGAGGAGAGTCCTTGTTGTATGAAAATCGGATTTGACAACAACCAGTATCTTACTATGCAGTCCCAACATATCCGGGAGCGGATCGGGCAGTTTGGGGACAAGCTTTACCTGGAGTTTGGCGGCAAGCTCTTTGACGACTATCACGCGTCCCGGGTCCTTCCCGGATTTGCTCCGGACAGCAAGCTGCGGATGCTTCTTCAGCTGGCGGATCAGGCCGAGATTCTTATTGCCATCAGCGCCTCTGACATTGAAAAGAATAAGGTCCGCGGCGATTTGGGCATTACCTATGACGTAGATGTCCTCCGCCTTATTCAGGAGTATACGGACAAGGGGCTGTATGTGGGAAGCGTTGTCATCACCCAGTATTCCGGACAATCCAGCGCGGATCAGTTTAAAATCAAATTAGAGCACATGGGCATCCGGGTATACCGCCATTATATTATCGAGGGTTATCCCAGCAATGTGCCTCTGATTGTCAGCGATGCAGGCTACGGAAAAAATGATTATATCGAGACATCAAAGCCTCTGGTTATCATCACCGCCCCCGGACCGGGAAGCGGCAAGATGGCCACCTGCCTTTCTCAGCTCTACCATGAGAACAAGCGGGGGATCAAAGCCGGTTATGCCAAATTTGAGACCTTTCCCATCTGGAACCTGCCTTTAAAGCATCCCATTAATCTGGCCTATGAGGCTGCCACTGCTGACTTAAATGATGTAAATATGATCGACCCATTCCATCTGGAGGCATACGGGACCACTGCGGTCAACTACAACCGGGATGTGGAGATTTTTCCGGTGCTCAATGCCATTTTTGAAGGAATCTATGGAGAAAGCCCCTACAAGTCCCCCACAGATATGGGGGTAAATATGGTCGGCAAATGCATTGTGGATAATGATGTATGCTGCAGGGCTTCCTGCCAGGAAATTATACGCCGGTACTATGAATCTCTGGTCCGTCTGGTCCACGAGGAGGCTACCCAGGAGGAAGTCTACAAAATCGAGCTTTTGATGAAGCAGGCCCATACTAATCCGGATATGCGTACTGTAATAAAGCCCTGTAAGGAACTGGCAGATTCTATCAAAGCTCCGGCTGCTGCTATGGAGCTGGAGGACGGAACCATTGTCACAGGCAAAACCAGCAATTTGCTGGGGGCCTCCGCCGCTCTCTTGTTAAACGCAGTTAAGGTTCTGGGGGATATTCCCCATGATGTTCACCTGATTGCCCCTTCCGCCATAGAGCCGATTCAGACCTTAAAAACCAATTATCTGGGCAGCAAAAATCCCCGCCTCCACACAGACGAGGTTCTCATTGCCCTGTCCATGTGCGCCGCCACAGACCACAATGCACAGGTTGCTTTGGAGCAGCTTCCCAAGCTCCGGGGATGTCAGGTTCATACTTCGGTTATGCTGTCCTCCGTGGATATTACCATGTTTAAGAAATTGGGCGTTCAGCTGACTTCTGAGCCTATTTATGAGCATAAGAAAATTTATCACTAGACAGGGCTGAGTCTGGAACAAGCTCTGACTTAAAAACCCTCAGCGGGCAAGGGCACACGCCCTTTTGTCCACTGAGGGTTTTTCTTAGGTATCCAGGCAATTACACCAAAATCTCTTCCAGACTTCTCTTGGGAACGTAGTGGGTCTGGTTTTCATCCCGGTAATACTTAACGCTACCATCCTCTCCCGCCGGAACTATCACCACCTTCTCCTTGGGCTTTCCCAGGGCAAGCACCAGGCTGACGGCGTAGCGCTCTGTATCCAGCTCTAAAGCTTTTGCCAGGGCCTGACGGTCAAGGCTTCCTATCATGCAGCCTCCCAGGCCCTTTTCTACAGCCCCCAGCATAATGGTCTGCACAGCAATTCCTTCATCCCACATCTTATTTTTTCCAATAGTCTGATCGCATAAAACAACAATGTAGGCAGAAGGGCGTTCTCCTTCTTCCGGCCCGTCCCAGTCAGGCAGATCCCTGGCCCAAATCAGGGCAGGGTATACCTTTTTGCAAGCCTCTTCATCTGCAACCAGACGGTATTTGAGAGGCTGGTGATTACCGGCGCTGCCTGTCATTCTGGCTAAATCCACCAGCTCCTTTAATGTTTCCATGCTGATTTTCTCTTCCTGATAAAACCGGCGGTAAGAGCGGTTTACTGCTACCAAATCCTTTAACATTCTTCTTCCCCCTGTGCTTCCTTCTCTTCTGTTTCCTGAACTTCTTCCGGTTCTTCCGTTTTTTCTGCCTGCGTTTTTTCTGCCTGCCCGGTTTCTTCTGTTGTTTCTTCTGTTTCTTCCTTCACGCCTTTTTCTTCCTCCTGAACCTTGCGGAAAATTTCCATAAATTCTTTTCCGGTAATGGTCTCCTTTTCAATGAGGAAGTCCGCAATCTTGTCCAGAGCCGTCCGGTTTTCAGAAAGCAGGCGTCTGGACTCCTCATAGGACCGTTTTAAGATTGCCATAACCTCCTGATCGATCTCGGCTGCTGTGGCATCGCCGCAATTTAATACCGTACGGCCGCTTAAATACATATCCTCTTTGCTGGCAAGACCCATAAGGCCAAAGCGCTCTGACATGCCGTACTGGGTCACCATGGCCCTGGCAAGCTTGGTTGCCTGCTCAATATCATTGGCAGCGCCGGTGGTAACCGTATCAAACACCAGCTCCTCGGCCGCCCGGCCGGCCAGATATCCAATCAGCATGGCATTCAGCTCTTTTTGGGTATTTAAATATTTCTCTTCCTCCGGAACCTGCATCACATATCCCAAAGCCCCCATAGTCCTGGGCACAATGGTAATCTTCTGAACCGGCTCCGCATCCTTCTGAAGGGCGCTGACCAGGGCGTGGCCCACCTCGTGGTAAGAGACAATCCGGCGTTCTTCCTTGCTTAAGATCCGATCCTTCTTCTCTTTTCCTACCAGCACCACCTCCACGGCTTCAAACAGATCCTTCTGAGAAACCGCCTGCCTGCCGCCCTTCACTGCATTAATGGCAGCCTCGTTCATCATATTGGCAAGATCCGCACCTACTGCGCCGGAGGTTGCCAGGGCAATCTCTTCAAAATCCACGCTGTCATCCAGAAGCACATCCTTGGAGTGGACCTTTAAAATATTGACTCTTCCTTTTAAATCCGGCTTATCGACAATAATGCGCCGGTCAAAACGGCCGGGGCGAAGAAGGGCGGGATCCAGGATCTCCGGCCGGTTGGTGGCTCCCAAAACCAAAAGTCCCTTGGAAGAATCAAAGCCGTCCATCTCAGAGAGGAGCTGATTTAAGGTCTGCTCCCGCTCGTCATTCCCTCCGCCAAAGCGGGTGTCACGGCTCTTACCTATCGCATCAATCTCGTCAATAAAGATAATACACGGCGCAGACTGCTGGGCCTGTTTAAATAAATCTCTGACCCGGGACGCCCCCACGCCTACAAACATTTCCACAAAATCCGATCCGGACAGAGAGTAAAAAGGCACCTGGGCCTCTCCCGCCACTGCCTTGGCAAGAAGGGTTTTACCGGTACCCGGCGGTCCCACCAGCAAGGCGCCTTTGGGGAGCTTTGCGCCAATCTGGGTATATTTGGCCGGATTGTGGAGGAAATCTACAATCTCTGTCAGAGACTCTTTGGCCTCATCCTCTCCGGCCACATCCTTAAAGGTGATTCCGGTTTCCTTCTGTACATAGACCTTGGCATTGCTTTTTCCAACGCCCATGATCCCGCCGCCTCCCATGCGGCGCATCATAAAGTTCATAAAAACCACAATAATAATAAATGGAATGACAAAGCTGATAATGGACTCTAATATAATACTGGAATCTGTTTTCTGTTCCCTGATGTCCACACCGTTTTCCAAAAGCCTCTCCGTATTGTTATAATCAGAGGGCACCCGCACCGTATAATACCGGATAAGCTGAGAATACTCTTCCGCTTCCTTCCTGGGGTAAACGGTGATCTCCGAGTTGCTGATGAGAACGGCTTCTACTTTTCCCGCTTCCACCATGTCTACATACTCTGTATAGGAAAGCTCCTCTGTAGAGTTTTTGGTGACCATATCCCGCATCAGCGTAATGACCATCAGCGTAATGATCGCCGCAACCACCAGCACTAATATGGTCTGGCCATTGGGCGACATTTTGCCGTTGTTCTTATCCTGATTGTTGTTATTATCCATACGTACTTACTCTCCTTCTGAATAAGCGACCCTTTCCGCCTATTCTATCCCATTATAATGTTAGTCTTTCCATAAATCAAGGAAAACCACTTTAAAAAGTATGAAAATTTCCTAAATTTCTCCACTTATTTCCCGGTTTCATCTGGAGATACTAAAAACAGCTAACACAAAAAGAAGGAGGACCGCCTTTATGAAAAGTCAAAAAAAAACGCCCTTTTCCTATCACGAGCATGATGACGACGGACAGATTCAGGCCTGTTCCGCTATGGACTGTACCGGGCTTATTCCTGCTCTTCCGGAAAATGAGGATCAGCTTGAATCCTATGAGGATCTATATCCTTTCATGGCCAAAGCTAAAAAGGATACGCAGAAAATCCATTAAAATGCGGAATATTGCGGAATGAAAGAGTGAGAATACGTGCTGTAAAATAAGGCGGATATCTGTTAAAATAAAAAACCGCCTTATTTTATGTCCCTGTTTTTTCTCCCTCTTCTGCAATCCTGTCTATAATATCCAGATAGTCGCCGCAGAACTTCTCATATAGCGGCTCCACTGCCTGTCGGAACCGCATTCGTTCTTCTGCCGGCATCGTTACTACCTCCACCTTGCTCCCCTGGTTTCGCACCTTTCTCTCCGCCTCTTTTTGATACTTTTCCCACTCTTCTCTCTCGTATCTGGCAGATTCCCGGGCACATTCCCGAATAATGTCCTGATATTCCTCCGGCAGTTTCTCCCAGGTAGCTTCCGACACAATCTGAACCTCCGGCACCCGGGTGTGTTCATCAATGGTATAGTAAGGGGCCACCTCATAATGTCCCGTGGATTCATAAGAAGACCAGTTATTTTCTGCCGCATCAATTTCCCCTGTCTGAAAGGCAGAGTACACCTCTCCATATTTGGTGGATACGGCGTCTGCCCCCAAAGCCTTTATCATTTCCCGCATCAGCCCCGACTCCTGAACCCGGATCCGCATCCCCCGGACGTCTTCCAGAGTGCGGATAGGCTTCTTAGAGCTGTAAAAGCTTCTGGCTCCCGCGTCATACCAGGATAAAGCCACCAGATTGCTACCTTCAAAGGAATTTAAAAATTCATGTCCAATGTTCCCTTCCAATACACACCACATGTGTTCTGAGCTATTGTAGAGGTAAGGCATCTGCAAAACATTGAGCTTAGGAATAAATTCTGACAGCGGCGACAGGGAAACTCTGGCAAAATCCACCCCGCCAAACTGCATCTGGCGGATAATTTCCCATTCATCCCCCAACACACCTCCGGTATTCACCTGAATCTCCACATCCCCGTTTGTCCTCTCCCAGACAAGCTGGGAAAACCGGTACGCGCCTAAACTGGTAGGGTAATCATCGGTCTGGTTTTCCGCATAGGTCAGTACAAAAGAAGGAACAGAAGGCGTATTCTCATATCTCTTGGACAGGCCGATTCCTATTACGCCCAAAAGCAGAAACAGACAGATCATACCGGCCAGCCATTTTTTCATCACCTTTTCTTCCCCCTCTGCCGCTTTATTTCTTAATTTTGGAAGCCACAAATTGATAAAATTTTTCCCGTTCTGTCCCCAAAATCCGGTTGGGAAGAATAAAACCATGGGTGGTGTCAGAAAAAATAATAATCAGCGTAGGCTTTTTGGACACCCGTTTTATGGATCTCCAATCTAAATCGGAGCGCTCTTCCCCCACTGCAATGTGAATCCCTCTCTCGTCAAAAGCGATTTTCGTGTCTTGGGTAATCCCCGCCGCCTGACGTCTGGCCTTTTGATACACCATAAAAGGCTGAATCACAGGAAATAGCAGACACCCAAACACCAGGGCTATCCGCATAAAATCCCCTGCTTCCCCCCAGCGGATCACCGTCAAAACCCAGACTGCCGCCGTAAAGATCACATTGCAGACTCCTACCATGGATCCGTAGGTATAATACATGGAAAGCTGCCAAAGGTCAAGCCCTGTATTTCGATAGGTATACTCAAATCTCATGTTACATATACTCCATAATTGAAAAGGGATATGGCAAAATAAAGCCACATCCCCTGTATAGTCGTCTGAACTGTTACCTTTGAACTTATTTTGCCAATACGGTTGGCAGCCACAGGCTGACACCCGGAATAAAGGTAATCAACAGCAAGGTAATAATCATACACAGATAGAACGGCAGGGTCGCCTTTACTACCTTCTCCATTGGAACCTTGGCAATTGCCGAACCGATAAAGAGTACCGCGCCTACGGGAGGCGTCAAAAGGCCGATACCGCAGTTTAATACTACCATGATACCAAACTGAACCGGATCTAATCCGATAGAGGTTGCGATGGGAAGGAGGATAGGAGTCGCAATCAGGATAATGGGAGCCATATCCATGATGCAGCCCAGCACCAGCAGGATCAGGTTTAACAGCAGCGCCAGCAAAATAGGATTGGTGGTCAGACCGGTAATGGCGTTAGCCGCCAGCTCCGGAACGTGAAGGCGGGTTAAGCAGTCGCCGAAAATGCTGGAGGTTGCAATCAGAATCAATACGATTGCCAGAGTATCCACACAGTCCCCTAATACTCTCCAAACACCTTTCCAATCTAATCCCTTGTAAATAAATACACTGACTAAAAGGCTGTAAATAACTGCGATTGCCGCAGACTCGGTAGCAGTAAACACGCCGCCTACAACGCCGAATACCACAATCAGCACTGCTGCCAGAGCCCAGAAGGATACGCTTAGCTGTTTAACCAGATTCATAACGCTGAATTTTGCGCCCTTGGGATAATTCTTCTTAACAGAAATAATATAAGAACCTATCATCAGGGACAGGGCCAGCAGCGCGCCCGGAATATATCCTGCCAGGAATAAGCTTCCTACAGAAATACCGCCTGCAGTGGTTGCATAGATAACCATATTATGGCTGGGAGGAACCAAAAGGCCCTCACAGGAAGAGGTAATGGTTACTGCGGTAGAAAAGTCGTCGTCATAGCCCTGATCCACCATCATAGGAATCAGGATAGAACCCAAAGATGCCGTATCTGCAGAAGCAGAACCGGAAATACCGCCAAAGAAATAAGAGGCCACAATGTTTACCATGGCCATGCCCCCTCGCATCCACCCTACGCAGGCGTCTGCCAGAGCAATCAGCTTTTCAGAAATACCGCCGGATCCCATAAGACATCCCATGGTGATAAAGAAGGGAACCGCCATCAGGCTGAAGGAGCTGATACCTTTTACCATCAGACGGCAGATAGCCGCCAGATCCTGTCCCTGGTACAGCAGGGAAAATACGGAGGAAAGCGCAACCGCATAGGCAATGGGGAAGCGCAGAAATACCATTAAAAAGAAGGAGCCTAAAAGGACCATAATTGCCATATTGTCTACGGCAATACCATTAATCATTATCATTTGCTGTCCTCCTCTACAAAAAAGCCTCTAATATGGTTATAAATGGCTTCCAGCTCGAACACCAGCATGGCAATGCCGGCAAGAGGAACCGGGAAATACATCCAGAATCTGGAAACCTTTGGCATACTGACATAAGTACCCTTGGAACCAATGCCGGTGGCATACTTCCAGCCTACGGTAATCATAATTACTGCCAATACCAGCACAGCAACGTCAGCTATAATGTCAAGAACCTTAACCAGTTTAACCGGAAGATAACGGTCAAATGCGGTCATACGGATATGAGCGCCTCTGCGGATTGCCAGAGCGGCAGAGAGAACTGCCATATAGGACATACAGGTTAAAACCACTTCCTCACTCCAGGCCGGATCCGGAATAAACGGAATGTATCTTCCCGCAACCGCCATGCTGGTGATCAGAATATCTACAATCAGCAAAAGCTTGCAGATTGTCAGGGTAATTTTATATGTAATATCATATGCTGGCCTGATCTTATCGATTGTTTGAAAAATTGCTGGCATATTTACTCTCCCTTCAGAAAAGAAAGGCGCAGAGGTTGTACTCTGCATTTCCCCTGCGCCTTTTGAATGTTCTGTATTACTGCATATCCAGAATCTGCTGATACAGTTCTGCGTTGTCCTTAGTAGACTCTGCGATGATTCCCTTACAAGCTTCCTGCCAAGGAGTAATGTCCGGAACTTCTACTACGTTAACACCGCTTGCCTTTAACTCTTCCAGAACCTTATTTTCAGCGTCTGCAGAGATCTTCTTGTTGAATTCGGAAGCGTACTTGCCGGCCTCAACCATAATATCCTGCTGCTCAGGAGTTAACTTGTTCCATGCCTCGTCGGTGATAACAACCTGGATAGCGCCTAAGGTATGGCCGTCCAGAATCAGGTTGGGAGCAACCTCCGGGAATGCGTTGGACTGGTAGTTTGCGATGGGCTGCTCAGCGCCGTCTACAACACCGGTCTGCAGTGCGGAGTACAGCTCGCCGAAGGAAATAACGGTGGGACTTGCGCCAAGGCCTTCCACCATGCCGTTCATAATCGGGTCATTGGACACACGCAGCTTCATACCCTTTAAGTCCTCAATGCCGCTGATCTCTTTTACCGTGAAGAAATGGCGGAAGCCCTCTTCGCCGTAGAATAAGCCTCTGACGCCGGAACCGCTCTCATAGGGCTCCATTAAGAACTCAGCAGCTAAATCGCTCTCTGCAAAGTTCCAGAAATGCTCACGGCTTACAAAAGTAAAGGGAACGGACAACAGTTTGGATTTCTCGCCGCCGTAGCTGGTCAATGCAAATGCGGAGATACGGGAAATGTCGATTCCGCCGCCGCCGCCTAACATAGCGTCTAATACATCGTTCTCAGAACCAAGAACACCGCTGGCCTGAAGGTCAATGGTAATGGAACCGCCGGAAAGCTCTTCTACCTTCTCTTTAAATGCGGTATCGGTCTGACCTACAATGGTGTCCAGAGGGTTCACCTCTGCCATAACAAACGTAACTGCAGGACCTACCGCTTCTCCTGCTGCGGGAGCTTCTGTGCTGTCGCCTGCATTGTCTGCGGGAGCTTCCGTTGCTGCGGGCGCCTCAGTAGCCGCAGGCGCTGCAGTCGTTGCCGGAGCATCCGGGGATTTTAATCCGCAGCCAGCCATAGAACCAGCTACCATTGCTGTGCACAGCATTGCAGATAACCATCTTTTTTTCATATTGCATTTCCTCCTTTTTACGCGTTATTAATAAAAATTTTATTTTTTTAACGCTGTCTTAATTATAAAGGTGTATCAAACTTTTTAATATGGTAAATATTTGTGAATTCTAGTATTTTTTTAACCACTTTTTTACTGCTTTTTGTACAAAAAGGCAACGCTTCCGGTTCAACTCTGGATATCATCCTGAAAAATTGACAAACGGTACTCTGTAGGACTCATTCCTGTGATTCTGCGAAATACCTTTGTAAAATAGTTGGAATCGCTGTAGCCCACCGCTTTTCCTACATCTTTGACATTTATGGTAGGCCGCCTCAGCTGGCGTTTCGCTTCCTCCACACGGAATTCCGTCAGGTATGCGGTAAAGTTTTTCTGGAAACACTGTTTAAACAATTTGCTGAAATAAGCCTCGGAATAATTCATGGTCTGAGCCACATCCTGCATGGAAATATCATACATATAATGGGTCTGTATATATTCTTCCAGCATCTGCGTCACCTTTTGCTGACGGCCAAAGCCTAATTCCTCCCCGTCTTCCTCCTGCTCCTCCTTCGTATCCATAAGGAGAGATTCTTCCTTCCCGGCTCTAAGTCCTGATTGAACCCCCTCTGCCGTCCGTATCGCTTCCTCCATCACCAGCAGAAGCTCCTTCTCGTCAAAGGGTTTCAGCAGGTAATCCATGGCCCGCACTGTAATAGCCTTACGGGCATAGGAAAACTCGTCAAAGGCAGTGAGGAAAATAATGCAGCACTCTCTGCCCCTTTCCCGGATCCCTTCTGCCGCCTGAATCCCGCTGACCCCTGGCATCTCAATGTCCAAAATTGCAATCTGGATGTTTTCTTCTTCGTGGATCTCCAACGCCTGCCTGCCGTTTTCCGCCTCAAAAATCCGGCAGCGTTCCCCTAGATTTTTCAGCAAGGTCTTTTTTAAGGCCGCCCTTTCAATCTGCTCGTCATCTGCAATTAAAACCTGTACCTTATCCACTCTCATTTTCCTCCCTGTATTCTTCTACTTCCTCATCCTGAGGAATAAACATCTGCACAACCGTTCCGCAGCCTTTCCGGCTGTAAATCCGGAAGCTTCCCTTCTGGTAAATGCTGTCAATCCTCTTATAAATGTTGCCAAAGCCAATTCCCACCTTTGAGGTACGTCCTTTTTTCAGGCCTTCCCGCACTTCCTTCAGTCGGCTCTCCTCCATGCCTACGCCATTATCTGCCACGGAGATCAGAACGCCGTTTTCTTTCGCTACAGCCCGAATAAAGATCCTGCCTCCGGCTTCCTTTTTGGAAATCCCATGGATAATCGCGTTTTCCACCACCGGCTGCATGGTAAAGGCCGGAACCTTCACCTTGGCCCCGTCCAGCTCAATACTCATACCGTATTGAACCCGGCTGCCAAACCGCATCTTCTGAATATAGATATAATTTTCCACCACGTCCAGCTCCTGCTTCAAAAACACAATCTGCTCCGAGGTCTTTAAATTGTAGCGGAACAAATTGCTCATACTGGCGATCATCTTCTCTGTAATATGGGCGTCCTCAAGCTGGGCCATACTGGTGATCATGCTCAGGGTATTGAATAAAAAGTGAGGATTAATCTGACTTTTTAACAGCTCCATCCTGGCGGCTTCCAGGCGTTTTTCCATCTCTATCCGCCCCATCTCTTCCCGGTGAAGGCGCTCTGTCATTTCATTTTTCTCCTGAAGAATATGGATATACTCTTTCAGGGCGTGCTTCATTTTGTTAAAATCCTGAACCAGACGTCCCATCTCGTCCTGATTCTCAATCTTTAGATCAGCTTCTGTAAAATCCCCGGCCCCAATTCTGGCAGAGCTGTCAGATAATCTTAATATCGGATCCACCATGGTATCAGACAGCATCTTGGTAAGCCACAAAATCACCCCCAGCATCAGTGCAGATCCAGCCAGCATCCCATAGATAAGCTGGGAAAAACGGCCTGCCTTTTCCTGATAGCTTTCATTCCCCTGATTTAAGGTTTCCTGAATCAGGCGGCTGCCGTACAGCTCCAGATACTCCTGGATGTCGTAGACCCAATAGAGTTTATCCACAAAATCCGGAGCTTCAGGGCTCATGGACAACACCTCATCCCGCAAAGCCGTATACGTTTCGTATGCATTTTTAATGGACCAGGTCCTCGCGTAGCGGCGGCTCCCTATTGCTCCATAGGAATAGGGCAGTCTGGAAACGCTCTTTTGAGTATTCCGGGCCGCTTCCTCATAGGTTTTTCTGGCCTCCTGGCTGTTTTCCCGGATCAATTCTTCAAAAGCAGCCCTCTCTGCCTTTATATTTTCAAAAAACTCTCCGCATTTTACATTGTCCGATAAAATAGCCCGGAATCCATCTATGGAAAACTGTGTCAATTTCACATTAAAAAAAGCAGAAACCGCCAGTACCAGGGTAACAATTCCGGCAAACAGCAAAAGCTTTTGCTGAAGAGATATGGAAAACCACAGCTTTTTTGACAGCTTAAACATAGAGCACCTCTCTGCTATTATTTACGTTGTCCCTATTATATCCTGAAATACATACAGCCGGCAAGTCCGGATTTACATCCGTCTGCCGGCTGAGCTGTTTAAACTCAATTTAAAAAATCAGGATTATGTGATATGCCAGAAATGCAACCGCCCAGGCCACGATACACTGCCCAAATGCAACCGCTGCCGCCCATTTGCCTCCCAGTTCCTGCTTTACCGCCGCAATCGCTGCAATACATGGAGTATACAGGAGGCAGAAAACCAAAAGGGATGCCGCTCCCGCCGTTGTCAGGCCGGATAAAAGGGCGTCTGTAGTTCCAAACAGGACTGTCAGGGTGGAAACCACACTTTCTTTGGCCATAAATCCGGAGATCAGAGCCGTGGAAATCCTCCAGTCCCCAAAACCCAAAGGAGCAAATACAGGAGTTATCACTCCTGCCGCCATAGCCAGAATACTGCTATGGGAATCCGCCACCATATTAAACTGCATATCAAAGCTCTGGAGGAACCAGATAATAATGGTGGCAAGAAAAATCACCGTAAATGCCCGTTCCAGAAAGTCCTTTGCCTTGTCCCAGAGGAGCCGGGCCACATTCTGGGCTCCGGGCATCCGGTAATTGGGAAGTTCCATAACAAAAGGCACCGCCTCCCCGGTAAACATGGTTTTCTTAAAAATAAGGGCCATAAAAATTCCCGTTACAATCCCCAGCACATACAGGCCAATCATTACCAAGGCCGCCTGTTCCGGGAAAAAAACTTCTGTAAAAAAGACATAGATGGGAAGCTTTGCCGTACAGCTCATAAAAGGAGTAAGGAGAATCGTCATCTTTCTGTCCCTCTGGGAGGGCAGAGTCCGGCTGGCCATAACCCCCGGCACCGTGCAGCCAAAGCCCACAAGCATAGGCACGATGCTGCGGCCTGACAGTCCCAGCTTTCTCAAAAGCTTATCCATAATAAAGGCTACTCTTGCCATGTAACCGCTGTCCTCCAAAATGGACAGGAAAAAGAACAGAGTCACAATAACAGGAAGGAAGCTTAATACCCCTCCCACTCCGCTAAACACTCCGTCAATTAACAAGGCGTGAAGCACTTCATTGACTCCGGCCGCCGCCAGTCCCTTATCCGCCTGCCCGGTAAGCCAGGTGATAGCGGTTTCCAGAATCCCCTGCAGGGCAGCTCCCACCACGTTAAAGGTAAGCCAGAACACCAGGCCCATAATGCCGATAAAAGCGGGGATTCCCGTATATTTTCCGGTAAGGATCTGATCCAGACGTTTGCTTCTGGTTCGCTCTCTGCTTTCCCTGGGCTTAATCACTGCGTTGCTGCAGACCTTTCCTATAAACTCAAACCGCATGCCGGCAATGGCCGAAGCCCGATCCATTCCGGTTTCTTCTTCGGTCTGGCACGCAATATGCTCCAGCATTTCCTGCTCATTTTGAGAAAGGGACAGCTTGTCTAAGATCTTCTGATCCCCTTCTAAAATCTTGCTGGCAGCAAACCGGACAGGAATACCGGCCTTTTTGGCATGATCCTCAATTAAATGCATAACTGCATGGATCCCTCTGTGAACTCCGCTTTCTGTATCGCCGCAGAGATCCGCTTTTTCCGGGGCCTCCTGGTACTTTGCGATATGTACGGCATGTCTTACCAGCTCGTCAATACCTTCACTTTTGACGGCAGAGATGGGAACCACCGGAACTCCCAGATAAGCTTCCATCTCGTTTACCAAAACAGCCCCGCCATTTTCTCTCAGCTCATCCATCATGTTGAGGGCTACCACCATAGGCATATGAAGTTCCAAAAGCTGCATAGTCAGATACAGGTTCCGTTCAATATTGGTGGCGTCTACAATATTTATAATTCCTTTCGGCCGTTCCTCCAGTAAAAATTCTCTGGTTACAATCTCTTCACTGCTGTAAGGGGACATAGAATAAATTCCCGGAAGATCTGTAATGAGAGTATTGGCATATCCCTTAATCACACCGTCTTTTCGGTCCACAGTAACGCCGGGAAAATTGCCTACATGTTGATTTGCGCCGGTAAGCTGGTTGAACAACGTGGTTTTTCCGCAGTTCTGGTTTCCCACCAGAGCAAACGTCAGGGTCTCATTTTCCGGCAACGGGTTTTCTGTTTTTTTCTCGTGGTACTTTCCACTCTCACCGTATCCGGGATGCTCGGCCCGCTTCCGCTTTCCCGCTGCTTCCCTGCCGTCTTTCTGTCTGTGGGCCCATTCCTTTCCGGCATCTTTCCGGTTCCCTTTCTGATCGTTTCCGTTTTCTGTCCGTTCCTGTGCTTCCCCGCCGGAAGCGCTGCTGATCTCAATTTTCGCCGCATCATCCAGACGGATGGTCAGCTCATATCCATGTATTTTCAGCTCTATGGGATCTCCCATGGGAGCATATTTTACAACTGTTACCCGGGCCCCCTGTATCAGCCCCATATCCAGCAGATGCTGCCGGAGAGCGCCGCTTCCTCCCACTGACAAAATCGTGGCAGTTTTTCCAATTGGCAGTTCCTTTAATGTCATAGTCTTTATCCCTTTCATCATTAGGTATGGCCAACTTAGTTATACCTAACTTTCTGAAGATTGTCAAGACTCTGCCTTCTGTTTTTCAGGCGGCTTTTCATGCACAGAGAAAGGAGCCGCCGCTTTTACAGATGGTTCATCTGCTTTGGCAACAGCTCCTTCTTCAAAAGGATGTTATTTTGGAATTTTAAGGCAAGCCCTACTCTCTTGCAAGAGTAAATTGGTCTACCAGAGTCTTTAAGCTGGCGGCTTCTGCTGACAACTCCTCACTGACAGCGGCGCTCTCCTGGGAGGTGGCGCTGTTAGCCTGAACCACGGAAGAAATCTGCTCTACGCCCTCATTGACCTGTCCGATAGCAGTGGTCTGTCTCTCTATGGCCTCCACCACAATATTCATCTGCGTGGTTACATTGCCTGCCAAAACACTGGTACGCTCCAGGGATTCTGTAACTCTGGATACAGCCTCGCCGCCCTCGTTTGCAGCCCCAATGGAATGTTCAATTAATTCTTTGGTCGCTTTGGCTGCCTCATCGGATTTAGACGCCAGGTTGCGTACCTCATTGGCAACCACGGCAAAGCCTTTGCCGGAAGCGCCTGCGCGGGCCGCCTCCACAGCGGCATTCAGGGCCAGAATGTTGGTTTGGAAAGCAATACTTTCTATGGTGCCTATAATGGCGGAAATTTCCTTGGAAGAACTAAAGATCTTTTCCATGGCCTGGTTCAGCTCGCCCACATGCCCCACGCTGGCATTCAGCTGTGCGCCTGCCTGCTCCACAAAATGGCCTGCCTCTTCTGCGGCAGAGCTGGTCTGTTTTGCACTGTTGGAGATCTCATTAATGGTGGCAGCCAGCTCTTCCACTGAGCTTGCCTGTGTGATTGCTCCCTGACTCAGAGTCTGGGCCCCGCTGGAAACATGGTCACTGGCAGCGGCAACTTCCTTGGCGGAAGAGTTTATCTGTTTCATAGTGGAGCTCAACTGGATTTTCAAGGTCCGCATGGACTCTAAAATCCCCTGGAAACTCCCCACATAGGCTTCCCGGTGGGAGGATTGTACGTCAAAATTCTTTCCGGCCATCTCTGTAAGCAGATAGCCGATGTCATGGATAATCGTGTTCAGACCTTCTACCAAATCTGCTGTAGATTTGGTCAGTTCGGCGGTTTCATCCTGCCCGTGGCTCTGAGGAACCGGGGACTCCAAATCCCCCTCCACCAGCTGCTTCATCCTCTTGGCGCAGGCCTGCATAGGCAGGCTGATATTGTTGGACAGCTTCAGCGCTACAAAGCTGGAGGCCAGGACAGAAAGAATCATAACGGCTATGTTGACAAACATACCAAAATACGTCTCAGCCAGATAATCCTTTTTCATAGCAGTGACAGCCACGCTCCATCCGTCCGTTCCGCCTACCGGGGCATAAGCCGCAAAACGCGGGCCGTCAGAATCGCGGAAGCTGTCAAAACCTTCGCTGCCCTGGCGCATGGCCTTATGTATCTCAGCCAGCTCCTTAAGAGACCCATTGGTCTGTGCTTCCCGCTCAATATTCTGGGTGGTAATGGTTTCCAGAGTCGTATCCGCAATGGTATCGCCGGACTTATTGATCATATAGGCATGACTGGTCTCGCTTATCTTAATCGAGGAGATGATGTCATTCAAAAAGGTCTCCTGCGGTACAAAATAAACCACGCCAATAATGGAAGACCCCTGCTTCCCGCCGGCATAAAGCGGAGCCGCCACCATGATGGAAAGTTCTCCTGTAACTTTGCTTATCAGCGGCTCAGACACATACACATTTCCCTTCATAGCCTGCTGTACATATTCCCGGTCAGAGTAATCGTTCCCATCAAAAATACTGATCCCATCTGAGCCAATGATATTGCCCCGCTGAAAGCCATGCATACGCACTCTCTCATCTATAATGGCCCGTTTTTCTTCCACCGGCACATCTTTGTCAGCCAGCTGGGGGATGCAGCCTGTATCCATAGCTACATTTCGATATGCCCCCAGCTCCTGCTCAATACGTTCACTGGCCAGGATAGCTGTCTTCCCCATCATCTGCTCCACTGTGGTCAGGGTACTCCTGTAGTTCAGCGTCATGCTGGAGAGACCCACCGCAAGCAATGCGATAAAAACCGTTGCAATCAGACAGATTGTGATTTTTTTTCGGATACTGTTCATCTTGATACACTCCCATTTTATTATTCGTAATCTGCTCCCTCTGTGGATAAGGTCGCCCACTCCTCTGTCCGCTGAGGGTAATCTTAGCTATATTATAAAATATTAAGCGGTGAGTTGTCAACAAGATGCCTTAATCTATTCTTTTAGCTGAAGTGAAAAGTTTATTTCCACTTTGAAAGGAGCAAAGTGGATTTTAGTCTTTCACCTGTTTCCACTTGGACAAATGTGGCATTTAGTCTTACACTTTATTTACCTGACAGCTGCCGGAAAGGCAGGCAGCTCATGAACAATACAAATGCTTTTTCTCATTTGACTCTGGAAATTTGTTACACAGATGGATACGGTTTATAATGATGAAACCGGCGGTCCTTTTATCCAGACCTTTAAATTTGTAAATGCCGGTGTCCTCTTTGCCGTTTATCACCAGTCCAAGACCGCACAGACCATGAAAGACGGCGTTGACCTTCTGGAATCTGTCCTGGGAACGGAACTTTTCAGAAAATACGTCCATGTCCTGCTCACCGACAGGGGAGCTGAATTTACTGCTGCTGATGCAATGGAAGCCGGGGACGGCGGCACAAGAAGAACCAGAGTGTTCTACTGTGACCCCATGCAGTCCGGACAGAAAGGCTCCCTGGAAAATAAACATATCGAACTCCGATACATTCTTCCAAAAGGCACGGATTTAAAAGCTTTGGGACTCACTGGGCAGGATGCGCTTAACCTGGCCCTCAGCCATGTCAACTCCTCTCCCGTTGAAAAACTCGGCGGGAAGAGCCCTCTTGACCTGGCTGACTTCATGTTCCATGACTTGTATGAAAGACTGGAGGCATTCGGCATCCATAAAATAGAGAAAGATAAGGTTATTCTCAAACCTTACCTTCTCAAAAAATAAAGATCCCCAGGCGGCTGTCAGGACGGCTCCATATGCTCCCATCCAGGTGGAATTTAGTCCTACACTCTCAAAAAGTGACACGAAACTCCGCCTTTTTGGCATGCAGTAAAATGACCCTGATATCCTGACATAAGCACTCCTGTGGCTTCTATTGTAACATTAAATTCCACTTTCGAAAACAGAAAAGTAACCGTTACCCTTTTCTGTAAGAGTAAATGCTACTTTTTTAACTGGTATTTTCAAAGTGGAAATAAACTTTTCACTTCAGCTAATCTTAAGCATAATCTTAAACAGGTTTTTTTTCATATTTGTCAATAAAGCGGCGAAGCATAGCCGCCATCTGGGCCCGGGTAACCGTTTGCCGGGGGGAAAGCTGATTGTCCTCCAGCTCCTTTATCATATTGCTTTCTACTGCCCATATAAGGGCTTCTTCCTCCCCCGGCAAAACCTTGTCTTTATCAGGGAACCGGTCCAGGCTTCCCAATGCCCTTACGTCATACCCTTTGTACCGGGCATAACGGTAAAAGATTTCCGCCAACTGCCCACGGGTAACCAAATCCCCAGGGCCAAACTTGCCGTTTCCGATTCCGCTTATCATCCCCTTTTGCTCCGCCCAGGTTACCGAGTCATAGCTCCACATTGTTCCGGGCCCCCGCTCCACATCTGTAAAGCAGTTTTTCTCCTCTGTTTTGGGGCTTCCCTCCATGCTGTAGAGGATCTCCGCCACCTGAATGCGGGTAATAGCGCCGTCCGGGGCAAAGGCCGCCCCTCCTGCCCCTGACATCAAGCCTTTCTGGCAGACAAACTGTACATCCTGATAAAACCAGTCTGTTTCTTTTACATCAGTAAAGGCGGTGCCTGCTGCCGTGCTAAAGCCGCTTCCACTGCTTCCTCCTCCGCCGCTGGAACCGGAACTTCCGGAGCCGCTGCTTCCTCCGCCGGAGCCGGAACTTCCGGAGCTGCTGCTTCCTCCGCCGGAGCCGGAACTTCCGGAGCTGCTGCTTCCGCCGGAGCCGGAACCGGAACCGCTCCCGCTTTCTCCTCCTGAACCGGAAGAACCTCCCCCGGCGCTTTCTCCAATATAAATCCAATCCGCCGTTACCGTCACAGCCTTATCCGGCATGATAAAGGTAGTTGCCGCGTTTTCCGGATCGGCAAAGCTTACCCCGTCAGGGGAACTCCAGCCGCCAAAACGGTAACTCTCACGGCTTCCTCCATAAATAGGAACCAGTTCCCCCGCTTCATAGCTTCCCTCTCCGCTTACCGGAGCATAGCTTCCGTTTACGCTTACGCTGTATCGGACAGGCTGGGGCGCAGGATATAAAAGGACTACTTTATCTGCGGGCCAGCCATTTCCACTATCATAACCTGCCGCTCCGGCCGGAACATAGATTGCCGTAAGGGCATCACAAAGGCTAAATACATCGCTCTCCAGGTTAGGCGCGGGGTTGCTGGTAAATGTCAGTTCTCTTAGGTTTTCGCACCCCTCAAACGCAGACTCCTCGATAACATTCAGGCTATCAGGAAATTTCATCTGTTCAAGGCCGGTACAGCCATAAAATGCCTTAAGCCCGATAGAGGTAACGCCTGCAGGCAGTTCCGTCAGCGCCAGGTTTGTACACTTATAAAACGCCCTTCTCTCAATAGTGGTTACTCCTGCAGGCAGCCCCGTCAGCGCCAGACTGGTGCAGTTTTGAAATGCCCTACTCCCAATAGAGGTCAGATTAGCTGGCAGCTCCGTCAGCGCCAGACTAGTACATTTTTCAAACGCATACTCCCCAATAGAGGTCACATTAGCTGGCAGCTCCTCCAGCGCCAGTCTGGTGCAGCCTTCAAATGCATTATTCCCAATAGAGGTCAGATTAGCTGGCAGCTTGACCTGCTCCAGACGGATGCATTGCCCAAATGCATATTCTCCGATAGAGGTTAAGCTGTCGGGCAATTCAGCCGTTGTGGCATAAGGAATGTCCATAAATGTATTGTTTCCAATCGATGTAATTCCCTCGCTGACCGATATTTTTTCTACATAGCTATTCCTGCTCCACGGTGGAGCCCCTGGATTCCAATCCGGCATGTCTCCTGTACCGGTAATAGCAAGGAGACCGTCATCGTCCAGCACCCAATGAAACCCACTGCCAAAATCACCGGAGTCCAGTTCCCCTGCCGCCTTCATAGGCTGCGCTTTCAGGGCGGCGGCGTTTTCTGTCTCCTCCAGGATACCGCTGCTTTCACACTGGCTGCACACATAGCCGCAGGGCGTCTCCTCTTGGGCAGGGACATAGCCGCAGTCCTCGCCGTGCTTATGAGGGCAGTTTAACACTTCCCGGATGCAGCCGCTTTCCTGGCTGCACACATGGGAACAGTTTTCCGGCCTCCTTTTCTTCGAATTGGAGGGAGTTGCCACGCTGCCCCACAGATCCTCCTGGGGGTAACAGTCCTGATCATGTCTGTGAACGCACCTAGTTACAAGGGTATAGCAGTCCGGCTGATGCTCATGACTGCAGGCATGCCCTGGCTTTCCTTCTCTATATCCGCACTCCTTTGTGTGCTCCCTGTGGTGCTGGCACAGACCGCCCTCCTGGGCAAATGCCGGCTGTACCCAAAGGGAAAACACCATTGCACTGCAAAGCAGCAGGCTTAATAATCTTCGTCTTCTTTTCATCTTGCCTGGTTCCTCTCTTTCATATTTGTTCCTGGTGCAAATCCGGCATCTTTGTCATCGTTATGCTGTTTCCGGATTCTTTGCACAGCAAAAGGGCATGTCCGATCCACGAAAAAAACCGTGGCCCGACATGCCCTTTGAAATGCATCTTCTCTTTTTCCCAGCAGAAAAGGACAGACCTTGTCTGTCTGTCTGTCTGTCTGTCTGTCTGTCTGTCTGTCTGTCTGTCTGTCGTAAGTATATTGCTAACGATCATGGGCTGTCAACCCCTTTTAAAAATTATATGGGCAGTTTTTTATTCTGCAACCGTTTACTATGCTTTAACATAGTTTCTCAGATACACTATAGCGCCTGCAAGGGGAAAAGTCAAGATTACGTAAAATTTACAGGCTGTTTTTGAAAAACTATTCTTTTAATAGTAACAGTTCTTCCTCACAAAATTGCAGGTAATCCGGCAATCCTTTTTCAGAAAGCTCCTGCCATCTGTCCCTCTGTACAAACCAGCAGAGAGGTTCCCTCTCCCCGTTTTCTTCTCCTTCTGTTTCCGGCTTCAGGTAATACTTTTGCTCAAAGGGAAGCTCCGCCCTGCTTACTACCTGCACCCGGATACAATTTTCCAGTCTCTTCCCCCACACAGGGACAAATTCATGGGCCCGGAAGCCCACAGCCGACGTATCTTCTGGGATTTTCCTTTTGGTATGAAGGATAACGCCAAAATCCAACGCCCGCATAGAATGAGAATTAAGAATTTCCACTCTGGAAATATTTTTACAGCCAGTCAGTCTGGCGGCGGCAATTTTCCCGGGATTTTCAAAGATATTCCTGCTTTTTCCAAAAACGGCGGTCTTTCCTTCTTCCATAACAAGCAAATCCTGGCTGAACCGGTAGATTTCATCCCGGTTATGAGAAACTAAAATGGCGGTTCCTTCATAGTCTTTCAGCATTGTAAGAAGCTCCTGCTCTAACCGGTCACGAAGAAACACATCCAGGGCCGCATAAGGCTCGTCCAGAAGAATCATCTCCGGCTCACAGGCCATAATCCTGGCAAGGGCCGTCCTCTGCTGCTGGCCCCCGGAAAGTTCCCCGGGAAGGCGTTTTTCCAGTCCCGAAAGGCGAAACCTTTCTGTCATTTCCCGGACCCGGCTTCTTTTTTCCTCTTTATCTCCTTTTAGCCCTGCGGCAATATTTTCTTCTACTGTCATAGAAGGAAAGAGGGCATAGTTCTGAAAAAGATAGCCCACATTCCGCTTTTGCGGCTTTATGTTGATCCGGTTTTGAGAGTCAAACAGCACATGGGAACCCAGCTGAATCCTTCCCTTCCCCGGCGTCTCAATTCCGGCAATCATTTTCAATGTCATGCTCTTCCCGCAGCCGGAAGCGCCTAAAATCCCAATGCGCCTGGCGCTGCTTTTTATCTGCAGTTCTATGGAAAACCCTTTTAATTTTCTCTCAATGTCTATATATACTGCCATTTTTCACCCCGGCCACCTCTTCTTTTTTATCTTCTTTCCCACAACCAGATTCATGGCGAAAACAGCCGTAAATGCAAAGAGCAGGACAATGATTACCCACATCCCAGCTGTCTTAAAATCGCCGTCCTGAATCACCATGGCGATTTTCTGGGAAATGGTTCCTGTTTTCCCGGGAATGTTTCCCGCCAGCATGGAAGTCGCGCCGTATTCCCCCAGAGCCCGCGCAAAAGTCAGGATGGTTCCGGAGGCAATGCCCGGCCCTGCTTCCGGAAGAATCACCTTCCAAAAAATCTGAAATTCCGACATGCCCAGCGTCCTTCCCGCGTATATCAGATCTACATCCACCTGCTCAAAGGCTCCTCTGGCATTTCTGTACATCAGTGGAAATGCAATGACGCTGGCCGCAATGACACATCCCAGCCAGGTCTGTACCACCTTAATATCAAAGTTTTGGAACAGGAACATGCCAAGGGGCCTTCTTCTGCTAAACAAAAGCAGCAGAAAAAAACCCGCCGCTGTAGGCGGAAGCACCAGCGGCATCGTCAGAATCCCGTCTGCAAACGCTTTTCTCCCCGGAGGCAGCCTCATCACTCTTCCCGCCGCAAATATACCCAGAAAAAAGCAGATTACCGTAGCCGCGGCTCCTGTTTTCAATGAAACAAAAAGAGGGCTCCAGTCCAGATTTCTCCAAATATCCATGTTCTTTTACTCCATATCTGTGTCAAAATAATAGCTTTCAAACACTGCCTTTGCTTCATCGGACAAAATAAACTCTATAAATCCTTCCGCCGCCTTGCTCTGGGCCTGGTCCGCCTCTTCGTTTATCACCTGGGCAATGGGATAGATCACCTCTCCCGACAGCTCATAGCTTACGGTTTCTAAAATATCCAGCTCATCCTCATAGCCGTAAGTGTCTGAATAATACGTAGTCCCCACCTCGCAGGATCCTTCCACCACCGCGGCCAATACCTTGCTCACATTATCCTGCTCACTGATTTCCACACCGCCAAGGGCGTCTGATACCTGCCGTGTGGTAATGGCCGATACATCCTCCGCCTCCTCCAGGATTCCGGACCGAACCAGGGCCTGTCTTGTATATTTTCCCACGGGAACGTTTCCCCCCGCCAAGGCGATACTCTCTGCATCCCTTAAGGTCTCAAGCCCTCTTACCTTTGTGCCGCTGTCCTTTCGCGTCACCACCACAACCTGGTTATTGACAACATTGGCCCGCGTGCCTTCCTTTACAAGGCCGTCCGCCTCCAGCTGATCCATCTGCTTTTGCGCTGCTGAAAAGAAAATATCACATTCATACCCTTCCTCAATCTGTGTGAGAAGCGTACCGGAGCTGTCCACATTGCAGGTTATCTTTACCCCCGGGTGTTCCTGGCAATACATTTCCCCAAGCTCCGTCATCACAGTGTTAAGGCTTGCCGCGATAAATACCTGAATCTCTGTTTCTTCCCTGCTGCTTTCCCTTCCTGTGCAGCCGGCTGCTGCAACCATCATTCCCACTGCAGGCAATAGCGCAAACATTCTTTTTTTCACTTTGTCCCACATTCCCCCTCGGTTCCTCTTAAAATTCCCAGTCCGTGGGCAAGGGACGGCAAAATATATTCCAGGCCTTCCCGGACTGCCTTAGGGCTTCCCGGAAGATTTACAATCAACGTTTTTCCACGGATTCCCGATACTGCCCGGCTTAACATAGCCCGGTCTGTAATGGCCAGGGAATGGGTTCGGATTGCGTCTGCAATTCCCATGGCCATCCTGTCGCAGACTGCCTTTGTGGCTTCCGGCGTCAGGTCACGCTCTGAAAATCCTGTGCCCCCTGTGGTAAAGATAACATTTAGTTGACGCTGGTCCGATAATCGAATTAATTCTTTTTTCAATTTTTCCTCCCCGTCGGGGAGAAGAAGGCTCTCTGTCACCTCATAGCCTGCCTCCGCCAGCATTGCACAGGCCGCCGGGCCGCTTTTGTCCTCCCGCTCCCCTTTGTAGCCTTTATCACTAAGAGTAATCACTGCCGCAGTAAAGGGTTTTTCTGTATCAAAAGCAAGCCTTTTTATCTCGTCTCCAGGATGAATTTCTCCTCCTTTTATTACCTTTGCAAATACTCCCTCCCGGGGCATAATACAGTCTCCCACTGCTTTATATATGGCGCAATGGCTGTGACATTCCTTTCCGATCTGGGTAAGCTCTAAAACTGCTTCCCCGATTTCAAACCGGGTCCCAACCGGAACCTTTCTAAGGTCAAATCCCTCTACGATCAGGTTTTCCCCAAACGCGCCAAACTCTATCTCCGCTCCCTTTTCCTTAAACTCTTCGATTTTTTCCAGTGCAAGAAGGCTTACCTGCCGGTGCCACTTTCCTGCATGAGCATCTCCCCGGATTCCCCAGTTTTCCTTAAGCTCCGCCTGGGGAACCGGTGCTTTCTGGACGCCTTTCTTCTCACTTGTGCAGATTGCAATTATTCTCCCTACGTCGTTTTCCATCTTCTTTTATCCTCCAATCTGTACCATCTGCCTTCCTTCTGTAATCTGATCCTCTGTCTCAAAGCAATGCATTTCCGGTTTCCGGCTTACGGCCTGCCTGATTAAGTCTTTTAATCCCTCTTGCTTTTTTTCCATGTCCCCCGGGCCTCGAAGCGCCCTCTTTACATCCACAAAGGTTTCATAACAAAGGCAGGGCTTTAATTCTCCCTTTGCCGTCAGGCGGATCCGGTTGCAGCTTTCGCAGAACCGCCTGTGCACTGCGCTGATAAACCCGATACCTCCTGCAAATCCGGGAATCCGGTAATAAGTTGCCGGACCGTTGCCATGAAATGTATCGTCCGGCTCTATTCCGGGATATTCTCTTTTCAGGTTTAAAAGCACTTCCTTTCCAGAAACCCCCTGGGATTTTTTCCCCAGGCCGATTGGCATCATCTCGATGAAGCGGACGTCTACCGGCATCTCTTTTGCAAGTCCTGCAAGAGACATCCATTCCCCGTCATTAACCCCTTTCTGGAGCACAGTGTTTATCTTTACCCTCAATCCCTTTTCCACTGCCCTTTCCAAGCTGTCCCTCACTGCCGGAAGCTCATCAAAGCCTGTAATCTGCCTGTAAACCTTCTCATTTAATGTATCCAGGCTGATGTTTACTCCATCCAGGCTGTTTTCCAAAAGCCTGTCAAGATGCCGGCCAAGAAGGACGCCGTTTGTGGTAAGAGTCACCTGACGAACACCGAAAATTTTCTTTATCATCCCCACAAGCTCCGGGCACCCTGTCCGGGCTAACGGCTCGCCTCCTGTAATCTTAAATCTATGGATCCCAAGCCCGGCAGCGGCCTGACATACCCGGACAATCTCCTCAAGGGTCAGAATCTCCTTTGCCGGAGCCAGCTCAATTCCATTTTCAGGCATACAATAGCCGCATCTTAAATTACACCGGTCTGTAATGGAAATTCGCATATAATTGATCTCTCTCCCAAAGCTATCCTTCATGAGTCTTTATCCTTCCTCCAGTATCTTGTCCACAATCTTTTTCGTCTCTTCAAATCCGGCCGTCTCCTCCCTGTAGTCTGCCGGATCCCTGTCCGTCACAATCAGGAATCTTCCTTCGGGGTTTGAAACGGGAACTGTGGAAACCCCTTCTCGGATCACTTCTATCTTGGGAAAGTTTTTCTCCTTCATACCCTCAATGAAAATCACATCTGCCTCGGGAAACATCCTAATCAGTTCCATCTCCCTCTCCCCGGTTCCGGTTTTGTGTATAAATATCCGGGAATCGGAAAAAACTGCCGCCCCGTATGCCCCGGCCTCTTTTAGCAGATAGCTGTCCGTCCCCGGGATATCGCAGGAAAAATCATGGCCGTCGTGTTTGATCACCACAGTCTTCTTTCCTCTTTTCGTAAGCTCTTTTATAAGCGCTGCCAGCAAAGTGGTTTTCCCGGAATTTTTTACACCACAGACCGCCACAATTTTCTGCCCTGATTTTTTCATAGTAAAATAACCCATGCCTCGTCTCCCCTTTTTACCTCCGGCGTCCCTGCCGGGATTTCAATCAGGCAGTTGCAGCCGCACATGGAACTTAAAATTCCAGATGCATTGGAGCCCTCCGGGATCCTCACTTTCCCGTCCTTATAAAATGCGCGGACATACCTGGTGACCCCGCTTCGTTTCGGGAACTCACTTTCTGCCACAGCGCGAATCCGTTTCGGCTCCAGCTCCTTTCTCCCTGTCATCTCTGCCAGGACAGGCCGTACCAAAAGTTCCAGATTTACAGCCGCGCCAAAAGGATTTCCTGACAGACAGATAAGAAGCTTTCCTTCATACTGTGCACACAGGGTGGGCATTCCCGGTTTGATGGCAATTTTCCAGAAGAGACGCCGCGCGTTTAAAAGCTTTAGCACATCGTGCATAATGTCCTTTTTTCCAACGGATACGCCGCCGGTTGTAAGGATGAGATCCGTTTCCCTGGCCGCCTCTCTAATCCACGCCGCCGCTTCCTCAGGATTATCTCCTGTTCTACCCTTTCGGACTGTCTCCACCCCCAAACCGGTGAGCCTGGTAACCAATGTATATAGATTCGAATCATAGATTTTTCCCGGTTTTAGTTCCTCCCCCGGGAGTGCAAGCTCATCTCCTGTTGTAAGCACCGCCGCCCGCACCCTGCGGAAAACCAGCGCCTTTTCCAGACCGAGACTTGCAAGTGTGCCAAGTTCGATAGATCCAAGCCCTGCGCCCTTTTTTAGTATTTTTGATCCTGCTTTATAGTCCTCCCCGGCAAAACAATAATTTTCCCAGGCCCTTATCTGTTTATATATCTTCACGGTCTCTTCCCCGTAGTCTGTATCTTCCTGCCGGACAATGCAGTCCGCTCCCTCCGGTATGGGCGCGCCGGTCATAATCCTTATGGCGCATCCTTCCTTCACCCGCCTGCCGCTGACATGTCCGGCATCCACCTCATCTATTACCTGAAGCCTGACCGGGCATTCCCTTGAAGCTTCCGCTATATCCCCGCTTCTTACCGCATATCCGTCAAGCGGGGAACGGGGAAACGGCGGCTGGTCCCGCTTTGCCAAAATATCCTCTGCAAGGGTCCTGCCTACGCCCTCCCACAACAGAATTTCCTCTGTTTCTTCGATTTTCTCTGTCTTTGCAAGAAGCAGCTCCCGGGCCTGATTTAATGTCAGCTCACTCATGTTCTACCAGCCTTTCGTATTCTTTTGTTGTATTGATATTTTGAAGAATTTTTTCAAATATTTCCTGTCCTGTCAGATCCACATATAAAAGATTCAGCCGCTTCAGCGCATCTCTTAGCCGGTAATTTCCCTCTCTGATCTGCTCCTCAAGTATTTCCTCTGTACCTGTCCGGTAAAGCGCTGCCAGGGGATGGATCCTGCCGTTTAGGACAGGCGCCGCGCCGTCACAGAAAATCCCCTTTCTTTCCGCCTCAGATATCCTGTTCATAAGAAAGAGAAACAGTTCTGCCTTTATAAATGGCATGTCACAGGCGGCCACCGCCAGCCACTGGCTTTGACAAGCCTTAAGTCCTGCGTGGATTCCCCCAATGGGGCCGCAGCCCGGATAAATGTCCATAACTGCCGGACAGCCGTCCCCATCCTCCCTTATCTCGCTCCCATAGGATATCCTCACACAGATCATTTCCTTTTCCATCTCTTTTCTAAGTCGCTGTGTGAAGGTTTCCTTTTTATAGGTAAGAATTCCCTTGTGGACGCCTCCCATTCTGGTACTCCTGCCGCCTGCAAGAATCAATCCTTCTGCTTCCATGGACTCCTCCTGAGTATAAAGATTTTTCTTTACCTAATTCTCCATCTGATGCAAAAAAAGAGCAGAGGGACACAAAGTCCCCCTACTGCTTTTAGAGTAACCTTAAGAAACCGCTACTTTTCCATACAATACGGTTGCTTCGTGTTCTTTTTTTCGTTTGAATCCCCTCAGTAAACAGCAGGAATCCATTCCCTGGAGCCGCAGCCGGATGTATACGCAACCATATTCATCCGGCCCGCAGCCTGCGGGAATAAGGAAGGCTCAGGCGTTTCCGCATAAACCCCGGGGATAAACGTGTAATTTTATCCCGGCTCAGTATCATATCCTTAAGACTTAGATACTTTCGCTCAAAGAACCGATATTTCATTATTTCTTTTCTACTTTAAGAGCCATCATCAGGAAATTTAGAAGCACAAATCCCACAATCATTGTTGTCAGGTAAATCTGAATGCCTCCAAGCTGAGATACCGCAGCCCCCAGAGCCTCTTTTCCCGTTCCTGCAAGATAACCGCTCATCTTATTTGTTGCCACGATTCCGATACACATAGGGAATGTCATTCCCGCAAAGCCAGGGGTGAAAGAAAAGGCAAAAAATTTCGGCAGCTTAATAATGATAAATGCAAGGGAAGCCAGAACACAGACATACAGGATAAATACCAATATCTGGTTTGGCGCTTCCGAAAGATTCAGATAGCTGACAAGACACAGGCTGCAGGGCGCTAAAAGGACAGCCATGGTATGGTACACCGGCGGCTTTACCTCCACGGTGACAAGCCTTCTAAGCATAAAGGGCAGTATGACAAAATAAACCGTAATTCCATAATACAGTACGCACATTAAAAGCGGCCTGATTCCCATAGCTCCCCCTACCACGCTGCTTACCATAATTCCGTTATAGGTAACAAACCAGCTGGGGACAAAGGTATTAATATCTCTTTTCACCACCACATTTCTGTAAGTAAACACCAGGATATGTATGGCATGCAGGGCAACCGCGCCGATTAACATTCCTTTCCCCAATGCCGGAACATAGTCAAAATAGTAGCTTCCAAGAAGCATAAGTACCATTGTAAATCCTGCATAGAGGCTGCAGGGCACCACCGTCTCATATTCCTTTTTGCAGACTTTGGGGAATTTTATAATTTTTACTATGTACAACAGAATCATTACCGTAGCCACCCACATGGTCAGATGCCGGATCCACGGATATCCCATGCCGGAATATACATTTCCAAGGGTCAGAGCCCCTACAAAGGTAGGGAGAACCGGTACGGGCATTCTCTCTAATCTCTCCATATCCTCTCTCCTTCTTGTCATTCATCATAATAGAATTCAAAATTGTCTTTCATGTGGAAGAAATCGGAATAATCAATATCAAACACCGGCTTTTTCACTTTGGAAATATCAATTTTCCTGGCAATCAGCTGCTGTAAAATACCGCCATATGCCAAATCTCCCTGCAATACTGCGCCGATGATCTTTCCGTTTTTATGAATTATTTTCTTGTAGGATTCCCCGGTCTCCATAATCTCTGTCTTTGCATCCGGATCCTCTGTATTGACATCCCCCAGGGACATACTGGGAATCCCCAGGAAATTCATGGTGGCTTTACTTGCAAAGAAATCGGTCATAGCCCTTTTTTCTCCTGCCATGCTGCCAGCCGCAATAATGCCTTCCTTCACAGCCACCGGCCAGATAGGGCTGGTTCCTGACACATCCCCTGCGCCGTAAATGCAGCCATCGCTGGTCTTTCCGGTTTCATCATAGACCAGCCCAAAGCGGCCAAGTTCTATCCCGGAGTCTTTCAGGAATTCTACATTGGGGCGTACTCCGGCGGTCACCACCACAAAATCACAGGGAAGCCTTTTTCCGTCTGTTAAGATAATTTCCCTAATCTGACGGTTCTCATCCAACACCGCTTCTCCGATGCCCACGCCGTAATACTGGCTGACTCCCCGCTTTTCAAATGCCTCCTGGTAAGTCTTTGCGGCGCGCTGATCCAGCTGCCTGGACAGCAGCCACCCGGCCATTTCCACCAATGTTACGGAAACTCCCAGATCTAAAAAGCCGCTGGCGCAGTCAAGACCCACAAGGCCCGCGCCCATCACCACAATGTGCTTTGCCGTCCCGGCCGCTTTCTTGAGAACCTCCATATCCTCAATATTACGGAAGCCTGCCACGTTTTCCGCCTCTTTTAAGTTTTTTACCGGGGGGATAAAGGTATGGGATCCGGTGGCGATCAGAAGCTTATCATAGGAAACCTCTTCTCCCCCGTCTAAAAGAACCTTTTTATCTTCCCTTTTTAATCCCACGCAAGTTCTTCCCTTCATCCACAAAACATGGTAAAGTTTTTCAAAGTCCTTTTCCGCAAAGGAGAGCCTGTCCTTATCCCGTTCTCCTCCCAGATAGTGGTGGAGTATACAGCGGGAGTAAATCGACTCATCTTTGGAAATCAGGATAATCTCTGCCTCCTTATCCAATCGCCTGAGCTCTCTTACCCCATTAATACCTGCCGCCGAGGAGCCTAATACTACGTATCTCATTCCCTACACCTCCTCTACTGTAATGGCCTTCATAGGACATTTTTCCACGCACATAGGCTTTGCGCTTCCATCTTCGCTCCGATGCACGCACATATTGCATTTCATAATCTCTGTTTTTTTCACACTGTCATGCTTTAAAATCCCATAAGGGCAGGACATAATACACATATAGCAGCTTGCACACTGTTCTTTGTCATATTCTACATACCCGGTTACAGGGTTCTTTTTCATGGCGCCGGTCATACACGTATATACACATTCCGGCCTTTCACAGTGGCGGCAGAAAATTGGCGCCGGGCGGGTCTCGCTGTCAATGGTCACACGGTTTCTGGCATCTCCGCTCTGGTTTTCATGGCTTACCACACACGCCGTCACACAGGTAAGGCACCCGATACATCGCCCACGGTCTATTTTAATCCGATACATAGTTCCCCTCCTGAATCATTTTCCTGTTTGCTGTAAAAGGGTTAAAATACCTTCTCGAACCGAACCGGAGTTGCCTTATAGGACGGTTCCTTGGAATAGGTATCATATAAGGATGGAGTCAGCTTATTGCACTCAATATAATGGATAGGGGCAAACAATTCGCCGTATCTTACATTTTCCGTAAGCTTTGCCATAAACACTGCTTCCTGACCGTTTATGGAAAATACCCGTATCTGCTCGTTTTCCCCAATTCCATTCTCGGACGCAAGCTTGGGGTTCATATAAAGATACGCCTTCTTCACTGAAACATCCTCGACGAATTTCACTTCTTTTGTACGGCTCTGGGTATGCCACTGTCCCACACTTCCCCGACCTGTATTGAATACATAAGGATATTCTTCCGTTACCGGAAGTGGGTTTTCCCTTACCTCTTCGAACATAAACTGCGCCTTTTTAGACGGAGTAAAGAAGTTCCCGTCTGTGTAGAGGCGGCGCTGCTCCTCTTTGTTTTCCTCTTCTTTTCCTTCCGGATAGGGCCACTGGATTCCGTGGGAATTCTCCAGCGCTTCCCAGGTAATTCCCGTAATATCACAGGGCATATTCCTGGAACATTCCCGCATCAGGTTGAAACAGTCTCTGGGCGTCTCCCAGCCTTTTAAGGCATCGCCCATGCCAAGGGCCTTTCCCACTCCCAGAATTGCCTCATAATCCGATATCTCATTTTCGCCCCGGGCGAGTACCGGACGCATTGCCGAAAGCCTGCGCTCTAAATTAATGTAAGTTCCTTCTTTTTTAATCCCCGGAACAACCGGGAAAAATACCGTGCAGTCTTCTGCGCTTTCTATGGTGTCATAAATGTCCTGTACAACAAAAAGCTCCAGCTTCTTGGCCGCCTGGGCAAAGGTCTCATTATTCGTCCAGCTGTGCCTGGGATTGGTACACAGGATCCAGAGCCCTTTAATCTCTCCTGCATTGATTCCTTCGATAATCTGGTTATATGTCTTTGTGGGTTTCTCGGCCAACATGCTTTCCGGAACATTCAATACCTGGGCGATCCGCTCTCTTCTTGCAGGGTTTGTAAAATCCCCGCCGCCAAAAAAGACTGCCGTGTTGCTGTAGGCCCGGGATCCCATGGCGTTGCACTGTCCGGTAATGGAATTGGCCCCGGTTCCCGGTTTTCCGATATTGCCGGTCATAAGGGCCAGGTTAATAATCGCCTGTGCCGTGCGGACTGCCTCATACCCCTGATTTACCCCCATTGTCCACCAGAAGGATACCCTTTTCCCGCTGTGGATCAGTTCCACAAGCTCCAGGATCTGTTCCCTGGAAAGCCCTGTGCCTTCTGTCCCCCGTTCTAAGGTATAGGGCTTTACAAATTCCCGAAACTCCTCAAATTTCTCTGTGTGCTCTTCTATAAATTGATGATCCAGATAATCCTTTTCAATCAGCTGGCCTGCAATGGTATATAACAGCAGCAGGTCGCTCCTCCATTTTAATCCGTACCAGTAATCCGCGTTCATGGCAGTCTCGGATTTTCTCGGGTCAATGACGATAACCTTATGATCTTCCACCTGGTTATTCTTTACCCTGCCCCACAAGATCGGATGTGCCACAACGGGATTTGCCCCGATAAAAATAATCCGGTCTGACAGTTCCAGATCTTTCAGTGTAAAGCCTGGGGCATCAAAGCCGTAGCTCTGTTTGTGGGCCACAACTGCCGTGGCCATGCAGAGCCTGGTATTTCCGTCTACATTTGCCTTCAGGTAATTTCTCATCACATGCCCGAAAAGGGCAAATTCCTCTAAGGTAAGCTGTCCCGTGCTGATGCCCGCCACACTTTCAGGCCCGTATTGTTCCTGTATTTCCTTTAACTTATCCGCCACATGCCGGAATCCCTCTTCCCAGGAAACCTCCTGAAAGCTTCCGTCTGTTCTGCGGATCTTGGGGAGGCTGTTTGGCTTTACGGTCTTCTGCTGCTTATCTAAAGATAACCCCTTGATACAGCAAAATCCGTCGTTTACCGGATACCCTTTTGTCGGTACTGTCTTGATAATCTGGCCGCCTTCCGTATAAAAATCCAGATTACAATCCAGGGCACAGTAATTGCAGGTTGATTGTACCTTGTTCATAGCTCCTCCTATCTGTTAAAATAAATCCCGTTCCAGTAGATACATTTTCCATGATTGTTTCTTCTGGCAACATTACGATGACAATATTTTACCAATTATCACACAAAAATTCTGTGATGTGGGTCACGAAATCTTCAGGAATTACAGATATTAAGTTATTTCCCCTGTCCTGTAAAATGCCGATATTTTCCGGGGATCTAAAATAATGATCCGCTTCCCTTTCATCTGGATCAGCTTGTAATCCACAAGGGTCCGGCAAAGCCTTGATGCGGTCTCTCTGGGCGCCCCCAGCATATCTGCAAGGAGCGTAACGGAAAGGTTGATGTTGATTTCTATCCCCTCCGGTACATTGACGCCGAAATCTCTGGCAAGTTTCCAGAGCTTTGCCGCAAGTTTCCTCTCCATGTAAATGCTTCCCATGGTATTTTTAAGCTGATGGCCAAGCCTCCAAACCTTCCGCTCCTGAGCCGTCAGCACTGCCCGGGTTAGGGCAAAATCCTGTTCCATACAGCGTACAAAGCAGTCCGCGGAAATAATAAAAATCCGGCTTTTCTCAATGGTTTCACAGTACATGGCAGAATTGTGCTCATTCAATACATGCTCATTGAGCAGCGCGCCATGGCCAAAAACAAATAATATTTTCCGCTTTCCGGTGTGGGTCAGGTTATAGACAATCGACTTCCCGTCTATTTGTATGTAAATATATTCTAATGGTTCTTTTGCACGGATAACCAGGCTCCCTTTGGGAAATTCCTGTACTTTCCCAAATTTTCGCAGCTTTCGCAGGGTATCCGGCGCCGTTTCTTTTAAAAGGGGGAATTCCTCTATCATTTGTGTCTGAGACCTATCTTTCATATGCTCCACTCTTTCCGCCGCTTTTTCTTTCCAGGCAGATCCCCTGAAGCATCATCCCTTTGTCCATGGCTTTACACATATCATAGATCGTAAGAAGGGCCACTGACACGCCGGTAAGCGCCTCCATTTCCACTCCGGTCCTTCCTACTGTCTTTACCGTACAGACTGCTTCGATCTCACAGCTTTCCTCCAGCATCTGAAAATCCACAGATGCTTTCGTCAGGGGCAATGCATGACATAGTGGAATCAGATTAGAGGTCTGTTTTACCGCCATAATCCCTGCCACCCTGGCAACACCCAGTACATCGCCTTTTGCGGCCGTACCGTTTTTTACTGTTTCGTAGACTTCTCTGCTTACCTGAATCCTGCCGCTTGCAGATGCCTCCCGCTCTGTAATCTTTTTTTCCGTCACATCAACCATGACGGCATTTCCCTCCTGGTCAAAGTGTGTCAACCCCATTTAACAGCTCCCTCCTTTCCCGAATCCGCAGTTTGGAAATGTGCACACCGGGCAGGACAGACACAGTCCTCCTTCTCCCAGTACGGAAAAGTCCGTTTTCTTAAGCTTTTCTCCTGCCATAATTCGGGGAAGCACCAAGTCAAAAATTGTTCTTTTGGCATACATTACACAACCCGGAAGCCCCATAATGGGAATATCCCCCTCATAATATGCCAAAAGGAACATTGCCCCGGGAAGCGCCGGAGCCCCATAGGTTACGATCTCAGCCCCTGTATTTTTAATAGCCAGCGGCGTACGGTCGTCCGGATCCACGCTCATCCCCCCTGTGCAGAGGATCAGATCCGCCCCCTGGTTCAGCAATTTCCGAATACAGGCAGTTATCCTTTCATGGTTATCGTCGCTTACCTCATTTCCGATGATTTCCACATCATATTCTGCCAGTTTTTCTTCAATAACCGGAGTAAATGTGTCCTGAATCCTTCCATGGTATACTTCATTTCCGGTTACCACAATGCCCGCTTTTTTCTGTAAAAAGGGCATAAGCTTAAAAATCGGTTCACCACCCCAAACTTCTTTTGCCCTCGCCATTTTTTCCTTCTCGATTACCAGGGGGATGATTCTTGTCCCTGCAATCTTTTCTCCTGCTTTCACCGGAAAATTTCCGTGCCTGGAGGCAATCATCATTTCCCCCAGCCCGTTAATGCGGTTTAACCGGTTCTTGTCTACTTTCAGCAGGCCGTCGCACTCCGCAATGACTTCGATTTTCCCCTCTTTTACCTCCGAGGGGCGCATGTGGTTATTTTCGCAGAAGGAATACAGAATCTGAGCCGCTTCATTTTCATGAAGCATATGCTCATTTTTCTCCCATACGTACAGATGATCCTTCCCTACGCTTAACAGTACCGGGATGTCTTCTTCTGTAATTACATGGCCTTTGCGAAATACCGCATCCTTTGTCACTCCTTTAATAATCTGAGTAACATCGTGGCAAAGCACATGGCCTGCGGCATCTTTTGTGTTGATTTCTTTCATACTCTTTCCCGCCTTTTCTCTAATCGTGATTTGTTACTAAGCTTTCCGTAAACTATATCGTTGTTCTTAAATATACTTAAAACCTTCAAATCTTTTTGACCTGAAGGTTTTGTTGTCACAATTCCTATCTTTTTCATCCATTACTCTGTCTCTCATTAAATTTAGTATACCATACCTCCTGTATAGTTAACAATAATTATATGTTTCTAAATTAGACTTGTATGATTCCCTATAAAAGTATGATATAATGTAAATACTTGACAAGTTTCTTAATAAGCTTCGTATCCAGGGTATAATTAAAACACTACATCCGGGATCTGCAAAGATAAGGAAATGCTATGAATCTTTTGATACATGATTTGGAAAAATGTCCTTTCCAGAATTTAAGAAATGATTTTGAAATAATTAATACCAATGTGAAAGCAGCGCCATGTCAGGGCTGCTTTCAGTGCTGGACAAGAAATGCTGGGTATTGTATATATGCAGATAAATTTCAACACAGCGGAGCTGTGATTGGCAATAGTGAAAATATTGTAATTGTCAGCAAAATTTGTTACGGCGGCTACAGCCCTTCCGTCAAACGCTTCCTGGACAGAAGCATATCCGACAGCTTGCCGTTCCTTACATTTCGCAAAGGCAAAACCTATCATATCAACCGCTATAAGATAAGGCGGAATTTAACCGTGTATTTTTATGGTGAGTGCAGCAGCTTTGAACAGGAAACCGCGGCAGAATATGTGGCCTGCCATGCCGTCAACATGGATGCCGGCACACACAAAATTATTTTCACAGAACATTTGGAGAATTTAGGAGAAATCCACCTATGAAAACGTTGATATTAAACGGAAGCCCCAAAAAGAAAAGCAGTACCTCTAAATTTCTCGGCAGAATGGCGGGCCTGTTTCTGGCCGGCTGCAAAGTACAGTACGCCTCTCTGCGTACCAAAAGCCAGTACCCCGAAATTATGGAACAGCTTAAAGAGATTGATGCCCTTATATTGGCGGCGCCTTTGTATGTAGACGGCATTCCCTCCCATGTTCTGGAATTTTTGCAAGAGGCAGAGGAATTTTGCTTAAAAAACGGCTGTCATTTTTTCGTATATGCAATATCAAACAACGGCTTTATCGAAGGTATCCATAACAAGTCCCATTTAAAAATGTATGAGTGCTGGTGCAGGCGGGCAGGCCTTACATGGGGCGGCGGCATTGGCGTTGGCGGAGGCGAGATGTTCCATTGTCTTGCAATTTATTATCCCATTGCTTTTTTCGTACTGATCGCAATCATTCTTATCAAATATGCAATGGGAACAGGGATTACATTCTCTGACTGGCTGCCCCTTGTAAAAAATATCGGGATATATCTGTTCTTTAACTGCGGCGTGTTTTATTGTATGGCGCGGCTGTCCGCAAGTGTGCGAAAACTTCGTCAAGTAAAAAACCGTTACACCCGCATTATGGTTCCCGGGTTTTTATTTATACCTATAGCAGATATTTTTATGACCCTTACCGCATTATTCAATGGCAAAATTATTTTTATGTTATTAAAAAAAGATAGCTGGTAAAGAGCAGGGGGTTGTCCTGCCCCCTGCCTGTCATCGGTTTCAGTCTATTACTCAATGGCAATATATTTCTTTTCTTCAACCTGCGGCTGATTCTTTTCCGCCTTTGGCACATTCAGCTTCAACACGCCGCCTTCATACTTTGCATGGATATCTTCCTCCTTAATATCCTCTCCAACATAGAATGACCTGCTCATGCTGCCTGCATAACGCTCCCGGCGGACAAACTTTCCGGTTTTCGTTTCTTTCTCATCTTTGTCGAACCCCTTCGCCGCAGTAATCACCAGATATCCGTCCCTCAGTTCCAGAGAAAGCTCATCTTTTTTAAAACCGGGCAGATCAATATCTACCTCAAAATGGTCATCATGTTCCCGCACATCTGTTTTCATCATGTTCGTCGCATGGCGCCCGTACAGCTTTCTCTGTGCTTTCTGCATTGCCTTGTCATCCAACATAGGGAAATTAAAAATGTCATCAAAGAAATCATCAAATAAGTTCTCTCCAAAAATACTAGGTGTCATCATAAGTCATCTCTCCTTTTTTATCAGACTAAAACCAATTTGCTAACTGGAACTGTGGATATTGGAAAGAAGTGATCTACCTTGTTCTTTTCGTTCCATCTGTTCTATTAATGTTATAGCACCATTATTAGCACTTGTCAAGTATGAGTGCTAATAATTTTTGTGAATTTTTTGTGTCCAATGACAGGCAAAAAGCCGGGCTTCTTCCAAATTTTCTGCAAACAGGAAAACTTACGGTTTTCGCGGTTTATCAGCTTTACTGCCAGCGTTACCAGACAAACATATTTACCACCAGCCCGGTTATATAAGAAAACGCCATAATAAATCCTAAATACAGCAGAAATCTTCTTGTACCAAGAACAATTTTTACCGCCCCAAGATTGGTTATCTTTGTAGCAGGCCCGGTGATCATAAAAGCCGCTGCGCTCCCCATGCCCATGCCATCTGACAGCCATTGTATCAGGAGCGGGATGGTTCCGCCGCCGCAGGCGTAAAGCGGTACGCCGATGGTAGCCGCCAAAAGAACGCCAAACCCCTGGTTTTCACCGAAAATCCCGCTGATCCATTCAGCCGGAACATACCGCTGAAATATTGCAGATAATGCAATCCCAAAAAGGAAATACAACCCGGTTGCCTTGACATTTCGCCAAAGGTTCTTCAAAAACCGGATCAGGAGATTGGGATCAATGTCTTTATTTTTCGGTTCCTCAAAACCGGAAAAGTCAAAAAAGCCCTTTCCCTTATAAAACCACCTGAGAAAAAGCCCCGTCAGCACACCGCACAGAAAGCAGGATAAAATACGGACGGTGAGCGCTGCTGTTCCAAGCGCCGTACTGTAAATAATAAGCTGCGGATTAAGAAGGATGGAGCTCATCATAAATGCCGCCAGCCAGTCATCCCGGATTCCGCTTTTAGAAAAAGAGGCAGCAATGGGAATCGTTCCATACATACACAGCGGTGAGGCAATCCCTAACATACTGGCCGCAAAAATTCCTAAAATACCAAGCCTTTTTTCTCTAAGTGCCCGGAATGTACCGTGAATCCGCTCTTTCAGGAATACGGAAACCACCGAGCCAAGCGCCATGCCTAAAACCCAATAGGGAAAAATCTGACCAAGCTGCAATTCAAAATAATACCAGAGATATACAAATTCTCTGTGAAGCGTTTTCGCCATCCTTCACCACCTCCCGGCCTTGCATTTTTGTATCCATGGCTGCCATATGCACCAGAATTTTCCGCTTCCTGTCTTTCTACACCGCTTTCTTATTTCTTCCAGTGGTTTCCAAAGCTGTTCTGTTCCGATTCTACATGGCCTCTATGACCATAAACTGTACAGGCGTCCAAAGCTGCCTCCAGTTCTGAAAATTCTTCCTTTGTCAGTTCCACATTCCATGCGCCCAGGTTTTCTTTGGAAAGCTGTGGGACAAACTTCCTCACATCGTCCCCTTCAAATTTTGTTTCAGCCGTCACCTTTCCGGACAACAGGCCGCTGGCAATCGGAGAAAAGGGAACCGCGCCAATCTGCATGGAGAGCATTTTTCATGCAAGCCAAAGCCAACAGATTACTCATCTATATTCACCAGCTGATATTCCCGGCTTCCAAGGCCGATTTTCTCTGCCTGCTCCAGCGTATGCAGTCCGTTGCGGGATTCAATCCTGCCTATTAGCGACTGCCCGTCTTCCGCTTCATATACAAGGTCAACACACGCCTGATCCAGCGCCACGGGATCAAAAGAAGCCAAAATACCGATGTCGTGCATATCCGGCTCGGCGGGGTTTCCGTCACAATCACAGTCCACAGACAGGCGGTTCATCACATTGATATACAGGATCTTCCCATCCAGATAATCCGCAACTGACTTCCCGGCTTCTGCCATAGATTCCAGAAAGGCATCCTGATCTCCGCCCCACATGCTCCCGCCGGCGCCGCCGCTGTGGATATGCGCTTTCCCTTCGGAGGATGCAATTCCAATGGAAATATTTTTAATTGCACCCCCGAATCCTGCCATTGCATGGCCTTTAAAATGGGATAAAATCACATAATGATCATAATTTGCAAAGTTAGCGCCCACATAGTTTTCCGTCAGGTTATCACCGACTTCCACTGGAAGTGTCATGGATCCGTTTTCATCCATAATATCCACATCTGCGATTGCGGTATACCCATGATCCTCCGCCACCTGATAGTGCATTGCCGTATTTGCCCTTGAACCTCCATAAGCCGTATTGCACTCTACGATGGTTGGCTCCTCAAAAGACATGACAAAATCCCCGATAAGGTCAGTGTGCAGATAATTACTCCCCGGCTCTCCCGTGGACAGCTTAACCGCAATCCTGCCGGACGGCGATGCGCCCAGCGCTTCATAAACTGCCATAAGGCTTTCCGCACTGATTTCGGTTGTCATATAGACAATGGGGAAACTCTCACTTTCCAACTTCTCCTGTTCTGCATTCTCGCTGTCCTGCACAGGCTGCTGTCCCTGGGAAGGCGCATCCGGCGTCTGCCTGTCCCTTAGGTTCACACTACCTGCCTGCCCGCATCCGGCAAGTAACAACACAGTCATTGCCGAAGCCAAAATCACTCTAATCATTTTTCTTTTCATGAGAAATACCTTCCCCTCTACTCCGAAGGCTCCATAAGCCTGCCATTCTCATCCCTGCCAAAATACCTGAAAAACTCTCACGCCTCTTCCTCCATGTTAAAACTAACAAGAGGGGAAGGCCATCTCCTACAGCGACTTCCCCAGTTCATAAGCCTGCTTCGGAAACTCCGTTGCCCTCGTCATGGAAACTGTACCGCATCCCATTCCCAGAATCTGCCCCTGATCCTGAAAATCAAGATACCTGCACAAAGTCTCATAATGGGACTGAATATCCTTCATCGTCCACTCCCTGCTGTCCCACGCTGCCACAATCAGCGCCGTTTTCACTCTCTTTCCTGTGAGCGCCCCGTTAAAACTGTAAAAACGGTCAATTACCGTCTTTAGCTGTGTGGAGATTCCGAAATAGTACAGCGGCGTCACAAATACCAACATATCCGTCTGCAGTATCTGTCCCCGCAGCCCTGCCATATCGTCTTTCTGGCAGCATGGCCCGGACATCCCACAGGCATCACAGCCAAGACATGGATGAAGGTTGGCGCGTGCAGCGTCAAAAATTGTTACATGATGCCCCGCCTCCTTTGCTCCCTCTATAAAATGCTCTGCCAGCAGATTTGATGAGCCCTTTTTGTGAGGACTGCTCTCAATCACTAAAATATTCATATTTTTCCTCCACTCCTGATTAAATCAGCTGATACAGGTTCTATTCCAAAGAGAATGTGACTGTCACATCCCCATCGCCAAACGCCTCCAAAAGTTCCTCACCCGTCACGCCTTCAATCTTTCCGATTCTTGTAAAATTCCATGAATTGGTATCATAGTAAATTACAAGAGAATTTCCCTGATACAGAATAATGTCACCAGCGCCGGTGGAGATCTGCTCGTCATTCCTCGGAAGGCTTGTTCCGATGGGACCAACCTTTTCCATCCCTGCATAATCACTCATGTGAATCGTAAGCGGTCCCCCGGCAAGAAGTTCCTTCAATGCCTCCACAGATGAGTTATCCGCAAGCGCTGCCGTAAATGAAGTGTCTCCTGCCGTTATTTTCATGGTATTATCCTCCATATGGTCTGTACTTCGGTCTGTTTCCTCCGGCTCTGTGGCAGCCCCTTCTGTTACAGGTGATACGCCGCCGCTTTCTGCCGCCACAGACTCTTTTTTAAGTTCCGCACCTCTGGCCGTTTCGCCCCCACAGGCAGTCAAAGAAGCCAGCATAGCCGTAAAAATCAGACTTGCAACTATTTTTTTCATAAATGTCCTCGCTTTATATCCTGACTTTCCATATACCTCATCATCCACGGGCTCGCACCATCGTTTTTGTATTCAATTCTCATTGCTGTTTCCCCTTTCCCGTCCTGTTCTTTGGACATAATGGTATACCCTTGCGGTGCTTCCCCCTAAGCACTCTTTATCAGTCGTGAATCTTCCACCCGTTCAGCCACTTTGCCGTTTCAGCGGAGCTGTGGTCAATGATTTCACTGTGTCCCAAATCCAGCGCGCTGATCGCCTCCATATCCTCATCACTCAGGGTGAAATCCCAAATATTCAGATTTTCCTCCATGCGCTCCTTATGTGTAGATTTGGGGATAATGACAACGCCCCGCTGTGTGTTCCAGCGAAGGGCTACCTGTGCAGCGGTCTTTCCGTATTTTGCACCGATCTGTGTCAGAAGCGGATGAGTAAATATCCCGTGTTTTCCCTCCGCCATCGGCCCCCACGCCTCCGGCTGTACCCCGGCTTCCTTCATAACTGCAAGAGCTCCCTTCTGTGCAAAGAACGGATGAAGCTCTACCTGATTGACAGCAGGCGTTACTTTCACATTTGCACACAGGTCAGCCAGCCTGTCAGGATAGAAATTGCATACGCCGATGGCGCGAATTTTCCCTTCTTCGTACAGTTCCTCCATTGCGCGCCATGCCCCATAATAATCGCTCATGGGCTGGTGGATCAGGTAAAGGTCAAGATAGTCAAGTCCCAGTTTATGAAGCGAAGTTTCAAACGCTTTTTTGGCTCCCTCATAGCTGGCATCCTGAATCCACAGCTTTGTGGTAATAAAAAGCTCCTCTCGGGGAATATCGCTTTTTCTGATTGCGGCCCCCACAGCCTCCTCATTGAAATATGCGGCGGCGGTGTCAATCAGGCGATACCCTGTGGCAAGCGCGTCACTGACAGCCTGCTGGCAGACCGCAGCCTCCGGCACCTGAAACACTCCAAAACCTTCCATCGGCATTTTTACTCCATTGTTCAATGTTACAAATTCCATGTCCATACCTCCATCATTTTCAAAATCTGATTTCCTGCAATCTATCTGGCGCTGCAAGTGGATTTACAATAATCCTTTGTTTATGGTATAATAGAAGAAGACTTGCTCCGCCATTTGCTGGTTTCAATTATACTGATTTTTACAGCAATGTACACTACATTGTTTTTATGGTACATAACCATTTGTTTATGCTAAGATTGAAAGGAGACTTCCTATGGACATGACTCAGCTTCAATATTTTAAGGTGATTGCGGAAACCGGTTCATTGACCAAAGCAGCGGAAACACTGCACGTTTCCCAGCCCGCTATGAGCGCTATGCTGAAAAAATTTGAAGAAGAACTGAATGTAGAATTATTTGACAGGAGCCCCAACCGAATCTATCTGAATCAGACCGGCGAAATTGCCTTAGTCCATATCAATCATATTCTGCGGAATGTGGAACAGATGAAAACAGATCTGTTAAATGCCGCGCAGCAAAACTTAACACTTCGTATTGCTTTCTGCGATCCGGGTGTCCGCTGGTTTACTGTCCCAAGATTTACCGTTGCACATCCGGAAATCCAAATAAAAGACGAGTTATATGAAGGAACGGAAGCTGCAAAATTCCTGTCTGATCGGGTGTATGATCTTATCGTTACGCCGGAAAAGATCCAGTCACATGGCATAGAAAGCCAGCCTTTCCTGCCAGATCAGGTTTTTCTCTCTGTTCCGACGGAAAGCAAACTGGCTGGCCTTAAAAATGTTTCGCTAAGAGATATACCGGAGCAGCCATTGCTGTACCCACAGATTGGCGGACATTTTCTGACACAGATTGAAAATATCATCACCCAAAACAGCCTGCCCATCACATTGGTAAAAAACGAATATAATATTACCCAGCACTTAATCCGTACTACAAATTTCCTGGCTACGATATCAACTCTGTCAAAGGATTTGAGGAATGACGGGACACATAGAACGCTTATTCCCCTGAGTGATCCGGAATTACATGTCATGTATTACGTTTCGTTTCTAAAAACCGGAAAAGAAAAAGTAAAAAAGTTCCTTGTCTGGTCGAAAAAATTAACTAGCTAAAATCCAAATATTTCTTCACGCAATTTTCCATTTCCAAGCAATGCCATATAACGCCGGAAAGTTACTCTTGCCTTGTTATTTTTTTCTTCCTTTTTTATCATATCCCAATTTGTTTTTAACCGGCGGCGTGGCGGCGTACCAAAATAATGCAGCCCCACATGTTCATATTCCGCTCCTTCCGGCACAAAGACTACGCTTCCCGCCTCTTCCATCACAGGATTATGTAACATTTCATCATAAAGTTTCCACAAGGTCAAAAATCGTCTGTCATTTAAATGCTCTATTGTCTCCTTAAAAAAATCCGAAAAACAATATATCCGATAATAATTTTCATCTGCGTATTCCATCAAATCCAAAATCCAGTACAAAGGATTCCCGGAGACATCCCCGGATTCCATAAGCATATCAAAACGGCTTTTTAGATCACCAAACCAATTCGTTAACTCTTGTGAAAACTGAATATTCTTATCAGCACCCCAAAGTAAAATCATATCATCTGATGCAACTCCAAAAAAGTCCATAGTAGAAACAGATATTGTTTCCGGCGGGATTTCCTGTTGATACATAATCCTCTTTCTTTTTGCTACATCCTTAACCCGTTCCCATAATTCCCAGAAACCAATATCATATACCTCCGAAACAACTTGAAACACATATGCCGGCGCATCCGTCAATGCCGCAAAAAAGCAAATTGCTTCCAGAGCCTTGTTTTCGTACTTTTTACTGATATCAAGCAACATACCATCCTGCTCATAATAGGAACGCAGCATTTCCACAATAGTGGAAAGCTGTTGTACTCCATTCTGGTCATTTGCCTTACGAAATTCATTAACTGCCCTTTTCAATCTCTTTGCAAAGTCAAAAAAATTCAGATTGCCATTTTTTTCATCCTCACCTTCATGCCCTGTCAGTTCATCAAATTCTTTTTCTAAAGCCTCCGTTCCTTTCAGAACAGCATTAATCTCATAGTACCCGATAAACCCATACAAATCCTCAACAAACCCATACCAATCAACTCTTTCCAAATCCATATCCATTTGATCGTGCAAAGCTTCAAACAACGCCCACGGATCATTATTCTTCTGGGGATATTGCGTTTGAAACAGATAATTGATCCAGCCGATATACGCCTGCGAAGTTACGATATCTCCGTTCACCATCGCTACGGCCGGTCCATCTGTATACAAGCACTCCAAAACATATGCTGCAACAACAACCTGATGAAACTCCCGCCATCCAATCTTTTCACTCCACACATTTCCACTTTTTAAACTAAATCCTGCATTTTCCCAGCAATCATCTTCAAAATAATTATAATAAAAATTCATTCCGTAATCATGCATGGAAGCTTTTTTAATCGTCACCGCCTTTTTACCGCATAATTGTACCTGTTCCATTTCCATCATTCCACCCATTTGAAACAGTTTTTCGATGCGATCTCTAAATTCTTCCTTTTTCTCATTCGGTATTCCCGCTCCTGCCTTATGAAACAATGTTGCGAATGTTCCCATGTCAATTTTCTCCCCGTATCATATTCTTAATATTCATTTCCTTAAGCAGCTTGCCATATCCTGATATCCGCTCATATTGTACTGTTTGGGCCTCCATATGATTGATAACTTCTATTACGGTCGCATCTTTCAAACGTACCATATCACAGAGACTGCGTTCAATATTGTAGATATTATATTTTCCAAATTTCGTCTCTACCTTTTTTATTCCATACTGAAAATGACTACTCGAAAAATAGTGTCTTTCTACCGGAAATTTCATTTTTATCACACTGCGGTCTGTCCGTTCCGTTGCAACTGCCAAAACATCCGGTTCCGATTCCATAAGCCCTTGATAATAACATGCGCTTTTCATGGCTATCACCGCCCGCGGGTCACTCAGACACACTTCAATACATTTATAATCATCCGGTTTTTTATGCCCGCACTGCGACATCCAATAACAGCCATGACATACCTTCTCAAGATAATTCTCTTCTGTCAAAATTGCTATCTGACGATTAGAAAATCCTTCATTCAGTAATTCCTTTGTACTGATATATCCGCCATACTTTCCATATAAATCTTCCAATCTATAATAAGTCGTAATCCTCATTATCTTTTTTTAATCTTCCTCTGATTTTGTTTCTTCCAATTCTTTTAAAAGTTTTTGCAGCCACTCTCTGTGTATTTTTCAAAGATTTTTAAATTTTGATTCTGCCTGATCATCTAAATTCATTTCCGTAATAACAACATCCACATATTCCATGCTTATATCGTCTTTATGAAACCATTCTTTGTCACTGGTAGGATAATTAAAAAATCTACGTCGTCCATATATAAAACCATTATCCTTAAGCCATTCCTCTGCTAAGTTCATAGAGGAAAAAAGTCTGACTTCCCCATCAACAGGTTCCATGGTCAAGACTCCCATTTTCATTTTGGTCAGCTCCACATAATAATACTTCACTGGTTTTCTTCTCTCCAATCGATAAACATGCATTTTTTATTACACATAATAGCATTTTTTATGTCACATGTCAATAAATTACTTCGTAAGCATTCTTCCCTACGCGCTGCAAATCCGGCGCGTCAAAACGTTTCATAAGTAACGCCCTCGCCTAACAGGGAATCTGTAAAGGCGAAGGCGTCTTCGTTCTGGACAACCTTATAGCGATCGGTAGCAACACCAAGAATCTGACTATCGCTGTCTCTTAAATTTGCTTTGAATCCGGGAAACGGGATCTCGTTATAGGTGAGAAGAGGCTTCTGGAGTACCTGCCAGTCAAGCCTATTCTTCCAGAGGTTGTCCATCCTCTTAATGCATGATCCAGTTTTGCCAACAATAATTCTGCTATATTTTTTTGTATGAAATACCGCCTGCAACCTTTGTAACAAATCCTCTTTAATTTCTTCCAGTCCTATTTGATTTGTTTCTATTTCTAAACATTTCAAAAATAGCAATTTATCTTCTGCTTTTTCAATATAATTTAGCTGCTCTTTCCATTCATTCCATGCCACTTCATATTCAGGAAACTCCAATTCATCGAATGTCTCTGCATATATTATTGTAGATTTTAACTCTTCCAAAAATAGCTTTAATGCCGGCCGTTTAATTTCCTTTTCTTTTCCCGCAGAAGAAACTTTTATTCCCGGTTTTCTATTTGTAGACAAACATACCTTGTTTTTTGATAATTATTTTTTTCAGCAATCCATGATTGTGCAAGTTCACCCAATAATGAATATCTATGACTGCCATCTTCAGAAGTATTATCAATCGAAACAAGGTCGCCAAATGTCAATGTATTGTTTGATCGTGTATGTTTTACTTGAACAAATAGCTTTTCTCCACCTTCATAGGTTACCACCACGTCATCCAATCCCAATTTAACATTAGCTTGTAATTCCACACATTTTATATTATTATCGGGATTAAGCATATCAATAATATATTGTTGTCCAACAGACCACTCATACCAATATGGATCTCCCATCCCTGGTTTTGTTTTTGCTGAATATTTCATATAATCCTCTCCAAGCTAAACAATATTTAAACATCATACTTATATATCACTTTTCCTCAATCAATTTTATCTTTTCCGCCGCTTTAAGAATATTTAACTGATATTCTGCAATCTCTTTTAAAATTTGAAATCTTTCTACCTTACTTCTACCCTCACGAATCATTTGTGCATTATGTGTTTCCAAATTAGACAAAACTGTAAGTTCATCTATTGAAGCAAAATCTCTTACATTATTCTTTTTTGCCAATTCAGGATTTTCATCCCTCCATGCTTTTGCAGTAAATCCGAATAATGCAACATTCAAAATATCCGCTTCTTCAGTATATGCCAGCCACTCTAAATTTTCTTTATAATTTTCTGACGGAATCAAGTAATTTTTAACCGCATCTGTTTGAATCAGATAATTGTTTTTAGACAGAAATCTTTTTGCATCCCACTCAATTTTCTTTGCATCATTCTCCACTTCTTTGAGTCTTTGAAATTCTTTGATCAAATATAGTTTAAAAACAGGGCTGATCGCTGAAGCAAATTCAAATGCAATATCTTTATGTGCATACGTTCCTCCATATTTTCCACGTTTCACAAATAATCCTATTGCTTCTGTCTTTTCAATCCATTCCGAAACACTTAATACAAATGTATGTAAACCTGCTTCGCTTTTAAAGTGGTCGAATTCGACCACTTTAAAAGCAGGATTGTAGATTTGCTCCCATGTACCTAAAAATTCCAAAGTTGCTCTGTTTCGCATCCAGTTTTTTACAACATCTGCTCCCCGGGACTCACCAACTTTAGCTTTTGCAATATCAGTAATACAGATATAATCATCAAAATTTTCCTCTGAAACAGTAACGTTAATGTTTTGCACCACAATTACTTTATTTTTTCCCATCCTTCTCCTCCCATATGGCACTGATTAAAATCTTATTACTCATATATAAGTATAGCATACCATCTTTACTTTTTCAATTAATTTCGAACATAAGTTCTATTTCCATTCTAAAAAATCCATGCTATTTATAAATTGTGATTCGTTTTAGACCTACCAAATATTTATATAAAATCCAAACAACGTACAATAGGCACTTTATTCGACAACATATATGCCAAAACAAAGTGCTTATTCCCCTAAAAATCTACTCTCATTTACATAGGCAAACTATTTTCGACACAAAGCGCCCCATACCCCAACTGCGGATTGGGCCAAACATCATACCCGGGAAGCTGCCTGGCTCCGCGGATTAAAAATGCCTTGATTTTCTCCCCATACAAAAAAGGATCCTCCCCTTCCACCACCCCCCATTGGGCCAAAAGCGCCGCGCTTCCACAGACAAAAGGGGTTGCAAAAGAAGTGCCGGTAACGGGTTCATAACCTCCCTGGCGGCTTGGGGCCATTATCCCTACTCCCGGGGCTGCAAGATCCGGTTTTATCAGGCCGTTGCGGTTAAATCCCCTGCCGGAAAAGTCTGCATAGGCCTGATAAGAGGCGTCATATGCCCCCACTGTAATCACTCTGGCAGCTGTGGAAGGAATGGTCAGAGTAATATCCGGGTCCTCGTAGAGAAACCGGGTGGACGGATTTAAAATATTGCGGGAGGGCAGCCACAGATCGTAGCGCCCGGTAACCACCTTTTCCGCTGTCAGACGGATCCGCCAGATTCCGCTGTCTAAATATTCTCTTTGCGGAAGAAAATCAAAGTAAATCTCCTGGGCCGTGCTAAACGGACTGGGCTTTCCATAATACAAAAGCACCCGGGTATCCCGGTAAGTCAGGGTATGAGGCCCCAGGCGGCTGTTAATGGGGCCGCTTTCCTCCCCATTGGGGGTAACAAGGTTGATGGTAAAAATATCTGCGTAATTTTTCCACAGCTGAAGGCCCATGCCGGTCTCATAAGGCGCTACCGAGAGCTCCACCTCTGTCTGCCCGCCCGGCTCCACCTGGCCGGATGTATGTCCGCCGCTGCTTCCCTCATTTCCGGTTCCCACCACAACCGTGGTCTTTCCGTAACCGGAAATATCGCTTAAAAAGGTTTCCAAAAGGCTGGTTCCGTCATGGGAGCCGTAGGTATTGCCGAAGCTCAGGTTAATCACAATGGGAGCCGAAAGCTCCACCCCTTTTTTTACCGCGTAATTAAGAGCCCGCATCAGCTCTGTGGTTCTCGGAAAGCCTTCTCTGGCCGGTGTTCCAAGCTTTACGATCAAAAGACTGCTTTCATAAGCCACTCCCCGGTATTGTCCGTCCCCTGCCCTGCCGTTTCCCGCCGCAATTCCGGCTACCGCTGTCCCGTGGCCGCTTAAATCAGCAGACGGAACAATGGTTCTGGCCGCCTCTCTTCCCGAGATCCGGTAAGCCTCCAGAGCCTCATTGATTTCCTCTTCCGAAAATATCCGATTTAAATCCTGATCCCACAGTTCCAGAATCCGGGTGGTTCCGTCAGGATTTATAAAATCCGGATGAAGGTAATCAATACCGGAATCAATTACCGCCACAATCACTCCTTTTCCTGTAAGATTTAAAAGGCCGGAATAGAAGGCCGGCCGGCCAGGTCCTCCGGTCTGCACCGCCCCCAGGCAGGAGGCGCTCTTTCCCTGATTCAAAGAAAAAAACAGCCGTTTGGGCTTTTCTACATACTCGATTTGAGGCAGGCTGCTGACCGCTTCCACCTGATCCTCCGGCGCTGTCAGAATTGCATAGCCATTTAACAGCTCCTCCCGCTTTATCCCCAATGCGTCAAGGGAACTTAAATCCCCGCTGTACCGGACAATCAGCTCCCACGTTTTTTGAATAAAGTTATACCCAGTCTGAAGGGATTGGGATTGTTCAAAATCTTCCGGCGACGCATCCAGGGCCAGATTTAAAAGATTTTCCAGCTTTTGATCCTGCATAATTCCTCCCGCCGCTTTTTGTCAGTTTATGCCCCGGACGGGAAGGTTATGATAAACTCCATATTGGAACCGCCTGACCTAATCCTAAAATACCGAAAGGTCATGTCCATTCATGCAAGCATGACGGACATGACCTTTTGACCCCGGTGTTATGTATCAATTCTATTTAATACATGAATATTTTTGTTTCTATATACTAAATCGTGTCTTTCTGCAAATCCGATACTCTCCCAAAAACCATTTCCTGTATCGTTCTTTTTAAAGGCAACCAGTGCTACTTTATTTATGCCTTCTTCATCCAAAGCAGACATGGCGCAATCAACAAGCCTTTTCGCGATTCCCTGATTTCTGTAAGCTGGCAAAACAGCGATATGATATATATATCCCCGCCTTCCATCATGGCCAGACATAATTACTCCAATTATTGTGCCATTATCCTCTGCTACAAAATTTGATACTGGGTTACGTTTTAAATACTTTTCAATACCTTCTCTGCTGTCATCTGTTGAATTTAATCCCATTCCCGGAGTATTCATCCATAGGTTATATACTGCATCATAATCTGCTATTGACATTACCCTGATATCTATCATTTTAACCACCGCTACCCCTTTTTCTTCGCTACCGGTATCCATACCTCATATTGTGCGTTCTGTGGGTCTGGATTTAAGTAAACCTCAATATCCGGAGCGTTGGCATATTCATATCCCGAGGCAGGAAGCCACTCTGTTATAATCCGCTGCTCCAGTTCCTGTACAGACTGATTTGTCCCTGTACCGGAAAAGATCGCCCAGGTAGATGCAGGAACCGTATATTCTTCGAACTCACCGCTTGTTTTTGTACTGGAAACGGCAATAAAATATTTCCATTGTTCTTCATCATTGCAGGTGCTTACGCCCAAAAGTCCCATTGGCGGCGTATCCATCATTGCTGCCAATTTCTGTATTGTTCCATTTACAGACGCCTCCTGCCACATTGTCGGCACCACCATAAAATTATTCTCAATTTCCTTATCAAGGGGTGCAGATACGCCAATAATGCGGAATGCTTCTTTTGTTTCGATTCTATAATTCATTTCTGTCGCTCCTTTCACAGCAATTCTGAACACAATAGGGGAAAAAGATTTTACAGATACGCCCGCAGTCTTAACGGACGATGGGGCTATCCCGTGAAAAGCCTGGAATGCCCTGTTAAATGCAGTGGGGGAATGGTAGCCGTACTTCTCTGCAATATCAATAATCCGTTCATCTCCGCCCTGCAGGTCTACCGCTGCCAAAGACATTTTTCTTCTTCGGATATACTCTGCCAGAGTGATGCCCGCCATATAAGTAAACATCCGCTGATAGTGATAGGCGGAGCAGCAGGCAATCCGCCCAAGCTGTTCATAGTCAATTTCGCCTGTTAAATGTTCCTCAATATAGTTCATGCTTTGGTTTAATCTGTGAACCCATTCCATTCGATACCTCCTCGTACATAGTTTCCTTTACAGACATAAATTTATCGCTTATCTCATATTATACAGCTTATTCTTAAATTTTTCCTCTCTATCCCTGCACAAAAAAGAGAGGCAAAAAGCCCCGCCAGATTTTGATTATATCCGGCAGGGCTTTCCTGTAATCATTATTTTAAGAACCCATTTACAATCTGGGCTTCCGCCTCTTCTTCTGTAAGGCCTAAGGTCATCAGTTTGATAATCTGCTCGCCTGCAATCTTTCCGATGGCCGCCTCGTGGATCAGGGCGGCGTCCACATTGTTGGCAGTCAGCTCCGGAACCGCTTCGATTCTGGCATGGTCCATAATAATGGCATCGCACTCGGTATGGCCTGCACACCGGGTATTGCCATTGATCCGGGAAATAAAGATCTGATGAGACTCTTCCTTGGCAACGGATCTGGAAATCACGTTGGCGCTGGAGTCCTCCCCGTTTAAGTCTACCACAAAGGTACTCTTGGCCTCCTGGGTCCCATGGGTCAAAAGACGTTCTTTAATCACCAGTTTGGCATTTTTCTCCAGGGTGGCCAGGGTTTTCCGGTCCGTGGAATCTACTCCCTTAATCTGAACCGATTCCATCTCCAGATAACTGCCTTCCTCCATAGTAATCTCGGTGGTGGGATTTAAAATCCGCTCTCCCCGGCCGTCTCCGCTGCCGTAATGCTTCTCCACATATTTTACTTTGGCGTTTTTGCCGATAAAGAAACGATGGATTCCGTCGTGCTCGGACCTCTGATCCCCGCTGTTGTGGATACCGCAGCCAGCTACAATCACCACATCTGCGCCTTCCCCCACATAAAAATCGTTGTATACCATCTCCGTAAGGCCGCTCTGGCTTAACACCACCGGAATGTGTACGCTCTCATGAACAGTGTGAGGCTTGATCTTAATATCAATGCCAGTGCCGTCCTCCTTGGAAATAATGTCAATATTAGCGGTGGTGGTTCTCTGTGCCGTCTGCCCGTTGGAACGCAGGTTAAAGGCTCCTTCCGGAACCTGGTGAAGGTCTGCCACCTCCGCCAAAAGCCGCATCTGAATCTCATCTATCTTCTGATCGAATTGTGTCATATTCGTTTATCCTCCCCATTACCGGCTTAATACGCTGCAGGCGTCTACCGCCGCTGCTGTTCCCAAAATTTGAGGCAGAATCTCCTCTCTGGATCCCTGTTTCGAGATCCGGCCCTCTGAGATCACTACAATCTCATCTGCAATATTCAAAATCCGCTCCTGGTGGGAAATAATGAGAATGGAACCGTGAGTATTCTCCCTCATCCGCTCAAACACCTGGATTAAATTCTGAAAGCTCCACAAATCAATGCCTGCCTCCGGCTCGTCAAATACCGAAAGCCGGGTCTTTCTGGCAATTACCGTCGCAATCTCAATGCGCTTTAGCTCGCCTCCGGAAAGGCTTGCATTCACCTCCCGGTTAATATAATCCTTGGCACATAAGCCCACCTCAGACAAATATTTGCAGGCATCCGCCGCAGACAGCTTTTCCTTTGCCGCCAGACGGATTAAATCCAGCACCTGAACGCCTTTAAACCGTACCGGCTGCTGGAATGCAAAACTGATACCCATATTGGCTCTCTCCGTAATGGACGCCTCCGTAATATCCTGTCCGTTAAAATAAATTTTACCGGCAGAGGGCGCGTAGATACCGGCAATCAGCTTAGCCAGAGTAGACTTGCCGCCCCCATTGGGGCCGGTAATTACCACAAATTTGTTGTCGTCTATGGTAAGACTTAAATCCTTGATAATATCCTTTTCTCCCTTTTCATCCTTCACGTCAAAGGATACGTTCTCTAATGTAAGCATGAGTTCCTCCTGAATTGAAAAA
>CAJUJM010000049.1 GCA_910586755.1 uncultured Lachnospiraceae bacterium
AAACAATACCTGAACCGTAACCGGAGAACCGAAAGCAGAGCTTAATACTGCATTCATGTTGCTGTAGTGGGAGAAACCAAGCATGCCGATGGAAAGCAAACTGCCCCAGATTGGATCTACAAAGGTCCATAAGTACAAGGTGCCCAGGAAAATTCCCAGGACTTCCATGCCAACTGGCGTTACCTCGGGAAGGCTGATAGGCAGATACCGGAAAAGCAGCATAATACCGGCTCCAACGAGCGCATGGATCATTAACATCCTTTCCTTTTTGTCGACTGTGTTAGCCATTTTCATTTACCCCTTTTCTCTTATTAATTGTTAAATATATAACTTTGTCTAATTGTACCATAAAAACTCATTTCAAAATATAACCTATGTTATATTTGTAGATTTTTTGTTTGGATTGTGATACAATGTAGTAGAAATTATTACAAAGGAGTTTGCCATGGAACACAACTTTTGGGAAATGCTGAAAAAGCATGGGACAAGATTGGAGGTAGAGAAAGGCTATTATTTAAAGCTTCTGGCGCCGGAGGATCCGGCGGCCTGCGTTTACCTGCTGGACGAGGGCATCTGCTCATTAAACAGCATGACCAGGCGGGGGGATGAAAATATCTATCTTTATTTTCACGCCAAACGTCTTGTAGGCTTTAATCACTTGATGACCACCCCGGGGAGAAAGTCTGTTTTCCAGTCCGGCTTTAATGTTTCCATTGTGACCAAAACCTCCTGTGTGCTGTATCAGATTAATTATAACCACTTTCTCCATCTGATCCAGACCAATAAGGCCTTTAACCTGTTTTTTATTCAAACTCTGGCCGACAATTATTCCGAAGCCCTGCATCATTTCCACTATATGCATGAAGAGCTTTTGGTTACGGCCCTGTGCCAGCTTCTTTTGTCCGTAAGCCGCAGAGAACCGGGACAAAAGCCCACAGTCCCCAAATTTTATACTTATGAAGAGCTGGCCCGGTATTTAGGATGTCATCCGGTTACGGTATCCCGGATTATGGCCAAGCTAAAGCAGCTGGGATATCTGAAAAAATCAGGCCGGGAGCTGGTGATTGAACAAGAGGACAAGCTGATCAACTTAATGGAATCGGATCCGGACTTTAAATATTAAAAAACAGGCGCTCCGCCACTTAATCCAGAGCAGAGCGCCTGTTTTTCATTCATTTATAATACCTTGCTTAAAAAGGATTTTAATCTCTCATTTCTGGGATTTCCAAACAGCTCTTTTGGACTTCCCTCTTCCACAAAATTGCCGCCGTCCATAAACATAACCCGGTTAGCCACCTCTCTTGCAAACCCCATCTCGTGAGTCACCACCACCATGGTCATCCTCTCCTGGGCCAGCTCCCGCATTACGGCCAGCACCTCTCCTACCATTTCCGGATCCAGGGCGGAGGTGGGTTCGTCAAAAAGCATCACTTCCGGCTTCATCATCAGTGCCCGGACAATGGCGATGCGCTGCTTCTGGCCGCCGGAAAGCTGCTCCGGATAGGCTTTCGCCCGGTCTGCCAGCCCCACCCGCTCCAAAAGCTGCATAGCCCGTTTGTCTGCGTCCGGCTGGGACTCTCCCTGAAGCTTTACAGGAGCCAGAGTCATATTTTTCAAAATGGTCATATGAGGGAACAAATTAAACTGCTGAAATACCATTCCCATTTTCTGACGGTGCTTGTCAATGTTGGTTTTGGGATTTACAATATCCTCGCCATCAAAGAAAATATTTCCCTCTGTGGCTTCCTCCAAACGGTTTAAGCATCGCAGGAAGGTGCTCTTTCCGGAGCCGGAAGGGCCGATGACGCAGACTACGTCGCCCTGATGGATGTCCACGGTAATCCCCTGAAGTACCTTTAAATCCCCAAAGCTTTTCCCCAGATTTTGCACCTGAATCAAAGGGGTTCCATAATTAGCGCTCACTCCGTCTCAGCCTCCTTTCCAAAATGCCCACCAGACGGCTTAAAATCATTACCAGCAAGAGGTAAATAATAGCCACCGCAATCAAAGGCATAAATGCAGAATAGGTGCGGCTTCGGATAATATCGCCGCCTTTGGTCAGATCCTGCAGGGCAATGTAGCCTGCAACTGAGGTCTCCTTTAACAGGGCAATAAATTCGTTGCACAGGGTGGGCAGGACATTTTTAAAGGCCTGAGGCAGAATGATGTAGCGCATGGTCTCCAGGTAATTAAAGCCCAGGCTGCGTCCTGCCTCCATCTGTCCCCCATCTACAGAATTGATCCCGCTGCGGAAAATTTCTGCCACATAAGCCCCTGAGTTGATTCCAAAGGCCATGACCGCTACCGGAACCTTGTCAATCCGGGAATTTCCGAAAATAACAAAGTACATAATCAGAAGCTGAACCACTACCGGCGTACCCCGGATTACGGTCAGATATACGGTGCAGAAGAAATTCATCACCTTCAGCTTATGGGTTTTCTCATAAGTCGTGCGGATAACGCCTACAATAAGACCGATAATAATCCCCAGGATTGCTGCCAGAAGGGTAATCTGCAGGGTAACCGCCAATCCGTCCGCAATATAATGCCAGCGGTCTTCTTTTATGAAGTTCAAATAAAAAGTGTCACAGAAATTTTTCCACATGGGTATTCATCCTCTTAAGTACCGGACTGATTACTCAGCCGGGATGTATTTGTTCATAATGGCGTCAATGGTGCCGTCTTCCTTTAATTCCTTCAGAGCGCCGTTAATCTTATCTAACATCTCGGTGTTTCCCTTTGCCACTGCAATGGCATACTCCTCCTGGCTCATAGCCTCGCTGCATACCTTTAAGCCTTCATTCTGCTCTACAAATACATTTGCCGGAGCACTGTCGATGACTACCGCGTCAATTTTATCCTGAAGCAGAGCCTGAACAGCCTCAAAGCCCTTGTTGTAGCGCTCTACATTGCTGTCCCCTGCCAGGTCGGTTGCCAGCAGATCTCCGGTGGTTCCTAACTGAACGCCGATTTTCTTATCGGATAAATCTTTGGAACCTGCAATCTCACTGTCCTCTTTAACAATAATAACCTGGGAAGCGTTGGCATAGGTGTCGGTAAAGTCTACAAATACCTTTCTGTCCTCATCTACGGTCATACCGGCAGCGCCGAAATCTGCCTTGCCGGAGGTTACAGCCGGAATAATAGAATCAAAGGCCATATCCTCAATCTCTAAAGTCATACCAAGCTTGTCAGCAATAGCCTGTGCAATCTCCGGGTCAATTCCCACAATATCGCCGCCCTCATAATACTCCCAGGGCGCGAATTCCGCATTGGTTGCCATCACTAATACGCCGCCGGCAGCCTCTGCTTCTGCCTGAGTGGTTTCCTCTGCTGAAGCGGTTTCCCCTGCCTCTGCTGCGGTAGTCTGGGCCCCGGTAGTCTGGGCAGCAGTAGTTGCTGCGGTATCTGCCCCGCCACAGGCTGCTAAAGATGCTGCCATACACGCTGCAATTGCCATTGCAAATACATTCTTCTTCATAATTAAATTCCTCCTCAACAAAACTTAATGGTCCTTTGGCTATACATTAATCTGCATAACTATTCACCAGGTGCCGCTATTCATTATATCTTATTTTGAAGATTAATCAAGCTGATTTTTTGATAATCTATAAAAAAACTGCCCTCCGCCGCTGTTTTACCGGCAAAAGGCAGTGAACGATTACTGATTTCTCTTGATTTTCCTGGAGGAAGTCTTTGCAAACTCTGTATCGCGGACCTTTAATCCGCGGATTTTTTTGTAGGGAGGCTGACCCTGGTTGACCGTGTCAACAAACTCCTGAAGAGCGCCCTCAACATCCTTGATTTTCTTTTTCTGAGCATATTCCAGATCGGGAAAGATCTCCGCCTCAATAATCCCCTTGGATTCCCCAATCAAAACCTCTTTCACCAGAGGACTTTTATACAGCTGGTTTTCCAGTTCCTCCGGGGAAACATTCTCGCCGTTTTCCAGGATAATCAGGTTCTTTTTGCGGCCCGTAATGTAAACAAAATTGTCCTCATCCACATATCCCAGATCTCCGGTGTGAAGCCAGCCGTCTGTAAGAGCTTCGGCAGTCTCCCGGGGCATTTTGTAATAGCCCAGCATAACGCTGGATCCTCTGACCCAGATTTCCTCATCCACAATCTTTGCCTCACAGTTAGGCAGAAGCTTTCCTACCGATCCCACTTTGTTCTCCCACTCTAAGTTGGTACTGATAACCGGGGAACACTCGGTCATACCATATCCCTGAAGGATGGTAATTCCGTACTCCTTAAATTTTACTACCATATCCGGATCCAGATAAGCTCCGCCGCTGCAGATGGTCTTTAACCTGCCGCCAAAAGCCTCTCTGGCAATTAAATGCTTTGGAAGAAGCTTGGGGGCGTCCTTCAGCTTTGCATAAATGGACTGAATAACCAGAGGCACAAGCAGCACAATCTCCGGCTTAAAGACCTTTAGATTGCGGGACACATGCATAATGGAATCGTTGATACAGATGGTAATTCCGATATAGATCCCTTTTAAAATATCCATGGTAAAGCAGTAGGCATGATGGATAGGAAGAAGAGTCATGGAGACCGTTCCGCTTGGAATTTTCATATCCAGGCATACCGCGTTATCTGTCAGATTTTTATGGCTTAGCATAACCCCTTTGCTGATTCCCGTGGTACCGGAGGTAAAGAGGATGGCGCACATTTTATCTTTATCCAGTGTTACATCAAATTCTCCCCGGTTTTCTTCCAGAAGCTTTTCAAAAGAATACACCGGAAGGCTTTCCTCCATATTATGGCTCTCTGCCTTTATGGAAATCAGACAGACAAGATCCGGACATTTCTCTTTGGCTGCCTGGGCCGCATCCTCACGGCTCCCGTCATAAACCAGGGCGCTTACATCCGCCCGGTTTATGAGCTGGCACAAGTCTTCCGCCGGAAGGCCTGCATCCAGGGGAACAATCACGCCGCCGCTGTTGGCGGTCCCAAAATAAGAAACTACCCAGGGATAGCTGGCGGCCCCCACCACTGCCACATGCTTTCCCAGAAGTCCCAGTTTCATAAGGCTTCTGGAAAATCCTTCTGTATCCTCTTTTAACTGCCGGTAGGTTTTGGCGTGAATTTCCTTTTTTACCTTATACCGGAATGCGTCCTGATCCCCGTACCGGCCGGCGGCATAATTCATAATGTCTTTCATGGTTTCCACTGGCATAATCTTCCTCCCTCTTTTACGAAAAACGGCCCTTTTACTCTTCGCTCTGAAGCTTTTTAATATAGTCTGCCGCCTCTCCAACGGTGCGGATATCTACAATCTCCCGCTCCTCCACCTCAATGTCATAGGTGTCCTCCAGTTCTCCTACCATGCTCATAAAATCATAGGAGTTAAAGCCCAAGTCTTCCACAAAACGGGATTCTTCAGAAATGTCCTCCCGGTTTACCTCTACATATTGACAAATAATGTCTTTCAGCTGATCTAACATGATTTCCTCCATTCCTCCGTCTATACGGCGGCAATAATTTCTCCTACCGTTTTTTCAGGATTTACAATTCCCTCAAACAAAATCTTACATAAATAATAGTAGATATATTCCAGCTTTTCATGGCTCACCACCCCGGTCTGGTATTCAAAACAGAACTCCAGGCCATTATCCTCACTTCTGTGAGATACGGTTAAGTACAGATTGTGGGCGGCAGCGCCGTTGTTGCACCGCTCAGAACGGTATTTAATGTCGCCCAGGCGCTCCAGGCCTTTATCCTTCATCGTCAGGGGCTGATAGGTTAAACTGAGGGGCTCATAAGTCTGGCCCGGCTTTAAATGGTAATACTCGCTGCGGAAGCGGTAGTATTCTACCGGATCGTAGTTGGCGTGACGAAACAGCTGGTTCTGACCGTCCCTTACCTTATATAAACCTTCCATGAAACTGTCGCTTTCCGGTACAATGGTGCGGAACGGGAAGCAGTGAATCCGGGTTCCGCCGCTATACTTCTCTGTGAGAGTGGCTCTTCTGGCCACAGTGGTAACCAGAGAAACATCTTTCTCATGGTTTTCTTTCTGAAGATAAGTCCGAAGGCCCATTAACAGCAGGCAGGTCATGGAAATACTGTGTTCCCCGCAGAAATTTAAAAGCCGCATGGAAGGATCCGCCTCCAGATGGAAAGTGGACAAATTAGAGTCCACATTGTCGGACACCACAGTTACTGCCCGAAAACCGGGATTATTTTCTTTTCTCCGCTCTTCCTCCAGGCTGGCCGGCCCGTCAATGCCGTTGAAAATCGGCTCGGAAGAGGAAATCAGCTTCTCAAAAAACTGAGCATCCCTTCTCTTTGCCGGAGTTCCCGCCTCATAAGCCAGGTCCTTTTCCAACTGTTTTATGTAAGAAGCCATTTCTCTGGGATATTCCAGTTCTGCGTCCGGGTATTTCTGGTAGCCGTAAAGCTCAATAATATCTTTAAAAAACGGAATTACAGACTGAGCATCCATGGTCATATGATCCACTACCATGTAAAGTCCCTGAAAGCCGTCAGGAAGTTTGATCATCACCACACGATTTTGGGGCGCATCATATTTTTCAAAGGGAGTAGCCGTCCAGTCATCCAGAAGTTTTTTGGCATCTTCCATGGCCCAACCGGTAAAATCAAAAAATTCTATATCCCGTTCTTCCTTTTTTACTACATACTGGTAGGTCTCGCCTTCTTTGTCCTTTGCAAAACGCAGGCGCATGGAATCGCATCTTTCGTAAGCAGTGTACACACACTGTTTTAGTAAATCAAAATCCAGATCTACCTGAATCGCCAGGTAGGAGCCGATATTCAGCACCTGCTTTTTGGGGCAATATTTCTGGTAATAAAAATGCAGTTTTTGAGCTGTGGTTAATGGGTAAACTTTATAGCCTTTTCTGGTTTTCATTATTTCCTCCTCATAGATGAAAAAATTCCCGGATTGCCGCCTGATAGCTCTGGGTATCTTTATAGTAACTCTCCGCATGGGAAGCCCCCTCCACAATCAGCTTCTTTTTGGGAGACCGGCAATGCTGGTATAATTCCTCGCACATCTTTACCGGTACAAAATTATCTCTGTCCCCGTGGATAAACAAAATGGGAATCCGGGCTTTCTCTACTTCCTTTGCCCCGTCACACTCTTTCAGACCATATCCGGCTCTTTTTCTGGAAAGCAGCCCGGCAATCTGCATCATGGGGAATGAGGGAATGTGATACCAGCTTTTCAGAACATGGGAAAACACATCAAAAGCGGAGGTAAAGGCGCAGTCAGAAATAATCCCTTTCACGTTGTCCGGCAGCTTTTGACCGCTTGCCATAATAACGGTTGCCCCGCCCATAGAGGTTCCATGAAGGTAAATCTCCACATCTGTCCCCAGACGTTCATTGACATATTCGATCCAGGAGAGAACGTCATAGCGATCCAGCACGCCAAAGCCAATATAATCCCCCTGGCTCTGCCCGTGAGAACGCTCGTCCACTATGATCATGGCGCATCCTAAATCCCGGATGTAGAATTGGGAGAGGGCGGTATAATCCTTCATCCCTTCGCTGCTGTAGCCGTGGAATGCAATAACCAGGCGCTTTGGAGTCCCCTCCTGGCCTGTCATCCCCGGAAAATAAGTTCCATGAAGCTTAAGTCCGTCCCTTGCTGTGATCCACACGTCTTCCCGATACTGTTCATCCTGCCACTGGTGACAGGATTTGATAAAGGGCATATATTGCTCCCAATCCGTGCCAGCCATGTCTATGGTTCTTCCTACGCTGGCTCCCTTTCGGGTAACGGTCCTGCGAAACAAATATTCTGCCCCGGCTACCTGGGCTGCCAGGATTCCGGCTGCTGCCCCTCCGGCAATTTTCAATCTTTTGTCAATCTTTCTCTGGCTCAATCTTTCCACCTCCTGACAGGCAGTTACAGTTTTTCGTAAAGGGTTACCCTTTTATAAAATCCTGAACCTTTAAAGCCTTTTCAATGCTGCCGTCTACCTTAAGTTTTCCTACGGTAAACGCCAAAACCGGATCCAGCTTGCCGTCTGCCAGCTTCAGCAGCGTGTCTGCGGTGCAGGTAAACAGCGCGTCCCTGTCATAATACTCATAAGGTTCTACGTAAAGCTTCCCTTCTTTTACTTCCGCGTAGAAAGCGCCTTCCCCTTCTCCGGTAATGTTAAATTGAAATGCAAGATGTTCCTTTTGACTGCTTACGTCTGCCTTCATAAATTTTTCTTTTACTGTTGCAAATAATTCCTGATATGTCATATCTTCTCCTTTTGACTGCTTACGCCGTTTTTCGACCGACAGTCGAATTATTTTGATTTTAAAACTATCACGTTTTATTTCATTCGTCAATAGTTTTTCGCAAAGTTAATTGGTCCATATTTTCGAACCTTTCCCCGGCGGGGCTGGTATTTTCTCCGGGGTTCTGGTATACTACAGATATTTATTTCCGCGGACAATGAACCTATCCTCACCAGACAAGGAGCGCTTACATGAAAAAAAACAAACGGGATCGAATACTGGATGGGATGCAGAATCTGATGAATTCCAGAGATGTACATTTGATTACAGTGGAGGAGATTGCCAGGGAAGCTGGCATTGGGAAGGGAAGTATTTATTATTATTTTTCTTCTAAAAGCGAGATTTTAAAGGCCCTTATGGCCCGTTCTTACGGGATGGCAGTGGAGGAAGGGCGAAAATTAGCCCAAAATGATAATTTAGATGTGTTTACCAAACTGAAAATCCTGTTCTGCACCTGTCTTACCGCTTCCAGGGAGCTGCGGCGGGGCGAAGCAAAAAGCAGCCTGTCCGCCCTTCAGGAAAGCGCTTTGATCCATCAGGAGTTTGTAAGCTTTACTATACAGGAACTTCTCCCTATTCTGTCCCAGGTTCTGAGCCAGGGGCATGAGGAAGGACAGCTCTGCTGTCCGGATCCAGAGTCCACTGCCCGGATTATTTTAAGTATCCTGGCCATCCATTTAGACAACCACTTAGCTCCGGCATCTCCGGAAGAAATCAGATGCCTTTTAAAAACCTTTGCCTGGATGCAGGAGGCCAGCATGGAAATCCCCCGTGGTAAGCTGGATTTTTTATATCAGGAGACCCCTTAGCAGAAAGTTAAACCGCCGGGTGTACCAGCAAAAAGCAGGGGCGCGCCCTTTAGAGCCATGCCCCTGCTTTAAAACAATCATTTTATGACTGGCCGGACATTGGACGCTCTACGGCGCCGTCCTCCCGGATTATAATTCCCTCCGCCGGGTCTGCTCCTTCTTTTAAAATCCCTTTGGAAAGCTGTTCAAAATAGCGGTAAAATGCCTGTTTTTCCCCTTCATCCGTTAGCTCTCTGGTAAATCCTGCCGAGGATGTGCCGGGAACCAGAAAAAGCTCCATATTTTCCCCAGAAAGCTCCACCCGCAAAAGCATAGTCTTAGGGATCGAACTTCCAAAAACCAGATTTCCCAGACTGTATACAATGGGCTTTTCTTTGTAATATTCTATCCCCTGAAGAACGTGGGGATGGCTTCCGATAACCAAATCTGCACCGGCGTCAATGTATTGGCGTCCCATGGTTTTCTGATATTCTTCCGGATATTCTTCTCTCTCGATTCCCCAGTGGACATATACTGCCACATAATCGTTTTCTTCTTTTGCCGCACGGATTTGTTCCAGGGCCCGGGTTGGATCATAGGTGGAAAACATGCCGGGACTATAGGAAGTGGCGGCCCACTCTGCTACCGGAATAACCCTGGTCACCCCTAAAAAGGCAATCCGTTTCCCTTTTACCTCCATGGTTGCCCAGGCCTGGGCTTCCTCAAGACTCCCTGCCCCTACCCGGCGGATCCCTGCATTATCCAGCACGGCGCAGCTATCCAGCAGAGCGTCTTTTCCGAAATCTAAAGCATGGTTATTGGCAAGGGTTACAATATCAATGCCCATTTCCTGAAAAATGGAAACCTTTTCCGGAGACAGGCGGAATGTATACTGCTTATCCGGCGCCTGCTCTCCTCTGCTGCTAAAAGGAAATTCCTGATTGACCATGAAAATGTCGGCCTGACGGATCTCTTCTAAATAGCCTTCTCCCAATACTCCGCCAATACCTCCGCCTCTTTCGTAGGCTCCCAGAACATGGTCGGACAAAAGGACATCCCCTCCAAACAGCAGAGTTATGGAATCGTCCGGCTGGCCCAGGTCATCCGGATCAGTGGAACTGCCGTCTGTGCGGATAACAATCTCAGCCGGCTGTTCCTTTGTCTCCCGGACAGGTCCTTCCCGGGAAATCTCTCCCTCACCGGCTGTCTGGCTGTCTGCGGCAGCAGGGGAAGAAGTCTGTATCTCCTTTTTCTTCCCGCCATCTTTTATCATAAAGCCTGCGGTAAGGATCACAATCAGAAGAATTCCTTCTAAAAACAGGATAAAAAGCCACAATCTGGTTCTCCCTGGCCTTTTTTCTCTCTGTTCCATGTAATCCCCCTTACAGAGCCATTACAATGCCGCCGTCGCTGGCATATACAGTGGCAACCCCTGCGGTTTCGGTGATAACAATCCGCTTATAGGTTCCCCGTTTTTCCATCTCAGCCTTGACAAATTGCGCCCGGGCCAGATTGTTGCAATGGGCGATGACCAAAGTTTTACTGCTGGTATCCCCCTTCTCCTTAATGGCAATATCACACATACGCTGAAGGGCTTTGTTGATCCCTCTGGCCTGATCCAGTTTAATAATGGTTCCTTCTGTAGCGCCCATCACCGGTTTAATATTTAATGTGGTTGCAAAAAATGCCTGAAGTCCGGAAAGACGGCCGTTCTTTCGAAGCGCGTCCAGACTCTCCAGAACAAAATAAGTGCTCATGGTATTCCGGTATTCCGTAATTTTTTCTACAATTTCCTCAAAAGGCAATTCTGCCTGGCAAAGCTCCTGAATATAGAGAGCCTGGTTTAACTCCCCTGCGGATGCTGAGTTGGAGTTTAAAACCAGGATATTTTTATCATGGCCATGTTCCTCATAGTAAAGATCCATTCCTAAGCGGGCGGCGTTGTAGGATCCGCTTAAATGTTCCGATAAAGTAATGACAAAAATATTTTCCGCGTCACATTCATATGCGGTTTTAAAGCTCTCCGGAGATGGGCAGGCAGTCTTGGGACACTCCGGGCAGGCTGCCACCAGATCCAAAAACTTTTTCTGGTCAAAGGTTTCGTCGTCAATGACGGATGTACTTCCCACCTGCAGAGTTAAAGGGATCATCTGGAAATGAGGATCCAGTTTTAAGTCTTTCGTTAAATCCAAACAGCTGTCGCCGATAATCTTATAAGTCATAATTGGCCTCCAAAGAATATTTTCATCTTAATTCTGTATCAAGTAGTAATCATTACTACTTATTATAGCATTATCTTTTTTGATTTTCAATCTTTTCATCCAAGAAAATATGTGGTATACTGACGGATATGGAATGAATTTTAAAATTAATGGGAGGTCATCATGGATTCTACTTTTTTATTTGCATTTTTCGGCGCTGTTATTCTGATTGTTTTGTTTGTGGTTGCCGCTACCATCGGCACGGTTGCCAGCGTTTTAGGCGTGGCGGCTGACGAGTTGAATGAGGACAAGTAAGCAGGCATAGAAAGAGACTCCAAATTATAGAAAGAGGGTGGCCTGAAAATGTAATTCAGTGTCACCCCCTTATAGTTTTATAAGCAGATATTCTTTATAAGCCCGCCTTTTGGCGGGCTTATTTGTATGGTTTTGTTTTTATAACTGCCAATTCTCTCCCTGGGCTTGTTGGATCATGGCAAGATACCGGTCAAGCTGTACATCTTCTAATGCTGCAAGCTCAATGGGGTTCATCTGCTGTCCTTTCCAAGTCAGGTCCGCATAGAAATCCTTTACCTGGCGGTACATCTCATTGGGGGAGGGCGGAGTATGCTGTGCGCCGGAAATATACACATCTACATTCCGGTAAATCCCTCCGACCAGTATATTTTCCATCAGTATGGTATGGGCGGCGGATTTTTATGGTAAATATATCATACCCTCTTCCCGGTTCTAAAATCTACAACCAGAGACGGACTATAATAAATTTTGTCCGATTCCACCAGCACGGGGATGCCGCCCTTTACTCCCGCGGGGTATTGGACTTCTACAATGCTGACAGCGCAGTTGGGGGGAACGCGGTGATGCCAGAAATCTGCCGGATCCGGATAAATAGAGTTTAACAGGGCCCGCAGAGCGCAGCCATGGGTTGCGATGAGGATGGTTTTATCCCGGTAAGACGGTTCCTCCATTAAATCCTCTAAAAATTCTTTGGTTCGGGCGCAGACTGCCTCTATGGTTTCCCCGTCAGAGGCGGGAATAAAGCGGAAGGGATCCGTGTAAAAACGGTCAAACTCTTCTATCGGGACCGGAATCTGATAGTTGTGGGGACGGCACCCTAAACCTTCCCAGGAACCGAAGCTGATTTCCCGGATCCGGGGTTCCTCCTTAACAGGAGTCTTTCGGTCTCCCAGTATGATTTCTGCTGTCTGGCGGGCCCGGGCCAGGGGGCTGGTGATACACAAATCAAAGGGGATGTCCTCCATCCCCTTTGCGGTTTCACGGGCCAGACGGATCCCGTTTTCGTTCAGTCTTGTATCTGTCTGGCCTTGTAAGCGGCCTGCTCCGTTCCAGTCGGTTTCTCCGTGACGGATAATATATAGGCGCATCTGTTTTCCTCTGCTTTCCCTGTAATGATAGGTTGTCTGGGACTGTCCGGCCCATAAAGGCTTAGTCAGACAGCTTTCCCATTAACTCGTTGCTTCTGGCAATAAATTTGGTCATACGCTCAGGAGTTAAGGAGCCATGGCTTAATGCCGCCAGGTCATAAAGCTGCTCACAGATATCCTTGGTGTAAACGCCGTCCTTGTGCTCCAGAATATGCTGTACCAGCTTGTGGTTGGCGTTTAATACCAGGGTTTCCTGAGATCCGAACATGCCGGGATCCATGCCGTACATATTGTACATTTTCATCATATCCTGCATCCTTCTGGATTCCTCGGGTACGGTGATCATAGATGCGATATTTTCATTTTTCAGCTTTTCTACCTTGATGGTCAGCTTGTCATTGCCTAGGGCATCTTTGAAAATCCCGGTAAGAGCGTCAATTGTGGCCTGGAATGCTTCCTTGTCCTCCTCTGCGGTCTCTTCTTTAAAGGTATCGGTTAAGTCTCCGTCAATACGCAGGAATTTCACGCCCTCATTTTTCTGCTCCATGTGATTGATAAAGGGGCTGTCAATGTTGTGTTTTAAGATCACAGCGTCCAGGCCGGCCTCTTTAAACATATTGATATACTGGCTCTGTTCCTTCTCATCGGTTACGTAGAATACAGTATTCTCGTGCTTTTCTTTGTTTTCCTCCAGACACTCCGGAAGGGTCAGATACTTGCCGTCCAGATTCTTAAAGATAATGTAGTCCTTCATCTTCTCGGCAAACTTCTCATCCTTAATGCAGCCGAACTTGATAAAGGGATTAATATCATCCCAGTATTTTTCATAATTTTCCCTGTCAGTCTTACACATACCGGACAGCTTGTCCGCTACCTTCTTGGTAATGTAATCGGAGATCTTTTTCACGAATCCGTCGTTCTGCAGGGCGCTTCTGGAAACATTTAAGGGCAGATCCGGACAGTCAATTACGCCCTTTAGCAGCATAAGGAACTCCGGAATTACTTCCTTAATGTTATCTGCGATAAATACCTGATTATTGTAAAGCTTAATGGTTCCCTCTAAGCTGTCATATTCCATATTGATTTTGGGGAAGTACAGGATGCCCTTTAAATTGAAAGGATAGTCCATATTTAAATGGATCCAGAATAAAGGCTCCTTAAAGTCCATAAATACCTTGCGGTAGAACTCCTTGTACTCTTCCTCAGTACACTCATTGGGATGCTTGTTCCACAGGGGAGTGGTATCATTTAACGCAACCGGCCTTTTTAAAATCTTATATTTCTCAGTAGCCGGGGAAACTTCTACGATCTCTTTTTCACCGTTTTCATTTTCCTTCTCTTCGGTCTTAGCTTCCTCAACGATGGTCTCCACAATGGTATCCTTGTCCGTCAGCTCATCCTTCTCAATGGTCTCGTACTGGGGACCTTCAGCGGCATTGGTAAGGAAAATGGGGGTTGGCATAAAGGCGCAATATTTTTCAATTACCTCCCTTGCCCGGTATTCGTTGGAGAACTCGGTGCTGTCTTCATTTAAATACAGGGTAATGGTGGTACCGAACAGCTCCCTCTCCCCTTCTCCCATGGAAAATTCGTCGCCGCCCTCAGACTCCCAGTGGACAGCCTTTTCATCCGCCTTATAGGACTTGGTGTCAATGGTCACCTTGTCAGCCACCATAAATGCGGAGTAAAAGCCCAGGCCGAAATGCCCGATAATCTGGTCCTCATTGGCCTTGTCCTTATACTTCTCCAGGAAATCCTGGGCTCCGGAGAAGGCAATCTGGTTAATGTACTCCTCCACCTCGTCTTCCGTCATACCAAGGCCGTTGTCGGCAATGGTAATGGTTTTGTCATTGGGGTTTACCGATATTTCAATCTTGTACTCCACATCCTCCGGCTTCTCAAACTCTCCCATCAGCTCCAGCTTCTTTAACTTGGTGATGGCGTCGCAGCCATTGGAAATTAACTCCCGGTAAAAAATGTCGTGGTCGGAATAAAGCCACTTTTTAATAATTGGGAATATATTCTCGCTGTTAATTGTCAGGCTTCCTGTCTTTGCCATGATTTATGCACTCCTTTTTATTCTTTTATTTTCATTCTTTTACTGGTTATTGTAATACCGGAATCAGAAAATGTCAACAGAAAATTAGCACTCATGTTTATTGAGTGCTAACAATTCGGACAAACGCCGCTTTTTCCTTATTTATAAGCCATAATAATCAAAAAGTTCTTCCGGAGCATCCATTTGCACCATCCACTCTGTTATCCTTTGTTTCATCTGCATTTCGATTTCCG
>CAJUJM010000050.1 GCA_910586755.1 uncultured Lachnospiraceae bacterium
GTCTTTTACCTCATTGGGTAACCAGGAACCGTTTAAGTACATAGCGGCGGTTCCCATAGCCAGCTCCTGATTCTGTCCGGCCGGCCATACATTAGAGGCAATAGTCTCGGAGAAATATCCCTTGCTGGCAAAATCAGCATAGGCCTCAGCAGTAGCAATTACGGACGGGTCATCCCACTGGCCGCCTTTTACGATTTCTTCAGTTTTGGGTTCGCCTACAAGGCGGGACATGTGATAGCCAAACATACAGGTAATATAGGCATCATCACAGGTAATCGGGGTATATCCGGCCTCTTTGATCTTGGCACAAGCAGCATCCAGCTCCGCCCAGGTGGTGGGAACGGCAGTAATGCCTGCCTCATCAAAAATAGCCTGATTGTAGAAAAATGCAAATACGTTTGGCTGATAAGGAATGGACTTTAAGGTTCCTCCGCCTACCTCACGACAGGCTGCAATCAGTCCGGCATTAGCAGTCGCCTCATAGTCAGCGCCTTTTGCCAGCTCCTCCAAATCCATCAGATACTGACCCCAGGTACTGTTAACCCGGTCGATATCCTCGTCAAACAAATCAATCTTAGTTCCTGCGTCCAGTGCCGGCTGTAATCCCTCGCGGATACCGGTACGGCCTTTAAACTGCAGATCTACGCTGATGCCCGTATCTGCTGTAAACTGGTCCACCGCCGCCTGGATAGCCTGTCCCTGAGGTTCTGTGGCTTCCCACATAGACCAGTATACAAGGCTGCTGCCGTCTCCTGCCGGCTCTGCCGCATCTGCCTGACCGTTATCTGCCGCCGGGGCTGCTGTAGTTGCATCTGCTGCCGGAGCCGCCGTCGTCTCTGCAGTCTGTCCGCCTCCGCCGCACGCAGCCAGCGAAACAGCCATAGCTGATGTCAGAATCAGTGCCATAAGTCTTTTTCTCATAAAAACATCCTCCTCTTTTTTATTGCTCATCGCATTTACTTATGCTTGTATAAAATAGTATAGTAAAAATGCACATGAAAATATTTGCACAATCAGCCCTTATATTTGTACATTGAGCTATTTATAGTGAAATTGCATAGATGAATCTATCCGTTACCCAAACCCATATCTAATATTGACAAAATTTTAGAGGAAGCTTCTTTGGGAAAAATCTTTAATTTTTACTAAGACACTTTTTTGCAGTAACGCAAAAGGCGAAATTTCGATGACAATCCTTTCCAAATCATGTATAATAAAACAAAAGGCAAGTAATAAGGAGCTCTGCTTATGGCATACAAAAGCACGTGTCTGCAGACTGCTCTGTCTGTTGGCAGCATTATTTCCATCCACTATTTTGATTATATGAGTGACTTCTCCTTTCCCGGCGAAAGTCACGACTTCTGGGAACTATTGTGCGTAGATAAAGGGGAGATTGATGCATTGGCAGGAGAGGAACGCCACACTTTAAAAAGAGGCAGTATTATCTTTCATCAGCCAAATGAGTTTCACAATGTAATTACCAATGGGCGCAGCGCTCCCAGCCTGGTAGTTATTGCCTTTGAGTGCCACTCTCCCTATATGGATGCCTTTCGCAGGCAGATTCTGACGGTTCAGGAAACAGAAAGCGCCTTATTGGCGCAAATTATCATCGAGGCTCGTCAGGCATTTACAGGCCGTCTGGACAATCCCTACCAGGAAGAGTTGATTCGCAAGACAGATACTCCCAGCTTTGGGGCAGAGCAGCTAATCCGCAACTATTTGGAGGAGCTGCTGATCCACCTCTACCGCCGGTATTTTGTCAATCCGCTTCCAGTGCTTGCCCAGAATCCCAAATACCCCCGCTTGGGGCGGCCCAACGAAACCTATAACCGGATTATCCGTTATATGGAAGAACACATCAATGAGCAGCTGACCATTGAAATGATTTGTAAAAATACACTTATCAGCCGTTCCCGCCTGCAAAAGCTCTTTCAGGAGCAGCACGATTGCGGGGTGATGGAATTTTTTATTCGGATGAAAATTGACACAGCCAAGGAGCTTATTCGCAGCAACCAGCTAAATTTCACCCAGATTTCCGATAGCTTGGGATATACTTCCATCCACTATTTTTCCAGACAATTTAAAAAGATTACTCATATGACCCCATCAGAATACGCTTCGTCCATCCGCCTGCTTTCTGAAAATCACCCTATGTAGCACACAGAGTTCCGCCAAAATAAGAGGGCGCCGTCAGATCATCAAAACAGATGATCCGGCGGCACCCCAGGTTAATTTATAATCCGATCTTATTCTGTAAAATTCCTTTTAACGCCTCTACATATTTCTCACATTCCGGCACCATAGTCTGCTGTTTGGTGCTGGGAGAATCCGGAGTGGCGCAAATAGCTCCTTCCGGCAGTGCTATACGTCCCTCTAAAAGCAGCGGGTCACCGGTTTTTTCCTGCCAGGAGGCAAGGCGGGCCTTCATATCCCTCAGGATCTCCTGATACTCCTTCTGTTCCGCCAGATTATCTCTTTCCTGGGGGTCCAGAAGCAAATCATAAAGTTCTTCCTTTTTTACCGCTTTTTCATAATAGCCGCCTTTGATAAATACGTCTTTGGAAAGGCTGTCATCTGTATCTGCTGGCGGAGATTTTTTATAGCCATTGTCCCATCTGGCTATATACTTATAGCGGCGGGTACGTACACAGCGGGCCGGATGGTAGGCCACGTGGAAATTAATTTCGCCAAATATTTCCTCCTGGATCTCCTCTGCCTCCCCTTTTATTACAGGAAGGAAAGACTGTCCTTCCACCCATTCCGGTATCTCCACCCCTAAAATTTGGCAGATTGTAGGAAATACGTCGGTGTTGGAGAGAAGGGCATCGCTGATCCTGTGCCGTCCAGGCATCCCCGGGTAGCGCATCAGAAAAGAGATTCCTGTGCCATCGTCATACAGGTTGCATTTCATCATTGGGAAGGGCAGGCCATGGTCAGTAGTAAAAATAATCAGGGTATTATCGTATTCCCCCACTTCCTTTAAAGTGTTTAAGATATCCCCGCACAATCGATCCACCGTATTAACGGCAATTTTCATGGCGGCCATGTCTTTTCTGGTCTCCGGCAGGTTGGGAATTGCCTTGGGAACCTGGACGTAGTCTGTCTCATATCCCTCCGGAACTCTGGGGTATTCCCGGTGGGTACATCCGAATCCCACCGCCAGATAAAAGGGCCGTTCCCCTTTGCTTCGGCTTTTCAGGTAAGCAATGGCATTGGCAGCCGCCAATTCGTCCTGCCAGGTGTACAGATCACATTGCTCCATATCCTTCCGATAATATTCTGCCGGATTTAAACAACGCTCATATCCCACCGTCTCTTCTTCATGAAGCTTCACCTCATGCTGAACGCCGGAAATCACAGTTTCATAACCCAGGCCCTTTAAGAATCCGGCCAGATGATGTCCGCCATTAATGCAAAATCCTCTGTGAGACAATCCTATAAGGCCGTTGCTGTGGGGATATTGGCCTGTCAGCAGCGCTCCTCTGCTGGGAGAGCAGGTAGGACTGGCACAGTACATATTGGAAAAGGCCATTCCATCTCTGGAAAATTCCAGCAGGCTGGGAGTATCCACCGGGTAGCCATAGGTCTCCAGATATCGGCCAATATCGTGGGTATTTAAATATAGTACATTCATTTTCCTTCTCCTCTCAGCAGACAGCCGGACATTTTATTTTTCCGCAAAAACAGGGGACACCCAGGCTGTATCACCGTTTTTCAGCCAAACCCGCAGACGGTACTGACTCCCCGGCTCCATAGTAACCTTCTTTTCAAATTTCATGGTATAGGCTCTTTCCGGCACCGCCTGACGCAGTCTGGTTTTATAAGCATTATGCCAGTAAAAATCATCCCGGTAGTGTTCCACCTTACCATAGGTGCGGTTTGCCAGTTCTACGCTCTCCTGGTACTGAGGCAGAATCCGGCAGGTTTCCATAAGCTGGCCAATGGTAAAATGGTATTCATAATTGTCTACCTTTAAGCAGATGTCATCGGTAACCCTGCCTTCCACCTCAAACACAAACCCTTCCTTTACCACAGTGCTGGGCCCCATCCAATGACCGGTGGCAGTGGACATATAGGTAGTCATATGGAACTTGCAGCTGTTGCCCGTTACACCGTAAAGCTTTTGGCCATAGCTGTTCCATGCCTTTTCAATGGATACCAGGCGGCCCGGTACGGTTAAAGAGCCGTCCCACTCCCTCACCAGCATATCTTTATAAAATCTGGGGTTGGGACCCCAGCCGAACTCGACGGCGAATTTTACCCGGATTATTTCCTCATCGCCGGTTTTCACCTTTTCCCAGGTCCCGGAATGAACAACCATCTCGTCCAGAATATTGTCTTTTAGAATTTCCACGCGGTCAATGGCATCCGCTGCTTTTACAGAGAATTTCAGCACATGCTCCCCGGCCGGAACTACGGAACCCATCGGCTGCCCGTCTATGGTAAAATCAATATCCATGCGGCTTCTGCTGACGCCATACACCCGGCGGGCCCTCATGCCTTCCCAGATCGCCTCTTTGGAATCATTTTCTGCCAGAACGCACATGCTTCCGTGGTCATAGACGGCAGGAACCGTGTGATTATCCCCGGAAGCGATACAGCCTACATGGAGGCCGGCTTCCAGGCCTCTTTCATAGCAGGTTTCGCCGGTTCTTGGCCCCATGTGAAGGTGGCGCTCCATGTCCAGAGGACCTGTGTCGTTTTCGCTGCAGCCATGGCTGGAAAAAATCTCTGCAAAGGGAGAAAACTCTTCATCATGAGTCGCCCAGTTTTTACCTCTGCTGTTTAGCTGATAGGCCACATGATGGGGGATAGCGATTGCCTCTGTCCCTTCATATGCTTTCTTAAGCTCTTCGTACCGCATGGGATGCTTCATAGGCTGGTTATTATCCAGGAAAAACACGTTGTGATCCCCGTCAAAACCGCAGCCCTGCCACTCATAGCCCATGAACATAGGATATCCTTCCGCATTAACCTGTTTTACCTTTTCCCGAACCTGTTCCCAGTCCTTTTCAATGGCTTCTTTGGGGCACAAATCCTCAAGGCCCGCGCCGGTCTCTGATTTAATCATCTGAAACGGATAATAGGCGATGGGCCAGAAATCCAGTACCGCTCTGGCATGCTCCACCCATTTATCCAAATCCTCCATCTGGTTGTGGTGAATATTGCTATGTAAATCGGTCCATAATTTTTTCATATTGATAACTCCTTAATCCATCTGCTCTGTTTTCATAAATTTGTCGGTTGCCTTTCTCTGCTTCGCATCCCCCTTCTTTAACAGATAGATGAGAACAAAGGTAAGAATGATAAATGCCAGGCAAATCGGCCGCTTCACGAAAATACTCCAGGAACCGCCGGACATAACCAGAGAGTTTCTTAAATTCGACTCAGCTGTGGGGCCTAAAACCATTCCCAGTACAATGGGTACCGGAGGCAGGTCGATCTTCTGCATAAAATATGCAATCACACCAAATGCCAGCATCACATATACATCCATTTCGGAACTACCAATGGCAAATGCACCTGCACAGCAGATTACCACCAAAATCGCAGTCAGCAAATCCTGCGGAATGTGGGTAATCTTAACAAACAGGCCCAACAAGTATTTTCCCTGAACAAACATTAAAATCTGAGCAATGACACAGCCTATTAAAACCGCATAAACTACCGGGCCGGAGGTGGTAAACAATTTAGGGCCTACCACCAGTCCATGCATGGTAAACGCGCCAAGTAAGGTTGCCGCAACTACGTCTCCGGGAATTCCCAAAGTAAGCAGCGGAATCAAGGTTGCCGCTGTGGCCCCGTTGTTGGCAGACTCTGGAGCCGCAATTCCTTTTATCTCCCCTTCCCCAAACTTCTCATCCGGCTTTGCACAGCGCTTCGCCTCGTTGTAAGCGATAAAAGAGGCAATCGCTCCGCCGGTTCCGGGAACTGCTCCGATAAACGCTCCGATAGAGGCGGATTTCAGCATAGTCGGCAAGGTTTTCTTTACATCTGCTTTTGTAATGTGATCGTCTTTGTCTATTTCCTTTAACTCAGAAACCGCAACCGCCTCTGTCTTATTGATTCGTCCGATCATCTGGGCAATGGCATATACGCCCAGCAGTACCGCCAGCATTTTGATTCCGTTGTAAAGGCGCAGGTTTCCGAAAGTAAATCTGGTAAGCCCGCTGACAGAATCAATTCCCACGGAGGCCAAAAGGATACCCAGGCCGCCGCTGATAAGGCCTTTCACCAAACTCTTCCCACTGACAGACGCAATAACGGACAAACCGAAGATTGCCAGGGCAAAGTATTCCGGAGACCCAAAAGTAATGGCCACCTTGCTAATCTGGGGAGCGAAGAACAGCAAACACAAAGCGCTGATAAGCCCTCCTACCGTGGATGCCACCAGAGCCATATCAAGGGCTCTTCTGGGCTGTCCCTTCTGGCACATGGGATAACCGTCAATAAGGGTTGCCGCCGCTGCATTGGTTCCGGGGGTGTTAATTAAAATGGCGCTGATGGAACCGCCAAAATTAGAGCCAAAAAAGATCGCGGTCAGCATCAAAAGCGCCGGAATCGTATCAATCTGGAATGTAAAGGGGAGCAGTACCGTAATCGCCAGATTTCCGTTCATTCCCGGAATCGCTCCAAAAATAATTCCAATAAATAATCCAATATTTACAAAGATAAAATTTTGCACAGTCAAAAGGTTGACCATTGCTTCACCAATTACCTGTCCCATAATAACCTCCTGTCTGGCTTTGATTAAGGAAGCTGTACATGCAGCACCTTAGAAAACAGCAGATACAGTATTACTACCACCCCAAGAATGATAAGATAAAATGTTTTCTTCCTGGAGCCGGTGAACATTAAAGTGGCAACTCCTAAAAATATGGTGGATGCCAGAAAACTTCTGGTAAACAAAACCGCATAGATCAGCAGCACTGCCATGTAAGCGAGAGCCTTTACTTCCTTTGCCACTTCAAATGATTTTATCTCATCTTTTTTCAGCACCAGACTCTGAAACATCAAAACCAGTCCGCAGACTATCCAGAGAACGGCCACTGCATAGGGAACCGTCTTGGACGTAATGCCATAGGTTGCCGAATAGTCTTCACCAATCTGCCGCGGAATGAGCACCATGCAGATAATTCCCAAAATCACGCTGACAATCCCTGCCACAAGGTTTGAGCGGTATTTTACCTTCATTAATATCTCCTCCTTTTTACCGAATATTACGCAGGAATAAAATTGCGAACCCCGCCCGGTTCCGGTAAGGGTATGCCGGGCGAAATCCGCATTTTACTAATTGAGTCAAACTTCTCTGGTTCTACTTTGCGTAATATTTATTGTAAGCATCCTGGCACATTGCCGCTGCATCTGCGATAGTCTGTTTTACCGTCTCGCCGTCGGACAGATCCGGAATGTAGCTGGCATTAGCTGCCAGCTCTTTAAACTCATCGGTCTCGCTGTAGTCTAAAATCGCCTGATAAATAGCAGCCACATCATCAGGATTAACATCCTTCTTGGTCATTAAGAAATTGCAGGTCTGGAATACAATATCGTAACCTAAAGATTTTGCAGTGGGAACTTCAATCCCGTCATATCCGGTGTAGGGTTCCTCGGAGAATACCACGATAGGAATCAGCGTTCCTTCCTCTACATACTGAGCGCCCAGAGAAGAGGTGGCGGCCGCACATACCACGTTGCCTCCCGCTACTGCCAGCAGATCCTTTGCGGAACCATCGGAGGTAACTGCCTCTGCTTCAATGCCAGCCTCGCCAAAGAGCATGGTCTGAAGCATGTGAGTTGCGCCGCCGGGAGTATTGGAACCAAAAACAATACGGTTGTTCTTTGCATATTCCTGAAGGCCTGCCCAATCCTCAATGCCTGAATTGCCAGGAGCAACAAACAACATCTGATCTTCTGATACAATACTGCATACAAACTGGTAATCATCCAGGCTTAAATTAATGTCCGGATTAAACAGAGGCGCCAGAGTAAACATGGCAATACCGCCTACCATCAGCTCAGTGGCATCTGACTTGGCGCTGTCTAAATCTGCAGCAGCAATTGCTCCATTGGCTCCGGTTAAATTATTAATCACTGCGGAATTTCCATAAGTCTTCTGGAGGCCCTGACCAATAATTCTGGAAATAGTATCTGCAGATCCGCCTGCTGCGAAAGGAACACGGATATTAAAATCTTTGCCAGGCTTAAAGGAATCTGCCGTAACAGCGCCGGCTGCCTCTCCCTCTGCCGGTTCTCCTTCTGATGCCGCTTCTGTCTCTGCCGGCGCCGCTGCAGTAGTTGCCGCCGCGGTAGTAGCTGCGGTAGTTGCGGTTGACGCTCCGCCGCCGCAAGCAGTAACGGTAGCTGCCATAATGCCTGCCATTGTTAATGCCAAAACTCTTTTTCTCATAATGTTGTCTCCTTTTTTCTGAAAATGTTTTCACCTATTAAATCTCCCGATACGGTCATTATAACAAGGGAACATGGCCTTGTCAATAGAAGTATTTGTATTTTTTGCTTGATTTTTCAGGATTATATTATGATTTTTATGTGTATTTCGTCAATTTATCCTTCCTCTTATTTTTGAAAACGTTTTCAAATCATCTAAAAAACAGCTTCGGAAAGGCAATTAATAAATACAATCGTATTTCCGAAGCCATTTTGCCGCACTAAAACCTATATTGTACCTTGATATCATAAATTCTTGGGGTGGTATCCTTCATTTCTTCTTGAATTTTACGGTGAAGAAGCTCTGACGCAGTAATCCCTACCGCCTCCGGATTCTTGACAACCAGGGAACACTGAAGCCCCAGCTTCTGAGGCGTTTCGGCCTGGGCAAAGCCCGCAACATCTACTTTACCAATCCACCCCGGGTAGTGCTGATGGATTTCCATTGCTACATATTCCAAAATGTCCGATCCAAAGGCAACAATCAAAGGCCGCTCCCCTTCCCGGATTTTTTCGGAAAACTGCTTTAATGCATCCACTACCGCATCAATTTTGCGGGCAGTCACCACCCGTAAAATTTCTTCCTCAGGCTTTCCCGCCTCTGCAAAAGCCTGATTGGATCCTTCCATGCACATACGGGTATTATAGCTGTCTATCCATCCAAACAGCATCAACACCTGTCTGCAGGGCTTGTTTTTTAAAAGCCAGGAAACCATGTTGTAGGCATTTTCCCGATGGTTTTCCAGTACAATATCGCAGCCCACCTTTTCCAGGCGGTCAATCACTACCATGTTTTTATACTCTCTGGATACATTCTGTAAATACATGGAGTTCTGACCGCAGGGGGCAATGATAATTCCTGCCGCCTTCTGGTTTAAAAGCTCCTGGACATAAAATTTCTCTTTTGTACCGTCATTATCGCTTTCACAAATAAAGGTCACATATTTTCTCTCAAAAAAGTAATCGCTGACCCCCCGGCATACCCGGCTGAAAAAATGCTCTGTATGAGGCACTACCAGGCCCACAATGTTGGACTTGCCCCGTTTCAGGTTTTGGGCAAAAGTGTTTGGCTCGTACTGAAGCTCCCGAATCGCATTTTTAATATTATACGCCGCCAAAGGCTGGATACTTTTGGGATCCTTTAAATATCGGGATACTGAGCTGATAGATACACCGGCCAGGGCCGCCACTTCCCGGATGGTTGCTTTCTTTTCTTTCATGTGCTTCCCCCTGGTTTTGTGGATTATCCCAGTGTCTCATCATACCCGGCCCGCTCCCCGCCAATAAATTTCAGTCGGGTTCTGGCGCAGACTACGTGGGCATTTCCGATTTCTTTTGTGCTAATGCGAACCGGAACCGCCACATCTTTTAAATGCATGCCTATCAAGGTGTCTCCAATATCAATTCCGGCATGGGCTTTTATATGCTCTACTGCCACCGGATGGCAAAAGCTCGCGTAAGCGGCTGTGGCAAAGGATCCGCCAGCCTTTAATCGCGGAACCACATTGACCGGATCGTAGCCGTATCGCTCTGCCGCCTCTGCCTCAAGGATAATAGCCCGGTTTAAATGCTCGCAGCACTGAGCTGCCAAATATATTCCCTGAGGGGCCAGCTCCTCCTGGAGAGCTTCAAAAACAGCAGTGCCAATCTCCTGGCTGGAGTGGGAACCAATCTGAAAGCTTCCCACCTCGCTGGAAGAGCAGCCTGCCACCAAAATCTGACCCGGCTTCAGCTTTGCCGCTTGGAGGAGCTCCCCTGCCGCCTGTTTGGTCTGTAGCTTTATGGTATCCAACATGGTATTTTCCTCTTTTCTTGTGATGATAGGACCAGTATACCATATATTTTTTCAAGGGGGAAGGGGAGGTTTTGAAAGTCTGTTACGTTTAAATGTTACCTACTGCCTGATGGACGCGCCTGGAAATTTCCGGTCCGGCGATGACAGCCAAAATAATCTTGGCCGCATCTCCCGGCAGGTAGGGAATCACACCCATTGCAAGTCCGGCTCCAAAGTCCACTTTCAGCTGCCAGCACAGCCAGGCAGTGCCAAAGGCATTACAGATTAGCGCTCCCAAAACTAATGCCCCGGCGCAGATTAAGCGTTTGCTGGAGAATCGCTCTATTAAAAGCCCGGAAACTAATATCATAAAGATAAACCCTACCAAATATCCGCCTGTAGGCCCTGCCAGCTTTCCCAGACCACCGCTAAAACCGGAAAATACCGGAAGCCCGGCAATCCCCAGCAAAAGGTATATAAGATAGCTGATCAGCGCTTTTTTTGTTTTCAGAATATACATCGACAGGAAAAGCACCAGGTTAGTAAGAGAAAGCGGCACCGGACTGACAACTATCGGGATTGCCAGCGGGCCCAGTACACAAGTAACGGCAGTCATCAATGCTATGGCAGCCATCTGGGCGGTGGTAAGGCGGCCTGCCTTTGCCTGCCCGGGCTGTTCCGTGGAAATTGGTCGAGTCATATTATTGCATCTTCCCTTCTTTTTATTATATGATGGATTATACGTTTTTTTATAATAATTGTCAACTTATTTTTATTTTAGGTTTACAATTTAAAATTTTTGTCCGGTAAGGGTAACTGGTTATTGTAAATTTTTTCACAAAATTTTATTGCCTTCTCTTGACGGCTGCTGAGAAAAGTGTTATAACAACCTGGAAATTTGATGAAGAACTGATGAAAGAAAGGTGTGAAAAACATGGATTATAATCTGTTACGCGATCTGGCGATCATCGTAATTACAGCAAAATGCCTGGGAATTGCCGCAAGGCACATCAGGCTTCCGCAGGTAGTCGGAGAAATTGTGGCAGGCCTGCTGCTTGGACCCAGTATGTTGGGAATTGTGGGGCAGTCCGATTTTTTGACGATTATGGCAGAAATTGGCGTGATACTTCTGATGTTTTCGGCCGGACTCCAGAATAAGCTTTCTGAGCTGCTGAAAACAGGTCCCAAGGCATTCCTGATTGCGTGTGCCGGAGTATTTGTGCCCCTGATTATGGGAGCAGTTCTATATATGGCTTTTTATGGTGTTTCTCCATGGGGCTCAGAAAATTTCTATAAAGCTGTATTCACTGGTGTGATTATGACGGCCACATCCGTCAGCATAACGGTGGAGACGCTGCGGGAAATGGGAAAGTTAAGCGGAAAATGCGGAACAGCCATTATGAGCGCAGCCATTATAGACGATGTCCTCGGCATTCTGGTACTGACCTTTGTAATTGGTTTTCGGGACCCTTCTGTGCAACCGCTGCAGATTATCATTAATACTGTACTGTTTTTTGTTTTTGCTGTTATTGTTGGTATCTTATTGTATAAAGCGTTTCGGAAAATTGATCAGGCATATCCTCATACGCAGAGACTGCCAATCCTGGGACTGGGGCTTTGCCTGCTGATGGCCTATGCCGCAGAAACTTATTTTGGAATTGCGGACATAACTGGCGCCTTTGTGGCAGGAGTGGTTCTCTGCAACCTGCCGGATTCCGAATATATTGAGCAGAAAATGGACATTACCTCTTATATGTTTTTTGGGCCGGTATTCTTTGCAAGCATTGGTCTGAAAACCGTGCTTTCGGGAATTACGCCGCAAATAATTTTCTTTACCATTGGTTTTATTGCAGTAGCGCTTTTAAGCAAAATTGCAGGCTGCGGGCTGGGTGCAAAACTATGCCGTTTTTCCAGCCGTGACAGTATATGTATTGGCGTTGGCATGATGGCCAGGGGCGAGGTTGCGCTGATTGTTGCCCAGAAGGGGCTGAATGTGGGCCTTATGGATGCATCGCTGTTCACAACAGTAATTCTGCTTATTATCGTTTCATCTATTGTGACCCCCATCTTTCTTAAAATCTGCTTTGGGGAGAGAAAACTAAAAAGCGAGAGCTAAGGAAAGGGGATGCCGCCCTGTTTTGCAGCATCCCCTTTATAAAAATTCTGATTATTTGATTGTAATTCTCCCCTGTCCTCTGGGATTTCCGTATTCGGTCCCCACATTTCCGCCTAATTTTTCCGAAATATAGGAGGACAGTATGTCTACGTCTACCATAACGTCATCCTTCACTACCCTGGCTCCTGCAAACATGCTCATTCCATCTCCGCCGGACTTGAGCATATAGTTATGGGATGCTACCGTGTATGTTTTATTCATGTCTAAGGGCTCTCCGTTTACCAAAATGTCCCCTACCCGGTAAGCGCCGGATACACTTTTAAAGTTGCCCTTTTCATCCAATTTCACATTGGAGGGAACTGAAGTATCCACTGTGTAGGTAATGCCGGATACATGGAGGAATCCGCCGCTCTCCTGGGGGCAATCCTTAGCGGCCATCTCCAGCGCGTCCTTGATCTGCTGTCCCCTTACCTCTGCCACACAGCCCATATTTCCAAAGGGGAATACTTTTAATGTATCATTATAAGTAATATTTCCCGCTGTAATGCTGTCACGGATACCGCCTCCGTTCATCAGGCCAATGTCAGCTTCCAGCTGATACCGGAATGCATCTGCACACAAGTCGCCCAGATTGGTTTCCGCGTTTCTTACCGCCCGGTTTCCGGTTTCCGGGTCTTTAATAGTCAGCTCCACTTCTGTATGGCCTAAGACTACCTTCAGGCTCTCGCTGTACTGGACCTGGATTTTCTTAATGTAAGCGTCTGTTGCCGCATCGACAAACTTACCGCCCTCTGTTTCCATAGATCCCCCCGGGATAGTGAGAACTGTACCAACGGTAAGAACATCAGACTTGCGGATCCGGTCTCTGTTGGCATTGTAAATAGCAGGCCAGGCATCAGAAGATCCCAGAGTCCTTTTGGCAATTCTGCTTAAGGAATCATTTTTCTTTACGGTGTATGTAGTAAACCCTGCGTCAGGAACCTCAGCTACCATCTCGGTGGTAATGGTCCCATCCGGTTTAATGGTCATCTTGCCAATATTTTTCAACTTGGTTCCCGTCTGGGTTACGATAACATCTTTTCCGTCTTTGTTGGAATAGGTCTTGTCATAAGTCTCGTGGGAATGTCCATCAATAACTGCGTCTATGCCATTGGTGTTTTTAATAATCTGTTCCGAAGTCCACTGGCCGGAAACGCCCTCATTTCCCAGGTGGCCTACCAGGATAACAACCTCTGCCCCCTGGCCTCTGGCCCCGTCTACCGCTGCCTGAACCTGATTGTAAAGAGCCTGTCCGCTCTCATCTTCACAGAAACCATAGAGATAATTGCCGTTTCCGTCCTGGAAATATGCGGGAGTAGACTTGGTAAAGCTTTCCGGAGTGCTGACGCCAACAAAGGCTACCCGGGTATCCCCATAGGTAAACATTTTATAGGGCGCAAATACCGGAGCCCCCAAAGCCAGATTTATGAAATTGCAGGAATAATATCCGCAGTTCAGCTTTCCGGACAGTTCCAGAAAACGTGCCATTCCGTAGTCAAACTCATGATTTCCGGGAATAGCAAAATCATATCCTGTCTGATTCATAATATCAATTATGTATCCGCCGTCTGACAGGGTGCCGATGGGAGCTCCCTGAATGGCGTCGCCTGCATCTACCAGCGTCACATAAGGGGTCTGTGCCTGCATCTCCTTTTTGTACAGAGCCAGTCCTGCATAACCAATGTTGTCATCCACACCGCAGTGGACATCATTGGTATATAAGACCACAATGTCCTGATCCGCTGCCTGGGCAGTCAGCTCTGTGGCCGCCGTTACTCCGGCTGTCACAGAAACAGTCATGGCCAAAGTCAGCAGGATTGACCAAAATCTTTGCTTTAAGCTTTTCATTGTAACCTCCTTTGCTGAAAACCTGTTTTTATGATTCCTCAATGCGGAACTGACTGATCAGGCTGTTCAATCTCCGCGCCTGGTCAGATAGCTCTTTTGATACTGCCGCGCTCTTTTCGGCCGTAGAAGAGTTTTCCTGCACCACAGCAGATATCTCCTAAATTCCCTGTTCCACTAAGGTAATCATCTCAGATTGCTGGATGCTGGCAGCGGCAATTTCATCCATCAGTGTCTTAATAGACTGGATACATTCACTGATTACCTGCATGGCAGAAACGGCAAGGGCAGTAGACTCCGCTCCGGTTTTAACATCCTGAATGGAATGGTTGATCAGATTGTTTGTGCTCTGAGCTGCCTGGGCGGACTTTGCCGCCAGATTCCGCACCTCATCGGCCACAACAGAAAACCCCTTCCCTGCAGTGCCAGCGCGGGCTGCCTCCACAGCAGCGTTCAGCGCCAGAATGTTTGTTTGAAATGCGATATCTTCTATCGTCTTAATAATCGTTCCAATCTGAGTAGAAGAACTGTCTATATTCTGAGTAGCGACTGTCAACTGATCCATCTTAACATCAGCTTCCGCTGTATAGCCGGTGGCTTTGTCCACCAGTTTACTGGCGCTGTCGCATCGCACAGTGCTGGTCTGGATTTGTGAAGTGATCTCGGTCACATTTGATACCAGCCCATCGATGGAACCCGCCTGCTCCAATGTGCCCTGAGACAGGGCTTCAGCCCCTGTTGATACCCGCTCCGCACTGGTATCAACCTGATTAGCCACAAAAGAAATATCGCGAATCACATTTGTCAAATTTCCCTGAATGGATTTCAGGCTTACCAGCAGGGCCCTGAAGTCGCCAATATAGTAGGAACTGTTTTTCTCCACATCAACGGCCAGATTGCCGCCTGCCATCTCACCCAGAATTCGATTTATATCATCAATGGTCTTCTGCAGGCAGGCGCAGACATGGTGGGTCGTCTGGGCAATCAGCCCAATCTCATCTGCCCGGTGGTAAAAGGCCTCCAGCTCTTCATCAGCAGAAAGGTTCAGATCTCCCAGGCGGCTGATAGCCCGCTCTACAGCCATCAGCTCTTTGCCCTCCCGGCGTAAAATCAAAAGGGTGATCAAAATAATGGCAGCGGCTACTACGGCACACAGTGCTCCTACAACGATACGCACCATGATTACTTCCCCGTAAACCTCCGCAACGCTCTCCCGAACCATAAAGACCCAACCCCGGTTCTTTAAATATTTGTAAACTACCAGCTGGTTGACTCCGTTTTCATCCTTGTAGGAATATGTATTGGCCTGGGTATCGCCGTTTTCCTGAATCCGCCGGAGGATTTCCTGATACCCGGCATCTGTGGTCGCCGTATTCAGCAGTTGGTCATCCTCATGGTAAAGATAAACGCCAGTGTCTACATTCAAAAATACATACTCACTGTCCGGCAGTCCCTTAATGGATAAATTCAGCAAAGAGTCCATTAAATGGCTGGCATAGACACCTGCCCCCACATAACCAATACACCTCTGCCCTTCAAATACCGGCTCGTACATAGAAAGGATCATGCTACCGGTTCCGGGAGATTTCATAATCCCCAGATTTGTCAGCTCCTTTCGGGCCAGAATTGTATCTTGAAACGATTTCAGCGAGTCCCCTGTACGGGTGGTCATCCCGATAGCGCTCTGAGAAGTGTGCGTCAAGACATGGGTGTCCGGGGTGGCAATATACAGCCCCTCAAACACGCCCTTGACCGCAGCAAAATCCTCTGTATATTGCTGGACCTTCCCGGTCAGCTCCGGATCATCCGGATTCATAAGGAGCTGACGGACCTCGCTGCTCAAAGCAAAAGCCGACATATATTCTTCTGCGGAAGCTACATACTCATTGATAATGGCAGCCCTGGATTCTACGGCATCAGTCATCTGGTTAGTAATATCGTTTTTAACCATAGATGCGGCATTGGAAGATACAATAAGCCATAGCAGCAGCATACCGGTTAAGGTAATCACGGTCGTGATAATTCCAATGCGCGTAGCAAGCTTTTTGTTTACAAGGAACTTCATACTCTCCCCTCCAAGAAGCACAAATTGAGGCAATAGACCCCGGTATTCCGGCCAGAAAAACCCCCTTGTATTGGGAGTTTGCCAGAAAATTCAATGGGTCTATTATAGCATATTTTCTATAATTTGTCGACCTACTCTCAGTGGACAAGAGGACACACGGTGCCCTTGTTCACTGAGGGTAGCTTTGGCAGTGATCAGCCTGATAATCTGGACATCAACTTTCCATCTGTCTCCCTAAAAATCCGGCTGCAGTGGCCGCCAGCTTCATTTCCATTTCTCCAAATCTGACTCTCGGCTCCCGACTCAATATAATAACTGCGCCGATAGCATCCCCTTCGCAGATAATGGGGGCAATTACCTGAGCCGTAATGCCTTCCAGCGGTTCTGATGTCAAAGAGATAAAACCTTTATCGTCTTTTCCCGCAGTGATGGCCGCCCGCTCCTGAATCACGTTCTCCAGCTGATGGCTGATAGGCTTTTGCAGCAGTTCTTTTCTGGCTCCTCCGGCTGCAGCCACCACCTGATCCCGATCCGTAATGCAAACCATCATCCCGGTAGACTGAGCCATGGCGTCCGCATACTGGCCTGCAAAAGCGGTAAGCTCTACCATAGGGGAATATTTCTTTAATATAATTTCTCCTTCTCTGTCAGTAAAAATTTCCAGAGGGGTTCCTTCTCTTAATCTCAGAGTTCTGCGGATTTCCTTAGGGATTACCACTCGTCCCAGATCATCGATTCTTCTTACTATTCCAGTTGCTTTCATGAACAAGTCCTCCATTTTGTCGTATTTTGTGTATAATTTTACTTCTATTATCTGTAATAATTGGCTGAATATACACGCAACCTTTTTTCTAAAATGGAGGGAAAATTTTAACCATTCATTCCCAAATTGGAATTGCCTGACGGCGGGGCAATAAAATTGCTTATAAACTATTTAACTGTCCTATAAAGTAAAAGCCGTTTGACTTATTCCCATTCATTGTTGTAAATGTCACATGGTTGTATTCCTGTTCCAAAAAATCTTTTAAAAGTTGTTTTATCCATGTTTCATCATGGTGCCGGCATACCGCGCCTTCCGGAAGTTCAAACACACCATATATGCCATAGGTTTCTTTATATTTTGCATATCTTGAAAGATTACGTTCATCTGTATTCAGCAAGAAATCATTTACATACAAAATTCCTTGTAGTTTCAATATCCGCTTAATTTCTGTTAATAGCTGCTCCTGCTCTTCATTTGGCCATATACAGGTTAAAACTGCAAAAAGGATTACAGCATCAATGCTTGCGTCTGGCAAGGGTATTTTAGCGTCATCCTTTACTCGCAAATCAAGGTAGGGAAACTGCTGTTTTCCCCTTTCTATCATACCCTTTGAAAAATCAATGCCAGTTAAGTTACGATAGCCGTTATGATACAATTCGTCAAGTGTTCTTCCATACCCACAGCCTACATCAAGGATACTATTATCTCTTTTCACATATTTTGAAAATTCCGCAGCTTGAAAGGGCGTGGTAAATTCCTTTTTTGCTGATACACTGTTCCAATATTCTTCTTGTGTCATTTTCATTCGACCTCCTCTTCTTGAATTATATAAAAATCCATGATAATCTGATATGAGAAATCTCACACTGGTTAAAAGGACTATTATTTATGAACGTTATTCATCAAAATGAATTATTAAAGGAATATTATAATCATTTTCCATTGTCGGACTATTTCAGTTTCGATATATGTCCCTATACATCAATCGTGAAATTTGACAGTGCAGAAAATATTTTGTGTGAAGGGGAAAAACCCGATTCTCTGTATTATTTAATAAGCGGTCGGGCAAAATTGTTTCTTTCTCACGAAAACGGCCGCATTTCTCTAATAAATTTCCTAAATGCCCCTTGCTTTGTTGGGGAAATGGAATTGCTCGGCGCGCAGGAAGCCGCCAACGGCGTCACAGCCATTACGCCTTGTATTTGTTACAAAATTCTCATCAATAAATGCAGGGATAAACTACTGAACGATACAAAATTTTTGCGTTATCTTTGTCTGTTTCTAAGTCAGAAAGCAATTGGCAACACCGATAACTATTCCAAAAACCAATCTTATCCCTTAGAGGTGCGATTGGCAAATTTTATTCTGCTTACTTCATCTAACAAAATGTATAGAGAAAAGCATACTGAGGTAGCGGATTTCTTGGGTGTGACTTACCGACACCTGCTCTACGTTCTTGCCAATTTTGTAAAACGTGGATATTTAAAAAAACTGAACAGGGTTATTATATTCAAGACCCAATAACTCTCCGTAAAATAGCAGAGGGCGATTAATTGTAATATTGTTATTTTTTTAACAATATTACCTCTGTTTCTCCTCTTTTCTCCCCTCTCCCATCTCTGAATTTCTGTCTATTTTTTTATTTTTATAGGCTTTTTTCCTGCTTTCTTTATACAAAACATAGAAACTGCTATTTTGTTAATTTTTTATCGTTAATTTATTGACATTCAAAATCCCCCGCAGTATAATACCATCAGAAAGAAAAATAACTTTGCAGCCTATCATTTATAGTGACTGTCTGAACGCTACTATTTATGGTAAAATAATCAGGAGGAGATCAAAGATGGCAAAGACTAAGGCACCCGAAATCATTGACAACGTTGACGCATTAATCGCAAAGCTGAAAGCCATGCGTGAGGCTCAGGCGCAGTTTGCTACCTACACCCAGGAGCAGGTAGACAAAATTTTCTACGCAGCCGCCATTGCCGCCAACCAGGCACGTATCCCGTTAGCTAAGATGGCCGTTGCAGAGACGGGCATGGGTATCGTGGAAGATAAGGTTATTAAAAATCACTACGCAGCCGAGTACATATACAACGCATACAAGGACACCAAGACCTGCGGCGTCATTGAAGAAGACCTGGCCTTTGGTACGAAAAAAATCGCTGAGCCTATCGGTATTATCGCTGCGGTTATTCCCACCACTAATCCTACCTCTACTGCAATCTTTAAGACCCTGATTGCATTAAAGACCAGAAACGCAATTATCATCAGCCCCCATCCCCGTGCAAAGAACTGCACTATTGAGGCTGCAAGAATTGTTTTAGAAGCCGCTGTTAAGGCCGGCGCTCCTGAAGGCATTATCGGATGGATCGATGTTCCCAGCCTTGAGCTGACCAACGAAGTTATGAAGGATGCTGATATTATCCTGGCAACTGGCGGCCCCGGCATGGTTCATGCCGCTTATTCTTCCGGCAAGCCGGCACTGGGCGTAGGCGCAGGAAATACCCCGGTTATTATTGATGAAACCGCTGACGTAAAGTTGGCTGTTAACTCTATCATCCATTCCAAAACCTTTGACAACGGTATGATTTGTGCTTCTGAACAGTCCGTTACTGTTTTAGAGCCCTTGTACGATGCAGTTAAGGCGGAATTTGCATACCGCGGATGCTATTTCTTAAAACCTGACGAAATTGAGAAGGTTAGAAAAACCATCTTAATCAACGGTTCCTTAAATGCTAAGATTGTTGGCCAGTCCGCACACAAAATTGCCGCTTTGGCAGGCGTTACCGTACCGGAAAGCGCCAAGATCTTAATCGGCGAAGTGGAATCCGTTGATATTTCCGAGGAATTTGCTCACGAGAAATTATCTCCGGTACTGGCTATGTACAAGGCAAAAGACTTTGATGATGCCCTGGCAAAGGCAGAGCGTCTGGTAGCAGACGGCGGCTATGGCCACACTGCATCCCTTTATATTCATCCGGCGCAGACCGACAAGATTATGAAACATGCTGAGGCAATGAAAACCTGCCGTATTGTCATCAATACTCCTTCTTCTCATGGCGGTATCGGTGATCTTTACAACTTCAATATGGCTCCGTCCTTAACCTTAGGCTGCGGCTCCTGGGGCGGCAACTCTGTTTCCGAGAACGTTGGCGTAAAGCATTTATTAAACATCAAGACCGTTGCCGAAAGGAGAGAAAACATGCTGTGGTTCCGCGCACCTGAAAAGGTTTACTTTAAGAAAGGCTGTATGCCGGTTGCTTTAGATGAGCTGGGCACCATTATGGGCAAGAAGAAAGCCTTTATTGTTACTGACAGCTTCTTATATAAGAATGGATATGTAAAGCCTATTGAAGAAAAATTAGACCAGATGGGTATTCAGCATACCTGCTTCTATGAGGTTGCTCCCGATCCCAACTTAACTTCCGCAAATGCCGGCGCTGCTGCAATGCGCGCGTTTGAGCCTGACTGCATTATCGCTTTGGGCGGCGGTTCCGCAATGGATGCCGGAAAGATTATGTGGGTAATGTATGAGCATCCGGAAGTAGACTTCCTTGATATGGCAATGCGCTTTATGGATATCAGAAAGAGAGTTTACACTTTCCCGAAAATGGGCGAAAAAGCTTACTTTGTAGCTATCCCCACATCCTCCGGTACCGGTTCTGAGGTAACTCCCTTTGCAGTTATCACGGATGATCGCACCGGCACCAAGTATCCTCTGGCTGACTATGAGTTGCTTCCCAACATGGCAATCATTGATGCCGACAACATGATGAACCAGCCCAAGGGCTTAACCAGCGCTTCCGGTATTGACGCTTTAACCCATGCTTTAGAGGCTTATGCTTCCATCATGGCTACCGACTACACCGACGGCCTGGCCTTAAAGGCAATGAAGAATATTTTCGCTTACCTGCCCAGTGCTTACGAAAACGGCGCTAACGATCCTTACGCCCGTGAGAAAATGGCAGATGCCTCCTGTATGGCCGGTATGGCATTTGCAAATGCATTTTTAGGCGTATGCCATTCCATGGCTCACAAACTGGGAGCTTACCATCACCTGCCCCACGGCGTTGCAAATGCGCTGTTAATCAGTCATGTTATGCGGTTTAATGCGGTAGAGGTTCCGCCTAAGATGGGCACTTTCTCTCAGTATCAGTATCCTCATACCCTGTCCCGCTATGTAGAGTGTGCAAACTTCTGCGGCGTATTTGGCAAAGATGATGAGGACACCTTAAACAAGTTCATTGACAAAATTGAGGAGTTAAAGGCAAAAGTCGGCATTAAGAAGTGCATCAAGGATTACGGCATTACGGAAGAAGCCTTTATGGCAACTTTAGACGAGATGGTTGAGCACGCATTTGACGATCAGTGTACCGGCGCCAATCCCAGATACCCGCTGATGACCGAGATCAAGGATATGTATCTGCGCGCTTACTATGGTGAAGAAAACGCAAACTAATATAAATATAAGGAGGGTATTTTCATGAAGCTGAATGAGAAAGATATTATCTTTACACGTCCTCATAAAACCGTATACGCTACCAAGGACAAAATCATCAAAGTTTTTGACAAGAAGCGTTACTCTAAGGCCGATGTATTTAACGAGGCATTAAATGAAGCTCACGTAGAGGAAACCGGTTTAAACATTCCGGAAATCCTTGAGGTTTCCGAAACTCCAGAGGGCTGGGCATTAGTTCGGGAAAAAGTGGAAGGCGTTACCTTAGACTCCTTAATTAAGGAGAACCCGGATAAGCTGGAGGAATACATGGAGCAGTTCGTAGATCTTCAGTTGGAGATCCATTCCAAGAAGTGCCCTGGCATTAAAAAGTTAAAGGCAAAGCTGCAAAACCAGATCAACAGCTTAAAGGACATTGACGCTACCTGCCGCTATGAGCTGAGCACCCGTCTGGATGGTATGCCCAGACATACCAAGCTGTGTCACGGCGATTTCAATCCTACCAATGTTATCGTTGATACAAAGGGGAATTTTGCCGTAATTGACTGGGCCCATGCTGCTCAGGGCAATGCCAGCGCTGACGCCGCTATGACTTATCTGTTATTTGCTCTGGAGGATCAGAAGTTGGCAGATATGTATATTGATTTGTTCTGCAAGAAAAGCGATACCGCGCGCCAGTATGTAAACCGCTGGCTGCCCATTGTAGCTGCCGCTCAGCTTACCAAGAAAAAAGCAAAAGAGAAAGACTTCCTGATGAAGTGGATCGATGTTGTAGAGTACGTATAGGACTGATGTAAAAATCTTTCCGGAGGTGGTGTTCCATAGGTGATTATCTATGGAGCACCACCTCCGGAAATTTTCTATTTGCTCACTGAATCCAGCTGTCCTTCGATAATATATCTCTGAAGCAGCAGATACAAAAGGATCACCGGCGCCAGGGCAACTGCACATTCCGCACAAGCCAAAGGTACGTTTTGAACAGAACCATAGGCCGTGTAGAAGGCTTTCCGCACCGTCAGAATCACCGTAGCTTTGCTGGTGTTGGTCAGCAGGTAAGTAGGCATGGCAAAATTGTTCCAGGTTCCCACCGCACTCATGATCAGCCTGGTGACTGTCACCGGCTTCAGCTGAGGCAGAATGATTTGAAAAAATGTTCTCAGAATCCCGGCTCCGTCGATAGCCGCCGCCTGATCCAGGTCTCTTGGAATGGAGACAATGAATGATGTGTAAAAAAACATGGTTCCTGCCATACCGATGGCTGCGGTCTGAAGGGACAAGGCCCATATTTTATTGATCATGTGGAACTTCACCATTAAAGAATAGGTACCTACCAGCAGGGACAAACTGGGAATCATCATAACGCAAATGTTGAAAGTTCTCAAAGCGGAAGATACCTTTCCTCCGGATCGCGCCAGACCATAAGCCGCCAGCCCTCCCAAAAAAACCTCCAGCGCACATACTTCTGCCACATATATCATGGAATTTTTAAATCCGTTAAGCAGGTTCGGATCCTGAAAAGCCTGGGCATAGTTGTCAAATGTCCATTTCTCTGGCAGATACAGGCGTGGAGTCAAATCCGTGATGTAGCGAAAGGATTGATTCAGCATTACATAGATGGGCAAGAGATACAACAGAATCAAAAAACCGGAAATTACATATACGCCCCAACCCACTTTCTTATTTGGCGCATACACCTGCCTCATAGGAACCTTGTCGCTTCTTTCAGTTTTCATCAGTACTCCACCTCCCTGCTTCTCAGATACTGATTAATGGGGACCGCAACTACAAAAATAATGACAAACAATGCGATTCCCACTGCAGCCGAATATCCCGCCTTCTCGTCATTAAAATACAGCAAAGAAATATAGTAGGAGAGGGACAGGGATTTCCGGTTAGGTCCTCCGTTTGTTAAGGTAACGATGATATCGTACAGCTTAAATCCGCCGATTAAGTTGGTGATAACCGCAGTGGTAATGGCCGGCATCAGCAGAGGAAGGTCGATCTTAAAGAAGATCTGCCGCCGGCTAGTGCCGTCTAAAAGAGCAGCTTCCTCGTACATTTTGGGTATATTCTGCAGGCCAGCCAGATAGATCAGCATACAGAACCCCATGGCTTGCCAGCTGTTAATCAACGTGATAATCAACACCGAACCGATTCCACTTTGCATCCAGTAGATATTTCCAATACCGAACAGATTCAACAGATTGTTCAGGACACCGTTGTCATAGTTGAAAATATAATACTGAATAGCTCCCATGATAACCCCTGAGATCATGATGGGCATGTAAAGGATCAGGCGCACAAAATTCCGTCCCTTAAACTGCCGGTTTACAAGCAGCGCAACAGAAAGGCCGGCAATGTTCTGGAGCAGAGTGCTGCCAAATCCATAAATAAAGGTGTTCATAGTAGACCGCAGGAAAACTTTGTCCGAAAAAATAGAAGCATAGTTTTTCAAACCAATCCACTGCATTTTCTGAGAATATCCGTTCCATTTATAAAACGATACTTTCACTGCGTTTCCCAGCGGAACGATCATAAAAATAAAGATCAACAAAAAAGCCGGAATACTCAATGACAGCAGCGTCCATTTCCGTCTCTTTTCCATCTGCATTCTTCTCCTTCCTGGTATTTTGAAACAACGGGAGCCTATAACTGGACTCCCGTTTCTCTGTTTATTCCTGTGCCGCCTCGTACAAATCCGTGTAATTTTCTTTCAGGTAAGCAATAACTTCCTGCTTGCTCTCTTCCGACTGATCCTCACAGAACATTCCGGCGGCAACCTGGAACACACTCCACATTCCTGACGGCATGTACTTTCTGTCCCACAGATTATCGTAGAATACATCGGGATAATGGGACTCCATCTCCTCCATCAGGCTCATTCCATAGGATTTGGATACCTGGCAGGGCAGTGTGCTGATCTCGCCAGCCGCGCTATTGATGCCGTCCGCGTGCTCTGACACATAGTTTAGAAAAGCCTTGCACGCATCCATCTCTTTCGTGTCCTTCCATATACCGAAAGAAGCGCCCTCTCCGATTCCGCAGAACCTTGCTCCGCCTTCCTTGCTGGCGCAGATGGGGATCATGGCCATCACCACTTCCGGATTCTGGGCGGTAACTGCCGTCTGGTAAGAAGTTCCGATTCCCACGATAAACGCGCACTCATTTCTGGCACAGCGTTCAATGGCATCGGCTTGCTTAATGGTTCCGCAATCCGCATATAGATATCCATTGTCAAACCAGGTCTGCAGATAGTCCAGAATAGTCTTAAAGTCTGCCCAATCCCAGGTTCCGTTTAACATGGCCTCATTGTCGTTAAACTGAGCCCCCTCATAGCTGAGCCAGGAACCATTGGCATTGGCCAAGGCTCCGGCAGAAGTAAAGTAATTGGCAATGGGAGTAAAGCCGGCCGCCTTGATCTTCTCACAGGCCGCATTAAAGTCATCCCATGTCTCAATGGCCCAGGGATCAACTCCGGCCTTTTCACAAACAGTTACATTGACTGCAGTACCAAGGCAGGAGCCTGTGGTCATCAATGTGTACAGCTTTCCGTCTGTATCCTGAATTACACCCAACGCCGCCTTATTTAGCTCGTCAGCCCATGGCTCCCCGCTTAAATCAGTCAGATACTCCTTGTAGCGAATTAAAGACCATCCATGGGTCTCAAAGATATCCGGAAGGTCATTGGATGCCATTCTGGTCTTCATTGTGCTCTCATAGTCCTCACCATATTCGTCCAAAGTCACCTTAACACCCGTCTCATTCTCAAAATCTGCAATTACCTGCTTGTAAGCATTTAAGGTATCACCGGACAAGTACGTGGCGATCTCAATGGTTTTGCCGTTGAGATCAGCCCCCGCCTCTTCGCCTCCTGACTGCTCCTGTTTTACGGCCTCCTGATTCGGAGTGTCTGAGGCTGTCCCGCCTGTCTGCTGAGTAGAAGAGGTCTCTCCACATGCTGCCAGGAGCACAGTATTGGCTGCCAGACACAAAGCCATTGTCGTCATTGCCCATTTCTTTTTTAACATAATGTTTTCCTCCTTTTTATTCTCATGGCGTTTTTTCGCCCTGATTTCTGTGCTTGATACCTAAATTTCAAAAACGCAGCCGTCATAGGCCACCTCATAGCCCTTGGGATTTTCTGTCTCACAGATTTTTTCGTGGGTGAAATCCCCAAAATGGGCAAAATGGCTCAGGACTAACCGAGTATTCCTCCCAATACAACCTGCCTCTTTCAGTCTGTCCCTCACCTCATCCACTGCCTCAAATCCCATATGCCCTTGTCTCCAGTTCCGGCTTAAGGCAGTGCAGTCCAGGCTTACAAAATCCAATCTGATTCCCTCTAAAAATTTCCAGGTGCATTCCGGGAAGATCCCCGTGTCATGGGCATAGAGAATCTGCTTCTCTTCCTTTTTTATCAGATAAATCAGAGATTTTTCCGGCTGATTGTGGTCTGCCAGCAATGATATGATCTCATACCCGTCTTCTGTAAAAAAGGTCTCAAAAGGTTCCAGTCTTCGAAATTCGACAAATCTTTCGATGCCCCGATACAGCTTGGCGGCATCCTGAAATTTAGCCTGGGCTGTTTCATTTCCATATACGAGAAGCCTGCTCTTCCCGATCCCCTCGGCAAAACCCGGCATTCTCATACCGATATCATAGGGAAAGAAATGATCGTGATGGCTGTGGGTAATCAAAAGTGTTCGAACCTGCTGCAGATCTAAGTCCAAATGCTGCACATGATATCCTGTATCCGGGGGGAAATCAATCAACAGCGAAGTATCGATCAGGGCCTGACTCCTTGACCGTATATTCTTCCCGCCCAGCTTTTTAGCCAGCAGGCAGGCCTGGCAGCTGCAAAACAGCGCCGGCCAGGCTTCCGAAGCTGATGTTCCGTAGTATTTTATCTTCATATCCGTTCACTCCCTGATTTTTCTGTTTCATAGGGCCTTTTAGCTCACAAAATGTTGTTCCTTTTTCTTTAATCTTTTCTGGAATAGCAAGACTTTTTTGGTTATTATGCTGAATTTCTTCTCTTTTTCTATTGATATTTATACCATATTCTGATATAAATAAAAGAGTATTTTGTTGTTACTATTTCATATTTTGTTGTTTTTTAGGGGAATTTGGTATGGAAATCAAGAATATCAGTTATTTTAGGCAGGATATGCCTGGCAATGAATCGATTAAGATTTTAGACTGCGGATATCATGAAACCATCCAGGGACACTATTCTTCCCAGACAGTAGTGGATCATTTTGTGCTGCACTGCATTGTCAGTGGAAAGGGAATCTATCGGATCCACGAGAAAACTTATCATCTGAAAGAAGGAGACTGCTTTCTTCTTATCCCCAACGTGCCTATCTTGTATCAATCCGATGTGATGGAACCCTGGGTGTATTATTGGATAGGTTTTGAGGGTATCAGTGCTCTGCAACTGATGAATCTGTGTAATATCGGAAGCAGCTCCCCTACGTTACACTATGAGCCTATGGAAGATCTTGTCTCTGTGATCCGGCCTCTCACCTCTCTTAATACGGCTTCTATCTCCGACAGTTACACGGCTCTGGGACAGTTTTACCTGCTCTGCTCCAAGCTAATGCAGCACAACAAAAAAATCAAGCCGCTGTCCTGCAAGGAATATTATGTTAACCAGGTTCTTTTTCTCATCCAAGATTCCTATTATAAAGATATCTCTGTTCAGGATATCTCAAACACCATCGGTCTGGACCGCACATATCTTTATCGGGTGTTTAAGGAAATCAGCGGAATCACTATACAGCAGTATATCATCAATCTGAGGCTAAAACGGGCCTGTCATTTTCTTACAGACTCAAACCTCTCTTACTCCGAAATCGCGTATTACTGCGGATATTCCTCGGAACAGTATTTTTCTATGGCATTTAAGAAGCAAATAGGGGTATCGCCTTCTGTGTATCGAAAGCGCAGAGACAGCACAGGATAAGGGAAACAGAGCAGTTCATGGTCCGTCTGCTTTTTGTTAGGGCTTCTGGAAGATATTTTGAGTGCAGTAGAAATGTACGGACAAAAATATTTATGTATCACAAGGCCGCGGCGATTCGGTAAAAGCGTCATGGCAAATATGGTTGCCGCATTTTTTGGAAAGGCTGTTGATGCTGAAAAATTATTTGAACGTCTGGCTATTGCCAGGAATGAATATTATAAGACTCATTTGAATAAACATAATGTTGTTTTCATTGATTTCAGCGAAGTACCAAGGGATTGTACAAATTACAAACAGTATATTACCCGCATACAGGATGGTATTAACAATGATCTTGCCAAAGCGTATGATGATCTGTCAATTGACACCACAAGAGCGTCCTGGGATATTTTGGCAGATATTTTTCAGGAAAAAGGTGAGAAATTTATCTTTATAATGGATGAGTGGGATGCAATGTTTCATATGTCTTTCATTACTCGGGAGGATAAAGAAGCCTATCTACTGTTTTTAAAGTCATTATTAAAAGGGAAAGTCTATGTGGAATTGGCTTATATGACTGGGGTACTGCCGATTGCTAAATACTCTGGCGGCTCAGAACTGAATATGTTTTTAGAATACGATATGGCGACAAAAAGGAAATTTAGTGAATACTTTGGATTTTTAGATTCAGAAGTTGATGAATTGTTTGAAAGATATCAAAAAGGAACGGCTCACCCGGCAGTCACCAGAGAAGAGCTGCGAATGTGGTATGATGGCTATTGTACAGCAAAAGGGAAACGGATTTATAACCCCCGGTCAGTTGTATGCGCGTTGACAGACAATGAGCTGTCTAATTATTGGACCAGTTCAGGACCTTATGACGAGATCTTTTACTATATTCGTAATAATATCCAGGATGTAAGGGACGACATTGTTCTAATGGTGTCAGGAGAACCGGTCCCAATTGTTCTTCAGGGATATGCTGTTACAGGAACTGAACTCAAAACAAAAAATCAGATTTACTCGGCCATGGTAGTCTACGGACTTTTAACTTATGAGAATAAAATGGTTTCTATTCCAAATAAAGAACTGATGGATAAATTTAGAGAACTTCTTTTGAATAATAACAGCCTGGGATACGTTTACAATCTGGCCAGGGAATCGGAACGGATGCTGGCTGCTACTCTGGCAGGGGGGGATCAGCTATAACAAAAAGACAAAGAAACATGTCTGCAGGGTGGAAATTCTTTAGAAAATTTTATACGATCCTCTTAAACAGCTTCTGTTCCCCCTGGGTAATGGTATCATCCGGTTTCACATCCCCCAGCATCAAGGGTGAATCCGGATCGTGGAACTTAAAGTTTTCAAAGGCTTTCTCAGGAGTTTTGTTGGCGTAACAGTATTTACAGGCGTTCATACAGGTGTCATAAGCCCCAATATCCCGGCTCTCAATGCAGTGGCAGCCCTGGCGGGCGCCCTTATGCTTTCTGTCCTTAAATGCGATTCCATTGGCTCTGCCCAAAATATCCAGGGTCATACAGCCGGAAGGCTGGATCCCATAGCGGGTAAAATCTCCGTTTGTGCCGCAGGTCTGGATCGTAATTCCATATTTTGCGGCAATCGCGCCCAGGCCTTTTGCCAGCTCATCCCTGTCCTCTATGGGCATAGGGCGCAGCTCTGGCATATTCGTCTCCAGCTTTTTATACATCTCCACAAAGCTGAAAATGCAGCGGTCAATGTGAGCCGCCAGCTTCGCCGCCATCCGCTCAAAAGTCTCCATATGCCGCCGGATGGTGTAATCCTTTGTCAGCAGCACCGGATCATACCGCCATGCAATTCTCTGAGCCCCCACCAGATCGGACAGCTCTATCAGCGTTTCCATACTCTCTTCGATAGAAGGAACTCCCGGCTCAATATCCTTTCCATAGGCAGTGATCGTGTAATTGAAATAAGCGGGGAACCGATCCGTGATCTCATGGAGCCGGGGCAGGATGGGCTTATAGTTTTTGGAGCAAAACACCACACAGTCCACCTTATCCGGAGTCAGTTCATATCGGCTAATCTTGTTAGGAAACATTGGATTCCGGGTCAGCACATAGCCTTCTTCAAAGCGGCGCAACAGCCACCTGGTGTAATACTGGACGGTGTCTGTCCGCCCTCCGGTATTGATAATCATACTTTTCTCTTTCCTGACCCAAAGCGATACTTCCCGGGTCATCTGGGCAAATTTAAAAGATTTGCATCATTATATACCAAATTCCCACAAATATCAACAGGTTCATTTTAGTATTGACAACGCCCTGCAGGCTGCATATACTATAAATGAACAAGTTCATAAATAGAAATACGAAAGGAGGATTTGAGTGAGAAGGAAAGATGATACTCTGCGCGATACGCTTCTAACGCTTGCCCGCAGCATTGCAGACACAGACGGGATAGATGCTGTCAATATCCGCACTATCGCCCAAAGAGCCGGCATCGCCACCGGAACCATGTACAATTACTTCTCAAGCAAAGATGAAATTTTGCTTGCATTGACAGAAGAATACTGGATGCAGGCATTGGCTGAAATGAGAACCGCAATTACGGCTAATTCTTTTTGTGAACAGCTGGAAGAAATATTTGTATTCCTTAAAAAGCAAATCGACCAATCTGCCGGAAAACTCATGAACAGTCTCGGCAGTCTGGAACCATTGGGCCAGGCGCGAATGGCTTCCCTGCAATCTGCGCTGGAATCTTCCCTGATTCAACGTATGGAACAGGATTCGGCAATACGGGAAGATATTTGGAATGAACAATTTACCAAACCACAATTTGCGCGTTTTATTATGAGAAATATGATCCTGTTGTTAAGAACGAAAGCGCCGATGACGGATCTTTGTTTCTTTATCGCAATCGTTAAAAATACTATTTATGACAGGAAAGGAGAATAAGCTATGCCGCAGGCAATCGCAGAAACTGTTTTTGACATTTTTTATCTGGGCTTTGCCATTATTACGGGACTTACCATGCTAATCAACGGAAAGTCTTCTTTGGTACGAAAAGCCGGATTTATGGCCGCCCTCCTTGGTATTGGAGATTCCTTCCATTTAGTTCCCCGCTCTTATGCGCTTTGGACCACAGGTTTGGAAGCAAATGCAGCGTTACTGGGAATCGGAAAATTTATTACATCCATTACCATGACGATTTTCTATCTGATACTTTATTATATCTGGCGTGACTACAATCATATAAAAGGGCGGAAAGGCCTTACAGGAGTCATGTGGGGACTGTCTCTTACCCGGATTGCACTTTGCCTGCTTCCGCAAAATCAGTGGCTTATATACCACCAGCCCCTTCTGTACGGAATTTTACGCAATATTCCCTTTACCGTCATGGGAATTGTGATTATTGTTATCTTTTGGCAGGAAAACTCAAAAACCAATGACAAGGTATTTCGTTTTATGCCCCTTGCAGTGGCGCTGTCTTTTGGGTTCTATCTGCCTGTTGTTCTGTTCAGCGGAGCATTTCCGGCTATTGGTATGCTGATGATTCCCAAAACACTTGCCTATGTCTGGATTATTTTGATGAGCCGGAAGCTTTTCAGGAGGAAAATATAATGACAAAACGTTATGCAAATATAGCGCTGGTCTATACTGCCGTTGCTATGATCTTTGGGGTATTTTATAGGGAATTTACAAAGTTCAGCCATTTTACAGGCAAAACGAATCTGTCTGTCATACACACACATTATTTTTTATTAGGAATGTTCTTTTTCCTTTTTCTTATGCTTGCTGAAAAATCTTTTTCCTTTTCAGAACAAAATACCGGAAAAATATTAATTACTTACCACCTGGGCTTAAATATTACTGGTCTCGGATTTCTTATGAGAGGATTAACCCAGGTATGGGGTACAGAGTTAAGCGCCGGAATGGACGCTTCTATCTCCGGAACCTCAGGAATCGGTCATATTTTAATGGGCATCAGTATTATCCTTTTGCTGTTGAAAATCAGAAAAAAGGCGGTTTAAAAGAGTCCCTGCACTCTCACATGTGCAGGCTTCCATGACAAAATCCTCACAAGGACAACAGTCCCTCCATATTCTACATAAAAGGCGAAATGCCTCAGGAGGGATTCATATATGGCTGACAGACAGAGAACTCCCGCAGATATTTTTGTGGAGATTTTAGAGAATAATGAACCTTCAGCCCTTGCATGGGTCACAGGTGGAACAAAAGCCCCTTCCCTTAGCGGGCTGGTAAAATTTTTTGATACCCCTTATGGAGGGACACTGATTGAAGCAGAACTTTTTGGGATTCCTGACAGATTGAATGTCGGTTCGTCCGGTTTTTACGCAATGCACATCCATGAAAACGGAGACTGTGGAAATGATTTTCAAAACACAGGTGGTCACTTCAATCACGCCGGTGCTGAACATCCCGATCACGCCGGAGATCTGCCTCCTCTTTTTGCAAATCAGGGATATGCGTGGACTTCTTTCTATGACAAACGCTTTATTATTCCCCAGATTCTCGGCAAATCCCTGGTAATTCACCAGATGCCGGATGACTTTCACACCCAGCCCTCCGGCAATTCCGGCGAGAAAATCGGCTGCGGAGTTATCCGCCTCACCAACCACCAGGATCAGCAAAATCTCTAGTGAGCCGCTGCAGAACGAAACCAGGCGGATAGCTGCCAGCAGAAGCCGCCTGGTTTCATTCTGTCACATTTCGGTTCCTTCTATGAATCTATTCTCCCCGGCACAATCCATGTATACAGTCTCAGTACCTTCTCTCCATGGCTCACTACCCTGCATACGAACCGCCTGCTCTCATGCCAGCTATCCATGGTTTCCGATACCTTTCCCGCAAGTATCCTTCCCTCTGCTTCCGGTGAAACCTGAACCGTACAGGTAACCTTTCTCTTAGGATCTACTGCGTAAACCCCCGTCCTGCCAGGAAGCTTCTCAACCCGGGTAAAATCCAGATGGTAATACAGCTGAACAAAGTCTCCTGTTTCCAGACCGGCAATGTCATCCCGGATAAGCAGCCATGGACGGTTTTGAGATAACTGATAGTAGATTCTCCTGTCATGGATTACAGGGGCGTATGCCTCCTGACGCATTTGGATAAAATGATGGTTTACCTCCGTAAGATAGGCCGGTTTTTGTTCCCCATATCTCCAGGTTCCCATATAGTCAAAGGGGCTTTTTCCGTTAATCAGAAGCGTATTGTGGTATTCTGCCGACTTAAATAATTTCCGCATTTCTCCTTCCTGGTAGGTATAACGGCCCGGGTCGGTCAACATGGTCTTTCCGAAAGCAGTAAACTCCAAGCTTCCCCCGTCAATATGTGCATGTTCATTCTGCACCGGGGCCTTGCAGATTACCGCCAGACTGGCGGCATCTCTCCCCCAGTCTCCACGGACAAATACCTGGCCCAGCTGTCGTTGATAATTCAGGAGAGGCAGGGCAGAGAGCGTGTCTCCACTTCCCGCCTGGATAAAGTCCTCTCTGCCAAAGGCCTTTCCTCCCAGCTCCAGGGCTTTCTTCCAATTGTCAGTAGCGTCCGAATCGCCAAAGGCCACGTTCTTTCCCGTTGGACGGACGGTATGAAGAGTATATTCCAGGGACTTTTTAAGGCGCTGCAAATAGATATCTTCTATAGGAATTTGATGAGATTTCATAAGAAGTACCGCCTGAGCCATTAATTCTATGCTTTCATTATGGTAATAGGGACAGCCTTCTATCGGTCCCCCATCCTCTGTAATCTGGGCAAGAAAGCATCGTTTAAGCTCCTTTACCGCCTGGGCCTTCCACCTATCCGCTTCCTTAAGCCACGGATAGGTGCAGCCCAATGTCAGCAAGCCAAACATCTCCATCAGATAGTGATTGTGATCCGCTTTTGGGAAAAAAGCAGGGCTTACCACCGACAGCACCCGGGCGTGGTCTGTAAGAGACTTTTTGAAATGAGAAATATATTCCGCCCTGGCATTTTTAGACTGGAACAAATATTTCGGGATATTGTGCCAGACGCGAAACATGCGGATCCCGGCTTCCAGGGAGCGCCAGCAGGCTTTTGCCGGATCCGTATAGGTGTCAAACCATTCCTTCAGGTAAGGTTTATCCGGTCTAATTTCCGGACACGGGCAGGTCTGATACCAGCTTTCAAATTCCTTCCAGACCTTGTCTGCATAGCGCTGGTCTCCAGTTCTCCGATATGCCTCTATCAGAACATTCCAGTGTTCATGGCGATTCAGTACAAACACTGCTTCCATATCCTGGTTTCCTTGGGGAAAGCTTTTCCACCCGGGAATTTCTTTTCCCACATAAGATTTTCCTTCACTCCCGGGAAGTTTCAGCCAGCCTGATAAAATTTCTTCTTCCCTTGTCACTCTTTTAATACCTCCAGAACCACCCCGGTTTGCCCCTGAACCGGGCTGATTTCAAGTTCCCAGGCAATAAATCCGCCGCACAGATGAAACCTTTTTTTCACGCTTGCAAAGATTCCCTCCGCAGTAATCCGCACTCTTTCTCCCGTTCTTGCGGTAAGTAAAAAAGTGTTTTCCCCTTGCCTGTCAATACTTCTGCCAATTACGGGAACATAGAGGCGGCCCTTAGCATCGGAAAAGCATCTGGCCGCGAAACGGTTTCTGCTGATCTCATAAAGGAAGCGGTAGGGTCCTCCTGGTTCCTGCTCCAAAGTCCGCAGGGTTCCTTTGACTTCTGCCCTGATCATTTCCGGTTCCCGGGTGCTTTTTAACTCTGCCGCAAAATCCTGATCGGATGCAAACAGGTTCTTATCCACATTTTCCTCAAAACGAAGGGCCATTTTCCCCAAATCTTTCTTTTTCAGGCTAAGTTGAGAGTTGGTTACCTCATAAAGAGAGTATCTGGTAACAGACGCCGCAAGAAGGGGCCCTGTTTTTTCATGCCACAGCATCCCCATAGTCCCTCCGGAAATGTGGCCGCCTTTCTGGTAGAGTACATCATTTACCGTGGCGGTCCCATAAAACCCGCCGCAAAAATACTGTTCGGTCAAAAGTTCCGGATACCGGTAAATCCTGATCTCTTCCGGAAGGCGGCTTCGCCTTTTGGTCTCCGTCACTCCGCCGTCCAGAAAAGCCGCAACTGCCTTGGCTTTACAGAATGTATGGTGGATGCAGGGCTGCTCCCCATGGTCATGGTAATCCGGTCCGCCGTAGAGCAGCCCGTCTTTTGTACACTGAGAAAACATCTGGAAGGCGGCATATTTATAGGAAAGGAATTCTTCTTTTTCCTGTCCGGCCTGTTCCATCATGGACAGATAGCCGTCAGAAGTCCGGCTTCCCCAGTAAGTCCATTTGTAATTTCTGCTTCCAAAGCTGTTATCCATGCCTCCGTCCGGCAGCAGAAAGCGGCAGTGTACTTCCAGGCTAAAAAGAAGCCTTTTTTTCATATCCCTGTCACCCAGGATTTCGGCACACTCAAACAATGCAGGAAGAGATTCCTCCAGATTGTAGCCTATGTCAACGCCTCCCACTCCTCTGGGGGAACGGTAATCCCTGGGGTGGCTTTCCCCTGTGAGAAATCCATCCCCGGAAATGTACCTCATGCAAAATCCGGCCCTCTCTCCTGCATACCGCAGATACTCCGGATCCCCTACATAGGATCCATACAAAGCAATGGCTTCCGCCGCCGCTGACTGGTAGTTTATATTGGCGTCAAAAGAATTATTGATAGCAGAACAAATCCACTGGACATTTCTCTTTAAGCGCGCTTCAAACCGTTTTCTTAAGCTGTCCGGCAGACAATTTTCATGGTGCAGAAGGGTTCTGGACAACATACTGACAAAAAACACGGTAATTCCGTTCCAGTCATTCTGGGCATCATTATAGTAGCTTCCGTCATCCGCCATCATATTTTCGCTCCAGTCAAAGAGAAGCTCCGCTGTATCCAGGTACTTTTTGTCCCCGGTCCTGTCATATAGAAAAATCATGGGGTAAATGGCATCCGCCACTCTTCCGTGGATAATCTTGCAGGAGGGACACAAAATCCCTCCTTTAAAATAATGTTCCTCAAATTCGTTTATCTGGAGATCAATAAGCTTTTCACACCAGGTTTTCAGTAATTCATAATAATTTTTTGCAATCCCCGTCATTATCCTTTTACCCCGCTCATAGCCACGCCTTCCACAAAGTATTTTTGAAGAGACAGAAATACGATGAGTACCGGAATCAGCGCAATTACCGATGCCGCCATAATCAGTCCGTACTCTGCGCCGTACTGGCTGATAAACATTCTAAGGCCCAGCTGCAAAGTCTTTTTAGACTCTGTTCTTAAGTAAATCATAGGGCCCAGAAAATCATTCCAGGTAGCTACAAAGGTAAAAATCGTCAGAGTGGACAAGGCCGGTTTAGAAAGGGGGAGCATAAGCTTTGCCCAAATCCCGTACTCCGTCATGCCGTCCACTCTGGCGGCCTCACAGAGGGAGTCCGGAATTCCCATATAAAACTGCCTCATTAAAAATACGCCGAAGGCAGAAAATGCCTGAAGGATGATAATAGCCAGGTGGGTGTCGTTTAAGTGCATGTTTCTCATAAAAATGTACTGAGGCACCATGTAAACCTGCCAGGGTACAGCAATGGTTGCAATATAAGCTAAAAACAGTTTATCTCTGGATTTAAAATTCATTTTGGCAAATGCGTATGCCGCAAAACTGCTGGTGATAAGTTGAAATCCGGTTACAATCAAAGTAATCTTTCCTGTATTGAGAATAAATGTAAGTAACGGAATCTTCTGCCATATCCGGATATAATTTTCCCAATGAGCCGGTCTTGGAATCCACTGGATGGGGAATACGAAAATATCCTGATTTAGCTTTAATGACGCGGATACCATCCACGCAAACGGGATCAGCATAAAAAACGCCATGATCATTAAGCCTGCATACAATGCGGCTCTTCTGAGCTTTTCAGCCTTACTTTGTACCTTCATATACTTCCCCCTTTAATCATTGGCGTATTTCTTTTCGCCGCGGAACTGAATAATAGTAACCAGGAGAACAAGAAGAAACAAAACCATGGCCACTGCGCTTGCATATCCCAGCTTCCAGTTTGTAAATGCCTCCTCATAAATATGAGAAACCAATACAATGGCTGAGGTATTTACCACACCATTGGATCCTCCCGCAAGCATGTAAACAATGTCAAACACCTTAAAGCAGTTGATGGTCAGCATGATGGTAACAAAAAATGTCGTAGGCTGAAGCTGTGGAATGGTGATATATAAAAACCTCTGCCAGGAATTGGCTCCGTCCAGGGCGCAGGCCTCATAGAGCTGGCTGTTGACTCCCTGAAGTCCTGCCAGGTAAATAACCATATAGTAACCCATATTTTTCCATACAGAGAACAGAATAATGGTGAACATTACCCACTCTCTTCCGGCGGCCCACAAGGGTAAATCTTCCGGCGGGCAGCCCAGCGTATACAGAATCATATTTACCGGGCCGCTTTTCGATGGGCTGAACAGCATATTCCACACAGCTGCTACCGCTACCAGAGATGCCACATAAGGGAAAAAACTGACCGTTCTGAAAAAGTTTTTTCCCCTCATCTTCTGGTTCAGTATAATCGCCAGCCCCAGGGCAACTATCAGGGTCAATGGGACGGTGATGGCGGTATACACAATCGTATTTCTTAAGGCCGCCATAAACCGGCGGTTTCCTATCATTTTTATGAAGTTGTCAACGGCAATAAACTCCATAGGATGGTTTCCGTCCCACTCCATAAACGCCAGAATAAATGCAAACAGGATTGGGCCCAAAGTAAAAATAGCAAACCCCAGGAAATTAGGCAAAATAAACGAATATGCAATCAGGCTGGTCCGTTTTTCTCTGGGTAATTGGCTCCACATATTTATCACTCCCCAAAATCTCCGCAGCCTGCCCATTCATCTCTGCAATTCCCTCATCAATGGTCAATGCCTCGGTCATAATTGCATCGTGAGCTTCATTTAAAACCGTCTCCAGTTCAGAGGTATGCTCATTTACCGGCATTTCCAGATAGATATTAGCCGTATACAGCGCTTCCTTAGACTGCTGATCCTGGGGGAAGCCATCCATGGTTGCTATTGTATTTACTGCCTCGTCGGTCATAATTGCCGGGAAGGATCCGGTTTCTGCTACAATCTTAGCGCCTTCTGTGCCGGATACAAATTTTACAAACTCCCATGCCAGATCTTTGCTGTCAGAAGCCTCTACTACAGAAATGGAGGTAATGGTTCCAATGGTGCTTCCAGGCTCAACGCCCTCCGCGTGAGGCATTTTTGCCAGTCTCCAGTTATCCTTCAGCGCCTGATGTTCCCCTGCATTAATTCCGTTTATAAAATCCTGAATCTGCCAGGGTCAGTTTTCCATCCAGGATTGCAGGGCACTGTACACAGGATCGCCAGGTGTGGTAATGACTGCCGTAGATCTCCTGTCCGGGAGTAGGATCCGCAACGGCCCTTGCCGTAGCGTCGTACTGCTCCCAGGTCATATCATTGGTAGGCATCTCCACTCCCTGCTTCTCAAAAATCGCCGGATTATAATACAGCATCCAGAAATCGGAGCGGAAAGGAAGCTCGTAAACCTGTCCGTCTATGGTTACCTGCTCCACCAGTCCGCCATACAGGCTTGTGTCAACGCCATCCTTTGCGATATAATCATTTAACGGGGCCAATACTCCTTTTTCTACTAAGGTGGTATACTGTGGAACTGACTGGATCGTTGCAATGTCGAAATCTGTTCCGTTTCCGGAAAGTTCTGTTGCCAGATTGGTTACATAATCGTTAGTTCCACCGGATCCTAAATCTACCGCTTCGATCTTAACGCCAGGATTCTGCTTCTCAAATTCCGCAATGAGAGGCTGGTAGTAGTAAATTGCATTCCAATCCCATAATGCCCATTTTAGTGTGATGGTTTCCCCTGCTGCCGGGGTTTCTTCTGCCGCCTGGCTTGTTGCTGCCTGAGTCCCGCTGCCTGAGTCCCGCTGCCTGCCGGAGCTTCCCCGGCAGGCGCCCCGCATCCGGCTATAAGCACTGCTGCCATTACTGCTATAGACCCGAATCTTCCTATTTTCTTTTTCATATTTTACTCCCTCTTTCTTTTGTTTTGTTCTGTGGTTTATGACATCAGTTTATCCTTTTTATTAGAATATTTGAATGGTAAATTTCTTTAACAGTTCTCACTTTTATTTAATTTCTCTCTTTCAAATCCAGACTTTTATATTTTTTTACACACATTTAGCAAAATTTTCATTTTTTCCTTTGAAATATTTGATATATAGTATAATAAAGGGGAAAGGGTGAAAAAGTTATGAAAAACCGATTGAACTATTTCAGTAAGAAATCCATTAATTTTCAGATTACGTTTGTAAGCTTGCTGGTTTCAACCATAATATCGATTCTGATTGTAGGGATCTGCTATACTGCTTTTTCCAGACTGTTAAATGAAAATGATATTCGTTCCAGTGAATATAACCTGTCCTTAGCAGTCAGTACCTTTAACTCGGATATAGAAGGGATCCTGGACTTTGCCAAATGGTGCCAGGCGGACAGCGACATCCAGCATTATCTCCAAAATGCTGAAACCTATCAGAAGGATTCTTCTATTAAACCTTTGTTTAATGTATCCTCTGTACAGACCTATGAAAAAGTAAATAAGGAGTTTTTTTCTTCCAGCCTTCCTTATCTGGATCGGGTAATTATTTCTACCAACACGGGAAAATATTATATCCACATTATGGCGAAAACCATCCCCAGTAACTATTCCCCTGCAGAAACCGTTCTGGAACAGCCCTTTTTCCAGTCTTATATGGACTCCCGGGGATATGTATGGGACCGAATCGAAAACGATCTGTTCAGTTCCCGGTGGGACAGGCAGTTTATTCCCATCATTCGCCCCATTTACTTAAGTCCAAATCATCAGATAGGCTTTTTATATATGGAAGTTTCTACTGACATTTTTAAAAATACCTTGTCCTCCTATCCTTACAGCGTATCTCCCCGTGTTACGTTTTCCGGAAACAGCTATTATCTGGACCAGGAAACCTTTGTCAGCTGCGCCCATCCTCTGGAGAGTTTAGATCTTACTCCCTTATCCTTTTTAAGGCCTGACATTCAATTTTACACTTCTGGTTCTGTTTTTCATAAGAACCAGGCTTTGAGTATGAAAAGCGTAATTCCTGATATTATATTTTCCCAGAAAGTTTACCGTCAGTCCTTGTTGTCACAGGATTTTAGCCTGTATTTTATGATTTTGTTAATGGTCTTTATTCTGGTGCTGACAGGAGGCCTTTTAATCAGTCATACTTTAAACCGGCTGGTATCCGAACCGATTCAGACCATATGCTGCAAAATCCGCGGAATCAGCCAGGGGGATTTTTCCCGAGAACCGGGGATAGAATATACCAACGAACTGGGGGATATTGGAAAGTGCATTAATACCATGTCAGAAAATGTGGTCTCTCTTATGAACAAGCGCCTGACCGATGAAAAGCATAAGCAGGAGTTAGAATATCAGATTCTTCAATCCCAGATTAACCCCCATTTCCTGTATAATACCCTGAATTCCATTAAATGGATGGCATCTATCCAGGGGGCCGGCGGAGTGGCCGATATGATTACCTCCCTGTCCCGGCTGATGAAAACGGTTGCCAAGGCAAGGGATGCTATGGTTCCCCTGTCCAATGAGCTGGAGCTTTTAAACGACTACTTTTTTATTCAGCGCCACCGCTATGGCGGCGGGGTTAAGCTGGTTTATGAGCTGGAAGATGAAGCCTTAAAATCCTGTCTGATTCACCGCTTCTCTCTCCAGCCGATTGTTGAAAATGCTTTATTTCACGGCATTGAGCCAAAGGGAGGAAAAGGCTGTATCACCATCTGTGCTTCTTCCGTAAACCAGGAAAAGCTGATTATCACCATTACGGATGACGGAATCGGCATGACGCCGGATATGATCGAAAAAGCTTTGTCCGGTACAGAGGAGATCCGGCACGATTTTTTCCGGCAGGTGGGGATTCACAATGTAAACCAGCGTATTCAGCACTCTTTTGGAGCCGGATACGGCATCTCCATTAAAAGCGCTCCGGGAGAGTATACCAGTATGATCTTTACTCTTCCTTATCTGACAGAGTATCCCCCGGCTTTCCCCGTAAAAGAAAGGAATTCTTATGTATAAATTACTGATTGTGGATGATGAGCCCTTAATGCAAATGGGCATTACCTCTATGATACAAATGAATCATATGGATATCCAGATATGCGGAAACGCTTCCAATGGCTGGGAGGCGCTGGAAAAAATCCGGGAATTGTCACCGGAAATCGTGATTTGTGATATTAAGATGCCTATGATGGATGGCTTGGAATTGGCAGAAAAATCCCGGGAAATCTACGGCCGTCTTCCGGTATTTATTATGCTGACCGCCTATGAAGAATTTGAGCTTGCCAAGAAGGCTATCCTCTGCCAGGTAATCGACTATCTGGTTAAAATAGAACTGACTCCTGAGATTTTATCGGAAGCCCTTTTAAAAGCATCCAGGCAGGTTCAGGAGTATTCCAGGGACTCCAGCGCCCCTGCCCTCCACACCTTTTACGATAAATTTTTTATGAGGCTGCTGAACAACCTTCTGTCCCCGGATGCCATCGACCGCCATGCCCGGGAACTTTCCATCAATTTGAATTACCCCTGTTTTGTCGCAGCTTCCGGCCATATCCATGTAAGTTCCGGAACAGATGGGGTCCTTGACAGCAGTCAGTACCTAAATCTCCATTCCTCTTCTATTAATATGCTCCGGGAAATTCTGAAAAAATATGTCTCCTGTTATCTGGTTTCTCTGGATACCAGACATTTTGCCGTAATTTTTAATCTGGAAAATGATGAGAATCTCTATTCCCTCATTAAAGATGGGCTGGAAGATGCGGTCTCTCTGCTGAAAAGCTACTTTTCCATCCGCATTACTCTTGGAGTGGGAACTGCTGCCAGGCTTCCCTGGGACATTCATATATCATTTCAGGAAGCAAAAAAGGCTGAAGAATTTTCCGGCGAAAAAACTCCTTTTGTGTTTTATCGGGATATTGTTGAGCAAAACCGGATATCGGAAAAGGGGAAATTGATCTCTCAGGTTCAGGATTACATTAATCAACATCTTACGGAGCGCCTCTCTCTCAACGCTGTGGCGGATCTGTTTTACCTGTCCCCGGGTTATCTCTCCACTACTTTTAAAAAGCACTGCGGCATGTCCTTTACCGAATATATTAACTGTCAGAAAATTAGTCTGGCAAAGGATCTTCTCCTGAAGCAGGAAATGAAAATCTATGAGATCGCTGCTTTTTTGGGATTTGAAAATACCTATTACTTTTCAAAAGTTTTTAAAAAGATATCCGGTATGAGTCCCAGTGAATTTGTTGCAGATAAGTTGTCCTCCTTCCTTTGACCTAGCGTTAAAAAAGTGTTATAGTTAGAGTATCATGTGATGCCAGGGTCAAAAGGTCATATATGACTTTAAGATTGCAGCAGCATGAAATGCGGAGCAATCCGTTGGCATCAGGGGGCAAAAGACCTTTTGCCCCCTACATCATCACATCCGGTAAGAGAGAAGGTTTGATTTTCTATGCACAATACCCCGACCCAGGAACAACGATACCAAATGCTTACCAGTCAGCCGGTGGAAAAGGTCATCCCCAAGCTGGCCGTTCCCACTATCATCAGTATGATGGTCAGCTCCATTTACAATACGGCGGACACCTTTTTTGTAAGCCAGCTGGGCACCAGCGCCTCCGGAGCTGTAGGAATTATCTTTTCCGCTATGGCCATTATCCAGGCCCTTGCTTTTATGATCGGCATGGGCAGCGGCAACTATATGGCTCGCTGCTTTGGTGCAGGAGAGCGGGAAAAGGGAGAAAAAATTGCTTCTACAGGATTTTTTACCGGTCTTATTGCAGGCGCTTTCATTGTGGTAATCGGTCTGTCTAATATTGAAAATATTGTAATGCTGCTGGGTTCTACAGAGACCATTAAGCCTTATGCTGTAGATTACGCCCGTTACATATTCCTGGCTTCGCCGTTTATGATTGGTTCCTTTATTATGAATAATCTTCTCCGGCTTCAGGGGCTGGCGGCTTATGCCATGCTTGGAATCGCTTCCGGCGGGATTTTAAATATTGCTCTGGATCCCATTTTTATTTTCGGGCTTCATCTGGGTACTGCCGGAGCAGCCATTGCCACCGGAATTTCCCAGTTTATCAGCTTCTGTATCCTTCTGGCCCAGTGCAATTTCCGGAAAGCCTGCGTTACCATACGCTTTCGGAATTTTGCGCCGTCCTTTTCTATGTATAAATCCATTATCATGGGGGGCTTGCCCTCTCTGGGCCGTCAGGGCATGGCATCCCTGGCCGCTGTCATTTTAAATGTTACCGCCCGGCCCTATGGGGATGCTGCCATTGCGGCCATGGCCATTGTCAGCCGCTGTTCTATGCTGTTAAACTCTGCTGTCATTGGCTTTGGACAGGGCTTTCAGCCCGTATGCGCCTTTTCCTTTGGCGCGGAAAAATACAGCCGTGTGAAAAAGGCTTTCTGGTTCTGTGTGAAAGTCAGCAGCGCTTTTCTTTTATGTATCAGCCTGGTGATCTTCCTATTCTCCGGCCATGTAATTGAACTCTTCCGAAAGGGAGACCCGGAAGTTATCGCCATCGGCACCCTGGCCCTGCGGCTCCAAATCTGCACTCTGCCCCTGGGAGGTTTTCTGGCCATGAGCAATATGTGTACCCAGTCTATTGGCTATGGATTTCGCTCTACTATACTGGCCATGTCCAGGCAGGGAATTTTCCTGATCCCTATTTTGCTTATTACCTCTGAAGCTTTTGGGCTTTTGGGAATCCAGATGGCCCAGCCCATTGCCGATTTGTGTACCTTTGGATTGACGGTTTTTATTATGTCCGGGACTTTCCGGGAATTAAAGGAATTGGAAGCAAAAGCGGGGACGCCTTAAAAAGCAGTACATGTAAAGAAAAGCCGCTAAAGTAACCTGATTTTTAAAGAGCCAGCAAGCCAGCTTATATTTTTATAAAAAGATTGATATTTTAAGGAAAATAGGGTAAAATAGCCTCATATGCAGTACCAAAGACAGTAGGTATCCCATAATATCCTACCGAGGGAAGAAACCGTGGTAAGATGCTTGTAAAAGCATCTATTTTTGGTAGTTTTAAGAGGGATAGGCAACATTGTAGTTAGCTATGCATAAGTATGGTATAGCATTATAGAAAACATTATTAGGGGGATTAGTAAATGGAATTAGTATGTGCTAGACCATCCGTAAGTTCGTATGATTTTATGCGTTATTTATGTGCCTCTCTTGTAAAGCAAAGCAAAGTAATAATAGACTTAGATTCTATTATACCACATATATATAAGTTTAAGCAAAATAATGCGCCGTTTAAATTCATGTTTGAAGATATAGAGTTTCGGACTAGTATAGATCATGTTGTTTCTAATGATATATCGGAAGGAATAAATGCTTTGCAGACTTTTGGAATAGTGGGGAAATTGAATCCTAAATATGAAAAATTAGTAATTTATCTTACAGAAGATGAGGCCGACAGTATACTAGGGGAGTGTACAGCTGATATAAGCGCAGTAATGTTAGAGTTGGCGGCATTTTTTTAGATAAATGGGGATTTTACGGAGGAGAAATGGGAAAAATAAAAAATATTATAGAATCTCCAGAGTATAAAAAGGTCGAAAATGATATTGAAAAATTTGTAAAACAAAAATTAAAGAATTATGTGCCAGTTGATACAGGAAAAAAGACAATCCACGATCCAGTCTGGGGATCCGTGGATTATTTGGATTGGGAAATGCAAATAATTGATTCACCATTGTTTCAGCGCTTGCGGGATATTAATCAAGTCGGATTAGCAATGCTTACATATCCAGCAGCAAGGCATTCAAGGTTTGAACATTCACTTGGAGTTGCCTCAGCTGTAAAAATAATGTGTGATAAAATTGACAGAAATTCTGATAATTTCCGAATTCCGGAGCAAAGTAGAAACGTGATTATTTTAGCAGCATTGCTGCATGACATCGGCCATTGTTTTTATTCACATTTGTCAGAAACCATTTATGGCGAATTGAAGGATTTCGTAGATGTTCGGAAAAAATTTTATGATGAATTGGAGTTGAAGCCAAAGCCTCATGAAATATTGTCCTTTATGATAGTAAATACGAATTCTTTTAAAGATTTTTTCTTCAAATATGTAAATTATCCGGAAAAAGGAAGTGTGAAAAATACTCTTTTCCCGGATGTGGGCTGTATGATTATTGGAAAAAATATTGAGAAGCACAATAGGATACTAAGCTACCAAACTTCTTTAATTAATGGGCCTTTTGATGCAGACAAGCTTGATTATATAAAACGGGATAGTTTAACAGCAGGTCTTACTTTACAGTATGATATGGAACGTTTATTTACAAAAATACAGGTTCATTCCATTCCATCTTCCAATTCGATTATTGAAGATCGTTTAGTAGTAAATTTTAATGGGATAACGGCTATTGAGGAATTGACATTCTGCAAAATTATGCTGTTTAGCTATATTTATTATCATCAAAAAGTATTAATTTCCGAAACAATGATCAAAGACTATGCGTTTGGTTTGTATAAGTTAAATCTGATTCAAACGTTTTCTGATTTTTTGAAATATACTGATTCTGATATTTTAAAATTGGGAGAGCAGCAATTAGGCCAAAATCCATTTCCGGAATTTGGAATGTTAAATTTAGAGGAACTTGCAGAAAACATACATGATAGAAAATTGCCCAAAAGATGTTTTGAAGTTTCACAAGGGAATTTGGTAGCAGTAAAAGCAGATGGTGAAGATGCAAGAGTGTTGGAATATTGCTCTGATATTTTGGATAAATGTCGGGATGATAAGCAATCATTTACTCCAGAGGATTTAAGAGATGCGATGTTGAGTCTTTCGGCACTCTTGATGAAAGATGATAATGTGAAACTCGATCTTTTAGTTGGTGATTTACGTGATATGACTTACACGGAAATGCTTACAAAAAGGAAAGAATTCTATGATGAATTTGTAAAGGCCTATAAGGAGAAAGAAAAAAATGTCACATTTACACCATTTGATATTTATATCGTCTTTCCAAAATTAGTGAACTATGGGGCCGCAAATGAAGAGGTAATTCTTGGTAAAGATCACCAACATTTAATGACTATAAATGAGTTTGTTAAACTGGATCATTGGGCAGGAAGTTTTAATTCTAATAAGTGGAGAGGTTATATTTTTGTAAGTGATAAAATTGATAGGAGTATTGCTTTTGAGGTATCTGAAAGATTAGTCTTAAAAGGAAAAGCAAAATTGAGAAATCCGATGGCTTATTTAAAAGGGATTAATTATTAGGTAAAATTATTAATATTTAAATAATAAACTTTTCAGAAGGTGTTGCTTTCGGGTAGCGCCTTTTGTTTAATACAGGGAAAGGAATGTCGCAAAATGAAACTGGACAGCGATAATAGAAAGCCGCCTTATTTCATCTCTCAACATCTTTTCCCCGTTTTCTACTGCACCAATGCCTTCAACCCCTGTAAAATCTCTTTGGCCTTTTCCATCATGGCGCTGCTGTCCTGATTTTTTTTGTTGGTTTCCTGGTAGAAAAAGCAGGGTGCATCACCCATCTGGAACTTGAGGCGTCCCTTATAGGAAGCCACCAATGGCGGAATCCCGGCCGCATCCAAACGGGCTTTGGGATACATTGTCAGCCGGACTTCCTGCCGGTTTATGCCTACCTCTGTCACAAAGGCGCTGTGGGCAATTCCTTTGAGAGCCGCAATCCGAAGCAGGTTTTCCACCGGCCTGGGAATCTCCCCAAACCGATCCATCAGCTCATCCTGCATGTCAATATACTCGTCTTCGTTCTCAATTGCAGAGATTCGTTTATAAATATCCAGCTTTTGATACTCATTTTTAATGTAAGAGGATGGGATATGGGCGTTAATGTCGCAATCCACCACTGTCTCATAGGCTTCTTCCTCTTTTTCCAGCCCCTGGATAGCCCGTACTGCCTGATTTAACATTTTACAGTAAAGATCATACCCTACCGCTTCCATATGACCGTGCTGCTCAGCCCCCAAAACATTTCCGGCTCCCCGAATTTCCAGATCCCGCATGGCGATCTTGATTCCTGATCCCAGCTCTGTAAACTCCCGGATAGCCTGAAGGCGTTTTTCGGCCTCTTCCTTTAAAAGTTTATCCCGGCGGTACATGAAAAAGGCATATGCCGTCCGGTTGGATCTTCCCACCCGGCCCCTGAGCTGGTAGAGCTGGGACAGGCCCATCCTGTCGGCATCATGGACAATCAGGGTGTTGGCATTGGGGATATCCAGCCCGGTTTCGATAATAGTTGTGGATACCAGAACGTCAATATCACCGTTAACAAAGTCCAGCATAATCCGCTCCAGCTCATGCTCCTTCATCTGGCCGTGGGCAAACACAACAACCGCTTCCGGGACCAGTGCGGCTATCCGGTTGGCAATCTCCACAATGTCATTAACCCGGTTGTAGACATAATATACCTGGCCGCCTCTTGCCATCTCCCTGTGTATGGCTTCCCGAACCATTTCCTCATTGTATTCCATAACATAGGTCTGAATGGGAACTCTGTCAATAGGAGGCTCTTCCAACACGCTCATGTCCCGGATCCCTACCAGGCTCATGTGCAAGGTCCGGGGAATAGGGGTTGCAGTAAGGGTAAGAACATCTATGTTCTTTTTTAGCTGCTTGATTTTTTCCTTATGGGTAACACCAAAGCGCTGTTCTTCATCAATAATCAGAAGCCCTAAGTCCTTAAATACCACATCCGCAGACAGAACCCGGTGAGTTCCAATCAGAACATCCACCATCCCTTTTTTTAGATCTTCCAGGGTCCTTTTCTGCTGGCCCGGAGTCCGGAACCTGGAAAGCATATCTACCCGCACCGGAAAATCTTTCATCCGCTGGACAAAGGTATTATAATGCTGCTGAGCCAGAATGGTAGTAGGCACCAGGTACACCACCTGCTTGCTTTCCTGTACAGCCTTAAAAGCGGCTCTTAAGGCAATCTCTGTTTTTCCGAATCCTACATCCCCGCAAATCAGCCGATCCATTATTTTTTTGCTTTCCATATCCGCCTTAGTGGCATCGATGGCTTCCAGCTGATCGTCTGTCTCTTCGTAGGGAAACAGCTCTTCAAACTCCTTTTGCCATACTGTGTCCGGGCCGCACTGGAATCCGGAAGCGGATTGCCTGGCAGCGTAAAGCTGAACCAGATCCCTGGCAATCTGCTGGACAGCCCCCTTGACCCGGGTTTTGGTCTTATTCCATTCACCTCCCCCCAGCTTGTTAAGCTTAGGCTTTTTGGCCTCTGCCCCGGCATACTTCTGAATCCCCTCCAGCCGGGTTGCCGGAAGATACAAGTTGCCTCCGTCCCCATACTCGATCTTAAGGTAGTCTTTTACTACGTGATCCTGCTCAATTTTCTCAATGCCCCGGTAGATTCCTACCCCGTGATCCTCGTGAACCACATAGTCGCCTATGGACAATTCGGAAAAGCTTTGGATTTTCTTCCCCTGATAGGTGGTTTTCCGGCGCTTTTTCTTCTTTTTCTCTACGCCAAACATATCCCCTTCTGTTATAACCACAAACTTCAGCAGGGGGTATTCAAAGCCTCTGTGAAGATTTCCGTAAACCACCAGGATCTCTCCCGGCCCCACAGAAGGGTTTTCCCCGCTTTCCATGGCCTCCTGGTCCGGGCAGTAAGCTTTTAAATCATATTCTCTCAGATCGCTGGCCAAACGGCTGGCCCTTGTCCTGGACGCGGACAAAAGGATTACCCGATAGCCATTTTTCTTCCATCGCTTTAAGTCCTTTAACAGGATCTCAAAACTGTTTTGGTAGGAATTTACATTTTTTACATCAAATGCAAATTTCTCATTGGCTGTCAGTTTTGTCAGGTTCTGATCAAGCCCGGTCAGATAGACGGTGCGGCCTGTTTGAATCCGGGCCATAATCTCTTTTACAGAGTATAAAACCTCTGTCTGCCCCGGCAAAAGATATCCTTTTTCCAGCCGCTGAATCATGCTCTCCCGGAATTCCGTCTCTACGGTCTCCCCCTTTTCCCAGAGCCGAGGGGGCTCATCCAGATAAACCGTTGCGGTTCCTTCTAAAATTCCGGATGAAAAATAATCGAAAAAGGATACGGTCTCTTTACAAAAATATCTGACATAAGCATCCAGACCGGAAAGCTTCATCCCCTCTTTTAGCTCTTCTGCCAGCTCTCCGATAATACCTCGAATCCTGCTTGCCTCTTCGATTTTCTTCTGGCTTCTCAATGCCTTCTCATAGGCTTTTGCCTCTTTTTCCAGAGCTTCTATCCCCTCTGCCAGCTGGCCCGGAGTCATTATTGCCTCTGCTGCCGGATAAATGGTGATGCTGTCCAGCTGCTCAATGGAACGCTGGCTTTCCAAATCAAAGGTTCGGATGGAATCTACCTCATCATCCCAAAGCTCAATTCGCACCGGCGTCTCTTCTGTCAAAGGGAATACGTCTATGATCCCGCCCCGGATAGAAAACTGTCCCATTCCGTCTACCTGAGCCATCCGCTCATAGCCCAGAGCTGTCAGACGTCTTCTCCACACGTTCAAATCGATGGTCTGTCCGCCGGATACAGTAAGGGTCTGATTTTTTATATGCTCCAGCGGAAGCAGATGATCCATCAGGCCATCCATAGTCGTAACCACAATTCCCCCTGGCTCTTCCATCAGATGGCGCAGCACTGCTACCCGTTCCCTGGTCATCAGATTGCCGTGAATATCTGCGCTGAAAAACAGCAAATCTTTAGCCGGATAGAGCCACACCTGTCTGGTAAAATTGCGGAAATCATCATAGATTTCCCTGGCTCTCAGTTCGTCATAGGTAACTACCAGCTTCCAGCCCCCGCTGCCTCCCAGCTCATACATGAGCTGGACCTTCTGGGAATCCATAGCGCCGGTTACATGAAGAGGCCCTCTGTTCCTTTTCAGTGCATCCGTCAGGTCCTCATACTCTTTTAATTCCACTAACGGGTTTATCATACTCTCCCTTTCCTTTCCACAGTTTCGCAGCCGTGGTCCTTATAGCTGTCTCATCTACACCTTTTTCCCATTATAGCGGTTCATGGCAGACTCTATGCCATCCAGAATAATGGTCTGGGCGGCCTGTCCGGCTTCTTTGGCGGCGTCTTCCATAATTCGCTTTTCTATTTGGGAAAAATGCCCTAATACATAATCCGCCAGATCCATCCTGTCCGGCTTCTCCCCGATCCCCACCTTTATCCGCGGAAACTCCTGGGTTCCCAAATGGGCAATAATACTTTTGATGCCATTATGCCCCCCGGCGCTTCCCTTTTTGCGGATACGAAGCTGGCCTGGCTCCAGGCTGATATCATCATATATAATCATAATATGCTCTGGTTCTATTTTATAGAAATCTGCAGCCGCCCGAATACTTTCGCCGCTGGCATTCATAAATGTCTGGGGCTTTAGAAAAATCACCTTCTCTCCCCCGATTATTCCTTTCCCGCAAAGGGCTTTGTGCCTCTTTTCTTCTATGGATATGTCCAGATAGTCTGCCAGAGCGTCCACAGCCATGAACCCTGCATTGTGTCTTGTATCTTGGTATTGCTTTCCGGGATTCCCCAAACCTGCAATGATATACATATAAATTTCCTCCTGCTATTCTCCTTTTATTTCCCGCCCGGAATCCGGACACGCCACAAAAGCGCTAAACCGCCGGGCGCCGGGGGTCTAACGCTTGATTTATTTCCTGTGTTGTTTCTTTCCTTTGGATAGTATATCCTATTTCAGCCGGTTTGTATACTGGTAAGTGACTTAATTTCTGTAAAAGTAATTTTGTCTTTTGCTGCACTGGACTGGTCTATATTTATCAAACTGGATATTTTAATCATTCCACTTATTTGCTATAGTATGCAAAAAGAAGAAATACCCAAAAGGGTATTCCTATATGCCCACAATGCCGGGCAAGAAGGAGGAATTACTATGGAAAATACACATACGAAAAAGCTGGTGATTGCTGCGCTTTTTGCAGCCCTTGTCTGTACTGCCACTATGGCTATCCGGATTCCCACGCCGGGTACCGGAGGATATGTCCATCCAGGAGACGGGGTGGTAATTTTATGCGGACTGTTTTTATCTCCGGGCTGGGCTTTTCTGGCAGCAGGTATCGGCTCTTCTCTGGCAGATCTGCTGGGAGGATATTTTATTTATGTGCCCATTACCCTGGTAATCAAGGGGTTAGTTGCCTTTTCCACCAGCCAGCTGGTTCTTGTTCTGAAAAAGAGGTGCTCCTCCCCCTGGCCTTCTGTTATCGGCGGCGGCATCCTTGATATTATTTTGGTTGCCGGAGGATATTTCTTCTGTGAATCCTTTCTCTACGGCGTTGCCGGGGCAGCTGCCAGCGTACCGGCCAATGTGATTCAGGGAAGCAGCGGACTGGTGATTGCCTGTGTGCTGTTTCCCCTTTTGGCAAAACCCCTCACCGGATTTCTGGGACATCTCCCGGCAAAAACAGCAGATCGTTAATCTTTCATTGCGCCGCTCCTTTATCTATGTTATACTTCAGGGGAAAAGGAGTTGTTATTTATGAGCCAGACTAATTTTGACATAATCATCATCGGGGCGGGGCCTTCCGGTATTTTCTGCGCCTATGAACTGATTGAAAAGAAACCCGATTTGAAAATTCTTATGATTGAAAAAGGCCGTCCCATTGAAAAGCGGTTCTGCCCCAAACGCAAGACTAAAGTCTGTGTAGGCTGTAAACCCTGTTCCATTACCACGGGGTTTGCCGGCGCAGGGGCATTTTCTGACGGCAAGCTTTCCCTTTCCCCGGATGTAGGCGGGCATCTTCCGGATATTCTGGGATATGAACAGGCAACTATGCTGATTAAAGAATCTGATAATATCTATCTGAAATTCGGCGCAGATACCAATGTGTATGGCGTAGATAAGCAGAAAGAAATTGAGGAAATCCGGCGCAAAGCCATTCAGGCCAATTTAAAGCTGATTGAATGTCCCATCCGCCATCTGGGCACTGAGGAGGGCTACAAAATCTATACTCGCCTTCAGGAACATTTACTCTCCCGGGGCGTTCACATGGAATTCAACACCATGGTAAAAGATATCTTGATTGAAAACGGTCAGGCTGCCGGTGTGGTAACCGATCAGGGCCATACCTATACCGCGCCGGAGATTGTGGCGGCCATCGGCCGGGAAGGCTCCGACTGGTTCAGCCATATCTGCGGGGAACACGGCATTGAAACTCAGGTAGGCACTGTAGATATCGGGGTTCGGGTGGAAGTCCGGGATGAGATTATGGACTTTTTAAATAAAAATCTTTATGAAGCCAAGCTTGTATACTACACCCCCACTTTTGATGACAAGGTGCGTACCTTCTGTACCAATCCTTCCGGCGAGGTGGCTACCGAATATTATGAAAACGGTTTGGCAGTGGTAAACGGCCACGCTTATAAATCTCAGGAATACAAGACCCGCAATACGAATTTTGCCCTGCTGGTATCCAAAAACTTTACAAAGCCTTTTAAAACCCCAATTGAGTACGGCAAACACATTGCCCAGCTAAGCAACATGCTCTGTGATGGTAAAATATTAGTTCAAACTTTCGGAGATTTCCAAAGAGGCCGCCGTACCACAGAAGAACGCCTGTGCCGCAACAATTTGATCCCCACTTTAAAGGATGCGGTTCCCGGAGATCTGTCCCTGGTATTCCCTCACCGAATTATGGTGGATATCAAGGAAATGCTGCTGGCTCTTGATAAAGTCACCCCCGGTATTGCCAGTGACGAAACACTGCTTTACGGTGTAGAGGTAAAATTCTACTCTAATAAAGTCGTCGTAAATACAGACTTTGAGACCAGTGTTGGCGGCCTTCGCGCTATCGGAGACGGCGCTTCCGTTACCAGGGGCCTTCAGCAGGCATCCGCTAATGGTATCAGCGTGGCACGGAGTATTTTGAAAAAGCATTATAGCTAAAACCAAAAAGGAATGCGTTTCCATTAAAGCACGCATTCCTTTTCTTTTTACCAATACTGTTTTACGGTTTCTGTCATTTCCAATTAAACCGGGTCAAATACCCTTCCATAGTCATCTTTTCAAATCCATTCTGCCGCAAAGCCTCATAAAGGATAATTGCAGCCGAATTGGATAAATTCAGCGACCGGATATCCCCCCACATAGGAATCCTCACACAAGTCTCCTGATAATTTAACAGAATTTCCTCCGGAATTCCCCGGCTCTCCGGTCCCAGCATGATATAGCAGTCCGGCTCATAACAGACCTCTGTATACACATTAGGCGCTTTGGTAGTGGCCATATAGACTTTCGCTTCCGGATTCTTGTCCAGAAAATCCTGAAAATCGCTGTAAACCGTCACATCCAGCTTGTCCCAATAGTCCAGACCAGCCCGTTTTAACTGCTTCTCATTAATCTTGAATCCCAAAGGTTCAATTAAATGCAGCCTAGTATTGGTGGCCACACAGGTCCGGCCGATATTACCAGTATTAGCTGGCATCTCCGGCTCATACAGCACAATATTCATCATAATCCGGCCTTCTCTCCGTCCAGCCGATCCACAAACCGTTTAATCCGCTCCAGAGCTTTCTTTAAATCATCCAGGGAATAGGCGTAAGAGATCCTCAGGTATCCCTCGCCGCAGTCTCCAAAAGCTGTTCCCGGAACCACTGCCACCTTTTCCTCCTGAAGCAGACGGGTGGCAAATTCATCCGAACTCATGCCAAACCGCTTAATGCAGGGGAAGGTGTAAAATGCGCCGTAAGGCTCAAAACATTCCAATCCCATTTCCCGGAACGCATGCATCAGATAGCGGCGGCGCTGGTTATAGGCTTCCCGCATGTTTTTTACATCCTCGTCACTGTTACGCAATGCGTCTACACCCGCATACTGGCTTGTCGTAGGCGCGCACATAATGGCAAACTGATGAATCTTCAGCATCTGGGTTAAAATCAGCTCCGGCGCGCAGGCATAGCCCAGACGCCACCCGGTCATGGCAAAGGCCTTGGAAAAGCCGTTAATCAATACAGTCCTCTCTTTCATACCCGGCAGGGAGGCAATGGTGGTATGATCCCCTTTGTATGTAAGCTCTGAATAAATCTCGTCAGAAATTACAAATAAATCTTTCTCAATAATAATCTTTGCAATGGCCTCTAAATCTTCCTTTTCCATAATCGCGCCTGTAGGATTATTAGGGAAAGGCAGAATCAGGATTTTGGTGTTGGGGGTAAGCTTTTCTAAGAGCTTTTCCGGCGTCAGCCGGAATTCATCTTTCGCTTCCAGCTCTATCACCACCGGAACGCCGCCGGCAAGAATCGTACATGGAACATAAGAAACATAGCTGGGCTGAGGGATCAGCACCTCTTCGCCGGCCCCTGGATTGATCATGGCGCGAAGAGCAATATCAATTGCCTCGCTGCCGCCTACTGTTACCATAATCTCTCCGGCATAATCATAGAGCACATGATAGCGCCGCTTCATATACCGGGAAATCTCTTCCTTCAGCTCCTTAAGTCCTGCATTGGAAGTATAGAAGGTCCGCCCTCGCTCCAGAGAGTAAATGCCCTCCTCCCTGATATGCCAGGGAGTGTCAAAATCCGGCTCACCTACACCCAGGGAAATGGCGTCTTTCATCTCACTGACAATGTCAAAAAATTTTCGGATTCCGGAAGGCGGAATCTGAACGATAGTATCGGATAATGGATTTCTCATAGGCTGATGGGCATCCTTTCATCATGAATGGGCTCTGCAATAACAGTGCCGTGGTCTTTATATTTTTTCAGTACAAAATGGGTTGCCGTGCTGAGCACAGAGTCCAGGGTAGAAAGCTTTTCCGAAACAAACAGCGCTACCTGGCGCATGGTTTTTCCCTCGATCATCACCGTGAAGTCGTAACCGCCGGACATTAAAAATACCGAGTCAACCTCACTGTACTGGTAAATGCGCTCTGCAATTTTATCAAATCCCATTCCCCTCTGAGGAGTCACCTTCACTTCGATTAAAGCCTGTACCTTCTCCTCGCTGGTATTGTCCCAGTTAATCAGAGTATGGTAACCGCAGATAATATGCTCTTTTTCCATATCTGCAATTTCATTAGCCACCGCCACTTCACTTTCGCCTAAAAGGATTGCCAAATCCTTAATATCGATTCTGCTGTTCTTTTCCAGTACCGCCAAAATCTTCTCTCTCATGTCGTTTTCCTCCTTTTTTGCCCTGCTTATCGGGCATCAGGGATACCCGCAGGGTGTTTCCTTCTTTTTAAAGCTTCGGAGTAGCTATTATTTTCTCCTGCCTGAAACCCGGCAGGATCCGATAAACTTCATCCGGTCTTGGACGCTCCATGCAGCCAATCTCATCCCCGTAACAAATTTTTTTTTGCGCCCCTGCTTCCACACGGCCAATGACCGCCGCATAAATTCCTTTTGACTTCAGGCGCTCTGCCAGACGCCATCCATTCTCCGCCACGAAAACTCCGCAATTTCCGGACCACAGACGGTAAGGCGTCAGTTCAAATCTTTCACAGATCTCAATGGTTCTCTGCCTGACTGGAATTGTCCGGAGATTAACAGTCATTCCTCTGTGATATGTCCCTGAAAGAATCCAAAGGGCGGTTAATATACCGCCCTCCTCTGCTGCTTCATATTCCGTGGCTCCCAGCTCCCGAAACTCTTCCCGGGACGGCAGGGCTGCCGGACTTTCTATTATCTGAATTTGTCTCAAATAGTCTCTGGTGAACCAGTTTAAAAGCTCTGTTTCCTTTTCTCTGGCAATGGCGGCAGCTCCCAGCTCCCCGATGTAACCTGCTGTCACCAAATCCTGTCCTGGTTCCATCCGCCCCAGTTTTTTCCGGTTAGTAGGCCGAATCATCCGGCTATCCCATCTGCCGGACCTGCCGGGGTTTCAGGGGCCGCCGGTTGAGGTTCCGGCGTGGGCTCAGGAGCTGCTGGCTGAGTCTCGGCCGGAGCGCTGTTGCCCAGTCCAACTCCTGGACCATACTGGCTGGGAAGAGTTTCTGCAGGCGCAGCAGGAGCCGGATCAGCCGCTGGCTGAGTCTCCACTGGTGTTTCCGGCACAATCGGTACAACCGGCAGTACCGGAGCCGCTGCCGCTGCCGGTCCAACCCGGTAGACAGCCTTGGAAGCATAATAAGTATCCCTGCTTAACAGGGTCTTTTCCACCTCTTCCCCGTCAATATATACGCATTTCCATAGTTGGGATTCCAGTCCGTAGTGGGCAGATTGCACCTTGGATCTTGCGCCGGGAGCCATAGACGGATCCACTATCTCCTGGGGCGCTCCCGGATCCGTTCTCCGCAGCGTCTCGGATACATACTTTACTTCCCGGTTGGCAGGTCTGGTATCCTTCCCATAAACGGTAAAAGTCAGTGTCCTTCCCTCGGTCTTCCCCTCCACATAAATAGGAGTGCTGTAATTATTGGTAATCTTAATATCCTTTACGGTTCCGGCAATCGCCGCATCCATAGAGGGCTTTACATAAGTTACAATCATAGAATGGTTCTGGCGCTGGGTAATCTCCAACTCTGACTGAAGGGCGGCATTATAGAGAGTCGTTGCAAGCTGGCACACGCCGCCGCCGATACTGTCCACAACCCGGCCATTCTCATAGGATGCCGCGCTTTTATATCCATTGGCAGTGGTCAGGGGCTGCAGGCATTCATAGCCGGAAAGAGTTTCTCCCGGCATTAAAATATGGTTATCAATCTTAGATGCGCCAACCTGTACATTGGTGGCCCTGGCGTATCCGCTGCTGCTGAAATCCGTGGAAAAGGTTCCCAGCACATCCTGAATCGTCTCCAAGTCTTCGGTTCTGATCTTTGGCTGGCTCTCGGCAATCTCCGCCTTTACCTCTATTGGCTGATCAAATCCGGCTTTAAATGCCTCATTTAATGCCCGGTTGGTTGCCTCCACATCCACAATCCGGCCCGGCACAGAAGGAGTGATAACAAACTCTCCGTCAACTACATCCATAGAAGCGTCTACAGGTTCATCTATCAGACCGGCAGTTTTGCTGTCAATAAATTCTTTCACCTTATCCTGGGAAACAGAAGTTTCCACCGCCAGGGTCAGGGGAGCCGTTTTTAAATCTTCCGTATTCATATACCGCTTTATAAGATTTCCGCCCTGGTACTCTGCCAGGATCTGCTGGATTTCCTCCTGATTGTTCCAGAAAAGCCCCAGAGCTCCGGCGGTAGTATCCGCCTTCTCATCTCCTATATCCAGCGTAATTTTATGAACCGCCAAGCTGTCTACATATTCCTGGATTGCCTGAGACGCTTCTTCGGCGCTCATTCCCCCCAGGCTTACCTGGTCAACATAAATGCCTTCCGGAATCATTCCTTCCCCATATGCAGGCACTGCCAAATACAGTGCCAGTGATGCTGCACAGAGTCCAGCTCTCCAATATTTTCTCTTCATACCCAAACTCCTCTAAACTCCCTGCCGCCTTAAGGCAGCCCTTTCATAAAATCTTTAATTCCTACCTAACGCTAAGAAGCATGGGCAGCACCATAGCCACCACCAATAAAATCACGATTACGGCAGAAATAATTTTCTTTGTCTTTTTGTCATTCATGTTAATCATCTTGTTCTCCTCCTGGCCTGCTTTCCTCTCTTATGCCTTACCATACCGGGACAAAATCTGATCTGTCAGCCGGGATGCCTCATTTCTTGTTAAATGATCAATTTGCACAGATACGTCTATTTTATGATATTTTATTAAATCATGCAAGCGTTCTTTTTGTCTTTTTGTGGCAGGCTGCTCCTTTTTTATCTGGTAAATTAAAGGTTTTTCCCGAAATATCTCCGGTCGCCTGTCTTTATAGCTTTTTGTTAAATGCTGAAACAGCAAATGGGCTGCCCTGGCGTCTGACACGGCCCGGTGGGCATTTTCCAGGGGGATGTGAAAATACCTGCAGGCAGCCGGCAAATTCTTCTTTTCTTCCTCGGGCATGAAATACCGGCAAAGGGTTAAAGTATCAATCCCCTGTTTTTCCCAGGAACGGACCTTTCCCCAGTTAAGCGCCGCCCGTTTTAAAAAACTATAGTCAAAAATCACCCTGTGGCCCAGCAGGGGCAGATCTTCCACAAATTCCATTACTTCCTGGATAACCTCCTCAATATCCGGAGCGTTCTCAAGCATCTCCCCCCGGATCCCCGTAAGCGCTGTGATCCTGTCCGGCAAATCTCTTCTGGGATTTACAAAAGCAGCAAAAGAATCGGTTTCCTTTCCATCTATTACTTTTATAGCGCCGATTTCAATAATTTTGTCCTGCTTTGGATTAAGGCCGGTGGTTTCAATATCAATGGCAATATAGGAATTTTCCATCTTTTCCTCTTTCTGTTCTCTCCTACTCCCGGGCGCCTGGACAATATTCCCGCAAGAAACATTCCCCGCATTTTGGCCGTCTGGCAATGCAGATGGTTCTTCCAAGAGTAATAATGTGGATATTCCACAATATCCAGTGATCTTCAGGCAAAACCTCCATAAGGCTGTACTCTATTTTCTCCGGATCCTCCTCGGCAGTAAGCCCCAGCTTTCTGGAAATTCGTTTTACATGGGTATCTACCACAATGCTCGGCTCGCCGTAGATATTTCCCCGGATAACATTGGCGGTCTTGCGGCCCACGCCTGCCAGAGATGTCAGATCCTCCAGGCTCTTTGGCACCTGCCCATTATATTTTTCCACCAGATCCCGGCAGCAGGAAATAATGTTTTTGGCCTTCATATGGTAAAAACCGATGGAGTGGATATCCTGCTCCAGTTCCTTAAGGTTAGCATCTGCAAATTTCTCTAAACTATCATACTTTTTAAATAAATCTGCTGTCACAAGGTTGACCCGCGCATCTGTACACTGAGCGCTCATAATAACGGCAATAAGGAGCTGCCATGGGGTCTCATAATTCAGGTAGCACCGGTATTCCCGACCATATTCTCTGTCCAGGGCTTCTAATATCCGTTCCACCCTCTGATTTAATTCTTTTCTGCTCTCCCGTTTTGCCATATTCTGCCCTCTCTAAGTGCACAGTTCTGCAAAATGCTCCAGTTTTACGCATCTTGCATTGTAGGTCAACGGATCCCGATGCCGGTAGTCAAACAGAATTCCTGTTCCGTCTCCCGCAATTTCTATATGCGTCATTTTGGCCAGCTGCCTGGAATCATAAGCTTCATATCCAGGCAAATACCTGCGCTCTGCTGCTTCCCGGCTAAAAAAATCCCTTACTGCCCGTTTAAAGCCGGAAAGATCCCTGGCAAAAGACGGACGGCTTTTAGCATTTTCTCTCAGGTACAGATCCACCGTCAGTGTATCCCGAAAATTTTCCAGCCGCCCGGCCGGCAAAACCGTTTTTCCAAACTCATACAGCATCTCAAATCTGGTAAGGCGGCTCTGGCTTACATCCGCTGCTCCCTGGTTTTCATACCAATCTGCCAGCGCCAGGTACAGGTCAAAGGGCTGGGAAAATTCCTGTTCCAGCACTTTTACAGCCCCTCTGAACTGGCCGCTGTTGTAGTGGATCTCCACCATTTCCTCTATTTTTTTTAATTGTAAAATATCGTCATAGGAAAGCCATCTGGTAGAAAGGACCTCATAGGGCGCTTCCCCGGTGAACTGAAGTCCGTAAGCTTCCTTCTGTTCTTCCATATAGGATCCTTTTAATACCTTCAAAAAGCCCAGCTGGAGCTGGTCCGGCTCCATCCCGTATACCTGGTTAAAAGATTCCCGAAAGCTGGTCAAATCTTCATAGGGCAGCCCCGCAATTAAGTCCAGATGCTGGTGGATATTGTGCCCCCGGTTAATCCGCCCCGTAATTTCCCTGACCTTTTGTAAATCCATTGTCCTGTGAATTTCCGTTATCACAGCCGGATTCACGGTCTGCACGCCAATTTCCAGCTGGATCAGGCCCGGGCGCATCCGTGCGAAAAGAGCCAATTCCTCTTCCCCTAACAGATCTGCCGCAATTTCAAAGTGAAAATTGGTGATCCCGTTATCGTGATCCAGGATATGCTGCCAAATAGCCATAGAATGACTCTTTTTACAGTTAAAGGTCCTGTCCACAAATTTAACCTGGGGCACTCGGTTTTCCAGAAAAAAATCCAGTTCTTTTTTTACCAGATCCAGATCCCGGAACCGAACCGTCTTGTCAATAGAGGAAAGGCAATAGCTGCAGGAAAAAGGGCAGCCTCTGCTGCTCTCATAATAGAGAATCCTGTTTTCAAACTGCTTCAAATCTTCATAAACAAAGGGAACCCGATTTAAATCCATTACCGGACGCGGGCCGGTTCTATGGGTAATTCCCCTTTCGTCCCGGTAAATCAAACCGCGGATTTGGGAAAAATCCCCATCTCCTGCCAAATACTCTGCAGTCAATTCCCCAAAGGTTTCTTCCCCTTCTCCAACCATGACTCCGGCTGCCTGAGGAAGATCTGCCAAAATCCCTTCCGCATTATAGGATACCTCCGGCCCTCCCAACCAGATTTGTACCTCCGGAAGAACCTTTTTCAAATCTTTTATTAGCTGCCTTACGTAGGAGATATTCCAAATATAGCAGGAAAAGGCGGCTATATCCGGTCTCCTCCGGTACAAGTCTCCGAGAATTTTTTCCGTCTGGTTGTTAATGGTATACTCGCAGATCTGGATATCCGCACATAGTCCCTTTTCCCTCAATGCCTTTTCTGCATAAGCTTTCAGGCAATAGACTCCCAGGTTAGAATGGATGTATTTTGCGTTTATTGCCGCCAGAAGAACCTTCATTATACGTGGATCTCGATTTTTCTGCCAGTAGGCTGATACTGGTAGTAGCGGACTCCGGCAGCGTTCAGCATCCTTTTAGAAGCTTTTACAGCCGGGGTATCGGCATATTTGTCACAGGCGTAAATCAGGGTCTTAATTCCCGCCTGGATAATGGCTTTTGCACACTCATTGCAGGGAAACAGGGTCACATAGAGCTTGCTTCCCTCCAGGCTTCCTCCCCGGTAGTTTAAAATCGCATTGAGCTCACTGTGGGTGGAGTAATAATACTTTGCGTTATAGGGATCCTCCTTTTCCCCTTCCTTCCCCCAGGGAAATTCGTCGTCAGAGCATCCTGTGGGGAACCCATTGTAACCCATAGACAAAATCTTATTGTCCCCGCTGACGATGCAGGCTCCCACCTGAGTGCTGGGATCCTTGGATCTCTTTGCAGAAAGTTCTGCCACCCCCATAAAATACTCATCCCATGTAATATAATCTTTTCTCTTGTCTGACATTTCCTTCTCCTTTTATGCTTTTATAATATGGTATCCCGCCGCCTTAGTCAGGCGGTTCATAATGGCCTGACCAATCTGATCTCCGGGAAAGCTTTCTGAAAAAATCACATCTGCCTCTAAATCATCAAATTCCCGAAGCACTGCATACAGATTGTGAGCCACTGTTTCTTCTCTGGCCCGGATGCCGATAGACCGAATCATCCCTGCAGGGTAGCAGGATCGGGTTTCGTCTGTACAGATAATTCCCACCCGTTCTCCTCCTTTTAACGCTTCCCTGGCTAAACGGTTAATGGTTCGGACCACCTGCTCCATCTCCCCCTCTACCAGCGTCATCCGGGCCTTTGGCGCATAGTGGCGGTATTTCATTCCTGGCGCTTTAGGCCGGACTCCTTCTTTCACAGGGCCCACAATAGCCGGGTCAATTTCCACCTGCCCCAGGGCGTCCTTTATCATTTCCATAGTAACCGCGCCGGGCCTTAGGATAACCGGAACAGGGCCGGTAACATCCACTATGGTAGACTCCACGCCAATTCCCACCGGGCCGCCGTCTATGATCATCTCTATCCTGCCGGCCATGTCCTGCCATACATGGCCGGCAGTCGTAGGACTTGGCCTTCCGGATCGGTTGGCGCTGGGGGCCGCAACCGGTACTCCGGCCAACCGTATCAGCGCCCGTGCAATGGGATCCGAAGGCATCCGCACCGCCACGGTATCCAGCCCGCCTGTTGTCCCGCAGGGGACAATCTCTTTTTTCTTAAACACCATAGTCAGAGGGCCGGGCCAGTACAGCTCCATCAGACTTTTTGCTGCATCAGGAATCTCTGCTGCCAAAGATTCCAATTCTTCCGGCGCTGAGATATGGACAATAAGAGGATTGTCAGAAGGCCGCCCTTTTGCAGCATAGATCTTCTTGGCCGCTTCCTCGTCCAAACCGTTGGCTCCCAGGCCGTAAACCGTTTCTGTGGGAAACGCCACCAGGCCGCCTTTTTTTAAAATTTCGGCTGCTTCTGCCAGCTCCTCATCTTTGACCTTATGAGGATTTAAAATCTGTATCTGTTTTGTCTCCACTTTTTATCACTCCTCAGCATGGTGGACGAAGGCCGCCATAGGACGCGCCTTTTGGCGCCGCCCCATCGCGGCTGAATTGTTGCTTATATACCTTACGGGTATCTTTTATTCTCTTGCCATATTAACAAACTTGGTATACTCGGGACGCCATAGAAGTTCTACTGTGCCGATAGGGCCGTTACGCTGTTTGGCAATGATGATTTCCGCCACATTAGGCTTCTCTGTGTCTTTATTGTAGTAATCATCTCGATATAAAAACATTACCACGTCCGCATCCTGCTCAATGGCTCCTGATTCCCTCAGGTCTGAAAGCATGGGACGGTGATCCTGTCTGGTCTCACAGGCGCGGCTTAACTGGGACAAAGCCACAACCGGGGCATTCATCTCTCTGGCAAGTGCCTTTAAGGAACGGGAAATCTCGGAGATCTCCTGCTGACGGTTATCGCCGCCCCGTCCGCTTCCGCTCATAAGCTGCAGGTAATCAATAATAATCATGGAAAGGCCATACTCCAGCTTCATCTTCCTGCACTTGGAACGCAGCTCAGTGATGGAAATACCCGGAGTATCGTCAATGATCAGTTTAGATCCGCCGATAATCCCAATGCCCTCTACCACTGCGTCCCAGTCTGCGTCTGTCAGGCTGCCGGTACGAAGCTTTTGGGAGTCCACATTGGACTCCATGGACAGCATACGGTTTACCAGCTGTTCCTTTGACATCTCCAGGCTGAAAATCATGCAGGGCATATTTTTCTTTACTGCTACATGATCCACCAGATTTAAGACAAAAGCAGTTTTTCCCATAGAGGGGCGGGCTGCAATCAAAATAAAATCAGAGGGCTGCATCCCCGATGTTTTATAGTCCAGGTCAAGAAACCCGGTAGGAATACCGGTAACCGCACCCTGGTTGCGGGAAGCTGTCTCTATTTTTTCCAGAACATTCAATGCCACCTGACGGATGGGTACAAAATCTCCGCCGCTCCGATCCTGAAGAAGATTAAAGACAGATTTCTCCGTCATAGCCAGAATATCTTCCAGCTTTTCTTTTCCTGCATAACAGGTGTTGGCAATCTCTTCATTTATCTTTATCAGTTTCCTGAGGACTGCTTTCTCCCGGACAATATTGGCATAGGAGCGGACATTGGCCGATGTCGGCACCGTGGTGATGATATCGCGGACAAATTCCAGGCTGCTGACCTCCGGAGGCACATCCTTCTCCTTCAGCCGATCCTGCAAAGTAACCAGATCCACCGGTTTCCCTTCATTAAACAGCTCTACCATTGACTCAAACATCACGCCGTACTGGTGTTGATAGAATTCATCTGCCGTTACAATCTCAGACGCGGCGATAATGGCATCCCTGTCCATCAGCATGGAACCGATGACCGACTGCTCCGCCTCAATGCTGTGAGGAAGCACCCGTTTCATCAGATTTTCATCCATTATGCTTCCTGTACCTTTACTGTCAGCTTACCGGTTACATCCCTGTGAAGTTTTACCGGCACCTCATGGGTTCCGAAAGTCTTGATTGCGTCCGGAAGCACCAGCTTTTTCTTATCAATATCCAGTCCAAGCTGCTCTGACGCCGCCTTGGCAATTTCTTTACCGGATATGGAGCCAAAGGCTTTTCCACCTTCTCCTGCTTTCATAGTCAGGGTAACGGACAATTTTTCTAACTTGGCAGCAAGCTCTTTTGCCGCAGCAAGCTGCTCTGCCGCAATCCTGTCAGCATTGGCCTGCTGAAGCTTTAAATCATTAAGGTTTTTGGGGGTAGCTTCTACTCCCAGTTTTTTGGGAAGAATAAAGTTGCGGGCATAGCCGTCGTTTACATTTACAATCTGCCCCTTTTTTCCTAACGTTTTTACATCCTCTAATAATACAACCTGCATTACGTAATATCTCCCTTCTCTAACATCTGTGAAATAACTTCCCGAATCCGGGCTTTTGCCTCATCTATGGACATTCCTGTCAACTGGGCTCCCGCCATATTCCGGTGACCGCCTCCGCCTAAATATTCCATCATGACCTGAACATTGATATCATCAATGGATCTGGCGCTTACAAAAATTGTTCCGTTATACAGAGTCAATACCACCGACGCCCGGATATTATTGATATTCAGCAAATCGTTGGCTGCCTGGGCTCCCACTATTGTGGGGCTTACCAGCCCTTCTGCCGGGCATGTGCTGATGGCAAACGCCTCTTTGTAAACCTCTGCCTCCTGAATTGCCTGGGCTTTGGCCTGGTAGTCTTCCATATTATCCCGGAACAGCTTCCGCACCCGGGTAATATCGGCTCCGCTCCGGCGCAGGAACGCGGCGGCTTCGAAGGTTCTGACGCCGGTTTGATTGGTAAAGTAGTTCGTATCAATTACAATACCGGCGTACATGGCGTCTGCTTCCGCCGATTTCATCTTAATACCGTCCGCAACATATTGGAGGACTTCTGCCACCATCTCACAGGCGGAAGATGCATAAGGCTCTACATAAGACAGCACCGCATTGTCGATAATCTCGCTGGACTGACGGTGGTGGTCTAATACCACAATGGTTTTCACCATACGCAAAAGCTCCGGCGCATCAGTAATGCTGGGCCGGTTTACATCCACAACTACCAGCAAGGTATTATTGTCCACCAGCTCTGCCGCTGTCTCGCTGTTTAAAAACAGATCCTCCGGATAATCCGGATTATTAACAAAACGGTCCATCATAGGCTTTACCGATGCAGTCATATCGTTGACTACAATGTGAGCCTTTTTATCCAGGGCCGTGGCAATACGGTAAATACCTACAGAGGCCCCCAGGGAGTCAATATCGCCCCTTTTATGTCCCATAATCAGCAGTCTGTCCTTGGTTTCTATCAGCTCCCGCAGAGCATGGGCCTTGACTCTGGCTTTCACCCGGGTCGTCTTTTCCACCTGCTGGGCTTTACCGCCAAAATACTGGATCTTGCTGCCGCTTTTAATCACCGCCTGATCGCCGCCCCGTCCAAGGGCCATATCTATGGCAGTCCGGGCAAACTCATAATTCTGGCTGTAGGAATCTCCATCCATGCCCATGCCGATACTTAAGGTAACTGCCATCTCATTTCCAATATTAACGGTCTTAACATCTTCCAGGATCGAGAAGCGATTTTCCTCAATCTTTGCCACATACTGGTGCTTAATGGCAAAGAAATATTTGTCCTTCTCCATCTTTTTTACGATGCCGTCCATGCTGTAGACATATTTATTAATTTTACGGTCAATTAACGCGGTAAGAAGGGATCTCCGCACCTCCTCCACGCTCTCTAAGGCCTCGTCATAATTATCCAGATAAATCAGGCCAGCTACCATCTTCTGATCGTCGATTTCCTGGCGATACTTTACCACCTCAGTCTCGTCGGTCAAATATACAGACAGAAGATACTCCTCTTCCCTGCTCATTCCAAGCTGGTTGTCCAGGGCCTGAACATCATTTAAAGGAACCCATTTTAAGTCCACCCGGTAACGGTTCTCACCTAAGGCGCTGTGGACGCTTACCAGTTCTTCCTTTTTTTCCATATCCTCCCCGGTAATTTCGGAAAACAGGGACTGAATATGGCGTTTTGCGTTTCTGTCCTGACCTGTGGCTTCTGAAAAGGCATAGTTCATCCACATAATCCGGCCAGTCCCGTCCGCTATGGCATAAGGCTGAACCATATCTGACAGCAGGCGCTTCTGAACCCAGGCATACTCTGAGGCAAACTCCACCATATCGGCTAATATGGCGCTGCGTTTCTTGGTATAAAGCCAGCCGGCGGCTGCCAGATAGACCAGTGTAAATACCGCCATTACCAGCCCTGCCTTTATATCTATGGCTCCCACCGCTATGTTTGCGGCAATCAAAATCAGCGACAGGAAAAACGGCCACTGCAAATAGGCCCTTAGCTGTCCCCTCTTCTTGACTTTTTCTCTCATTATTCCCTCTTTCCTGACACAGTCTCTGCCCTGCCAAGCAGGAGCTGCTCTATTGGGTATTTACTGCATCCTCCAGGTAGATTTGTGTTCCCATTATAGCACAACTTCCCGGATTCGTCTATCCAGTGCGGAAACTATTCAAATCAACGCAACGCAAAAAGACTACCTGCCTGTTGCGGATAGTCTTTTTTGCTGCCTTTTGCCGGCTGCTGTTTACTGCTCCTGCCAGCGCCTCAGCCGGTTCATAACCTTAAACATTTTTTTGATATCCACCGGCTTGGACAGATGTTCATTCATTCCGGCGTCCTTTGCCATGGCAACGTCTTCTTCAAATGCGTTGGCTGACAAAGCTATGATAGGCACGGCTTTTGCATCCGGCCGGTCCAGGCCCCGGATCACCCGGGCTGCCTCATAGCCGCTCATAACCGGCATCATCAAATCCATAAGAATACAGTCAAATGTTTCCGGAGCGGCTGCTACAAATGCATCCACGGCGGATTTCCCGTCATTGGCGGTCACTACCTCAGCCTCTGCATCCTTAAGCATAAATTCCACGATTTCACAGTTGATCTCATTATCCTCCACTAAAAGGACGCTCATCCCGGTAATACTGCTCCGCACATTCCGGTCCTCTTCTGCCGGCTGCATATTCCATGCCCCATCGACTCGAATCGGCAGGGTAATTTGGAATACGCTTCCCTTGCCGGGCTGACTGTCTACCTGAATGGTTCCGTTCATCTGATCTACCAATTGCTTCGCAATGGACATCCCAAGCCCAACGCCATTATAATGGGTTCTTGCTCCTTGGTGCTTCTGGGTAAACGGCTCAAACATCTGTGTTTTAAAGTCCTCCTCAATGCCAATCCCGGTATCTTCAATCACAAACTTGTAGGTTGCAGTCCCGCCTTGATAGCCATTCTCCTTTACTCCAACAAATACAGAGCCATGGGGCCGGTTATATTTAAGGGCATTATCAATAATGTTCATCAGGATTTGCTTTAAGTACAACGGATTTCCAATGAGCCGGCTATGCTGCAAATCGACTTCCTCCAGCACCAGCCGGATCCTTTTCTCCTCTGCTTTTACAGACAAAATCGTGATACAGTTTTCCAATATATCATAAAGGTTAAAGGGTTCCTCCACCGCGGCCGCCAGTCCGCTCTCCAGATTGCTGACCTGAAGCACGTCGTTAACCAGGGACAGCAGGTGTTCCGCTGATACACGAATTTTTCTCCGGCACTCGTCCTGTTGCTCCGGATTTTCCCGGATTTTCTCCATAATGGTCAACATTCCCAGAATTCCGTTGATAGGCGTGCGGAGATCGTGGGACATATGAGAAAGAAATTCGCTTTTTGCCGAATTTGCCCGTCTCACCTTCTCAAGCAGCTCCATAATAGCCTGCTCCTGTTTCCGCCTGGCCACCATGGTATCCGTAATATCCTGGTGATACCCGTTGAGGCTGACTCCCGGTTTTTGGAATGTTTTGTCCGGTACGCCGCCGCAGCGAACATAAATTTTCCCCAACTCCGGATGATTCCAGGGGTACACCACCTCGGAGCGGCCGGATTTCAATATCTCCTGCACCGCTTCCTGTACCATCTCCACATAGTCCGGTTCAATGTTTTCAAACCAATGCCGGTAACATTCCTCCGGTCTGATCTCATCCGGTACTCCCAAAAGAAGCCGCATGGTCCGATCCGCATACATCCTGGGCAGACAGCCGTCCTCCAACTCTATGGTCCAGATACCTGTTCTGGCTCCTTCCAAAATGCTTTCCAGGCTTTTCCGCGCCTCCAGCTTGTACATTTCCTCCTGTTCTACCACAGCGTTGACATCACGTTGGGCAAAAATCGCGCAGTTCTCGTCTGCTGTTTTCTCCGTAGCGGAAAAATGGATCTCCAGGTGCTTCAGTCCATGGGAGCTGTCTTTCACCTGGTATCGGACATAGAACTTCTTCTTTGTCCTGAGCTGCTCAAGCACATAGTCTCTTTTCGTCACAGCCCGAAGCCGTTCCTGATCCCATGGAACTACATACCGGGAAATATATCGCTCCATAGCCACCTGATAGCCATCCGCAAAATTAACGGCCCAATCCATACTCGTCTTTTCGCTTTCCCGGTATATCTCACATTCACCTGTGTCGAAATTCACCTGATAAATATCCAGGTAATCCACACTGAGGGCATGGAGAACATTATAGCTCCTCTTTTGAAGCTGACGGACCAGGTTGCGCCGTTTCAGGGAAGACACAATAAAGTATGCCGCAGTTTGCAGCATATTCGATGCGTATTCCAGGGATTTCACAGGCGGATTGTCCACACCGTAAAATCCGATATTCTTTTTACCGTCATAAAGAGGGACCACCACAAGGGAATCTATTTTCTGCCGTTTTAAATTTTCATATTGAAGAGGTTCCGTCTCCCGGATATCTTCCAGTCTCTCAATAACAATGTGCCTCCCGATACTGAAATTCCGATACCAGCTGGCGCACACCTCTGAGGGGACATTTTGAAGATTCTCCTTTTCCGGAACCACCCCGTCGGCTACCCATTCATAAGTATTGTCATCATTGCCGGACTCATTCCGCTCAAATATATAAGTTCGTTCCCCATTCAGTGCTTTTCCCAGGTGCTCCAGCAGCACCTCCAGCGACTTGTCCGGAGTCTCCTCCAACAAGGCAACGCGGAGTCCCTCATTGATAATGGTCTCCAGATTCTGAACACTTTGCACATCACTATGCTGCTCATGGCTCTTCACGGCCAGTTTGTCTTCACCGATCTGTTCACGAAATCTACGTGAATTATTCATAAGCTTGCCCTCCATGCAGACCGTTTTCCGGCCATAATCGCTGTACCTGTGAATTCTGACACGGAGAATCCCTTTCCTAAAAGCTCTGTTTTGGAATATGGTACAGTTTTTATTTGTTTCGGGTGTAAAATCAAGATTTGCCCCAAAAGGGCAACAAAAAGGGTAAATCTATTCTGTCTGTTGTAAGTATATTGCGGTAAAGCCTAACTTGTCAATCTTTATTTCCAAAAAAGCGGAAAATATCTTGCAAAAATATTCTAACAGCGTATACTATAAATAATTCTGGATAAACTGGCTTCCTGAAAACCAGAAGATTATTCTAGAAAGGTTGGAGGATTATGTGGATTTTATTTGCAGTACTATCTGCTGTATTTGCGGCGTTAACTTCCATTCTTGCAAAGGCAGGGATTGATGGAGTCAACTCTAATCTAGCCACAGCAATCCGTACAATTGTTGTTTTGGCAATGGCATGGGGGATGGTCTTTTTAACAAACGCACAGGGAGGCATCACTTCTATCAGCAGAAAAAGCTGGCTGTTCCTCATTTTATCCGGTCTGGCCACAGGGGCGTCATGGCTTTGTTATTACAGGGCGCTGCAATTAGGGGAAGTCTCAAAAGTGGTTCCCATTGATAAAATGAGCGTTGTAATTACCTTAGCCCTGGCTTTCATTTTTCTCCATGAAAGTTTTACGCCTAAGTCGTTAATAGGGGCAGGGTTGATTACAATCGGGACTTTGCTTATGGTGCTTTAGGGAATGGCTGTATACTAGCTTATATGCATCAAGTAGTCTCTCAAAAGCTAAGATTCATTATCCCAAAAGCAATGAACGGACTAAGATATATTGTTATGTATATCAAAGTTATCCATGGCTGGTATTCCACATAGAATTGTTTAAAGGTCAATGACCAGGGATGTTTTATTATTACCCAGCCAAACACGTCAAAAATAATGGTGATGGTTCCCCAGACAAAGGATGTGAAAGCAGCAGCTTCCCAAGTGACTGAACTTAGTCCCTTAAAATAAATCCAGGCGAAAACAGGAAAGACTATGATGTTATAAAGCATATGCCAGGGTTTTGTTTTCTCATATCCTTCTCCCATTCCTTCGCTTTCTTTCATTGATTTCATATGTAACACAGTAATATTGAATATTGTGTGCAGGATTCCTATGGCGGTTACAATCAAATACGCCGTAAAATACCATAAAATCAAAAAACCTATATTTTCCATAATGATTTTCCCTCTTCCTGTTTTCTAACAAAAAAGAGCCCTGAAAACTCAAGACTCTTCTCGTGCCGCAGACCGGAATCGAACCGGTACGGGTATTACTACCCACGGGATTTTAAGTCCCGGGCGTCTGCCAGTTCCGCCACTGCGGCTTAAGGGGTGGGCTGGCGTCTTCTCTTAAGAGAAAAGCGCCAATGGATGGAGGTGGATTCGAACCACCGAAGCGTGTCGCAACAGATTTACAGTCTGCCCCCTTTGGCCACTCGGGAATCCATCCAAATGCTTTGACAAGCATTGATTATATTATCATAAACCTGTTAAAAAATCAAGCACTTTTTCTTTATACTGATTCTTCCAGGTCCTCTGCTTTTTCCTCCTCCGTAAGGGAAAAATCTCCCACCCTGGTAGTAAACAGAGCGCTGCTGACAGGCGGCATCAGAAGCGTTAGCTTTCCGTCCCTTACCTGTGCCGGAAGGGTTCCTGCATTGTAGCCTGTCTCCGTAGACATCATAATCCTGCTTAAGCCTGTGGTCTCTGTAATCCCAATCTGCCAGACCGGAACCTCCACAGTTCGTTCCGCAGTGTCGTTATTCAGGACTATTACACAGCGGTATTCCCCGTCAATCCGTCCGTAAGCGATAATTTGGTAATCTGCCAAAAGAGGTTTTAAAGCTCCCCTCCTTAAAGCCGGGATTCGGTTGTGTAACCCGGTCATATACCGGTGGTATTCAACCAGCTCCAGATTTTCTTTGCCCCAGGGATAGGTCCTTCGACTATCCGGATCGGTAAAGCCGCATAGTCCGGCCTCATCCCCGTAGTAGATGGTGGGCGCTCCCGGCCATGTCATCTGAACCATAACCGCTTCCCGCAGCACTCCTAAATTTACACCTTCTGAAGCTGCTTCCGGTCCCAGATCCCCGATTCGCCCCACTACGTGGTTGGTTCTGGTCAGGAAGCGGGAGTGATCATGGTTGGACAGTTCATTCATGGCAACCAGGACCGAATTAGTTTGCATCCGGCTCATATGGTAGATCATGGAGGAAAAAAACACATGGCCGTCTCCCAGCAATCCTTCATTATATTCATCGCTGTGCTTCTCCATACCAGTTAAAAACCAGGTAAGCGGCTCCATAAAGGCATCATAGTTCATAACAGAATCCCATTGATCGCCCTGCAGCCAGCTAGAAGGGTCTCCATAATGTTCGGCTAAAATCAGTGCATCCGGATTGGCTTCTTTTACCACTTTGCGGAATTGCTGCCAAAACCCGTGGTTATATTCACCGCTATGGCCCAAGTCTGCCGCCACGTCCAGTCTCCAGCCGTCTACGCAGTAAGGCTCTGATACCCACTTTCTGGCAATTTCAAAAATATAATTCTCCAGCTTATTAGAACCCTCATAGTTCAGTTTCGGCAGAGTATCGTGGCCCCACCAGCCATCATAGCTTTCATTATAAGGCCATTTCTCCGGCTCGCCCTCATGGAAACGAAAAAAAGAATTGTAAGGACTTTCCTGAGACACATAGGCCCCTGTCTCGTAGCTCCCTTCCCGCTCATAAATCCTCTCTCTGTCCAGCCACTTGTTAAAGGATCCGCAGTGATTGAATACGCCGTCAATAATAACCCGCATCCCTCTCCTGTGCATTTCCTGAACCAGTTCTAAAAACAGGGCGTCGCTGGCTTCCAGATTCTCCCGTGAGGCCGTCCGAACTGCATACCGCTCTGCCCCATGGTTGTCCTGGGCATCTTCTGCCACAAGGCTTCCGCTATTTTTAACAATCATCCCAAAATGGGGATCAATATGTTCATAGTCCTGGATATCATATTTGTGGTTAGACGGGGAAACAAACAACGGATTAAAGTAAATCGCCGACACTCCCAGGCTCTGGATATAATTCAGCTTGTCCAAAACACCCTGTAAATCGCCGCCATAAAACCGCCCCACATCCATAGCCTTAGGGTATGCATACCAATCTTCCACTCTTTCTACCGGACGGCCAATATATACATACTCATTGTCTAATACATCATTGCTCCTGTCTCCGTTGCAGAACCTGTCCACATATATCTGATACATCACAGCGCCTTTGGCCCACTCCGGCGTGTGAAATCCCGGTGTAATGCAGAATCCAAAGCATTCCTGATTATCCAGAGTAGCCCCCAGCCGGTTGTAATAGCAAACCTCTCCGTTAAAGATGACTTGAAAATAATACCGGATTTGATCCTTTCCCACTTCAATGCTGCCACTGTAATAGTCAAACAACTCATCGCTTTCCACCCTGGGAATTTCCTTAAGGATATCCGTACCGTGAATGCCGATAAAGACATGGCTTGCGTTGCCTTTACCGGTGCGAAACCGCAGCACCACGCTGTCTCCTGGTTCCGGTTCCTCCGGTAAACGGTAGTCTCTGGTCTCAGAAGTAAAAAGCGCCTCCTTCACCAGGACATCCGGATAGCCGGGGCCTGCTTCCTCCTTCGGCTGGCTGTTACCCCGGTAATTGGTTCCATCTATTTTAACGTCGTCAAAATTCATATACATACGTAATCCCTCGAATCTAAGCTGTTCTGCTTATTTACTATTCTATATGATTTTACCCGTTTTCACAACAACAAAAACAAGTTTCCACTCACTCTGATATTTTTGTGATATTTTTGGAAGTAAAAAGGCCAGCGGGGTAGCTGGCCTTTTTAGGAGAAGGTATTTCGTTTCTTATGGGGTGTAGCAAAAACTATATAATGTATTGGGGGGGTTACGTCTATTATAATAGCATAAGTCCCGGAAAAAGTGTGCACAAACTTCAACTTTTTTGAAAAAAATTTTTATACATTTTTTCCAACTATAAAACAGCTGCTCCTTCAAGTGATTGGAACAATTCTTCAAATTCCTCCTGCCCAATCTTTTCTTTCTCTATCAGAAGCTTGCTGCAGGTGTGAAGGAAGGTCTCGTGAGCCATAATAATTTCCCTGGCTTTGGCATAACATTCATCAATAATCCGCTTTACTTCACTGTCAATTACTGTGGCAACCGATTCGCCGTAGCTCTTGGTGTGGGCCAAATCCCGGCCAATAAATACTTCATCCTGGTCGCTGCCATAGTTTATCATACCCACTTTCTCAGACATTCCATACTGAGTCACCATTGCTCTGGCAATGGCAGTTGCCTGCTTAATATCCTGAGACGCCCCTGCGGTGATATCGTCAAATACAAGCTCCTCTGCAATGCGGCCGCCCAGAGAAACCATGATATTCTCCAACATCCGTTTCCGGGTCATATAGAGGTCATCCCGTTCCGGTAATGGCATGGTATAGCCCCCGGCCCCGTTTCCTGTAGGAATAATCGACACAGTATGAACTGGTCCCACCTCCGGAAGGACATGGAACAGCACAGCGTGCCCGGTCTCATGGTAAGCGGTAATTCTTTTATCCTTTTCGGAAACCACTTTACTCTTTTTCTCGGCTCCGATACCGATTTTGATAAACGCTTTGTCAATATCTGACTGGCAGATAAAGTTCCTGTCATGTCTGGCTGCCAAAATGGCTGCCTCATTCATCAGGTTTTCCAGATCCGCTCCGGTAAAGCCGGATGTAGTCTGGGATACCCGGCGGAGATCCACGTCATCTGCCAACGGCTTATCCTTGGAATGAACCTTTAAGATATCTTCCCGCCCTTTTACATCCGGACGTCCCACAACTACCTTGCGGTCAAAACGGCCGGGACGAAGAATGGCCGGATCCAGAATATCCACACGGTTGGTTGCCGCCATAACAATGATTCCCTCATTGACTCCAAAACCGTCCATCTCCACCAGCATCTGGTTTAAGGTCTGCTCCCTCTCATCATGGCCGCCTCCCATACCGGTGCCTCTCCGCCGGGCAACTGCATCAATCTCATCGATAAATACAATACAGGGTGCATTTTTCTTAGCATTTTCAAACAAATCCCGGACACGGGATGCGCCCACGCCTACAAACATCTCCACAAAGTCAGAACCGGAAATAGAGAAAAAGGGAACTCCTGCTTCCCCTGCGACTGCCTTGGCAAGCAGAGTTTTTCCCGTTCCTGGCGGGCCCTCTAAAAGCAGTCCTTTTGGAATCCTGGCTCCTAAAGCCGTGTACTTGCGGGGATTTTTAAGAAAATCCACCACTTCCTCCAGCTCTTCTTTTTCTTCCTCCAGACCGGCTACCATCTCAAAATTCACCTTATTGTCCCTGGTCATCCGGGCCCGGCTTTTGCCGAAGTTCATCATCTTGGCATTACTGCCGCCGGATGCGGCCCGCATATTCATGATGTTAAAAATTACCATAATGACAACGGCTGATAAAATTACCGGCAGGAAAATGGAAAGGATATAGTTTTCCTGGGGAACATCAAAAAGGACGTAATCGATCCCTCTCTGTTTTAACTGATTCTGCGCCTCTACCACATCTGATACATAGACAGAGCTGGTTGCTCCTCCGGGATACTGAAGCTCTACCTTCCCAGTTGGCGCTGCCTCGTTCTGCCTTACCCAGACTGCCTCATAATTCCCGGCATCCAATGCCTGATAATATTCCTGCTCACTGAGGGCATCATTATTACGGCCGGTTAACGTGGTGATCATCAGTACAATCAGCACAATAATCAGCACAAAACCGAACCCTCTGTATTGCTGCTGTTTCAAAAAATTGCCTCCTTACTGTTCCAGTTCTACTACCCCGATGTACGGCAAATTCCGGTATTTCTGGTCATAATCCAGGCCATAGCCTACTACAAATTTGTCGGGAATAGTAAAGCAGGTGTAATCCACCTTAACCTGCTTTTTCACACGGCGCTCCGGCTTATCTAAAAGCGTGCAGAGCTTAATTCCATTGGGGTTTCTCTTTTGCAAAATCTCAATCAGGTAGGACAGCGTCCGCCCGGAGTCAATAATGTCCTCAACAATCAGAACATTCTTTCCCTCCAACGGTTCGTCTAAGTCTTTAACAATCTTTACAACGCCGCTGGACTCCATGCCGCTGCCGTAGCTGGATACGGACATAAAATCCAGGCTCACAGGCATGGACAAACGTTTTGCCAGCTCACAGGTAAAAAACACGCCGCCTTTCAGGATACAGATTAAATGGATGGGCTTTCCGGCATAATCTGCGTTGATCTGCGCCGCAACCTCGTTGATTCTTGCATCGACTTCTTCTTCTGACAATAATACGCGAATCTTATCCTCCATGATTTTCTCCTCCGTTTAATTTTGCTTGAAGTATGGTTGCCGTCTGGGGGCCTATCTTATAGTATTCACTAATCCGATATCCAATGATCCACAAAACATGGCTTCCCTCTGCCAAAAGAAAAATGGAATCCCGTCTGGCAGCAGGGATCTTTTCGTCAATCATATAGGCCTTTACGCTCTTCCTTCCGCCTCCGGCCAGAGTAATATAATCTCCTGTCCTTCGTGTGCGTACAGACAACATACCCTTTATTTTATCATAGTCAAACCATTTCGTATACTGGTTTTTGGGAAATTCCTGGTTTTCCTGGCTCTTTTCCCTTGGAAATACGGTGATTTCCAAAGGAATCTCTGTCTCATGATCTGGTGGGACAGACTTTATGTCCACTCTTTTCTCAATCCTCAGCCCCATATATTCCCGTTCCGCCCGGATTCCGCCGGGAAGATCTGCCCGGCGTCCCACCGATCCCTTTAAGAGATCCAGCAGAGCTTCTACATGGCGGGAGGACAAATCTTTTTCGGATCCGGCAGCGGCTGTCAGCATCCGGCGCAGCACATAGGCCTGCAGAATCTCCGGTTCCTCTAAAAGCTCTTTTGGCGCCAGTCCGGGGCTGTCCTCTAATATATGGCTGTTCATCCAGAAGGCGGCAGCGGTTTGAAGAAACTCGTCCGCCTGTCGGATTTTCTCTCCTGCCTGCCGGATATGCCGGCTGGCTTTCGGGTTAATTTCTTTTACTATTTCAGGGAGAATCTGGCAGCGCATCCGGTTCCTGGTATAATCCCGGGACTGGTTGGTAGAATCCTCACAATATTCCAGCCCGTTTTCATCCAAATACTGTAATATCTCTTCTCTGGTGACACAAAGAACAGGGCGCACAATCCTCCCCCGAACAGGACGGATCCCCCCCATTCCCTGCAGCCCGGATCCCCGGAACAGGTTGTACAAAATAGTCTCGGCACTGTCATCTCCATGATGGGCTGTGGCAATCTTAACCGGGAAGCCCGTCTCTTTCTCCCAACCCTCGGCCTCCTGCTCTAAAAGCTGGTATCGGAGAACTCTTCCTGCCTCTTCTTCTGACAGAGAATTGGCTTTGGCATACTCCCTCACCCGGGCGTAAAGCACCTGGCAGGGAACCTCCAGTTTGCTGCACAGCGCCTTGGTAAACTCTGCATCCCGATCTGCTTCATCCCCTCTTAGTCCATGGTGGACATGGACTGCCCGCATCTTCAGGGAGTATTTCTCCCTCAGCCCTGCCAAAAGATGAAGAAGGCATACAGAATCGGCCCCGCCTGATACAGCAGCTATAATCCCGTCTCCCGGCCGGAGCATATGATTTATTTTAATATAGTTTTCTACCGTATCTTTCATATCCTTTCCATCCTGCAATTTGTGAAAACCTGCCTTTATTTTTTCCAGATTCCTGCCGTCAGCACAGTCATATCATCCCGGATTTCTTCCCCGAAAGAACAGGCGAATTCCAGCACCCGGCCAGCCAGCTCTTTAGGCGGGCAGAATGGCTGCATGTCCAAAAACTCTCTCAGGACTTCTTCTTTGTCATCGCCGGGAAGCCCGTCTAATACGCCGTCGCTGACCATAATCACCCGATTGTCATCCCATAGCTTTCTGGATAAAAGAACCGGCTCAATGGGATTTAGAATCCCCATAGGCACATCACAGGCTTCCAGCAGCTCTACTCCGTCCTCACTTTTGATAAAGGTAGCTGCGGCTCCCAGCTTCATAGCTTCTAATACTCCTGTGTTTAAATCAATACAGCACAGATCCAGGGTGGCCGGATGCTGCTCCGTCCCGGTGAGAAGAAGAACTGTATTTACCAGTTTTAAGGCAGCCCTGGCAGAAAACCCGGTTTCCAGCAGCTGTTCTGTCAGTTCAATAACCCGCTGGCTCTCCCGGGAAGCCGTCTCCCCGCTTCCCATTCCATCAGACAGGCTCATAATCACCTGTCCCTCCGGGTTTTGCCCAAAAGTATAATTATCTCCGGATACTTCCTGACCATCCTTGGCCGTCCAGGCCACACCGTAAAGCATCTGATAGCGCCCTGCTTCCACCAGCCGGATCACGGATGGCTGACGGCCGATTACATTGCGGCTGTCCTTTGCCGCCCGCCACTCCTGGCCGTCCATAAGCTTTTCCATAATTCCGGCCGCCTCGTTAGCCGTGATGCAGGCTCCTCCCAGCATATGAAGGGTCAGATAGGCTTCCCGGCGTTTATTTTCATATTCCAGCACCAGAAGGTTGTCCACTGCCACATGATTTCGCCGGAACGAGCGCTTAATACTCTCCTCCCACAGGCTGGTTACATCTGCCGCCGCTTCCATCTGGCGGGAAAATTCCTCTAAAATCAGCGCCAGCTCCCGAAACTGAACCATTACTGCATCCCGGCTTTCCAAAAACCGGTTTTTCCAGGTGAGATTCATGGTAGCCCGCCCCAAATTCCGGTTTAGCTGATGCATATAGGTTTCCCGCCTTCCACAGGTTTCCAAAAATAATCGGGGCATGTCCTCATCCCGAACCTTTCCATTTTGCTCAAATGCCCTGAGAAGGTAGTATAAATAATAGCTGTCCTCTTTCTCGCTGTCTGCCGGCAGACTGCACCGTCCGCAGTCGCCGCACACCATAGCCGCCGCAGTCTGCATCGCCATCTTTGCATCCTCTTTGGACAAGCGGCCTGTTTCATCTTCATCTGAAAACGATCTGGCAAGCTGGCTTAAGGATGCCGCCATGCCGCTTAGCCTGCTGGCCGTATATACATTCACGTCCGCCATATCCCGGCGGCCTGTTTTTCGTTTTATAAGCACAAAAATCCCTCCTAACCTGCGTTACATTATATACAAGCTGGAGGGAAATATTTGTCAATTAGAGAAAGAAATTTCTTCAAATCTTCCGACAAAAGCCGCCTAATTACTGTAAAAGATCACCGCCGGCAGGCGGCATAGATTCAGGGATGCCCCCTGGGCCTGACCGTTTACTCTGCATTACTTGGCTTTAGCAATATTTCGCCCGGATCCACCAGGCCAAGTTTTTCCTTCGCTACTTCTCTGATATATTCATCTGTCTGGACATATTTGCGCTCTGCTTCCAAATCTGCCGCCCGCTGAAGCTCTTTCTCCTTGATATCGTTTAAGGTGTCCAAACGGATCTGGTAGTTCTGATCAATGGTCTTCAAAGAGCTTCCCTTGATGTTAACGACCAGAGCAAGACTAAACACTACCATGGTAATCCCCAAAAGCGCCATGCGGTTGCCCCATTTATCTTTTTTCTGTGCTCGTGACCGTTTTATTGATCTCACTGCCTTCCTCATTTCTAAATCGAATCTTGTGTAGCTTCATTCTAATCCATTCTACCAGTTTTTTCAATAGTTTCAGGTAAATTCGGCTGAAAAACCGGTCATATATCACCATTCCGGCAAAAGTACCGGCAATAATGTACCATCTCAAACTCCCGTCATTCTCCTGGTATAAAAGAAGGAACGTGGTAATCCCGGCATACAACCAGTAAATAAAATCCTCCGCCCCTACCCAGAAACTGCCATGCCGGATCAAGATCCGGAATATCCGGAGAACGTCATAGCACATCATCAGCCAGGCCCCCACAAGAAGGCTGGACAAGGTAATCTGAACCTCTCTAAGCAAGCCGTCCATAGATTCCCGCCTACTTAAACAGCCGGGAAAGCATGGATTCCCCGGCCCTTCTGATAGACTCATTGGAAGAATAAGCCAGACTGTCCACTGTGCCGTCAACATCTACCTCTCCCTTTTCAATCGTCAGCCTGCTTACGTGGAGGTCTTTTCCCTTCAAAGTCAAAAGCCCCATGTCTGTGTCCAGAATCACCTGACTCTCATCAAAGGAGACTACATCCGTCACTCCGGTTATACTGACATTCCCCCTGTTTTGAAGGAATAATTTATGCATACGCCCGCCCAGCTTTTCTTCCATAAAAAGACCTCCTGATATACTTAAATACTGCTTGTTTAAGTATATTAGGAGGTCATCCGCTTTATGCAGGTAATATTTTTATCATATATACCGGTAAAGCTCTTTTGCCTCGTCTTTTTTCACAGTCTCCTGCACATCCAGGACTTCAACCTTTACCGATTTACTCCCGAACTGAATCTCAATGCAGTCGCCGCTCTTAACATTCAAAGAAGCTTTGGCAGCCTTTCCGTTTACAAAAACACGGCCGGCATCACAGGCTTCGTTGGCCACTGTGCGGCGCTTAATCAACCGGGATACCTTTAAAAACTTGTCCAATCTCATGGAATTATGCGTTCACCTGATCCTTTAATGCCTTACCAGCTTTGAACTTGGGGGTCTTGGATGCTGCAATCGTCATGGTCTCGCCGCTCTTAGGGTTACGGCCCTCTCTTGCTGCTCTCTCTGCTACCTCAAAAGTACCAAAGCCAACTAACTGTACCTTACCGCCATTTACTAATTCTTCTGCTACTGCATCAGTGAAAGCCTTGATAGCCTTCTCTGCATCTTTCTTAGAAATCTCTGCCTTCTCAGCTACTGCTGCGATTAATTCAGTCTTATTCATTTAGTGTTCCTCCTAAAAATTAATCTCTCTTGCTGCCTAACGGCTATTCAGTCATTTTACTGTACTTATCATTTATATCTGTTTCTTTCTTGTTTGTCAAGGTTTTTTGTTTTTTTCCTGTAGTTTTATCTCTTTCCATAATGCCTGACTTTCCTGTGGGCTCAGAGTTTTCTTCTCTTCAAAAACAAAGGGATGCCTGCGAATCATTTTTTCACTGGCTCCGTTAATTACCTCTGCCATGGTAAAAGTTCCCTCTTCTTCCCCAATGCGGCATTGGAGCACAATATTAAACAGCAGGTCGCCAAGCTCCTCACACAGGTTTTCCATATCGCCTCTGTCAATGGCTTCTAATACCTCCTGACATTCGTTCTGAAGGCAGCTCTTTAAACTCTCATGGGTCTGCTCCCGATCCCAGGGACATCCATCTGCGGAGCGAAGCTTTGCTACGATGGTTTCCAGATCTTTCCAAGTATACATGGCAGTTCCTCCCCAAAAGCCAGATTGGATGGCTTCGTAAAAAAGCCCCGAAAGCACAAGGCTTCCAGGGCCAAATTTGCTATATTACTCGCATACATAGGGCATCAGAGCGATATGGCGTGCTCTCTTGATGGCTACAGTCAGCGCTCTCTGATGCTTTGCACAGTTGCCGGTAATTCTTCTGGGAAGGATTTTTCCTCTCTCAGATACGTATCTCTTTAATTTATTTACATCTTTGTAATCAATAGTACCGTTCTTATCTCCACAGAATACACATACTTTTTTTCTTCTACGCATGCCGCCGCTTCTTCTGGGTCTAGCATCAGCTTTATCACCTTTATTGAATGCCATTGGTGTGTCCTCCTTTAATAATTAGTGGAATGACGTCTAGTTAAATGGTAATCCCTCGTCCTCCACTCCATCTGGAATGTTCATAAATCCATCGCCGATTGCACTGGACGGGGCAGGCCTCTGAGCCTGGGCAGGCTGCTGGTAACCTCCAGCGTTCTGGTATCCGCCCATATCAGATGCCGAGCCCTTGCTGTCGGCGAATTCCTGGTCATCAATGATGACCTCGGTGGTATAAACCTTCTGACCGTCTCTGTTAACATAGCTTCCAGTCTGGATGCGTCCGGATATCAGCACTCTCATCCCCTGACGGAAATACTTCTCTGCAAACTCTCCTGCCCGGTCAAATGCAACACAGGGGATAAAGTCTGCGCTCTGATCACCGCCGTCCTGGCTTCTAGCCCGGCCTCTGCGATCAACTGCAAGGGTGTATCTGGCAATGGCCATGGTACGCTCGCCCTGGGAGTATCTTACCTCCGGATCTCTGGTTAATCTTCCCATAAGGATAACTCTGTTCATACGATCACTCTTTCTATTACTTGCTGATACTGATTAAGCTTCCTGCTTAACAACTAAGTATCTGATAACTGGTTCCATGATACGAATGTGAGCTTCTACTTCATTGGGGCATACAGCATCACTCTCAAACTGGATAAAGTAATAGTAAGCTTCTTTGGCCTTCTGAATCTCATAAGCCAGTCTCTTCTTACCCCATTCATCCACGTTGGTTACAGTGCCGCCGAATCGGGTGATATATCCTTTCACCTTCTCGATTGCTGCTGCTCTCTCTTCGTCTTCCAGCTTCACATTCAGAACAACTGCTAACTCGTACTTGTTCATCTTGCTTTACCTCCTTGTGGTCTCTGGCCCCCGTCTATCAGTGACAGGAGCAAGGATTATAATATGTCACGGATAGATATTTTATCAGAGATTTCCAGGTAATGCAAGCCTTTTTTTATGGTTTTTTCGGCTTTGGCTGGTCTATTTTTGTCTTTTGGGCTATAATATAATAAGAACGAGCTTTTTAAGGAGGAATCACATGCTGAAAACCATTACTTATTCTATTCCCCTTGCCGGGCTTCCGGGGGACTTCCTGCCCTTTCGCATCGTTCATCTGTCGGATCTCCATGGCCGGATATTCGGCAAAAATAATGGAATTCTGATAGACTCTGTCCGCAGCTTGTCTCCTGATTTAATCGTAATGACCGGCGATATGGCAGAGCCCGGACGGGGCAAATCGGATAAAGACGGGCGGCAGGCGTTTTTAAAGTTGTGCCGGAGTCTCGTTTCTTTGTGCCCGGTGTACTATTCTCTTGGGAATCATGAGTCAGAAATGCCGTCTGATCACCTTACCTCCTGGTTAAAAAAGGTACGGCGGACCGGCGTCCTGGCCCTGGATAACCAACGGGCAGATTTTATCCATGATGGGGTAGTATTTCCCATTTTCGGGCTGACCACGCCTCTTTTATACTATAAGGATCCTCTGCGGAAACCTTATGATCGTCATGCCAGCTGGACTATCCGGGACATGGAAAAGGTTTTTGGCACTGTCCCCCAAAGCGGAACCGGCAGTTTCGGTCCTTCTATTCTGCTGGCCCACAATCCGCTGTATTTCCCGGCATACCGGGACTGGGGCGCGGATCTTACCCTGGCCGGACATATTCACGGCGGCATCATCCGGCTTCCTTTTTGGGGCGGAGTGCTGTCTCCTGATTTAACATTGTTTCCCAAGTATGACGGCGGGCATTTCTCGGAAAGCCCTCAGGGTCTTCCTGACAGTCAAAGGAAACATATGATTGTCAGCCGCGGGCTGTCCAATACCTTTTTAAAACGGGTTCTAAACCCTATGGAGATCGTATGTGCGGTTATATCCCCGATGGGGTAATTATCTTCCTCCATCCTGAAACAATCACTGGAGAGCGGCCTTTCAGGCCTGGCTCTCTCTTTTTACAATGCCTCTGGTATTTTTTTCTACCATTCTTCTGGGGGCCATAACCTGATGGCCGCATCCCCTGCATTTTAATCGAAAATCCTGTCCGATCCGGAGAATTTCCCATTCTTTACTGCCGCAGGGATGGGGCTTTTTTAAGGTTACCACATCCCCTACTTCATAATTTTGCTTTTCCATTGTCCCCTCCCGGCTTATTCTTCATAGGAGCCCTGCAGGATTTTGTCCATAGCCTTTCGTTCATCTGCGGTGAATTCCAGATGCTTTAAGGCCTTTATATTATCTGCAAGCTGCTCCGTGCTGCTGGCCCCAATAAGGACAGAAGTGATCTCTCTCCGCCGCAAAACCCAGGCCAGAGCCATCTGGGCCAGGGTCTGGCCTCTCTCTGCCGCCAGATCTGCCAGCCCCCGGATTTTCTTCAGATTCTCTTCTGACAAATACCGGTCTCCTACCGTGGTTCCCTGTCTGGACGCTCTGGATCCTTCCGGAATCCCATGAAGGTATTTACTGGTCAGGGCCCCCTGGGCCAGTGGGCTGAAGGCAATGCATCCCACGCCGCTTCCTTCTAAAACCGCCAGAAGTTTTTCTTCTATCTGACGCTCAAACATATTGTAACGGCACTGGTGAATGAGACATGGCGTCCCGTTTTCTTTTAAAATTTTTATGGCTTTTTGTGTATCTTCGGCGCCATAGTTGGAGATTCCCACATAGAGAGCCTTTCCCTGTTTTACAATATCTGTCAAAGCGCCCATACTCTCTTCCAGCGGGGTCTCCGGATCCGGACGATGGTGGTAGTATACGTCTACATAGTCCACTCCCATCCGTTTTAAGCTCTGATCCAGGCTGGCTATCAGGTATTTTCTGGAACCCCAATTTCCGTAAGGACCGGGCCAGAAATCATAACCGGCTTTGGTAGAAATAAACAGCTCATCCCGATAAGGCTTTAAGTCAGAGTTTAGCACTTTTCCAAAATTTTCTTCTGCCAGACCTCTGGCCGGATAACCGTAGTTATTGGCCAAATCAAAGTGGGTGATCCCGCTGTCAAATGCCTGTAAGAGGATTTCCCTCTGATGTTCCAGGGGCTTTTCTAAACCGAAATTCTGCCACAATCCCAGGGAAATTCTGGGAAGGAGAATCCCGCTTCTGCCGCATCTCTTATATTCCATAATGTCATATCTGTTTTCTTCTGCCTGATACATAACTATTATCCCTCTCTGAAGATCTCCCCTATCTTTCCGCTAATAACCAAATCGGCCCGGCTGTCCATGGGGGTAACACTTTTATTAATGAGGACCAGCTTATTCCCCTTATAATAATCAATCAGCCCGGCCGCCGGGTAAACCGTCAGGGAAGTGCCTCCGATAATCAGGACATCGGCGTGGCTGATGTAATACACAGCCTTGCGGATAATGTCTGTGTCCAGGCCCTCCTCATACAGCACTACATCCGGTTTGATAATGCCTCCGCAATCGCATCGGGGAACGCCATCTGCCTTTACCACATCCTCCAGGGAGTAAAATTTACCGCAGCGGGTACAGTAATTGCGGTGGACAGAGCCGTGAAGCTCCAGCACCTCTTTGCTCCCGGCAGCCTGGTGGAGCCCGTCAATATTTTGGGTGATAACCGCCTTCATCTTCCCTTGTTCTTCCAGCTTTGCCAGAGCCCGGTGGGCATCATTAGGTTTGCAATCCGGGAACAGCATTTTATTTTTATAAAACCGATAAAATTCCTCCGGGTTCTTTTTATAAAAGCTGTGGCTGATGATGGTCTCCGGCGGATAGTCGTACTGTTGATTGTACAGTCCGTCCTGGCTTCTGAAATCCGGAATTCCACTTTCTGTTGACACGCCGGCTCCGCCAAAAAATACGATATTATCGCTTTCCTTTATCCACTGCTTTAAACGCAGTATACCTTCCATATCCGCACCTCCATAAAATTTTTCCTTCTTATTTTATTATACCTTCCAAAAGTTCCCAGTACAAGTAAAAAAACAGGAACCCATTGCACAGCCGGGATACGGTCTGTGTCAGGATTCCTGAGTCTGTATGTCAGCAGTGTATTTACTGCCAATTATTTGGTATAATTGTCAAAATATCCCTGGATATAGATAATCGGGGTTCCCTTGTCGCCGCTTCCGGAGGTTAAATCTGCTAAAGAACCGATTAGGTCGGTAAGCTGTCTGGGGGTAGTACCCTGAGTTACCATAGTTCCTTTTAAGCTGGCTGCTTTGTCATCCTTTTCCTTAATATATCCCTTAATGGCTTCCTTCAGGCTGTCACCGGACAGGTTGGCAAAATCATTATCAGCCAGATATTTTAACTTTACCTCATTGGGGGTGCCATCTAAGCCGGGAGTGTAAGCCGGTGAAACCACCGGATCTGCCAGTTCCCAAATCTTTCCTACCGGATCCTTAAATGCTCCATCCCCATAGATCATAACTTCTACCTGTTTGCCAGTCTTTTCTGTAATCATGGCGTGGATGCGGTCTACCATATCCTGGCAGTGAATGGGAAACAGCTTTACACTGTCCTCAGTTGCTTTGTTAGATCCCAGCAGGCCGTAACGGTCATTGTAGCCGCTTCCATTAATGCTGGCATTCATAATATCATCCAGTCCGTAAACCTTCTTTGCTCCATTGGCCTTTAAGATTCTCTTGGTGCGCTGACGGGTATGGATATCACAGGTCAGGATGGTGTCTGTGTACTGTAAAATAGCTTTCGGATTATTTGCAAATATAATCTCTACCTCAGCGCCTGCTTCCTGGATTAACTGCTTGTAATATTCTACGTAATCTACACCGGTAAAATAGTGCTTCTGATAGCCGAACAGTTCTCTGTACCTGGACTCGGTGAGAATATCGCTCCAGGGATTTACTCCCTTTTCGTCCAATGCATCCAAATCGATCAGGTGATTTCCCACCTCGTCAGAAGGATAGCTAAGCATCAGGACCACTTTCCTGCAGCCCATGGCAATCCCTTTTAAACAAATGGAGAAGCGGTTCCGGCTTAAGATAGGGAAGAGAATACCTACGGTATCATCGCCAAACTTGCTCTTCACATCCTCAGCAATCTGAGCAGTAGTAGCATAGTTCCCCTGCGCTCTCGCAACGACTGCCTCTGTAACGGCAATGACATCCTTATCCCGGATCTCAAAATGCTCGCCTTCAGCGGCGGCCAGAACAGAATCTACAACAATCTTTGCTAAATCATCGCCCTGACGGATAATCGGGGCTCTTACACCGCGTGATACGGTACCAACCATACGGTCCATATAACACTCTCCCATCTTTTTATCTAGATTTTTTATGCGGTTTCCTGGCAGTTTTTGCCGTTTCCCGGCAGAAACCTTTCTTATTATGCCACAACATGAAAAAAAATACAAGCCATTGAAATGTAAAAACTTTGCATAAAAACTACACGATTTCATCCAGATAAATTTGGGTAAATCCCTGGATCCGGCTGCGCCAGGAAGGGTAAAATCCTTTTTCAAAACCGGAAGAAACGGTCTCTTTATCTCCCATCAGCCACCCGATCAACTGTGACGGAGAGCAGGGACAAGGCGCTTTTTTTGCGTCTGTACAAGCCGGCGCATGCTCTGCCCGAGATCCATGGGGAGTTAACATCCACCGCCACATACCTGTATTTTCCGGGATCAGCGGGTCGTTTACATTCAATAGTATCTCCGCGGGATCCGTTTCTCCTTCCTTTAGCGCAAACAACTCTAAAAAGGTTTTTAAATTTAAAATTCTTGCCATAATGGCTGGCTTTGGCGGCCCTGCTTCTCTTACCCATTCCTCCGGAAAATAAAGAAATCTTTGTTCTTTTTCTTCCCGTCCCCAGACTGCTTCAAGGCCGGTCAACACGCCGTTCTGATATGTGCGGGTTATAATTCCATCCTCGCTGGCAAGCTCTTTTACAAGATTCGCCGTATAGGCCTGATCCCGGATTCCGTATACCTGAAAATGGCAGGACATCCAATTTTCCATAAAGGAAGACAACTCCTCAAAATCTTGTTCCTCAGAGGCTGCGCCGGAGACCATCCTGAGCCCGTTTTCTTCCTCCAGGCTCTTTTTCTCCCACTGGGGCTGACAAAAAATAAACCGAAAGCCAAAAGATTCATAAATCGCCCTGTCTGCTGGCATGAGAAAACAGAACGGCTTTCCTTCCCGGTATCCATCCTGAACCACTCTGCCCAGAAGATCCCTCATATGCCCCTGGCGGCGCTTTTCTTTGTCCGTTGCCACTCCCACGATATAATCCAGCAGGCAGTTCTTCTCCCCCAGACGAATTTTATACGGGTTCAGATGGATCATAGATATAATCTCCCCATCCTCTTCTTTTACCAGGATTCTGTTTTCCCGGATTTTTTCTGTAAAATAATAAGCCTTAAATTCCTCTGAATCTTCAAAAAAGGCCTGGCTCCACAGGGCCAGGGCCTTTTTTCTCTCTTCTTTTTTTAAATACCGGATTCCTTCTGCCATTTCTGCTCCACCATAAATTTTCTTGCAAAGCCAATGGGATTGTAGCTCATCTTGGACCTACGCAGCCCCGGAATTCCCACATCATCTTCCCGGTTCACCAGCGCTGCCTCCGGAAATTCGTGGATTAGGAACTGCTGGTTAATAAACTGATATAGCCCATTAAACTCCGGATTGGCTTTTTCAATGTGAATCACTGCCATCTTCTCTCTGAGATTATAGCTTCCCACAGAAAACGCCTGAAGAACCCCGTCAATATAAACTCCAACCATTTTTGCCGGAATATAGGAACAGTTCTTTAGGATCTCATGAATCCCCACTATTTCCTCGTCAAGGCCTTCCATAACATCTTCCGGCTCGTTCTTCCCTGCCCGCCACTTGTCTAAAAATTCCCAGACATCGTGGCGATCTGAGCAGCACAGCCTGCGAAACTCATAGCGCCCTTCGTAAGTCCTCATAAAGGAGTTGACATGGTTTTTCTTTTTATGAAGCTTTCTGCCAGACAAAGTCCGCAGTGCTTCTCCGTCGTAAAGGTAATCTTTTAAATCTGCAGCCTCTTCTATGGAAAACTCTTCCGGATCCAGCCTCAAAAACTCCAGAGACTCTTGGTCCGCCAGATAAATCCGCAGGGGTTCTCCCAGTTCCTGATTAAAGTAAGCCTTCATAACGCCTAAAAGCTCCCATAGGTCTTCCTGACGGCAGGAGGGGATAGAGGTATAGGTTTTCCCCTCCTTTTCCATTTTCCAAAGTAAGCCTTTTCCCTCATAAATGGTATATTGGATGTGGTAATAGTCTCTCCACAAAAAGCTGTCTAAAAATACGCTCTCACAGGTCTTATCCGGACGCAGGCCAAAAAAAGGTAATATTTTGGCGATGTCTTCTGCTGTTACCGGCTTAAAATTCAAGTTCATATTCATTTATATTTTTCCACAATTGCCTTCATTTCCTGCCATTTCTTTTCCATGTCCGCAACCAGGCCGAACTGGGTGCGGGTACGGTCTAAATTATGGTTTTCCCTTAAAGTTCTAAAATATACATCCCCCTGGAGATAATCCGTTAAAAATCTTATCCCGCACTCCATGGTCATAAGCTTGGCTCCCATGGGAAGCATATTGATCTCTTCCTCTGTCAGACGCCCTCCACATCCCTCTAAAAAGCCTTTGGTATAGATTTCGAAAAGCGGCAGGGATAAGGACACTTTGCTTACATCCGGCTCATCCTCCTCCGCCGTGTTCGCTCCAAAACGGATGGAATCGCCGTAGTCAAAAATGGAAAATCCGGGCATAATCGTATCCAGGTCAATAATGCACAGGGCCTGTCCGGTCGCATCATCAATCATAATGTTATTCAATTTGGTATCGTTGTGAGTAACCCTCAAAGGCAGGCGGCCCTCCTTCTGCATCTCCATTGCCACGCCCAGCTCATTTTCACGGTCCAGGACAAATTGAATCTCTTCTTTTACACTGGCAGCCCGTCCGCATACATCTTCTTCTACCGCCTTTTTAAACGTCTCAAAGCGAACCGGGGTATTGTGGAAATTCGGTATCGTCTCGGAAAGCTCTTCTGCCGGATACTGTGCCAGCAATCTCTGGAAATGTCCGAAGGCTTTTCCGCTCTGATAAAAGTCTTCCGGTTTTTCAACCAAATTATAACAGGTGGCATTTTCGATAAATTTGTATACCCGCCAGTAGTTTCCCAGGCTGTCCTGATAGTATTTTTTTCCGTCCTTAGCCGGGATCAGGGTCAGGGTCTCTCTGTCCGGATCTCCGTCATGTTTTATAATCTCTTCCCGAAGGAACTCGGTAACTCCTTCAATATTTTTCATAAGAGAAACCGGGTCTTTAAAAATATCGGTGTTTACTCTCTGAAGGATATAGCGTCTCTCCACGCCGTTCTGCTCCCAAATCATTGCATAGGTGGAGTTGATATGTCCGTTTCCATAAAGCCCGCTGCTCTTAAAGGTTCCCTCTATCTGAAACGCCTTTGCAGCTTCTAACATTTTCTCAGTACCGTGCTCTGCCATTTTTTAATCCTCCCACAATTTTTCCTGATACTTTCCTTCGTCCTTCAATCCCTGAATCGCCTTTACTACCATGGCCTTGTCTTCCTTATAAGTAACCCCGTACCAGCGGTCTACACTCTTTAATACCGTAACCTCTGCCTTATTTTCTTTCAGCAGCTCATCTACTACAAAGGGGATAAAATATTCGCATTTTAAGGGATTTACCGGTAGGTTATTCTCCAAAAATTTAGCAAACCGCTGATCCAGCTCATCTAAAAAGCTGGCAGTAAAACCCCAAAGATTCATGGAAACCAATGTCTCTTCCGGAAGCTCTGTCCAGGTCTTTCCCTCATCCTCTGTGAAAGCAGCGCCGTCGCCGCGTTTCTCAATGCGGGTCCTCTCTACAATATCAGTAAGCTTGTTGTTTTCGTCTGTACTGCATACGCCGCGGGCAACGTGACCATTTTCCGTCAGGGTATTATAAAGCTTATATCCCACCATGGTATACTGGTATTTTTCATCATCCTCATGGCTTGACAATTGGTCATAAATTTCTTTAAATGCACTCTTGCCATAGTAGTCATCTGCATTAATTACCGCAAATGGACCATCAATCACATCCTTGCAGCACAACAGGGCATGTCCGGTTCCCCAGGGTTTGACTCTTTCTTCCGGAATCTGAAACCCTTCCGGAATCTTATCAATTTCCTGATAAACATATTCCACCTGAACATGAGATTCCATTCTCCGGCCTACATTCTTTTTAAAATCTTTCTCAATGGCTTTCTTGATAATGAAAATCACTTTTTCAAATCCAGCTTCCACGGCATCATGAATCGAGAAATCCATAATAATATTTCCATACTGATCAATTGGGTCAATCTGCTTTAATCCCCCGTAGCGGCTCCCCATTCCTGCTGCCATTACTACTAATACCGGTTTCTTTCCCATAACCTATACTCTCCTTTTTAAGACCTTCTGTGTTTATAAGTTCCTGACTATCCTCAGTATACCCTAATCCCCTAACGATTTCTTTGCATAATTTCACCACATATTTGCACAATCCCGGCAAATATGTTAAAATGCAAAACAGGTTCCTTCTGTCATGAAAGGAGGCAATTATGGCCTATCAGCACACCTATTTAAAAAGCAGCATTACTATCCGAAGCGTGGTTTCTATCCACTATTTTGAATATATGAGTGATTTTCATTTTCCTGGGGAGTGTCACGATTTTTGGGAACTGGTATGTGTGGATAAAGGAGAAATCCAGGCGGCAGCCGGTGATAAAATGGTAACGGTAAAGCGGGGAAGCATCCTGTTTCACCAACCTGGAGAGTTTCACAGTGTAATTGCCAACGGCCGTATTTCCCCCAGCCTGGTGGTAATCTCATTTGACTGCCGTTCCAGAGCTATGAAAGAATTTGCCGGGCAGATTTTAGCCGTCCGGGAGCCGGAAACTTCCCTGCTGTCCCGGATTATTATAGAGGCCCGCAATGCCTTTCAGGGCCGGCTTAACGATCCTTATCAGGAAGAGCTGAACCGCCGCCCGCTTCCCCGGGCCTTTGGAGCCGAACAGCTAATAAAGAATTATTTAGAAGAACTATTAATTTGCCTGTACCGGCGTTATTGGCCCCTTGCCCCCGGAGCCGGTTCCGTTCCCTCTAATGCGTCTCCCGGCTTCCTGCCCGCCGCGCCCGATCCAGGCCCAGGCCAAATCTCCCTTAACAGCGCGGAAGCCAAAAAGGAAATTTGTATCCGTATCCAACGCTATCTGGAAGAGCACCTGCACCAGTCCCTTACCATTCAGCAAATTTGCCGGGACAATTTGATTGGCAGTTCTCAGCTCTCCCGGCTGTTTTTCAGCTTTTATCACTGCGGTGTTATTGATTACTTTATCCACATGAAAATTGATGCCGCCAAGCAGATGATCCGAAATGATCACATGAATTTTTCCCAGATTGCGGACCGGCTTGGTTATAGCTCCATCCACTATTTTTCCCGGCAGTTTAAAAAGCAAACCGGCATGACTCCAACTGAATATTCCGAATCTATCCGATGTCTGGCCGAAAAAAATGCCGCCGGGTGGAGCTATCGGGAGCCCTGATAAAATGTCAGGGCCCCGGGGTATGATTTTTATGCATCCTTGTCCGCTACAGCTCTACCCAGCACATCTCCATAGGTTTCATATTCAGACTGTATTTCTTTTCCCCATTAACATAAAGCTCTGTAACCTTTGCTTCCTTGGAATTATTGATAACTGCAGCTCTTCCGGCTTTTTCAAATGCGGCAACTTCGGTATCTACATTGGTTACGTAATATTTCTTCATCTCATCTTCCTGATGAGCCGCATAAAAGATAGCTCTTAACAGCACCCGGCAATTCTGAGGCGAGTAGGGAAGTCCGGTAAAATAAACGCTGCGGCCCTTACCATATTCGTTGACCACCAGGCGGCTGTATTCGCCGTCCTGATCAAGGATCTGGTAGCCGGTTCCCTGAGCGTAAATGCGGCTCTTGCCCTGGCCAAAATCAATGGCCCCTTCAATGTCTTCTAAGATAAAGTGTTCCCGGTAGTTATCTGCCAGCTTGTTGTACTTGTCTGTGCTAAGGGAGAACCCCATCTCCCGATCTACCCCCAGAACATCGCTAAGCTGGAAATACCGGCCGCCAAACTGACATGCTGTAGGCTCTCCTACGCCGATAAAGCCGCCTCCATTATCTACGAACCTGCGGATTTGGGTTTGTACTTTCTCATCTGTCCAATTTTGGCCGCCACTCCATGCAGTATACGCGTCGCCGGAGTTGATGATCACTTTAATATCCGGGTCAATACCGTTTCTGATATCATCAAAGTCTAAAAATACTACATCTAAGGGCATACCGCTTAAACACTCCAGAACACCTACATAAGAGTAAATCTCTCTGTGGTAAATTGCATGGTGTACCTGGTTGCTCATCCATCCCCGCAAGGGTCCGAAACAGTTAAGCACTGCTACCTTAAAGGGAGCTACATAGGAATTCGTGCCGTCCATGGCTGCAATAATATCCCGGAACTCGCCCACCACATGCTCGATCTCCTCGATAAAACCAGGCCATTCGATTGCAAGCTTTATGTATCCGCCATATCCGATACGATCTAAGGGGGAACGTAAAATAGCCCGTCTGGCCTTCATCCAGTTGTCCTGAGCCTCTCCGATTGGATCTCCTCCCTCAGTAAATACATCAGGGAAAAAGTAGGGCAGAAGACGGCCTTCTGTATACTTAACGCCTTTGATGTCGGAGATCATACGCATAGTCACGCCATCTCCCACCGAACCAACTACGGAATCTAATCCGATTTCCTTAAAATGTTTACCAAAGGGTTCTGTTCCGATCCAGTGATCGCCTAAGAACATCATGGCTTCCTTGCCATAACTGTGAACAATGTCTACCATCTCTTTTGCCAGCTTGCATACCTCAATCTGCTGGAACTCCATATAATCCCTGAATTCCTTGGAAGGGACTCTGAAGCAGGAGTTGTGATAACCCTGATCGACAATATATTCGGGGCGGAACGGATATCCTGCCCACTTTTCAAACTGCTCTAAAATATAGGGGCTTACGCTGGCGCTGTACCCAAACCATTCTACATATTTCTCTCTCTTCTGATCGTCAAAGGTTAAGGTAAACTGATGGAAGAAGGTGGTAAAGCGAACCACATCTACATTTGGATTTTCTTCGCACCACCGCTTTAATTTTTCTTTGACATATACCTGGGTCTTGGGCTGGCGCACATCAAAAGTAAGCTGGTGAGGCGCGTCCTTCCAGTCATTGGTAATGAAATTGTACATATGAACCGGATCCCAAATTAAAAATGCCAGAAAACTAACCGTATACTGATGATAGGGAATAGTCTCAATCTCTACCTCTCCTGTTGTCTCATCAAAGAACCACTTGTCCACCGGAACTACCTGCTGGGTGGTGCGATCCATAACTTCCCACCAACGTTTGGGATCATCCAGGGTATTGACCTTTAGCTGCTCTGTATGAAAGCCCTTCATTAATTCAATACGAAGGGTGGTTCCGCGGGCTGTTACCCTGTCGCTGATTAAATATTCCTGCTGAATTTCCTCAGGATTTTTCATGGCCCACTCATTGTCCTTACGAGTTGTGTAATAGGTGGCGTAAACCTTTGCCCCCGTGTCCAAAAGCTCCTCCGGCATAGTAGTTCCATCACAGTCTCTCAATGCGTCAGCGCCTAAGCGCTCTTTCATTTCTAATGTTTCTTTCACCATGTCAACATCGGTCGGCAGAGTCAGTCTGCCTGTCATCTTCTCCATAAGCTTGCCCTCTCCGTAAATTTTATAATACTTTCCGCAACCACTATATGCTGTGCCGCACTGGTTGATATTTGTATTATACCGGCAGAAAAAAAGGATTGCTAGTTGATTCTTGCCCTGTCTTTTATAATTCTTGCTTTTTGTTTTTGAACAGCTACTTTTCTACATCATTTATGTACTGAAGGATCCCCATATGAAGGGTCCAGGCAATCCGATCCTGGTATTCCTCTTCTGACAGCTTAGCTGCCTCTGCAGGATTACTTAAAAATCCGCACTCTGCAATCACAATAGGAGCTTTTACATTCAACAGCAGGTAGTAACTGTCATTTGCCTTGGCACTGCGCCGGTTCCCATCCGCTCCCAGTATATAATCAAAGCGTTTCTGAAGAATCTCCGCCAGCTGCCGGCCCTTTTCCGAATTTTTATAATAAAACATCTGTGCACCGGATATGCTGTCCTGGTGGTAACTGTTCTGATGGATGCTGATAGCCAGCACCGGCTTGGCATTATCAATGATCCGGCACCTCTCCTTCATATCCGCAGACTTTTTATGGCTGTCCGACTCCCTGTAAAGTCCCTTGTCGCTTTCCCTTGTCATAACCACCTTGATGTCCGCTGCTTCTAAATAAGCTTTCAATTTCATGGCAATTTTCAGGTTAATCGCCTTTTCCTCCTGGCCGCTGACACCGATTTTTCCCGGGTCGTTTCCTCCATGACCGCTGTCAATTACCACCACCGGCTGATTCTGCTTTCGCGCTTTCCCGGCAGCTGCCTCTGCAGCCCAGGATCCCTTCTCTCCCATCATCCCCATGCGGCCCGCAACCAGGGTTACTATCACCAGCATAGCAATTCCCATTATGTTCTGCCAAAATCGTTTTTTGTCCATAGCCCACCAAAGACAGCTTTTATTATTTTTAGTATATTAGCTTCTCTTTGTCCACTATTCCTGGGCTGCTATTCCTCCGACCTTAAGGAGTTATAATCCATAGTTGCCTCTTCTAATATGTATTCCAAATACTCTGTTTCCAGGCTTGGGTAGCCGTATTCCTGCCACAATTGGAATATCTGGCTGGATTTCATCTCTTCTGCTATCTCTACGGCTCTTCCCCAGTAGTAATAGCACTTAGCTGTTGCATAAAAATTAGACATCTGCACAATCTGGTCCTGAGTAAGAACATCCTTTCGCCTGTCTAACCAGCTATTAGCCTGATTATAAAATACTCTCTTTAAAAACGGAGTCTGATACTGGGAAAAGTTAACCAAATTCGGATCTGTTTTCCCTTCCACTTTTGTCCACATCTCCATATTCAAAATTTGAGTATGGTAATGAAAACTTCTGTCATCGCCGAAAAACAAAACTCCATATTGGCATGGAGGCACGGCTAATGAACTGGTGACAATCTCCCATACGCCATCGCCGGACACATCATCTGAATTGGAAAAATGCTGGACATGGAGATGTCCGCTTAAAAAGAGCGGAATATTCCCCCAGCCCTCCAGTCTTTCTAAAAGTTCCTCATTATGCTCAATGGTGCAGTCCTCAGAGTAAATTCGGCTTTCCTCCAAAAGGTTGTGGTGGGCTACCGGAAGGACATTGATTCCTTCCTCAAAAGCCTTTTCTAACTCCCTATCAATCCACTCATAGGTATCTGTATCAATCATGCCTCCAACCAGGGCCCTGTCATCGTACTGACAGGTATCCAGCATTAAAATCCTGGTATAATCATTAATTTGGTATATATAGCTTAAAGAATTCGGATCCCGGCTGATGGCATCTTCATATCCGAAAGCGCGGTAAATACTCCTGAAATCCTCCGGGCTGGTTTTTTCTGCCGGAAATCTTTGATCTTCTTCTATCCTTGCGGCGCTGTTGTTGTTAATATCATGATTTCCCGGAATTACTAATACCGGGATTCCTGCATCCTTAATCCGGCCCAGCTTTTCAGCCAATTCCAAATGACTGGCCTTTTCTCCGTTATAAGACAGATCCCCGCTTAAAATGACCCCGTCCGGCCTCTCATCCAACACCTCCGCCACAAATGCATCCGTAATCTCCCAAATATAGTTGGTTACCTTCCCGTCTCCATACTCCATGGAGTGGATAAAGCCAGTCCCCTTATCTGTCAATTCTGACGCCAGGTAATGGATATCTGTGGCCACAATCAGCTTTACTCCGTCCTTTTCTTCCTCTATCTGCGTTTTTCCTATATTTTCCGGAAAGGCTGCGATTGTTTCCCAATCTTCTCTGGGCGGCCCTGGCTGAAGTTCTTCCTCTGTATCTGCCGGCGTTTCAGTAGTCGCTACCGTCTCATCCACAAAGGGAATTATCCCCTGGCATCCTGTCAGGCACAGCATAACGCTTATTGCCAGGGCCGCCGCTATATTCCGTCTCATCATCTACCCCACCTTACTCATATACTACCGTGTCCCATATAGAGGCCGGTTCAAACCCCAGCTTCCAAAATGCCACTCCGCCTAAATTATTCTGACGGATCAGATCCATTTTTAATTCCAGAGAGCGCTCGTCTTCCATCCACAAATACTGAGACCCGCCTTCTATTCCTTTTTCTCCGTAATATTGTCCCAGACTGTCCTGCCAGTACAACTCGATCTGATTCTCTTCCACCCAATTCTTGGCCCGTTCAATCCCCAGCGCTTCTGAGCTGACGGTTCCGTCTTCCATCTCAGTCCAGACTCTGGTATAGAAAGGCAGGGCATTGATCACTTTCTCCTTCGGCACCTCCAAAAGCGTCTGCTCAATTCCTCTTTTTACATATTCAAGGGATGCCACGGATCCCGGTTCTCCACCGGCAAAGTGTTCATCATATCCCATAATAATCACATAGTCCGCCACCACTCCCTGCTCTGCTCTGTCATAAAACCGATTGTAAGCAGCAGGGACATAATTATCTACAGATAATACAAGACCATTATTCCGGCAAGCGGCAGACATTTCCCGAATAAACTGAACATAGTGAGGTCCTGCGCTTTCCTTCAGACTCTCGAAGTCCAGATTATACCCGTCAAATCCGTAAACTTCTGCATCTCTTATAAGGTTTTCAATGAGTTTTTTTCTCACAGATGTTTTAGACAACAGCACTTCTGACTGGACGTTCCCGCTAAAATTATCCAGCAAAGCCCAAACCTGGAGTCCGGCTGCATGGGCCTTATTTACATATTCCTCGTCTGCCAGACAGGTGTAGCCTCCTTCATTGTCCGTCAGAGCAAACCAGGTAGGACTAATAACATTTACCCCTTTTGTATTGCCATAGTAGCTGTCAAATGTGCTGTTTGCCTCCTTAGTTGTCACCTGATGCCAGGCCAGACTAACCTTCCCTTCCAGCGCCAGCCTGGTGTATTCCGGCGCTTTAAAGCTGCTTTTTGGCACAATTGCCTGAGCCTTTCCTAAACACTTATTTTCCGCATAACCAACAAAGCCGTCCTGAGTTCGGACTCTCGACCAGTTTTCCATCTCCTCCAAAATTTTCACCTGACTGCCGGATTCTGCCCAAGTAAGAATAGGGCTTTTTATTCCCCCCTTTTCCCGGATCACAGTGTCCTTTTCTGTAAGCGCCCAATTTTCCTCTGCCCATGTATTATTAAAAAACACACGTTTTGCCTCCCCGCCGTCAAAAACTGACAGCTCTACGTCCGTATAGGCAGCAACCAGACTCAGGGATAAAAATACTCCTTTATCTGTCACCCAAAGAAGGGGCCTTCCTCCCTTCCCTTTCGCAGTGCTGTCCGCATAACGAACTTCAGTGGGCAATGCATAAGAAAGGATTCTCTCTTCGCTGTCCCAGTAAAATCTCTTGTTTAAGTTTCCATTGACCCACTCTACCGGAAGATAAATCTCTCCGTCCATATAAAGTCCCACTGTATCCGCTTTTTCTTCATTAAGGATCAATGCTACTGAATCCCCTTCTACTCCAAAATAATCAGAGGCTTCCATCCAATCCTTTGAAGGGGTATACCGCTCTATAAACTGAACCCCCATATAGCCGCTTACAATCAATATGATTAGTCCGATAGCGATTAACATCGGCAGAAGCCTCTTCATCATCCGCATTTCCTCCAAAACATTATGATTATATTACCCTCAGTGAACAAGGGTGATGTTTATATTATACCACAGCTTATCACCCAATCCTAATTAAATTTTCATTACTTATCCCTCCCGTCAGCTTTGCAGGCAGGCTGAGATGGCATCGCTGACGCTCCCTCCCTTTTGTATATTCAGATTTAATGCAGATTTGAACTATTTTCCTAAATGTATCCTGTCAAACCGTATTTCTTTCAGGCAGCCTTCGTCTGCTCCCACATAATCTCCCATGTAAAAACCCCCATCCTCTCTGGCTTCAAAAAGCTTGTGCCATTCAGCCTCTGTACTTAGTTTTCCATCAATATAAATGGGAATCCCCCTTTTATAGTAGCGCCTTAAACCATCTAAATATCTTTGCTGCTGGCGTTTTCGTTCTTTCTCCTTATCATACCCCATAGGGCCTCCTCATTTTGTACTCCTCAAATAGCTGCCTGGAAAACGAGAAGCCCAGCAAGGAGAAAATCGTGACATATTATCCGTACCGCAAACCTCATTTTATCCAAGCAGCCGCCCAAACAGGCTAATTGTTTCTTTTGTTACTTCATAGGCATCCGGAATATAAGGAACCCTTTCGATTGGCAGCTTAAGTCTTCTCTCCGCTATCTGTCTGGATTCCTCGCTGCCAAACGCAGTGAGATAATGCCATCCATCCCGCGGCTGCTTCCGTTCTCTTAAAATAGGAGTATAGCTCTGTACCTGCCATTCACAAAATGATCCGATTATCAGTTTTGTCCTGCACCGAACCAGATCTGCCCGCTTTCCTTCCTCTATTCGCCCACAGTCCAGCAAAATGACTTGATATTTTCCTCCCATACATTGGATTAAAGCGTCCTCATCTGCCCGTGGAACATAGCTGGCTCCCAGGATTCCATATAAATCCGCAGGCTTTTTAAGCCCCAGGCACTGGACCCCAAATCTGTCAAAATCTCCATGGCCATTCCACTCCAATACAGCAATGTGTTTGTTTTGTACTCCGGTCAAATAGTTAGCCAGTAAAAGCGTCAGATGGGTAGCTCCCACACCTGCTCCTGCCCCAAGAATACCTATGGTTTCTTTTTCATTTTGAATCCCTTTTTTATTTGAGAAAAAATATTTGGTCTACCAACTCCCTTCTCTCCTGTAATTCTGCCCCAAAGCGCCCTGTAAAACCGTTCTGCTTCTTTATCCGGACGGGAAGCCCTGGGAAAATAAGGCAGAAACATGGCGCTGTTCTCCATCCCGTTTCCCCAAAAAGGCGGCCGGTATCCCAATTCTAAAAAATTATAAATCAGAATTACCCTTCCCGCTCCCAGTTCTCCAGCAGCGCGGCTGTTTTCCACACTGTCATAAACCTTTCCGCCGCATACACACAAAAGATGTTTTTGATGGAAGGACGCTTTTTCGTGTTCTCTTTTGGCCGTCTTGCAGTCAGAGCCATAGTCCCTGATGTAAACCGGATACCTTCCCGGTCCCTTCAGCCTAACCTGGGGACCATAATGAGGGAGCAGCCTCCAGGAGCCCACCCGGCACACTCCGCTGCTGTCGGGCTCTGCCCCGGCCTGTCCTGCCAAAAGCATCCCATGACCCGATTGGTTGTGTTCCTCATAGAGATTGGGAATTCCCCACTTCCAGAGGCAGGCAGACAGTCCCAGCGCCATATGAGTAACCCCTGCATTAGGGCAGCTTCCGACAATGGATAAAATCAGAGATGTATCAGAATCCTTTCGAAATACCCATGATTCCAAATCAAGCAAAAATTCCAGCCGTTTCTTTACCTCCAGGGCCGTTTCCGGACGCTTTTCCCGGGCGCTTAAGCAGCCCCGGATAAGTGTGCCCAGCTCTCGTCCCAGCGCCATATCCCAGTCAGTGAGGGATGCCTTGCCTGTGCTCTCCGGTAATTGTCCGGTCGCCAGATAGAATAGGATCACACCAATGGCATAAATGTCTGTTCGCTCATCCAAAGGTTCCCTTGTATACTGCTCCGGAGCGGCACAGCCTGGCGTCCCGCAGCGCCGGCTGGCTTCGTTGGCTCTCATCAGATAATCTGCGGTTCCAAAGTCCACCAGTTTAATAGAGCCATTGCATAATAGTAAATTATTGGGCTGCAAATCCAGATATAAAATGGGTTCTCTTCCTGCAGAATGCAGGTACTGTACCAGGTCGCATATCTGAATCCCATATTGGATTACCATGCTCCTGGTGAGACTGCTCCGGTCCAGTGCCAGAGCGGTTAAAGATTCTCCTTCAAGAAATTCTTCGATAAGATAACAATGTGTCTCGGTTTCCTCTAAGTCGTATACAATAGGAATGGCCGGATGGTGAAGATCCTTCATAATCAATGCTTCTCTCCGGAACTGCTCGCAGCAGATATTTTTCTTAGATACCTCCTTAATTGCCCGATATTCTCCCAGGCCAATATGCTTTGCCAGATAGACAGTGCCGGTCCGTCCCTTTCCAATGATACGGCATAGATGATATTTCCCAAACAGAATGGTGTCCTGAGCGTCCACCCCCCTTTTTTCTGTTTTCTGATATCATCTCTGGCCTCCATTATAGTATAAGGATTCGTTTTATTTCAACTAATAGACTTTTTTAGACTTTGAAAAACTTTTTCAGACTCTATTTCTACTTTTTTTAAAATTTTATTCACATAGTAATTGCTATTTCATGATAAAATATAGTATAGTTATATTGAGGACGTGTACAAAATAATCAGTTCTGCTATACAATTATAAGAAATAGAATAGGAAGTGATTTCCCATGAAAATAGAACGTATCAACGAAAACCAGATTCGCTGTACTCTCAGCAGCTTTGACCTGAGCGTGCGAAATCTGAATTTAGGAGAGCTGGCATATGGAAGTGAAAAGGCCCGGAAACTGTTCCGGGAGATGATTCAGAAAGCCTCCAATGAAGTGGGGTTTGAGGCAGAAGATATTCCTCTTATGGTAGAGGCCATTCCCCTTTCCAATGAAAGTGTAATGCTGGTAATTACCAAGGTAGAGGATCCGGAAGAATTAGATACCCGCTTTTCCAAATTTTCTCCTGCTGCAGAGGATAGAGATTCCTTTTTGGACAATCTTGCCAGTGAACTTTTAGAAGGCGCCGACGGTATTTTTGATCTGCTCCAGGGCCTGAGTTCTTCTCAGCCCTCCAAGCTGGAATCTATCGAAAATACAGAGGCTTCCGATGATCCTTCCAAGTCTTACCGGATTTTCACTTTTCCCAAGCTGGATTTAATCAGTGAAGCCGCCAGGGCTGCCGGAGGACAGTTTTCCGGTGAGAGCATCCTTTATAAAAAACCGCAGGACGGCCCTTATTTTCTGGTACTTAAAAAGCCTGCAGATGCTGCAGATTTTAACCGGGTCTGCAATACTATCGCAGAGTATGGATCCAAAATCCGTCATGATTATGCCACTGAATCTTATTATGCAGAACATTATGAAGTCCTGATTCGTGACAATGCCCTTCAGATTTTGGCAGGTCTGTAAAATACCAATTAAAGAAAGTGACCGATGAGGTGACTGATAGGGTGACCCATGGGGTGACCGTTTCGGAAATGATTATATTAACATTGTTACTGGAAATCCCTGCGTATTCCTATATACAATTGGCAACAATAAAAAAGGCTACTGGAAAATTAATAATAATTTAGCAATACCCTTTACTTAACTGAAAATGAAAATATTCTTATGCTGTTTTACCGGCGCTGCCCTAAAAGGCAGCGCCTCCTTTAATCTGAAATTTCACTCAGCCTCTGGAAGCCAGAATCTCGTTGATTCCGGTTACCAATGCATCACAGTCAATTCCATGGACCATACATGCTTCCTCTAAACTCTCGCCCTGAGAAGAGGGGCATCCCAGGCAGTGCATACCTGCTCTCATCAGAATCGGGGGGATACAGTCGTCTACCTGAATCAGCTCACCGATTAACATATCTTTATTAATCAACATAATAAATTTCCTCCTTTTGGTGTACTATCTTACACTATAACTCCTTTCCAGCAATTTGGCAAGGAGCAATCTTTGGCAGAAAAAGTTTTATTAATTGCCTTGACATGTATACAGTATTCTTTTAAAATATCGGCGTAAACTAATTAGACAGACTTTAGACAAAATTTTGACAGGAGGAAATTATGAGACCAGAATGGACTACCTTCCAACACGGCGTATGGGAAAAGGAGATTAACGTCCGTGACTTCATTCAAAAGAACTATACTCCTTACGACGGCGATGATTCTTTCCTTGCAGGCCCTACCCAGAATACCACAGATCTGTGGGCCCAGGTTATGGATCTTACCGAACAGGAAAGGAAAGCCGGCGGCGTGTTGGATATGGATACTAAAATTATCTCCACCATCACATCTCATGGCCCCGGATATTTAGATAAAAATAAAGAAACCATTGTTGGCTTCCAAACCGATAAACCCTTTAAGCGTTCCCTCCAGCCCTACGGCGGCATCCGCATGGCGGTAAAGGCGTGCCAGGATAACGGTTATGAAGTGGATCCGGAGATCGTAGAATTTTTCACCAAACACAGAAAGACTCACAATGCCGGTGTTTTCGATGCTTACACCCCGGAGATGCGCGCCTGCCGCTCCAGTCATATTATCACCGGCCTTCCGGACGCATACGGCCGGGGCCGGATTATCGGCGACTACCGCCGTGTTGCCCTTTACGGCGTTGACCGTCTGATTGAAGATAAAATCGAGCAGAAAAATACCACCCGCACCATTATGTATTCCGATGTAATCCGGGAGCGGGAAGAATTGTCCGAACAGATCCGCGCCCTGGAAGAATTGAAGGAACTGGGCAAAATTTACGGCTGCGACATTTCCAGACCAGCCGCTGACGTAAAGGAAGCCATTCAGTGGCTGTACTTTGGCTATCTGGCTGCTGTTAAAGAGCAGAATGGCGCAGCTATGTCCTTAGGCCGCACCTCCACCTTTGTGGATATTTATTCGGAACGTGACTTAAAGGCCGGAAAATATACGGAAGAACAAATCCAGGAATTTGTAGACCATTTCATCATGAAGCTTCGCCTGGTAAAATTTGCCCGCACTCCGGAGTACAACGAATTATTCTCCGGCGATCCCACCTGGGTTACCGAGTCCATCGGCGGCGTAGGTATTGACGGGCGTCATCTGGTTACCAAGATGTCCTTCCGCTATCTCCACACTTTGCAGAACCTGGGAACTGCGCCGGAGCCAAATTTAACGGTTCTGTGGTCCACAAAGCTGCCTATGAATTTTAAACGGTTCTGCGCCAAGACCTCCATTGAGTCCTCTTCCATCCAATATGAAAATGACGATTTAATGCGGGTAACCCACGGAGACGATTACGCCATTGCCTGCTGTGTTTCTTCCATGAGGCTGGGACAGGAGATGCAGTTCTTCGGCGCACGCGCCAACCTGGCAAAATGCCTGTTATATGCCATCAACGGCGGTGTAGATGAGATCACCAAAAAACAGGTAGGCCCCAAATACCGTCCTATTACCTCCGAATATCTGGATTATGATGAAGTGATGGACAAATACAGAGATATGATGAAGTGGCTGGCCCGGGTTTATGTAAATGCATTAAACATCATTCACTACAATCACGACCGTTACTGCTATGAGCGGATCCAAATGGCGTTGCACGATAAAAAGGTTACCCGCTGGTTTGCTACCGGAATCGCCGGTCTGTCTGTTGTAGCCGATTCTCTGTCTGCAATCAAGTACGCAAAGGTAAAGACCATCCGTGACGAAAACGGTATTGTTGTAGATTATCAGGTAGAAGGCGACTTTCCAAAATATGGAAACAACGATGATCGGGTAGACGAGATCGCCAGCGATCTGGTTCACACCTTTATGAATTATATCAGAGGAAATCACACCTATCGGGGCGGTATCCCAACAACCTCCATCTTGACAATCACCTCCAACGTGGTTTATGGTAAGAACACCGGCTCCACCCCCGACGGCAGAAAAGCCGGAGAGGCTTTCGCCCCCGGCGCCAATCCTATGCACCGCAGAGACTCTCAGGGCGCAGTGGCTTCCCTGGCTTCGGTTGCCAAGCTTCCCTTTAAGGACGCTCAGGATGGGATTTCCAATACCTTTTCCATCATTCCCGGTGCTTTGGGGAAAGACGAGCAGGTATTTGCCGGAGATTTGGATGTGGAGCTGGATTTCGATCTGGACAGCGAATAAACCTGTCCCATGAGCAAGGAGGTTTCCATGGAAAATCAAAACGTTGACGACTTAGTTGCCATGATAGACAATTTTATGGCTGGAAAAGGCGGTCATATGAATGTCCGCGTAGAGTCAGACGGCAGCGTCCGCACGGACACCGCCTCGGTTCAAATCACAACAATGAACTCCCTGGATTGCGCGGCCGGTGATATGGCCTGCAAAGTTCCCACGCTGTTTGAGGGAATGGACAGAGAGGATGACTAATATTTTAAGGAGGATTTCACTATGACACATGCAAGCGAATCTCAAATTAACAACCTGGTTTCTATGTTGGACGGCTACGCTTCCGAGGGCGGCCACCACTTAAATGTAAATGTATTTTCCAAAGAAACCCTGCTGGATGCCCAGGCTCATCCTGAGAAATATCCTCAGCTTACTGTTCGTGTTTCCGGCTATGCCGTAAACTTTAACAAGCTTACCAAGGCTCAGCAGGATGAGGTTATCTCCAGAACCTTCCACGAAGCAGTTTAAGCTCTGGCTTTATATGCCGGAGACCTGTACAGGATTCTTTTAAGGAGCTGCATTTTTCAGCAGCTCCCTTTCTTGCGGAGGCGCTTTATGACTGGTCACGTTCACTCTATTGAAAGCTTTGGCACCGTAGACGGGCCGGGTATCCGTTTTGTGGTGTTTTTAAAAGGCTGCCCCATGCGCTGTCAATATTGCCATAATCCGGACACCTGGGCCGGAGGCGGCGGCACATCCATGACAGTGGATGAAATTTTACAGGAATATCAACGCACCAAGCACTATTATACTCAGGGCGGCATTACGGTCACCGGCGGAGAGCCTTTGGTTCAGATGGATTTTGTTCTGGAACTATTTCAAAGCGCCCATGACCAGGGGATTCACACCTGCTTAGATACCTCCGGTGTTACATTCCGGCCTGATAACACAGAGCTTTTAGAAAAATTCGACCGCCTGACAGACGTCACAGATCTGGTAATGCTGGATATAAAACACATAAACCCTGAAAAGCACCTGAAAATCTGTGGGCAGCCTCAGGATAATATTCTGGCCTTTGCCCGATATCTGGACAGCCGCCATGTACCTGTATGGATCCGCCATGTGGTGGTTCCCGGGCTTTCCGACAACGATGCCGATTTATTTCGGCTGGGGCAGTTTATCGGAACCCTTCACAATGTAAAAGCTCTGGATGTCCTTCCCTATCATGATATGGGAAAAGCCAAATACCACCAGTTAGGGCTCCCCTATGCCCTGGAAGATACGCCTCCTCTTTCTAAAGATCAGGCAGTTCTCGCCAGAAAAATGATTCTGAACGGCATTCGGGCCCAAAGGCTTACCGCCGCCGGAAATCTTTAATCCTGACAAATTTCGGCATGCTCCTAAAATTAAACAATCTATCGTCATTTTGCACTTGAATAATCTAATAAAATAGTTTAGAATAAAAAGACAAAAGTACTTTTATTTTATAAGGAGGTAATTACCATGGCATATGTAATCAACGACGGTTGTGTAAGCTGCGGCGCTTGCGCTGACGGATGTCCCGTAGGAGCTATTTCTGAGGGTGATGGCAAGTATGTTATTGATGCTGATACCTGCATCGATTGCGGTTCTTGCGCTGCTACTTGTCCTACCGGCTCTATCGAGGGCTAATTTGATAGGATAGCATACATAATGCCTCTTCCGCCGGAAGAGGCATTTTTGTCGTTAACTTTTCGCTTCCCGCTCCTTTATAACGCAGAAAACACATAGATCTATTAAAAGTCATCCGATTATTAAGCATTCTGGTGATATGTGAAGAACTTTTTGAAAAAGGAGGGTTCTTATGAGAAAACCCATTATCGGCCTTACTCCTTCCCATAACCTGGAAAACGGCCGCATTTTCGTAACGCCAGCTTATGTCAAAGCATTGTCTGATGCCGGCGCACTTTGTATCATACTGCCTCTCGGCGCATCAAAAGAGGATCTGGAGCATTTGGTTTCTGTCTGCGATGGTATTTTATTTACAGGAGGACCTGATGTCCATCCTTTCTTTTTCGGAGAAGAAACCCTTCTTCATTGCGGTGAGTCCTCCCCCGAAAGGGATCAGTTGGAGCTTAATTTACTTCCCTTGGTTATGGCGGCCCGCAAACCTGTTTTGGGCGTCTGCCGGGGTGCACAACTTATTAATATCGCTTTAGGCGGAGATATCTATCAGGATCTGGAAAGCCAGCTTCCCAAAGCAGCTCCCACTATTTCCCATCAACAGCCCTTTGCCCCGGAAACCCCCTGCCACTATGTCTCTATAGCAAAAGACTCGCTCCTGGCCCGTATTACCGGCGCCGGAGATCCTTCCATCTGCTTTAAGCTGGAAGTGAACTCTCTTCATCACCAGGCAATCCGCAGATTAGCGCCCGGATTAACTGCCTGCGCCCACTCTTCCGATGGCCTGATTGAAGCAGTCGAAATGCCGGAATACCCTTTTCTTGTGGCAGTACAGTGGCACCCGGAATACTTGTTTCAAAAGCAGGCAGCAGCCAAAGGGATATTTGAGGGATTCGTCCAGGCATGTAAGCATTAATATTCATCCAGCTATTTGACTACAACCGGCTCTTGCGGGCCCTGGAGCGTGTTTGAAAAACGCGCTGGTAAGGGCAGAAAAGGGCCGGTTTGTTGTATATTCGGTAAAAAAAGACGCTCATATGCTGAACGTCTATAAAATCCTATTAGTTTTTCTTTTTTCCAAATTTCTTTCTCTTAAAGAAAGGAATTTTTGTGGCAGCGGCCTCATCCCGGCTCCGGCTGTCCTTTTGATATGAGCGGATAATTTCATCCAATTGTCTGAAGCGCTCTTCCTCCTTCTCATCTGACATTCGGAATAAACATTCCATCTCCTGAGTCACCTTATTGTTTACCATTTGGCTGATGTCCTGGCTCAGCTTTTCATTGTTGGCATCCAGGGCTCGTCCGATAATATGATTCATAATCTCCTGAAACTGTTCCATTTTCTCCTCAGCAGTCAGGTTCACAGCAGGCATATTTTCTCTAACCGCTTCCGGAAGTGCAGATACCTCTCCAGGCTCCTCTCCGTCCTTAAATCCATCTGCCGTCAATTCCACAATCTTCTCTTTGCCAGGCTTTCTCCCGCTTCCGGCCACTCCGCCGCTTAATGGCTCCCGGCCTGTCAAAGTCCCCGGAGCACCTGCCCGGCCTGTCCTGGCTGTTTGTTCAGAAACTGCTGCACATTCTTTCAATGCTTTCTCCATATCTTCCTCCAAAACTTCATCCGATATAATTAAGTCGCTTCCCGACTCCATCACTCTGTCAAGTGCACTTTTAATCGCCTTTAGCTGGTATCCCCTGTCCTTTAAGGCTTTTACCTGCCGGAACAAGCGGATGTGCAGTTCCGTATAATATCGATGCCCCATCTCGTTCCTTGGGATGTCAAGCTTCAGTTCCTCTTCCCAATAGCGGAGCACATGGGCCTCTACATCTACCTTTTTGGATGCATCGGATATTAAATAATGTATCTCATTCATAACCTGATCTCTCCTTTGGGTTTCTCCTCCCGGCTTGTCCCAAAGCCCTCAGGACAAAGCCAGGTTTTCTTAACCTATTTATAATCTATGCACCGAAAGTCCAGATTATGATTATCAGAAAAAAAGAAACCAAGAAATTTTCATTTCTTGGCCTCTTAGGAAAGGTATCGAGAATTTGGTAGTTGTCTGTTTTATGTCGGATTTTTATGGGTTGGTGATCATAACGCCATCCGTTCTGGTGGACTGAGACTCACTTACACCATTTTTCCATACTCCATGAGTACCGCGGACACGGTAGTAGTAGCCAGAAGGTTGATCAGTGACTTCTATATCAATTGATGCCATTGTTAAATTTCCATCTGGCGCATCCTCTGGTGTAAATGTATAGTCAAAATCATCTACCTGAATCCATTTCTTGCTCTCATTTAAACGATCTAAATAAAGATGGATACGGATTTTATCAACAGATTCATGAGCCGTGGTAAGGGCTGATACTCCAATAACCCCATTCCCTACATTTGTGATTCCTGCATTTGAAACGCTTATATATGCTCCTCTTGTATTATTAACACCTCTTGCTTTATTGACATTAGGCATTTCTAACCTACTAACATATATATCATTTTCGGAATCTGTCACTCTATTATCTGCAAACACTGGCATAGCATATGTCAGGCAGCAAATAACTCCCATAGCTAAAATTCTCTTTAAAATATGCTTCATAAAAATACGCCCTCCTTAGTTTGATACATATTATTTAAACGCTTTTTATGAAATATTGTGACATTTTTAAAAGTTTAAATCAGCTACCATAGTTTTAAACTCTTCTTCCGTAAATATTCCTCCCAAATAATAAAAATTCTTTTCGTTCTCAAATGTAATACTATATTCTGTATTATCTTTTGAACTTAAATTTTTTTCAATTTGTAACGTTCTACCTAACCATTCATTTTTTATTTCTATATACTCTTTTCTGTCTGAACTAAAAGTATCAGAGTTTTCATTATATCCTTTTCCTTGTATAAAATGTATATTTTTTCCACAATAAGTATACTCTAAAACCCCGGAATTTGCCTTTAATATACATCTACTAAACTCCATCCCCTCCGGCCTATACCCAATCTTCAAAACCGGAATTCCTAATTCTTCACCAATTTTTTTATATGCCTCTTCTTCACTATCAACTTCTATATAGTTTTCAGCTTCATTGTTCCATGCAATATTGCTCTTCTGTCCATCCCGAACATTCGCCTTATATTCCAAATACTTTCTACCACTAACTCCAATTCCCGCTGCCCACAGCAATCCACCTGCCATGGCGGCTGCCAGAAATAGTTTCCATGCACCGCGGCGGAAGCGGCGTGGAGTATGGGGAACTTCGTTGATAGCGCCAGCCTCCGGCGGACGCTCCAGTTCGGATGTTTCTCCGGAGCGAAGATGAATATCCGGCTCTACCGGCGAATAGGAATTGGGACGGTTTAATTCCTTCTCCAGTTCTGTGGAGATCCCTCTTTCGCTCATCTTCTCTAAAATCTTCTCAAACTCGCCTAAAGGCGCCATCATACCGCCGGCAGCTGTGGAATCTTGTTCGCCTTGCTGTCTGTCTTGATCTGCCATTTTTGCAGACTCCACCACCTGTGCTTCAGCTATCTCCAGCTCCTTTAAAAGCTGTTCATCGCTGTAATCAAAGGCTTCCTGAAGCAATAATTCTATTTTTTTATCTTCAGCCTGAATGCTGTCTGCCTCTTTTTTCCTTTCCACACTGCACCTCGATTGATATTATAAAATTGCTGATTCTTCCCTTATTTCCCCAAACTTCCCTGGTTCTTAGGGTTGACTTTTTCTCTTTTGTGGTTACTATATAACTATAAAAATGTCATCGGAGGTCTCTCTATATGAAAAAAATCATATTGACCGGCGGAGGAACCGCTGGCCATGTTACCCCGAATCTGGCCCTGCTTCCGGCATTGCAGGAATTGGGCTATGAAATCCATTATATCGGCTCAAAACAAGGCATTGAGCGAAAATTAATTGAAAATGCCGGGATCCCTTATGATGCCATCTCGTCCGGTAAACTTCGCCGCTATTTCGATCTGAAGAATTTTTCCGATCCCCTGCGGGTTGTAAAGGGCTATCTGGAAGCTTTAAAGCTAATGAAAAAGTATAAGCCGGATGTTGTCTTTTCCAAAGGCGGCTTTGTTTCGGTTCCGGTTGTACTGGCAGCCAAGCACTACAAAGTCCCAACGATTATCCACGAATCTGATATGACTCCCGGACTGGCAAATAAAATTTGTATCCCCTCAGCAAGAAAGGTATGTTGCAATTTTCCCGAGACCCTGCCCTATCTTCCGGAAGATAAAGCAGTGCTTACCGGTTCTCCTATCCGCGCTGAGATTCTTCAGGGCGACCGCCTGGCCGGACTGAAGTATTCCGGCTTGTCACCGGAAAAACCAGTTATCCTGATTATCGGCGGTAGTCTTGGTTCTGTAAAAGTAAATACCGCTGTCCGAAGCATCCTTCCTCGCCTTTTACAGCAATTTCAGATTGTACATATCTGTGGCAAAGGCAATCTGGACGAAAGCCTGATTCACACCGACGGATATGTACAGTATGAGTATGTGGATGCTCCATTAAAACATTTATTTGCTGCTGCTGACCTGATGATCTCCAGAGCCGGCGCTAATTCCATCTGTGAAATCCTGGCCCTGAGAAAACCGAATCTGCTGATTCCCCTCTCCGCTGCTGCAAGTCGGGGCGACCAGATTCTTAATGCAAAATCATTTTGTAAACAAGGTTTCAGCTCTGTGCTGGAAGAAGAAAATTTAACAGACGATACCCTGTATCAGGCTATTACTGATCTGTATACAAACCGCCAGACCTATATCTCTGCTATGGAAGGCAGCCATCAGAAAAATGCGGTAAGTACGGTCATCTCATTAATTGAGTCATTTACCAGTTAAGTCGTCTTTCCTTCTCTCCCCAATTCTTTCCGAAGAACTTTTCTTGCCCTGGAAATTCTGGCGCGGCAGGCATCGCTGCTGATTCCCAGGATTTCACATACTTCCTTTTGCGGCCGTCCTTCAATCAAATGGAGAATGGCCGCTTCCTGCAGGTCTTTGCTCATTCCTTTAATCACCCGCTGTATCTCTTCAAGAGTCTCGTTCTCATATATTTTATCAAAAGAAGTTTCTACCCGGTATCTGGAAGCTATTTTGCAGTCTTCGATAAATTCCTCAGAATTAATGCTGATGGTATCCATATTTCGGCTTTTTCTGTGATAGTCTACACAGCGATTTTTCAAAATTCTTACCAGCATTGCTTTCTTGCGCCCCGGCGTCCATTCCAAAGAGTAATGCCCAAAGTACGCAATAAATGTCTCTTGAACCACATCATCTACATCTTTATCCGGAACTCCATATGATTTTGCCAGCACACGAAGAGATGCCTGATGTTCCTCATACATGGACAGCAACAGCTCATTTATCTTTTGTTGCATGTCATTCTCCTAAATCTATGAAAGCGCGCTTTTAATTTGCTCTGCAGTCTGAGCCAGTTTATCCGCATTTGCCGGCTGACATTCCCACTTTACAATAGAAGGCCCTCCCTGATATCTGGGAATCACATGCATATGGAAATGAAAAACGGTCTGTCCCGCTTCCTCCCCATTGTTCTGAACCAGGTTAAATCCGGCGCAGCCCAAAGTCTTTTTCATAGCGGCTCCTATTTTTGCAGCCAAAGGCAAGACTTTCGCCGCGGTTTCTTCATCCAGCTCGCAAACATCTTTAAAGTGATTCTTTGGCAAAATAAGCGCATGACCTTCCGTCGCCGGTCCCAAGTCTAAAATTACGCGAAAATCCGAATCTTCATACACGGTTGCAGATGGTATTTCCCCATTTGCAATTTTACAAAAAATACAAGTTTCGTCCTTCATAAATAGTCCCCTCCTGATTTCATCTTCTTTTTTCTTCCTGCCTTTGGCTTTCGATACAGAATTCCCCCCAGCAGCAAACCGATAAAAATACCGGATATATGCGCTATATTATTTGTACCCGCGCTTGTAAATCCCAGGTACAGGGAAAAAACTGCCATTAAAATCATTTGCCTGCTGTTTAAATCTTCAAGCCTGCCCTGATTTCTCAAAACTGCATAAATTAATCCTCCAACTACTCCAAAAACCGCTCCGGATGCTCCTGCAGATACTATGTTAGGCGAGGTTTTTAAATAGAAATAAACAGAGACAATGTTGGCTCCTATCCCGCATACCAGATAGAAGATAAGATATTTTACCTTCCCCAATGCCCGCTCCAGATTATCCCCCAGAGCAAACAAAACCAGCATGTTATTAACCAAATGGTGAACTCCAAAGTGCATAAACATTGCTGTTACTAACCGGTAATATTCTTTCTCCCAAATTACCAGCGGAACATACAATGCTCCGTACCGTATCATTATCCTGGCATCCTCACTGGATCCTTTTGTCTCAACAAAGATGAAATACAGTACGTTTAAAGCAATCAGACAGCCATTCACCCAGGCAATATTATTCTTAGAATACGATGAATTCATGGCGATATGTCTCCTTTGCATCAGACATATTCTACCATATCCCGGAGATTTTGTTAAGGGATTCTTCTTTAAAATAGTCTACATAAAGCGGAATCCGCTATCTGCAATATATATTTCATCCCCTATTTCCAAAAATCTTGTCTCATTATTTTGAAGCATCACTCCTTTTACCATAGTTCCGTTAGTTGAATTTAAATCGGTAATCTGATACCCGCCGTCTTGTTCCTCCAGCTTTACATGGAGACGGCTAACCGTGTCCTTATTTAATGTATAGTCTGTAATCTCACTTTTCTTTCCAATAATAAAAGGAAAATACGGAATAGGGATATCCTCTTGTTGTTTATCCAAGCTTACAAGATACCGAATCGCCTTTTGACCGATATTTTCCGGAGTCAGCAGCTGCGTTTCCATTATCGGAGGAATTTCAGGCGCTATTACAGGAGGATCTTCTTCCTTCTCCAGTGGAATTTCCTCCGGTAAAAAAGGAATCTCCCAGGAACTTTCTTCCACATTTTCTGCAAAAATACGTTTCATTATCCACAATACCAGGACAAATACTCCCCATACTCCATACCAGGCCGCCAACAGAAACGGATAATCCATAAAAAATCCGGTTCCTTTTATCAACCAAACCAAGCCTGGTGTCATCAGAATACCTGCAATAACCAGAAGCCTTTTTCCAAAAGAGTTTTTCTTCTTTTTCTGCTGTTTAGGCTTAACCTCTTTTCCATATTCTGAAGAAAAAAGTTCGGTAGGTTCCGGCAGGGAACTTTCATATTTGATAATTGCGGGATCGAAATCACTTTTCTCTTCTTCCGGCTCAGCCCCTTCTTTTGTCTCCTGAGACAGCCATTTTAAAAGATTATCCATTCCATAAAGCTCTTTTTGGCTTTCGTGATAAAGGCGGTAAGCTAAAAGAACACCTTCCTTTTCCTTATGATCCACTTTTTTTAAAATATATTGAAGCAGCTGCTCCATGGCTTTGGGAAAATCCCCCTGCCTGCCAGGAACCAGACACAGAAATATCTTAAAGTCCTCCGGATTTACATATATGTATTCCGGCTCTAATAAAATCTGGCTCTCCAAAAGCAGATAATTTTCCATCCCTTCTAATATCCTGGCAATGGAGGCAACTAATCCTGCAATTTCATCCCTTCCAATCCACCGTCCCTCCAGAAGCCGGCTTAAAGGCTGTTTTGAGGTTATTTCATAGTAGTAAAACACCCCATCTTCCGTCTGCTGAAGCCGGAACTTCAGCAGACCGGGTATTGTATTTGCCATTAACATCCGGCTCTCATAGCTTTCTTCACAATTACTTTCCGGCTTTATAATCAAATAATTATGGCGCATCTGCCTTTCGTAATGAATTTCCATCCCCAACCTCCAGTTGTCTCACTGCTTCTGTCTTTCTCAAAAATGTCTCCGGTTCAAAAATACCAGCCTCTATCTGTATGTTCCACTGACCATCCGGTTTCCTTGCTTCGGATTTCCCTGCCACTTTCCCTGAGTGTTCTTCAAGGTGAAGGCGAAAACCATGAAAAGAAAATTGAGTGATTTTCCGTTTCACAGCCTGTCTTTCTATTTCCGCAATTCCCTGTTTTCTTTCCCAGGGGCTTAACCGTCTCGCCTGCTCCACCCGTTCATGGAGCGCCATCTTTCCTACAGTCTCATCATGAAGCCCATAAGCCTGACGGATAACCACTGCCATCATGATGCAGAAGATGCTCATAATAACAGCCGCTTCTATGGTATAACTCCCTTTCATGTCTGTCTCCTTATAAAAAAATAAGCCATATTCCCACCGGCAGCACAAACGGAATAAACGGAATCTCTATTCTTTTTCCCACAGGCCACTTTATCTGCCGTACTGCCAGCAGTCCAATCCCCCAGCAGCTGCAAAGAATCAGACTTCCCCACAGCAACATAGCATTTTTCCAAAATCCCAGATAGATCCCGGTAATGAAAAACAACATCCCGTCCCCGGATCCAATCGCTCCCTCTGTCATCCTTGAAAACATTAACAGCGCCGCTCCCATAAGAGCTCCTCCTGCTATTTCCCAAAATGGTATGTCCCCTGTATTTCCGTGGAGAAATACTATCCATGCCTCATTTTCCCAGTGCTTAAGGATGCCTGTAATTCTGCCTATTCTCCACAGCGCAGCTTCCGTCCCTCCTGATATATAAACCCATACAGGAATCTCCCTGGTTTTCCAGTCGTAGCCAGCTGCAATTATTAAAAATAATAAAATTATCATACGTTTCCTCACCAGCAGTAAGAACACTTTCCCAGATGTTCTGCTTCGTCTATAGAAATTTCTTTTACGTAAGCAATCGTAGCAGAGCAATGCCATTGGGAATGGTAGCTTTCTCCTTCCGGCATTATATAAACCGTGCTCCCGGGCCCTGCTGCGCCTGCACATACCCGGCAGGCATGGTAGCGGCTGCCCCCGTTATTGCGGCAAGTCTCCAAGTCCTCGTAGGAGACTGCTGTAAGGTTATTTGATAAATAATGACATTCCTGCGTTTTATGGTAACGCGTGCTGTTCTTTCCAACAAAAACCACCTCCGGAGAATGTTCCTGGCTGTTTTCAGGTGTTCCTGAAGTCCCTTCCCCCAGCGGTCCGTCTCTTCCTATCCAGGCTCTGCGAACACTTCTTGATTCCAATGGAATCAATTCTAACCCTAAAACAGAAAATGGCAACTTCATTTCGTAGTTCATTATCAGCCAGACTGTCTCCCCATCATCTAAAATCCGGGATTTACCAAAGCTGATATTTTCTATTCCTGTTTGTCCCGTCTTTCCCTTTATCTGCTGTTCTTCCAAAAATGCAGCTCCCGATAATATTGTCCCTTTCTCCCCGTCCCTCAAATAAGCATATTGGCTTAAGGATTCTCCCATATTCTCCAGATACGCCTGTATCTGCCGCTGCTTGTCCATAATCTTCATAGGCATCATCATACAGATACAGGCGAAAAGAAATAGCGAGAACCCCAGTGCCGCCTCAACTGACATACTTCCTTTCAGGTGAAATCTGATGGAGGAAAATAACCATACCCTTTTTCTACGGAAACGGATGAATCCTGTTAAGGGGGCTCGTACTTGGAGAGTTGCGTCTTTTTTTCTTGATTTCGCGTTATGAATCAGAGCTTCCAGATATGTTTGGATTATTAATATCAAAAATACCGTAAAAAAGGGCATGATTATTCTCCTCCATCAGCATATGTTAATATCCTTTTTTAGCAATTGTTCCGTATCGGTATGTTCCTGCCTCCCTTCCGGTTAAGCCTTTCAACAATCCCAGAGATAAAAATACATGTTTTCCCCGGACCTCTGTCTTTATCTCTATCTGACTGGCACACTTTTCCATGGAAAAGCCTGTTTCTTCTCTGGAAAGATTGATCTGAATCATATCCATCATCCGGTATATCACAGTTTTTACAGGGGCAAGAGTCAAAAACAGTTTTAAGTAGCCAGTATAGTTTATGCCCCGGCTGCTTTCTTTCTGAGGCACCAGTCCTTTTCTCCCCATTTCCAGAAGGCCTGGCAGATCTAAGTTCCATGTGTCTTTGTCTTTCCAAACCGGCGACTTTCCTCCTGACAAAAGGATTTTTACGTCTACCAGAGATTCTCCTAATGCCCAGATTCCCATAATAAAAAATGCCGTGATTCCAATTAAGGGTGCGAAACCCGACGCCCCCACAATAGCGGCTGCCAGAGCTTCCGCCTCCTGACGTTTTTGGGGATCTGTCAAAATTGCTATTAAATTCAGGCCTTCCCGGACTGCCAGCAAACGGTTTACGGAAGCCGACAGATTTGCGCCGTCTATGGGACTCCCGTATATGATATATTCCAGCTCATATTGGAATTCTTTCTTTTCCCGGGAGCAAAAATCGGTAAAAAAATGTCCCCCATATTCTGCCACCAAAAACTGGTCTGCTAAATTTGTTACTCCCTCCGGCCCATTTCCATTGTCAGCTCTCTGTCCGCCGGTTTCTTCCATATCAGACGGCAGATTTCCTTTAGAAATCATACCTTCCGAAACTTTCTCTCCTTCCGGTAGGACCAGTGAAAGGACTCCCGATTCTGCTGCACGGCGGATTTGATTAAGAAGTCCTTCTGTCTCTTTGTCTTCCCCTCCGGCAGTATAGGAAACCCGAAGCAGTTGATATCCGGAAAAATGAGTTTCTACCTCCGCCCATAGTCCTTCCTCATCTAACATATCCCCCTCTTCTTCTGGCTCCCAGTTTTCAATGAACTCCATTACCTCCTCTGCTTCTTCCATTGTCTCAAGCACCAGTTTTTCCTGTTGCTCTGCAAGCTCTGTAAGGTATTCCACCTCCTGCCTTCGCTCCCCGTCCTGAGATGTATAGGATTCATACCGCAAAAATTCATCTGCCATAACTCCCTGGACGGCCGTCCCCATGTCCCAGCGCTTTTCTTCATATTCTCCTTTTACCTCCTCCAGCTTTTCTGCCAGGTTATCTGCCTGTCTGCCATACGTTTTTACCAGCCCCGGCACCTGTTTTAAGCTGTCTTTTAAGTCCTCTGCCGCCTCCAAAAAACCAGCTCCATTTCCCTGTTGCAATGCCTGAAGCGCTCTTTTGTAGCAGTTTTCCTGCCGGTTCAGACAAGAGCTTAGTTTTTCCAGGGTCTGTTCCAGCTTCCAGGCTTCTCTGGTCTGTATCTCCAGCTTTTTAGAGATCTGGTTTACCCCTTCTGCTTCCTTCATTGCTTTTTCCAGGTCCAGCCCCGCCCTCTCGTCCATGTCTAAGGTCCAGATACCATATTTCATAAAGTCTAAAATCTGCTGCTCCATATACTTTCCGCTGCTATCCGTAAGATGAATCAATTCTCTTATTTCGGCAGTATCCGGTTCCATAGGATACCAGTCAAGGGTTTCTGAGTATTTCTTTAAATAATAGGTAAACTCTTTTTCTATGGCTTCTTTCTCTCTGTATTCCACACCTAAAATCCGGTACTGATCCCACATGGGCCGGTGATACTGGCTCATTACAGAATCCAGTGCGGAGTTCGCCGATGTTTGAAGATAATATCTGGCCCCGGCCATTCTGGCTGACTCTAATAGTCCGCAGATCAGGCCAAATACACACAGCAGAATAAGGCTTAAAAATACGGTAATCTGGCCCCTTAGTTTCATCTTAATACACCTCTTTAGACTGGCTGTTGATTTCTTTAAATACATTATTTAAGAGTGTGGTAATCTGCTTTTTAAATATGATAACTAAACCAATAAGCACTACCAATATCAATACAACCTCAATCACTCCAATTCCGTCTTCTTCACAAATCCAAGCTTGTATTTCGTCTCTTACTCTCATAAGTTTCACCTCCCTTCAATAAAAACTGAGAAACGCCGGGGTAACTACCATCACCATAACGATTCCCAGCATCAGGAACAAGGGAAGAAGGAGTTTGGTTCCGGCTTCCTCCCCTAACCTCCTGGCTATGTTTTTTCTCTCCTCAAAAGCCGATACCACTTCTTCCTCCAGCAGATACCGCAGATTTTTCAGTCCTGATTTCCGATTCTGTTCCAGCAGGCTGGCAAGCTTCATATAAGGCCGCAGGCCGCATCTTCGGCCAAACCGCCGGTAAGCTTCTGACTCTGCCACTCCGCTCTGTAAATCTATACATACCTTTACCACCTCCTCATAAGCGGGGCTTGTCCTGCAACGGCCAGCTGCCAGCCCGGTTTTATAGTCCTGGGCCATCTTTTCCCAGGCAGTGCGAACTGTCATTCCAGCCCCCAGATAAACCTGAAGCTTAGAAGCCACCTCTGAGTATTCCAGCAGCAACTGTTCCTTCCTTTTCTTATCCTTCTCCTTCTGGCGAAGCTGATCTTCAAATCCATATAAAAGGGCTGTCCCACCTCCCATTACCAGGATAAAGAAGCTGCTGTAATCAGGCCTTAAGCGGTAAGAAAGCTTCTCTCCCTCAAATTCTCCGGGAAGTATGAGCCACTCTTCTTCCGCTGTATCCTTATCCACTGCCTCAATTGCTTCTGAAATCGCTTTGACCTTTTTATCTGTGTCAGACAGGCTGGGCGGATAAATATGGATTGGAATATGAAAAATGCTGTTCCCCACATTATCGGAAACCGTAAGCCGAAGCCACGTGTCCTCTCCCTTTTCTGAAAGCCCTTGATTATAAACCTTTCCGAAACTGTCAATCAGCTCTGAGTCCCCGGTTTCCCACTCCAGACTCAATCCCAGCTCATCATAATAGCTTATGAGATTTAAATCTGACCGAATTTCCTTTAAGGACTGATTTTGCTGCAAAATCTCCGCTGGAAGATTCTCTGCCCATTCCTCCCTTATCCGGCAGGCATCTTCTTCCCGGCGCTTTCGGCTGCTTACGGGAATCTGTACGGAAATCTCTTCCTCTTCAAGCCCCGATACCAGCACTTCATACCAGATCTCTTCTTCTCCGTAGCCGCTCCGGCGGATTGCACCTTCTTTCAGAGCCGAATCCCTGTTTCCAATCCAAACCAGAGCAAAAATTACCACGGACACTGTCAGACAAATTATCTGTCTCTTTTGCATTCTGCTCCTTTTCCTTTAAACTACTCCTATATCCAGAATCCGGCCAGACAGCCAAATCGCCGCTATATAGATTGTCAGGCACCCGGTCATAAGCAGGCGGCCTGTGGCAGTGGTATACATTAAATCAAAAAAACCGGGTGAAGTCATATCAATATATATAATAATGAAAAAAGGCAGCAGGTTCATAATCCGCTGCTCCAGCCGTCTTGAAGCAGTCATAGTCCTGATTTCCTCATGAACTTGTATTTTGTCGCGGATGGAATCTGCGGTCCGGCTCATAATGGCTACCAGCTCCCCACCGCTGCGTTTTGCCACTGTAAGTACCTGAACAAAACTTCTAATCTCTTCTATTCCGCTGCGTTCTGCAAAGTTTTCAAAGGCCTGCTCTGCAGTCCGGTTCAGACCAATTTGCCTGGCCATATCCGCAAACTCTGCCGCCAACATTCCCTGAGAGCCATAAAGCATATTTAGCTCTGTTACACTGGCGGCCAGTGCATTTTCTATGGAATATCCGGCGCTTAAAGAAGCTGCCAAAATCAGAACCCCTTCTTTAAATTCACTTTTAAGCCGCTCTTTCCTCTTTTTACACAGCTGTCTTCTGTAGTATATTGGATATAGAAGCCCCAGGGGGGAAAGAAGGAGAAATACTCTGGTGCTCCGGTAAAAGGCATACGCCACAGCGCCACAGCACCCAAGTCCCGCGGTTATGGATACCACCCATTCTTTTACTGTCAAATAATATCTGTCATAGTTGATAGCCTGCCGCTGCAAGCTTGTCTCTGTTTTGGAGTTCCCCCACCTTTTCAAGACAGCCCTTAACCTGGTCTGTCCGGCTCCCCGGCTTCCGGGCGGAAGTCTTTTCTGTCCCTTGCTTCCCCTTCTCTTCTGCTTTTTCCCGAAATTCGTACAAGGGATTAAGTATAATTTCTCCATCCTCTATTCCTCCAATCTCGGCAATCGTCAAAATCCGTCTGCTCCGATCCCGAAGCCTGCCTAAATGAATCAAGATATCAATGGCAGAGCTTATCTGGCTGCGGACTGCCTGCAGCGGCAGCTCCGCCGCTGTCAAGACCATAGTTTCCAGTCGGGACAGCATATCCTTAGGACTGTTGCCATGACCTGTAGACATACTTCCGTCATGGCCTGTATTCATGGCCTGAAGCATTTCAAGGGCTTCCCCTCCCCGGACCTCCCCTACAATAATTCGGGAGGGATTCATACGAAGGGCCGCCCGAATTAAATCCCGAATGGTAATCTCCCCCTCGCCCTCCCCATTGGCATTGCGGGTCTCCAGGCGAACCAGATTGGGTATCTGCTGAATTTGCAGCTCCGCCGAATCTTCTATGGTTATAATCCGCTCTTCCGGTGGTATCAGGGCTGACAAAGCATTTAGAAATGTACTTTTTCCTGAATTTGTCCCCCCGCATATGAAAATATTGTAACCGGAAGCCACCAGCTTTCCCAGAAAACCTACTGCTTCTTCTGTAATGGAACCCAGCTTTATCAACCGGGACATGGTAATTGGCTCAGGAAACTTCCTGATGGTAACGGCAGGGCCATCCAGCGCTATAGGCGGCAATACAATATGTACCCGGGATCCGTCCTCTAAGCGGGCATCCACAATGGGAGATGAGGTGTTTACCATCCGGTTTATCCGGCTGACAATCTGCTGAATCATGTCTTCCAACTGCTGGATTGTATCAAATCCCCTGCTCCACTGTTCTGTCTTTCCGGCTCTCTCAATAAAAATTTGATCCTTGCCATTTACCATAATCTCTGTTACTGTTCTGTCATCTACCAGTTCCTGTAATATATCCAGGCGGCGGAAAGAATCAAACAGCCGCTGCCCCAGTTTTTCTCTGGCAGAAAGAGGCAAATATTCATTGCGGCCATAGTCAAATATCTCCTGATGAATCAGCTCTTTCAGTTCTTTATCTGCCAGATAAGCCTGCTCCTGGAGCCGTTCCATCAGCCTGGGGCGCAATATTACCATTGCCTGATTTGCAGCAGATTCCTTTTCTGTTTTTTTGTCTCTTCTGTTTAAAATCTGCTCCATTCCGGTTTCCCCCTTAACAGCTGGCGCACATAATCTGCCAGTTCTCCCCACATAAGCTGATCCAGATAGTTGTCCCGACTGCTTAAGCTGCCCGGATTGGGAAGCTTTATCTTCTGAATCCGTTCCAGCAGCTTTTTCCTCCCCGAAGCTTCAAGATAGTCCTGGAATGTTTCCACTTTAAGGCCGGATATGCAATCTTCCCGCACCGGCATATAAATCGTGTGGCATACGTCCAAAATATCCGCTGCCAGCCTTCCATACTGGCCGATATCTACAATAATTGTGTCATATACCCCTTCCCCGGCCACACATTCTAAAAATTCCGCCACCTGGCCCGAACTCATCCTTGCTAAATCCTCCGGATATCTGGCCGGGGCAATGTAGTCTAAGGTTCCCCAGGTGTAGACCATTGTGGCTATTTTTACCCAGTTATACAGGTCTTGTTGAAAATAGTAAAAGGCGTCCGACAAATCTCCCTTAAAACTGTCCGGCATCAGCTTTCCAAGAACCGAACAGTCCTCCAGATTCAGGTACAAAACCTTCTGTTCCTTTGATAAAAGCTGTCCCATGGTCAGACAAAAAGTAGTCTTGAAACACCGGTTTACCGGGGAATACACTCCAATCAACCGGCTGGGCGTTCCCACCGGAACCATATCCGAGCCAGGAGTCACTTGATAACAGGCCATTACCTCCCTCAAAATTCCATCTGCAGACTGATACTTATAAATGCTGGAAAGCTCATCATCTACCGGTACAACCTCTCCGTCTGACAATGTCAGAATCTGTTTAGCCGGCAGGTCTTGCACCAAATCCACAGCCGTTCTGTCTACAAGCAGGATTTCTACTGCATTCCCCTCCATATAAGCCTTCAGCTTTTCAATCGTGGTAAACGCAATAATGGTAAAAGGTACTGCTTCCCTCTGATTGGCAACCTTCGCAAATCGATCCGCATAAAAAGGGTCTATATCATAAACCGCAATTACACGCTTCATAAACTCTCCTTTCCAAGTTTTATCCCTATTTCCCTATAAAAATCGTGACAAGAAACCCTCCTAAAAAGCAGACTGCCAGCGGAATGACCGCCTGATCTCCGTCCCGATCCCTGCGAAAATACGGGATCCTTTTCTGTGTCTGAATACTTTGCCTGATCCAGGCAGTGAAATAGCTTAGACGCCGTCTGGCCTGCCGGTAATAAACCAGCTTTCCCAATGACCATATGGCTCCGATGATGAATCCTGCGGCAGCGGTCCGAAATCCCCTGCCGATTCCCAGATAGCCGCACATCAGCGCTATCAGCTTAGAATCTCCTGCGCCGATAATGCGGAAATAGAAACCTGTTCCTGTTACCGCCGCCGCCATGGCAGCACCGGCCAGAAATTGTAATATGCTGAAAGCTCCCGCTCCTGAAAGCGGAAACAAAATCTGAACCAGCCAGAATCCCAGCCACCAATTAGGAATTTTGTGAGTCCACAAATCCCAGGCAGCAGCGCCGGCCAGCATTGTCCCTGCCGATAATGTTAAATACTCCCCATAAGCCCTCCTTAAACCAACTTTCCTAACGGAAATTAACGGAAATTAACGCAAAAATCTCTGTAAATTCATTACAAATCACTTTGAAATCATGCCCGATACGGGCCGAACCGTTCTATAATCTGACGGCCGAAATTGATAATACCACACGCCTTAGATTCCGCGACTGCGGTCGGCGTTTTGAAATGGTGAGCTTATTATGCACCTAAAAATTCCGTTTGTCAAGCACTATTTTTAAATTATTTTTTGTGTCTTTTGTACACTTTTCGTTGACGTACCGGCTCTGAGGTGGTAAAATGTACTTAGTTTAATTTTTTAAACCAAAGGAGGTCCACCTTGTTTGAGAACGGAGATTTAAAGAGTAAATTTCATAACTGCATGCCTCTTTTTATCGCTTTAGGTGATGAAGTCCGCCTTGGTATCGTGGAGGCCCTTTCTGTAGCCTCTTTCCCCAATCAAAAGGGAATGAACGTCAATGAGATTACAAAAAAGACCCACTTGTCCCGCCCCGCGGTTTCCCATCATCTGAAAATATTAAAAGATGCAGGAATGGTGGATTCCCGCCAGGAGGGTACTGCCAATTATTATTACCTGACCATTGAGCAGAGCACCCGTCAGCTTATGGACTTTGGCCGGATGCTGCAGCATATTCTTCTCTATCAGGCCGGCATCCCTCAGTCCCAGGTACAATCCCCGCCAGCAGATGAATAAATTTCCATTTCCCAGGTATACTACCATTAACAATATTTGGGAGATGATATCATGATTGGATTACGAAAAAAAGCTCTGTTCCTTTCCCCTGAAGCAAAGAAGCTCCGCCGGGAAATTGAACACAGCAAACGGGCGATTATAGCCGCTCAGAACCATTTTGAGCAGGTAGTGGATCCTACCCTCATTGACTGTTATATTTATGAATTAAACGCTGCCCAGCTCCGCTACCAATTTCTTTTAAGGCGTTTTAAAAGCCAGGAATTGGTGTGATTAAACTTACACCGGGCAGCATAATTATCAGGAGGATTCGTAATTATGAGCACTTGGTATGAAGACCGCGTATTTTATCACATGTACCCCCTGGGTATGACAGGTTCCCCCAAAGAAAATACTGATCCGCAGGTGGTCCACCGTTTTGAAGAGCTGGAAAAGTGGATTCCCCATATCCGCTCTCTGGGCTGCGGGGCTATTTATATTGGTCCTTTGTTTGAATCTTCTACTCACGGATATGATACCCGGGATTACAAGCTGGTGGATCGCCGCCTGGGGGACAATGACGATTTTAAAGAATTTGTCCGCCTCTGCCATGAGGCGGATATTAAGGTCGTGGTAGATGGTGTCTTTAACCATACCGGCCGGGAATTCTTTGCATTTAAAGATATTCAGGAAAAGAAATGGGACTCCCCATATAAGGATTGGTATAAAGGCGTTAATTTTGACTGGAGCAGCCCTTTGGGAGATCCTTTTGGTTATGAAGCATGGCAGGGACATTATATTCTGCCTGCATTAAACCTGTATAATCCGGCTGTAAAGGCTTATTTGTTTGAGGTTATCCAATTTTGGGTTGACGAATTTGACATCGATGGTATCCGGCTGGACTGTGCCAATGTACTGGATTTCGGCTTTATGAAGGAGCTTCGCCAGCAAACCAGCCATATGAAAGCGGATTTTTGGCTTATGGGAGAGGTAATCCATGGCGATTACTCCCGCTGGGTAAACCATGAGATGCTTCATTCTGTTACCAACTACGAGCTTCACAAGAGCCTTTATTCCGGCTTCAATGACCATAACTTTTTTGAAATTGCCCACAATGTCCGCCGCCTTGAGGCTATTGGCCGTGATCTTTATACCTTTGTAGACAACCACGACGAGGATCGGATTGCCAGCAAGCTCCGCAACAAGGATCACTTGTTCCCTGTTTATCTGTGCCTCTTTACCCTTCCGGGGATCCCGTCTGTTTATTACGGCGGCGAGTGGGGCCTGTCAGGACAGCGGACGAAATGGAGTGATGACGAGCTGCGTCCCGCTGTTTCCATTGCAGATGAAAAAAAGTTTCACTGTCCGCTAACGGATCAGATTTCCCTTCTCGGAGAGATTCATTCCAGAGAAGATGCTCTCCACCATGGCCGCTATCAGGAATTGCTTCTGACCAACCGTCAGTATGCCTTTGCCCGCCATGGAGAATCTTCCGTCCTTATTACGGTTGTAAACAATGACGAGCAGGAAGCTACTGTTACCGTACCACTCCCGGTTCACGCTGCCCAGGCTTCTGACCTGATTTCCGGCTCCGTGATTCCGGTTATGGATAATAAAATTACCCTTTCTTTAAAACCCTGTGATGGTACCCTCCTGAAAGTGAACCTGGGATAAAGATTGGAGAGAGGATTTATCATGCCACAACAAGCAAAAAAACAGGCCGGAACCGGATTCATTACAGAAGTGGATCGCTATCTCTTCGGCCAGGGAACTCATTATGAGATCTATGAAAAATTAGGAGCCCACCCCAGAACCTACAAAAAGCAACAGGGAATGTACTTTGCCGTTTGGGCTCCTCATGCCGCCCGGGTAAGCCTGGTAGGCGATTTTAACAGTTGGAACCCGGATGCAAATCCTATGGAGGTTCTTGAAGATTCCGGTATCTGGGAGATTTTTATTCCTAAAATGATTCCGGGGCAGTTATACAAATATGCTATTACCACTACTTCCGGCAAAGTACTGTTTAAGGCCGATCCCTATGCCTTCAGTGCAGAGTACCGCCCTGGCACGGCTTCCGTTACCGCTGAGATCGACGGTTTTAAATGGAGCGATGAAAAATGGATGGCTGCCCGCACCTCCACGGTTCCGTCAAAGGCGCCTTTGAGTATCTACGAGGTTCATCTGGGATCCTGGCGCAAAGCAAACAGAGAGGAAAAAGACGGATACCTCACCTATAAAGAGGCTGCCCATCAACTGGCCGCATATGTAAAAGAGATGGGTTATACCCATGTTGAGCTTATGGGGATTGCAGAGCATCCTTTTGATGGTTCCTGGGGCTATCAGGTTACCGGTTACTTTGCTCCTACATCCCGCTACGGTCTTCCCAAAGATTTTATGTATTTTGTTAATTACTTACATAAACAGGGGATCGGTGTTATCTTAGACTGGGTTCCTGCCCACTTCCCCAGGGATGCCCATGGGCTGGCTGATTTTGACGGCCAGGCGCTCTACGAATATGCAGACCCCAGAAAAGGAGAGCACCCGGATTGGGGAACCAAAGTCTTTGACTACGGCAAAAATGAAGTTAAAAACTTTCTTATCGCCAATGCCATCTTCTGGATAGAAAAGTTCCATGTAGACGGGCTGCGCGTGGATGCTGTTGCCTCTATGCTGTATCTGGATTATGGGCGCAGAGATGGAGAATGGATTGCGAACCGTTACGGCGGAAATCAGAATCTGGAAGCGATTGAATTTTTCAAGCATTTAAACAGCGTCCTGTTAGGCCGCAAAAACGGCGCTATGATGATTGCTGAGGAGTCTACTGCCTGGCCCAAGGTAACTCACAAGCCGGAGGACGACGGCCTGGGCTTCTCCTTTAAGTGGAATATGGGCTGGATGCATGATTTCCTGGAATATATGAAGCTGGACCCCTATTTCCGCAAATATAACCACAATAAGATGACCTTTGGCCTTACCTACTTTACCAGCGAAAACTTTATTCTGGTATTGTCCCATGATGAGGTTGTCCATTTAAAATGTTCCATGATAAACAAAATGCCCGGGCTCTATGATGACAAGTTTGCTAACCTGAAGGCCGGTTACACCTTTATGATCGGGCATCCCGGCAAGAAGCTTCTGTTTATGGGCCAGGAATTCGGTCAGTGGCACGAATGGGACGAAAAAGTAGCATTAGACTGGCATCTTTTAGATGAGGACCGGCACAAGGAATTGCAGTCTTATGTAAAGGATCTGCTTCATTTATACCGCAAATTCCCTGCTCTTTACAGTATGGATAATGACTGGGACGGTTTCCAGTGGATCAATGCCAATGATGGGGATCGCAGTATTTTCAGCTTTATCCGCCGTGATGAAACGGGCAAGAAGAGCCTTTTATTCGTCATTAACTTTACCCCGGTAGAACGGCCGGATTACCGGGTCGGCGTGCCGAAAAAGGGAAAGTACACCTTACTATTAGACGGCCAGCATGGTATGCTTCCCGCCTCCCATGCCCCAGGTTATAAAGCATCCTTAGGCGAATGTGACGGACAGCCCTACTCCTTTGATTATCCGCTTCCGGCTTACGGAACTGCTGTTTTCCGTTTCTAAGGCTTCCTGCGCCTGGCGGACTTTCGACGTTAAAAGTTACATTTCAAGACTAAAAGAGGGATGTCACAAAATGAAGCGGCTTTTTATTCCCGCTGGTTTCATTTTGCGGCATCCCCTTATTATCAACTACTTTCCTTTTAAATCAGCTTTGGATTTTCTCTTGGTATTTTCTCAATCAAACGTAAAAAAGCCGTATCCGCCCTCTCTGTTATATAGCCCATAGCATGACAGGGTCTCCTGGGTTTCATCGTTCATCCATTGTCCGGGCCACCACATTAAAAATTCTTCGGAAAGCTGGTTTAAGGGCGTCTGTGGGGTATATAAGAAAAATTCCTTCCCGCCTTCCATACCATATGGTTCTGCAGACACATAGCGGACACCGTCTTCAATCCACTGGATTCCGGGGGTTTTTTCACTGAATAGTTCTCCCAGGGTCATGGAATAGGTATACTCGTTCACCTGCTTCATGTTAAAAAACTGTCCGCTGAAAGAGCATGTATAATGAGTTCCGTAAGGATATTCCTCGCCGCTGTCTCCCATATCTGAGTCATCATAGCTCCCTTCAAAAAATCCGTCAGGCCTGAGACTGATTCCGGTTCCCCATGCTCCGGCTCCGCTGGAAAACACAAGATTCAGAGGCGTTTCAAATGGAAGCTCTCCCTCCGCCTGCTTTTCGGATTCCGCCTCCGTCTTGTTGTCTGTCAAGAAGCGATTGGAAAGAAAACGGTATCCTTTTTCCCCTTTTATAAGAACCGTTTCCCTGTCATCCATCCATTCCTTCCAGTCGGCTTCTGGGGCAAAGCGAAGGGTATAGACATCTCCTTTTTTTACTCCCCCGATACAGGAAAACAGAGTAAAATTCGTGTCTCCTGCCTCTTGATAATAGGAATCCGTTTCCGCCACATATACCCACCATTCAGAGGGCTTTCTGATATCCTTAAACCCGATCCCCAGTTTTCTCTGAACAAACTCCTCTATGCTCTGTACCGGAAATTTTAAGCAGTCTGTTTCCAGCCACTCCTGTCCTGCTGCCGCAAGATAGAGAGGAATATCCTCCTCCGGAATCCCTTCTCCGAAACCGGCGCCACTATAAAGCACTTCTCCCAGATCCACATCCTCCGGCACATTGTACTCAGAAAGGAGAAAACCATAATTTTCACGCTCCTGGATAAACCTGGTGAAAAAAGTGATCTCCTCTCTGCTTAGAATTATCGGTTCCTCCTGACTCTCCTGCTCCTTTTCCGGCGGATCTGACGGTTCCTCCGATTCTGTCTGAATTGTTGGCGCTTCTGTCTGTTCCTTCAAAGGCTCTGATGTCTCAACGGGAGAATCGGTTTTGCACCCGCCCAGCAACAGAGCGCATAAAACTACCGCCCAAAGTTTAGCTCTCTTTTTCATAATAGCTGCTCCAAATTATCTATATTTTTCTGCATTTTCATGCTATCACAAACCTTCTGATTTTACAAGTCAGGAACTCCTGCATTTCTGATTCCTGTCTGTCTAAATGTCCTTCCAAATGTAAGGAAAAAGTAATGTACTTTTCTGCCATACCCGTTGTATAATGAAAATGATTAGCCGGGCGCTTAATAATTTACTGCGAGGAGGGAAAGCTATGCCTAGTATTTTAGTTTGTGACGATGACAAACAAATTGTAGAGGCTATTGATATTTATCTTACTGGTGAAGGTTTTCAGGTAATAAAAGCATATGACGGTTTTCAGGCCCTGGAACTGTTGGAGCAGTCCCCTGTGGACTTAATGATTCTGGATGTTATGATGCCTGGACTTGACGGCATCCGCACCACCTTAAAAGTACGGGAAACCAGCAGTATTCCCATTATTATTTTATCTGCAAAATCAGAAGATACCGATAAAATTCTGGGCCTTAACATTGGCGCTGACGATTATTTGACCAAGCCTTTTAATCCTCTGGAGCTTGTGGCCCGCGTCAAGTCACAGCTTCGCCGTTACACCCAGTTGGGCAATGTTTCTCAGCAGAGTCTTGGACAGGTGTACCGCTGCGGCGGCCTTCAGATTAACGATGACAATAAAGAAGTAACCGTTGACGGAGATCCTATCAAGCTGACTCCCATTGAATACAATATCCTCCTGCTTTTGGTGAAAAATGCGGGCAAGGTATTTTCTATTGATGAAATCTACCAGCAGATTTGGAATGAAGAAGCCATTGGAGCAGATAATACGGTTGCCGTACATATCCGCCATATCCGCGAAAAAATCGAGATCAATCCCAGAGAACCCCGTTATCTTAAAGTAGTGTGGGGCGTGGGTTATAAAATCGAGAAGCAATGATCACAGGAGTTTTTATGAAATCTCACTCTACCACGAAAAGACGGCTGACCGTCACCGCTATCCACCTGTTTTTCCTGCTGCTCACCCTCGTTGGACTTTGCCTGCTCTATGCCAATTCCGACTATGGCCAGGGCTTTAGCTGGCTTTACCAGGGCTCCTATACGGATACCCGGGCTTTTTCCAGACAGTTTGAAAAAGACTCTGAGGCAGTTTTCCAATATGCCCGCTACCGTCAGGTTTTTGAAACCAACGGGGTTCCCGATATGTCAAAAGTTGTTGTCACGGTCAGCGACGGAAACCCTAATAACGAGCAGGATTACACTATTGACCAGCTTCTTCAGTATGCAGAAGCCCATGGCTATGTTCTGGACAAGAACTGGGATATCGTCCAAATTCCTGTTTCTGATGAACAGATAACGGATGAACCGCTTCTCTATATTACCCGAAATATCTATGAGCCGGATGTAGAGTATTCTGAACCTATGGACGCCTACAAAACCTTATCGGATATTTCTTATGAGGTCTTAGAGCATCTGAGCGCTTACTCTTATGTCCATTATAATTTAATCGAGAAAGCCAGCAATTTTCATTTCCTTCTCTCCTATTGGGAGGAAGACTATAAGCCGCTGCTCTTTTCCAATACAGATATGTCTGTAAGTGAATTCCGGCAGTGCGGCCGGTATGCTGTTTTTTCCACAGATGCCCTAAACGGCGATTATAACCTGCCTGTGGCTCCTCTTTTTATTGCCTCCATGCTGGATGAATATTCTCCTTATTTAGAAGGTAATGGAATCTTTCTGGCTGCAGTAGATACTTCTTTTGCCGCAGACGATTCATACGCCGCAGGAAATCAACGGTTTTTGCAGACACAGCGGGCTTACGCGGCAGGGCTTATTTTCCTTGCCGCCGGCATTTTAGGATGCCTGGTTACCTTCGCCTATCTGGCTTATTACTCTGGCTGGAAAACCACCGAATGTACAGAGTGTTATTTTTATAAATATGACAATTACCCTGTGGAAATCAATATTTTGCTTTCTCTCCTCCTAATTGTAATTGGCTTATATCTGTGTGACAATGTGGGGACGGCAATACTGGATGTTCTGTTTTCCGGAAGAGGTCTTTCTTTTATGACAAGTCTGCTGGACGGGCTGGTGATCTACCTGGTATGTTTTGTCCTCCTGTTCAGCCTGATACGCCAATATAAAGCCGGCAAGCTATGGGAAAATTCATTAACCAGAAGTTTCTTTAAGGATATGGCGGAATATTTTACCAAGCAGAGGCTTTCCATTTCTCTGGCTTATTATTACAGTGGATTCCTGGCAGTCAATCTGTCGTTAGTTTTTGCGTCTGTGTTCCTGTTTTACAGCCTGGAAAGCCTGATTCACAAGCTGCTTTTCTTTCTTCTGATCCTGTTATGGGCAATGGGAGACCTTTGGTTTTTTCAGTACCTGTATCGAAAGGCTTCTCAGCAGGATAAAATTAATGAGGCTATCTTTAATATTTCCGGAGGAGATACCCGTTACTGTGTAGATTTAGATGATTTTAATGGCCGGGAAAGAATCATTGCCCAGCATATCAACAGTATTGGTATAGGCCTGGACACCGCTATTCAGGACAGAGTGAAAAGCGAGCGCATGAAAGCGGATCTGATTACCAATGTATCCCACGATTTAAAGACACCTCTTACCTCCATTATCAACTATGTAGATTTAATTAAAAGGGAGAATGTCCAAAATCCGAAGGTTCAGGAATATCTGGAAATTCTGGAGCAAAAGTCTCAGCGCCTTAAAACCCTTACAGAAGATCTGGTAGAAGCTTCTAAGGCAAGCTCCGGCAATGTAAAATTGGAAATGACGGATATCGACATTGTGGAACTGGTTCACCAAACCAACGGAGAATTTGAAGAGAAGTTTGCACTTCGGTCTCTGGAGCTTATCAGCCGGCTTCCGGAAGAAGCGATTGTGATTGAGGCGGACGGCGGACAGCTTTGGCGGGTGTTGGAAAATCTCTATAATAATGCATTTAAGTATGCCATGGAACACAGCCGTGTCTATGTAGACATTATCCGGGACCAGGATCAGGTGCTGTTTACCATTAAAAATATTTCCGACCATCCTTTAAATATCACCGGCAGTGAACTGACAGAGCGTTTTGTCCGGGGTGATGTATCCCGCACTACGGAAGGCAGCGGTCTGGGACTCTCTATTGCACAAAGCCTTACCCGCCTGCAAAATGGCTCTTTTGATATTATTATTGACGGAGACTTGTTTAAAGCTTGTGTCCGGTTTCCTGTTAAATCGATACCCTGATCAGGTTAGCTTTTCATAACGCGCGCCTCGCCTTAAGGCGGCCGCAGAAAGGGCTGTTTCAAATCCAACTTGCGTTAGTTTGAAACAGCCCTTTTTATGTCTCTTTACTTTTCAAATTTATCCGAATATTCTCCATGCACAGATAAAGTTATTGGCCCACCAGGAGCTTAACCCTCTATGGACAACCCGGCCATTACTGGAGGATGCGTCAATTACCGTACCGCCTCCGGCTGCAATGCCTACATGGCCCTTTACCACCACAATATCTCCTGCCTGAATATTAGAGAAGCTGGTAATCTTGGTATAGCGGCCTACATTTCTCCATCCTGATGATGTAAGATAGCTTTGCTTTACTCCTACCTGATTTAAGCACCAGTATACAAAGCCGGAGCAGTCAAAGGAGTTGGGACCTTTAGCTCCCCATACATATGGACAGCCAACCTTGGACTGGGCAACCGCAATCAGACTGGCTACACCGCCGCTGTTTTTGATGGTGCCGCCCCCGGAAGATCCCTGGGAGCTGCCGGATGAACTTCCTTTGGAGCTTCCTGACGAAGGCCTGCTGCTTCCGCTGGATCCCGATGAGGAGGAAGTGCTGCCAGCCGGAGCTCTCTTTACATTATCTCCGGTAAGCTTGGCCAATGTCTGGACTCCTACTGATCCGTCCTGAGTCAGTTTATTCTGCTTCTGGAAATTTTTTACTGCTTTTTCTGTTATCTCACCATAATATCCGGTAGCATTGGCAGAGTTTAAATAGCCATATTTGCTTAACAGGCTCTGAACCTTCTTTACCTGATCTCCCTGATCGCCCAGACGCATACCATTGGGAACTGCCTCCGATCCGTTTAGTACGTCTCTGGTTGAAGGGCCTAAATATCCGTCTACAATCAAGTCATTGCGGGACTGAAACTGCCTGAGCGCGGCGGCCGTATCGTCTCCAAATGCACCGTCCGGCTCTGTCATTAAATATCCCAATGATCTCAATCTTTCCTGGGCCGCCAGGACCACTTCGCTCTTTTCGCCATAGGCAAGGAAATTGGCCTTAATCTCGTCGCTATATAAAAGATTCATGGTTTTTTGGCCCACCATGCCGTCGGCCTCCAGGCTGTTGACCTCCTGAAGTTTTAAAACCGCCGCTTCTGTGGAATCCCCAAAATTGCCGGTGATCAAATCTGATGTTGCCAAATAACCTAATTCATACAGACGGTTCTGAAGTTGAGAGATATCGTCTCCCTCATCTCCCTTTCGAACAGCATAGTACTTTGCCGCCGGATCCATAATTGCGTCATAGGTAGCGCTTCCCACAATCCCGTCCATTGCCAGTTTATTTTGTCTCTGGAAAATTTTTACTGCACGCTCTGTCTGAGTACCGTAATAATCGGTAGGCTCATCGCTGTCCATAAAGCCCAGTTCCATCAACCGACTCTGCAGGTTCACTACCGCGGAATGTCTGTCTCCTACCCGAATATATTCCGGCATAGGCTCTACCTCCGGAACCGTTATGGCAATGTTAGGGAGTAATTGTCCCTCCGGCTCCAGCGGCGGAATTGATTCCGGCGCTGTGGTAATTTCTATAGGAGTTGTCTCTATCACGATGGGTTCTGTCATGGAGCTGGCCTGAGCATCTCCTACCGATGCTTCCTTGCTGCAAGCTGTGGCAACGAATCCGGCAGCAGCAATGGTAATTGCTACTGCACCATAGAGCCCCCATCTCTGAAATGGCTTCTTTCCGCATTTTTTTCTGGTAAGTCTCTCTGTTCTCATTAAAAGATTCCCTTCTATATTTCAATACATCTTGTCGTAATCTCTTTAATTTTGTCGAATCAGATTTATTTTACCATACTTTTCCCGGAAACATAACCTATATTTTATACAAATTTTTTAAGATATCCTTACAAAAGAATTTTTGAACAGAAATAAGGACGGATACCAATTCTTTTTGAATTCGTATCCGTCCTAGAACATATTATCCATTGGACTTTACCTCTGTTTCTTTTCTCTATTTGAATTTTTGCGAAACTTTCATTCGCTCTGATAACATCCCCTATTATCTAATTTTTATTCTTTCTTTATCATCACAGAAGTTGTATGCGATTAATCTAATATTTATATTCTGTCTTATGCTTTTCCAAGTATCCAATAATACTTTCTCGTCATATCACCGGATTCTGTACTTCCTGCATGTCCTACATTCTATCTATATCGTCCTAATTGTAATACTTTTCTGGTTCTGTATTTGATAAAGGTTCCTTGAGGATGAACTCCTTAGTACTTTGGACCGTACCTCCTTTTCTTAGATTTTTTGTTTTTCTTACTTGTTTTTGATGGTTTTATTATATACGATCCCCGTATATTTGTCAACACTATTTTTAAAATTTTTATTTAAATTTTGATACCTGCAAAATTGTATATTATTTTTCAAACAATATAAACTTTTTATATTATTTTTACAGTCATTATTTTTCAAAAAGTTATTGCAGAACAAAAAAAAGCGCCAACCCCGCAACCCTTGTTTGCAAAATCAGCACTTCCTAGTGCACCTTCAGGGACTCGAACCCTGGACAAATAGATTAAGAGTCTACTGCTCTACCAACTGAGCTAAAGGTGCATTTCTTAAATTTTTTGCATGCTTGTCTCAAGCACATGTGTTAGTATATATTATCTTACAAAAAAAGTCAATAGTTTTTTATAATTTTTTCAAGCGGGAATCCGGTATGCCCTTTGGCGCCTGGAAACCCGCTTAAATATAGCTTTTATAAGGCTTTATCTAAAGCATCCATCAGTAATTCTCTCTTCTGAACGCCAATCATTTTAGCCTCTACGCTGCCGTTTTTAATAATCAGCAGGGTGGGAATAGACATTACGCCATATTTCATGGCAATATCCTCATTGTCATCTACATTGAGTTTGCCCACCTTTGCTTTTCCATTGTAAAGCTCTGCCAGCTCTTCTATTACAGGAGCCATCATTTTACAGGGCCCGCACCAGTCTGCGTAAAAGTCTACCAGTACCGGCTTATCGGATTTTAAAACTTCCTCTTCAAAATTTTGAGTTGTAAACACCTTTTCCATCATCATTCTCCTTTGCTATCTTTTTTTACATTTGTCTTTTTTACATTCCAGGACCTTACAGACCTCTAAAAAGCATTTCCTTAGATGCAGCGCCTTCCGATCCAATTCTATCTTATCACAAGTGGCGCATCTTAAACGCCGTACCAGCTTTGGAGGCAGATTCATCTAACCACCAACTCTTTTTTATTAGTGTATGCACAAAGATTTGTTTCATACTCTTTTTGCAATAAGCTTGCAGATTGCGTTTCCTTTGGCTACGAATTTCGTTTCATACTCAGTCATTACATTGCCCTCTGCCATAGGGCTGTTGTGAAGATCAAAGGTTTTTTCCTCAATCTGCCATCCTGCGGCGGGAATTGATTCCAGTGAATACTCAAATAATCCCCGGTTATCTGTCTTAAACTCTACCTTTCCGTCTTTTGCCAATACCTTGTCATACACAGCCATAAATTCCGGTGAGGTAAGGCGCCGTTTGGCATGGCGTTCCTTGGGCCAGGGATCTGAAAAGTTTAAGTATATTTTACTTATCTCCTCTTCTCCAAATACTTCCGCCAGTTCTTTGGCGTCTACACAGAGAAACCAGATATTGGAAAGCTCCAGTTCTTCTCTCTTTTGCAGCCCTCTAAGAAGAACGCTGGAATATCTCTCAATTCCAACGTAATTTATCTCCGGATGGTTTTGGGCCAGTTCCATAATAAATTTGCCCTTTCCCATGCCAACTTCAATCTCAATGGGATGCTCATTGCCAAAGAGCTTGTGCCACTGGCCTCTGTGGGTCCTGGGATCCTGGATCACATATGGGCTGGCCCCTATATTTTCCTCAGATCCTTTAATATGACGCAGTCTCATAGAAATCCTCCCTGTTGTCTTGTAATTCTGTCCTCAGTCAATTCCCCTGCTGCAAATAAGGGTACGTGTTTAATATACATGAATGTCCTATATTTTGGCAAGCTTTTTCTATATTTTCGTTTAAACGTTTGAATTTAGAAGAAAAAATTTTGATATTTTCGGAAAATTCCAGTGCAAATTTTGTCAGAATCTAGTATAATATAAGAAATTAAGTTGATTTGGGGATAAGGAGGTTTTGATATGGGGCAGCCCCTTAATGTTTGGGATAAAGTACAGCTAGGCGTCAGCGAAACAGAGCGCCTCATGGGACAAAGGGATTACAATAAAGCGATGGTACAGGCCCGCCAGACTCTGGAAGTTATGATAAAAGCGTTGGGAAACAAGGCCTGTATCGTGGAAAGCGATCTTGCCAGCACCATTGATCAACTATATGAAGGGCGCTGGATCGACAAAATCACCAGGGATCATTACCATAAAATCCGTATGATTGGAAATAAAGCGGCTCATGAAGGGCATAACAGTTCTGCTGATGCAAATCTTGCATTTGCCTTGCTGTCTCAGGAAGCCGATGCTTTTTCCGAATATAAGACAGAGCAAAGAAGCAGCCGCACCATCGCCTATATTCCTCTGGAATCCGGGCGTTCCGGCTCTGGAAACAGGTCCTCTTCCGGATCCCGATCTTCTGGTTCCCGATCTTCTGGATCCCGTCCTTCCGGTTCCCGTCCCTCTGGTTCCCGATCTTCCGGTTCCCGCAATACGGCAAGAAGCAGCTCCGGGGCAAGATCCGGCCAAAGACGTCCTTCCGGTAAAAAGAAAAAGCGCAAAGGCGGTATTACCCTGCGGGATCTTCTCCCCTTGCTGGCTGTTTTGGCAGGTATCATTTTACTGGTGGTCCTGATTCGGGTATTTATGCCGGATAAAAAGGATGAAACCGAGACCACTGCTCCTACATCCGCAGTGCAGACCACTGAGACAGAGCCTCTTCCCATGGAACCGGTGACTCAGCCGGAGATTGTAGAAACCACACCTGCCGTTCCTCAGGAAACCGTCACCTACAAGACCAATACCACCTTAAATGTTCGCTATGAGCCTTCTACCAGTGCGCGGATTGCCGTACAGCTTGCTCCGGGAACCGAGGTCAATTATGTGGGTGTTCATGATGACTTTTGGAGTATTATTAACTATGATGGAACGGATGTATATGTTGCCACCCAATATTTAACTCAGGAATAGCTGCTCTCAGTAAACCGGAAGAAGTGTTAAGAATATATTTATTTTTTAAAAAAGCCCTCCAATCCAGGGCTTTTTTTACTTTTTGACTATAGCTTTTTAAATTATGTGGTAGTATAATGACTGTGTTTTTATAGAATGTAGCAGTTCAGACTGAATTGTTGCAAAAATTAAAATAAGGAGGTATTTTTGTGGATAAGCTAATCAAAAAAATCTCAGAAATTGAGGCCTCTGCTTCTCTTATTATGGATGGTGTAAATGACCGCAAAGCCGCCTTTTCCGAGGAAATGCGAAAGCGGACGGCTGATTTTGATGCCGGACTGGAGGCGGATACAAAAAGCAAGCTGGAAGCCCTCCGTTCTAACTTGGAACAGAATTTAAAGGCCCGGCTTGCCAAGCAGGAAGCCGAGGCAAATCAGGCTATAGAAAAGTTAAATGTTTCCTATGAATTACACCATAAGCAGTACGCTCAAAAGCTGTTTCAGGATATGATAAAGGAGTGATGGTATGGGAAACCTGTTAGCTTACAGCGGCCTGACCGCTAAGGTAAAGGCCATGCAAAGCCGCCTGATTACGTCTGAGCAAATGCGGGAAATGGCTGCTTTGAGTTCCGTTACCGCCTGTGTGGAATACTTAAAAAGGCATCCTTCCTACGCGGATCCTCTGGGAGACACACAAGCCGGCGAGCTTCACCGCGGCGCTATTGAACAGTATTTAAAGCTATCGGAATATCAGGACTTTGCAAAGCTTTACCGTTTTTCAAATCTGACACAGAGAAAATTCCTGGACTTCTATTTTATACATTATGAGGTGGCATTTCTTAAGAGATATCTGAGAAGCATCATCAGCCACACACCCTTAGACCTGAATTTATCTGTATTTCAACAATTTTTTGACCGCCACTCCTCTCTGGATTTTACCAGGATAATGGAGGCCAAATCCCTGACCGATTTTATTGCGGCCCTTGAGGGTTCTGTATTTTATCCTCTTTTTACCAATCTGGACCGCGAAAACGGCCTCTCTCTGTTTGACTGCGAAAATGTCCTGGATATGTTTTACTTTAAAACCATGTGGCGGATTATAAATAAAAAATTAAAGCCAGCTGACCGGAATATTTTAATCCAATGTTTTGGCAGCCAGCTGGATATGCTGAATATTCAGTGGCTTTACCGATGTAAGCAATTTTATCATATGGCCCCGTCGGAGATTTATGCAGTGTTAATTCCTATTCAATACCGGTTAAAAGTTTCTGACATTCGCAGCATGGCAGAATCAGAAACTATGGACGGCTTTTTTTCTGCCTTAAAAAACAGCCGTTACGGGAGTGTTACGGAGCAGGGTCTTGCCAAACACCCTCATCCGGAAGTCCTGGCCCGCCAGGTTAACGAACATATTTATCAGTACACCAGTCAGAAAAATCCCTATTCTATTGCGGTCTTAAACACCTATCTTTACCGCAAAGAGCAGGAAATTCAGCGGCTGATTACGCTTATAGAAAGTATCCGTTATGGAGTTCCTTCCCAGACCATCATAGAGTCCATAACGAGTCCATTTAAAGGAGGTCTAATATCTTGATAGAGAAAATGAAGTTCTTACGCATCTCGGGGCCTAAGGACGATATTGACCGGGTAGTGGATGAGTATTTATCCAAGTATGAGATCCATCTTGAAAATACCTTATCTGAGTTAAAAACGGTCCGCGACCTGCGTCCCTTTACCGAGGTGAATCCTTACCGCCAGGAATATCAGCGGGCAGCTGAGCTGGCGGCCCTTTTTCCGGAGAGCGCCGGCTTCCGGCCGGATCCAGAGATGGATGCTCAGGCGGCGGCTTCCTTTATCCGGGATCTGGATCGTATCCTTATGGATTTCAATACTGCTGTCCAGGAAAAACAGGATGAGTTAAAGGCTGTAGAAGAGTCTTTAAATGAGGTCCTTCCCTTCGTGGGACTGAATTATAATATCAGCCAGATTCTCAAGTTCCGGTATATTAAATACCGGTTCGGCCGGATTTCCAGGGAATATTACGAAAAGTTCTCTGCCTTTGTATATGATACGATTGATACGATTTTATTTCCCTGTCATGAGGATGAAAACTATGTATGGCTGGTATATTTCGTTCCGGAACGATTGGCCAGCAAGGTAGACGCCATCTATGCTTCCATGCATTTCGAACAGTTTTATCTGCAGAAGGAATACGCCGGAACGCCTACAGAAGTTTGTGAAATTTTAAAGGCCCAGGCTGCCTCCCTTCAGGAGGAGATTGATGGTCTTCAAAGCAGGATTTCTTCTGAGATTCAATCCAGAAAATCCGACGTGTTAAAGGCCTACGCAAGGCTTTCCACTTTTACCAGCAATTTTGATATCCGGAAGATGGCTGCCTGTACCAAGCACGAAGAGCAAACCTTTTATATTTTATGCGGATGGATGGCAGAAAAGGACGCTGACAAGTTCCGGGCCCAGGTTACTGCAGATGGCAACATTTTCTGCATCGTGGAAAATGACCATACCAATCTGTTAAACGGCCCGCCAACTAAGATGAAAAACCCCTGGCTGTTTAAGCCTTTTGAGATGTTTATCCAAATGTATGGCCTTCCGGCTTACAATGAGATTGACCCTACCATTTTAATCGGCATCACTTACTCCTTCCTTTTTGGATTCATGTTTGGTGATACAGGGCAGGGATTGTGCCTGTTAGTTGGCGGCTTCCTGCTGTATCGGGCAAAAAAAATGAATCTGGCTGCCATTATTTCCTGCTGCGGTTTCTTTTCTACCATTTTCGGGTTCCTCTTTGGCAGTATTTTCGGGTTTGAAGATATTATTGAACCTCTGTGGTTAAGACCGGCCCAGGCCATGACCAGGCTTCCGTTTATCGGGATGCTGAACACCGTATTTATTGTGGCGGTCGCTATGGGTATGGGCATTATTCTTCTTACCATGGTACTGAATATTATCAACGCTTATAAGGCCCATGAGCCGGTTGAGTCCTGGTTTGATACTAACGGAATTGCCGGATTTGTATTTTACGCCAGCCTGGTGATGACCATTGTCCTGTACATGACCGGAAAGCCTCTTCCGGCAGCCATTGTGCTGGTGGTAATGTTCCTGATTCCTCTGGCGCTGATTTTCCTGAAAGAACCGCTGACCGCAATGGTGGAGAAAAAGGCGGCAAAGCTTGAAGGCGGCAAGGGAATGTTTGTGGTTCAGGGATTCTTTGAGATGTTCGAGGTGCTATTAAGTTACTTCTCCAATACCTTGTCCTTTGTCCGTGTAGGCGCCTTTGCCGTAAGCCACGCTGCCATGATGGAGGTTGTTCTCATGCTGGCAGGTGTAGAATCCGGCAACCCCAACTGGCTGGTTGTGGTTCTGGGGAACCTGTTTGTCTGCGGCATGGAAGGATTAATTGTAGGGATTCAGGTGCTTCGTCTGGAGTATTATGAGTTATTCAGCCGTTTCTATCGCGGCACCGGACGGGAATTTAAGCCTTATGGAAAGACCGTGGCTTAAGCTTATTACAGAAATATCATAAATTTTCTAAATATAAAGGAGAGATTATCATGACTTTCACAGTAAAAATCACTTTGGCTCTGGCATTAATTTTAAGTATTGCAGTTCCCTTCGGCGCATTTGCCGCCGGTGAAAAGACCAGGGGCCGTTATAAAACCGCTCTTGCAACTAATGTATTTTTGTTCTTCGGCACCCTGATTGTATCCAGCGCCCTGATGTTCTCTGGCAATGCATTTGCCGCCGAGGCGGCTTCTGCTGCCGGAAGCTCTGCCGCCGGATGGGGGTATCTGGCTGCCGCCCTGTCAACCGGTATGTCCTGTATCGGCGGCGGTATCGCCGTTTCCGCTGCTGCTTCTGCCGCTTTGGGCGCTATCAGCGAGGATGGCTCTATTCTTGGTAAATCTTTAATCTTCGTTGGCCTTGCCGAAGGTGTTTGTCTGTACGGACTTATTATTTCTTTCATGATTTTAGGTAAGCTGTGATTCTATGAAGCTGTATCTGATTAGCGACAACATTGACACCCTGACCGGCATGCGTCTGGCAGGTGTGGAAGGAAGCGTCGTCCATGAGAGGACGGAGCTTAAGGAAGCCCTTGATAAAGTTTTGGCCAACAAAGAGATTGGCATCCTCCTTCTGACGGAAAAGTTCGGAAGAGAGTTTCCGGAAATTATTGATGAGGTAAAATTGGAGCGAAAGTTCCCCTTAATCGTAGAAATCCCGGATCGCCACGGTACCGGCCGCAAGCCCAACTTTATCACTTCCTATGTAAATGAAGCCATTGGACTGAAACTATAGAAAGCAGGTGACTTACTTTGACAACAGACGAGAAATTACAGCATTTTCTGGATATCTCCATGGAAGATGCCAGAGAGAAAAGCGCCCGCCTGTATGACGAATATGCCTCTGCCTTAGAGCAGGCCTTTGAAGAGCACAAAGAAGATGCCGCGCGGCGTCTTGATATGCAGCTCCAGGGGGAATCTAATAAGCTGGGGCGGGAGATGAATAAAAAACTGGCTTTAGCCCAGATCAATTTAAAACGCCGGATAAGCAAGCGTCAGGAAGAATTAAAAGAGATGCTGTTTGTAGAGGTTCAAAAAATGCTGACAGACTTTATGGCTTCTCCGGCTTACGTGAAGCTTTTGGAAGACCAAATCCTGGCGGCCCGGAAGTTAGCCGGCAGCAGCGATATTATTATCTACATTGATCCGGCAGATGAACCTCTGCTTATGCATTTGTCTGTGGAAAACCGGGAAGCCATTAAGATCAGCCAGTATTCTTTTTCCGGAGGCACCCGGGCAGTGGTTCCTCAGGCTCACATTTTAATTGATAATTCCTTTGAAACCAAGCTGAGTGAGGCCCGGCACAATTTTCAATTTGATTTAGGAGGTGGGGACCATGAATAGCACAGGCATTATTTACGGCATCAACGGCCCCGTCGTTTACTTGCAGAATGACCCCGGTTTCCAAATGAATGAAATGGTCTATGTAGGCCAAAGCCGCTTGGTAGGCGAGGTAATTGGCCTTACCTCCGGCCGCACAACCATTCAGGTATATGAGGAAACCTCCGGCATTAAGCCGGGAGAGACCGTTGTCGGTACCGGAGCGCCGGTTTCCGTTACTCTGGCCCCCGGCATCCTGAATAATATTTTTGATGGTATCGAGCGCCCATTGGGAGAGATTGCAAAGAAGGACGGCGCTTACATCAGCCGCGGTGTTTCCGTGGATTCCCTGGATCGGAGCAAAAAGTGGAAGACCCATATGGTAGTAAAAAAGGGGGATCAGCTCCTTCCCGGCTCCATCATCGCCGAGGTTCCCGAGACCCGGGCCATTATCCACAAGGTAATGGTTCCCCCGGACATGGACGGCTATGTTTTAGATGTGGTTCCTGACGGGGAGTACACCATTGACGATGTGCTGATTACCCTGCAGCTTCCCGACGGTTCGGAAAGGGAACTGACCATGACCCAGAAATGGCCTATCCGTACTCCAAGGCCTGCCTCCAGCCGGTTCCCGGTCACTAAGCCGCTGGTTACAGGGCAGCGTATCTTAGACACTCTGTTTCCCATTGCCAAAGGAGGTACTGCTGCGGTTCCCGGTGGTTTCGGAACCGGAAAGACCATGACTCAGCATCAGATTGCCAAGTGGTCGGACGCGGATATTATTATCTATATTGGCTGCGGCGAGCGCGGCAATGAGATGACCCAGGTTTTGGAGGAATTTACTCATCTGGTGGATCCCAAATCCGGCAATCCCTTAATGGATCGAACCGCCCTTATCGCCAATACTTCCAATATGCCGGTTGCCGCCCGTGAGGCAAGCCTTTATTCCGGCCTGACCCTGGCGGAGTATTACCGGGATATGGGCTACCATGTAGCCATCATGGCGGACTCTACCTCCCGCTGGGCCGAGGCCCTCCGCGAGCTGTCCGGCCGTTTGGAGGAAATGCCTGCAGAAGAAGGTTTCCCGGCGTATCTGGCTTCCCGGCTTTCTGCCTTTTATGAAAGGGCCGGAATGATGCAGAATTTAAACGGCACTGAAGGATCCGTTTCCATTATCGGTGCGGTTTCCCCTCAGGGCGGCGACTTTTCCGAGCCGGTTACCCAGAACACCAAACGATTTGTCCGTTGCTTCTGGGCCCTGGATAAGTCTTTGGCCTATGCCAGACATTTTCCGGCTATTCACTGGCTTACCAGCTATTCTGAGTATTTGACGGATCTGGCTCCCTGGTATACCGACAATGTGGATAAAAGATTTGTAGATTACCGCAACCAGATTGTTTCTCTTCTGACTCAGGAAAGCAGCCTGATGGAGATTGTAAAATTAATCGGAGCAGATGTACTTCCGGATGATCAGAAGCTGATTCTGGAAATTGCAAAGGTCATCCGGGTAGGATTCCTTCAGCAGAACGCTTTCCACAAGGATGACACCTGTGTTCCTATGGAAAAGCAGTTTAAGATGATGGAAATCATTCTTTATTTATATAAAAAGAGCCGTTCCCTGATTTCTATGGGAATGCCCATGTCGGTACTGAAACAGGATTCTATTTTTGATAAGGTTATTGCCATTAAATATGATGTGCCCAATGACCGTCTGGATTTATTTGACAACTATGAAAAGCAGATTGACCAGTTCTATGATGATGTTCTGGAACGCAATGCATAAGGAGGGAATGATTTATGGCAATTGAATATTTAGGCTTAAGCGCCATCAACGGCCCTCTGGTAGTTCTGGAAGGCATCCGGGGCGCTGCTTATGATGAAATTGTAGAGATGACGGTAAACGGCAAAGAAAAGAAGCTGGGCCGTATTATTGAAATTTATAAGGATAAAGCCATTATCCAGGTCTTTGAGGGAACCGAGGGTATGGCCCTCCGCAACACCCACACCCGTCTCACCGGGCATCCCATGGAAATTGCCGTTTCTGAGTCTATGCTGGGCCGTACTTTTAACGGAATTGGAGAACCCATTGACGGCCTGGGGGATATTGTCTCTGATGAAAGGCTGGACATTAACGGAAAGCCCTTAAACCCGGTTACCAGGGAGTATCCCAGAAACTACATTCGTACCGGAATTTCCGCTATCGATGGTCTGACCACTTTGATTCGCGGGCAAAAGCTGCCTATTTTCTCCGGAAACGGCCTGCCCCACGATCAGCTTGCCGCCCAGATTGTACAGCAGGCATCCCTTGGCGGGGATTCTGACGAGGAATTTGCCATTGTGTTTGCGGCTATGGGTGTGAAATACGATGTAGCCGAATACTTCCGCCGTACCTTTGCGGAAAGCGGCGTCTCTTCTCACGTGGCTATGTTTATCAACCTGGCAAACGATCCGGTAGTAGAGCGTCTTCTGACACCTAAAATTGCCCTGACCCTGGCAGAATATCTGGCTTTTGAAAAGGGCATGCATATCCTGGTTATTTTAACAGATATGACTTCTTTTGCAGAGGCCATGCGTGAGGTTTCTTCTTCCAAAGGAGAAATCCCTTCCCGGAAAGGGTTCCCTGGTTATCTGTACAGCGAACTGGCTACCATTTATGAGAGGGCCGGCATTGTGGAAGGGGTTAACGGCTCTGTAACCCAGATTCCTATTCTTACCATGCCCAATGACGATATTACTCACCCTATCCCCGACTTAACCGGTTATATTACGGAAGGTCAGATTGTATTGGATCGAACTCTTCAGGGTCAGTCTATATATCCGCCTATCAATGTTCTCCCTTCCCTGTCTCGTCTGATGAAAGACGGTATCGGCAAGGGATACACCAGAGACGATCATCAGGCGGTTGCCAACCAGCTTTTTTCTTGTTATGCTAAGGTAGAAGATGCCAGAGCTTTGGCGTCTGTTATCGGTGAGGATGAGTTGTCTCCTATTGATAAGAAATATCTGGAGTTTGGCAAGGCTTTTGAAAGCCGTTTCGTAGGCCAGGATGTCCATGAAAACCGCGGGATCCTGGATACCTTAACCATCGGGTGGGAGCTTTTGGGAATGTTGCCCAGAGAGGAATTGGATCGGATCGATACTAAGATTCTGGATCAGTACTACCATCCGGCAGAGCCGGCCGCACAATAACAGGAGGAGTCTTATGAATCCCAATACATTTCCTACCAAAGGTAATCTGATTCTGGCAAAAAATTCCCTGGCCCTGGCCCGTCAGGGCTACGGCCTTATGGATAAAAAACGCAACATTTTAATCCGGGAACTGATGGGGCTCATTGATCAGGCCAAGGGGATCCAATCCGAAATTGACGCCACTTTTACAGAGGCCTATCAGGCGCTCCAGCAGGCTAATATTGATATGGGGATTAACTATGTCCAGGAAATCAGCTTGTCCATCCCCATAGAGGATTCGGTTAAAATTAAGACCCGAAGCATTATGGGCACGGAAATCCCTCTGGTTCAGTATGAAGAAAATTCTCCGGCGCCTTCTTACTCTTTTTTCAATACCAGTGAAAGCCTGGATATTGCCAGATTGAAGTTTGAGAAGGTAAAGGAGTTGACGATCCGTCTGTCCATGGTTGAAAACTCTGCCTACCGGCTGGCTTCCAACATTAAAAAGACCCAGAAACGGGCCAATGCTTTGAAAAATATCACAATCCCTACCTATGAAGCATTGACGAAATCTATTTCTAATGCTCTGGAGGAGAAGGAACGGGAGGAGTTTACCAGATTGAAGGTAATTAAAAGTCGCTTTTAAAGCGGCTTTTTCTCTTGAGAGAATCTTTTAATTATTGTACAATACTTCCGTGGACAAGGGCGTGCTCCCTGTCTTACTTTTACGATTGGAGGCCTTTTTTATGAAATCTATGAAACTGCTCCACGGCCTGGCTGGTTTTATCTGCGGGATTTGCCTGACAGCTGTTCTTTTAATTACCTCTGTTGAGGCGGTGGCTTATTGGACTCCCGGCTATTATGAAAAGGAGTATACCAAATATCAGGTCTTAAATGATCTTCCTGCGATGACCATGGAGGATCTTCTGATAGTTACGGATGAAATGATGGATTACCTGCGGGGAGACCGGGAGGATCTTCATGTATTTACCACTATGGGCGGAGAATACCGGGAGTTTTTTAATGCCAGGGAAATTGCCCACATGGAAGATGTACGGGACTTATTTTTAGGCGGTCTTTTCATCCGCAGAGCCGCCCTATTTGGGATCCTACTCTGTCTGGCGTTTTTGATTTTTACCAAGGCAAATCTCCTGAAAATTCTTCCCAAGACTATCTGCCTGGGAATGGGCGGAGTTTTTCTTATTGCAGGGGTTTTGGGGGGAATTATTTCCACAGATTTTAATAAATATTTTGTAATTTTCCACCATATCTTTTTTGATAATGATTTGTGGATTCTGGATCCAGCCACAGATATGCTGATAAATATTGTGCCGGAACCCTTTTTTATGGATACCGCTTTTCGGATTCTCGGGGTTTTCGGCGGGTCTGTTGCCCTGATTTTTGGAATTTGCCTCTATTTATGGAGAAAACCCTGCAAAACTGCCTTTACTTGTGGAGAAAAATAGCCTATACTGTAAAAAAGTAAATGTTACATGGAGATTAATCATTTATGACAAAATTTTACAGTTATTATACCCGGATTCTTTCCTGGGTACTTCTGTGGGTTTTGGTAATCTTAGGGTTTTTTCCTTTCACGTCATATGCCGCTTCCGACTGGCCTGATAATATCTATATTGAGGCGGAAGGCGGAATTGTTATTGATGCGGATTCCGGTACGGTACTTTTCGGTAAAAATATTCACGAACCCTATTTTCCTGCCAGTATTACCAAGATTCTCACTGCTTTAGTTGTAATCGAAAATTGCGATTTAGACGAAATGGTCACCTTTTCTTATGATGCAGTTTTTAACGTGGAGGAAAACTCCAGTAATATGGCGGCATCCGTTGGGGATACCCTTACCGTTGAGGACTGCCTGTATGGACTGATGCTGGCATCTGCTAACGAAAGCGCCAATGCCCTGGCGGAGCATGTAGCAGGATCCAGGGAAGCCTTTGTGGATATGATGAATGCGAAGGCGGCAGAGCTGGGCTGCCAGGACAGCCATTTTGCCAATCCCAGCGGCCTTAATGACCCCGATCATTATACTTCCGCCTACGATATGGCTTTGATCATGAAAGCTGCTCTGGAAAATGAGACCTTTGTGGAGATCGACAGCTCTCTTTATTACAGGCATGCTCCTATCAAGCAGTATCCGGATCCGGAGGATCCCCATAATGTGGTCTATGCTCATCATCAAATGCTTAAGAAAAACTCCCCGGTCTACTATCCAGGCGCTTTTGCCGGAAAAACCGGATATACCTCTTTAGCAGGGAATACGCTGGTTACTGCGGCTAAGAAAAACGACATGACCCTGATTACCGTTGTGCTTAATGGATCACAGGTTCACTATTCTGATACAAAGCGTATGTTGGATTTCGGTTTTCAGAATTTCCAGACAATCAAGGTTTCCGATTATGATCATACTTATACTTCCATTGAAAATGATATGACCATTTCCGGCCTTACTACCAGTGATATTTCTGTATTGTCTCTGGATGACCATTGCTCTATTACCCTGCCGAAAGGGGCTGAGCTCTCGGATTCCCAGGCTGTTTTGGACTATAATCTGGGGGACAAGGATCCTGAGGATGCTATCGCACGGATTCAATATTCCTATAATGATCGGGCTATCGGCTCCGCCTATCTAACCATTAAGGGAATTGAGGCCCGTCGGAATTATGCTGCTTTAGCGGCTATGTCTGCGGCGGACAGCGCCCATGTACCTGTGGATGCTATTCCCCCCGAAGATCTTCCTGTCGTTTCGGAAGGAGATGATTTTCCTCTGCCGGATGCCAGTAGTCTTTCTGATGAGGAGGCATTAGCGATTGACAGCCCTGAATCGGAAGCGCCGCCATCAAAGGGCTTTCGACTTCCCAGGATCCCGGCTGCTGTCTGGATTTCCTTAGGGGTAATTATTTCTTTAGGCGGGCTCATCGTCGCCGGAATCGCTATAAAAATTCAGATAGAGCTTCGGGAATCCAGAGAACGGCAGCGCCGCCAGGAGCGCCGGGAGCAGCGGTTAAAGGATATCGGTTATTCCCAGGCTGAATTTGATATTATTCTGGAAGAAAGAAAGCGTTCCTCTTACACGGTTAAGAAACAGCCTGTAAACCGGAAAATGAAGCGAAGATCTTATTAGGAGGAGTTTCTTTTGCAGCCATCCCAATCTGTTTCTACAAAAAAAGCCTTGTCCCGCCGGGAAATCGCCATAAACAATTTTCTGATTTGTACCGGATTTTTGGTGGCCGCTACGGTGGCCGCCACGGTATTCTCTTATATCAGCGATTCTTTTATAAGTGTATCTATGTTTTATATTTTAAGTGTACTGATGATTGCCCGGTACACGGAAGGCTATATTCCCGGTATTATCGCCTCTGTCGTATGTACCATTTTCGTAAATCTGGTATTTACCTACCCATACATGGAGCTTAATTTTCATATGCGTGGATATCCGGTCACTTTTTTGTGTATGCTGACTGTGGCTACCATTACCAGCGCCGCCACTACCCGGATGAAGGCTCAGTCTATAGTTTTAAATGAGAGGGAAAAGCTTCTGATGGAAGCGGAGAAAGAAAAGATGCGGGCCAATCTTCTTCGGGCCATATCCCACGATCTGCGGACTCCCCTGACCAGCATTATCGGCACCAGCTCCACTTATCTGGAAAACTCCGCCACCCTGTCAGACAGTGAAAAATCTGCTCTGGTCCAGAATATTTATGATGATTCCAACTGGCTCCTGAATATGGTAGAAAATCTCCTCTCCATTACCCGAATTCGGGACGGAAATACCCAGGTGACCAAAATACCGGAACCTTTAGAGGAGGTTGTCTCAGAAGCCGTCCAGCGGCTGAAAAAGCGAATTCCCAATGCTGTCATAAAGGTCCGGATTCCCGATGATTTTATTATGATTCCTATGGATGCCATGTTAATTGAACAGGTTCTTATCAATTTGATAGAAAACGCCTTTTATCACGGCAATCCCAATATGCCTATTTATCTAAACACTTATATTGAAGATAACATGACCAGATTTCAAATCTCTGACTATGGCCCCGGAATTCCGGAAGATCGTCTTTCTACAATTTTTGACGGGGCCTCCTATGCCTGCCAAAGTACGGATTCCCGAAAAGGGATGGGAATTGGACTTTCCATATGCAAAACTATCATCTCCGCCCATAGCGGAACCATTACTGCTTCTAATGCAACCAATGGGGCTTGTATTACCTTTAGCCTGCCACTAGGAGGACAACAAACCAATGACACCTAAATTGACTGCTTTAATTATTGAAGATGAAAAAAGCATCCGAAGCTTTATTGAGACTACCTTAAATGCCAATGGCTACAAGGTTTACACTGCGGCATCAGGCCAGGAAGGACTATCTTTTGCCACCTCCAATTGTCCTGACGTGATTCTTTTAGACCTGGGACTTCCTGATATAGACGGGCTGCAGGTTATCAGGCAGGTTCGGGAATGGTCGATTCTTCCTATTATTGTTATCTCAGCCAGGACTCAGGAGAAAGAAAAGGTAGCGGCGCTGGATGCAGGAGCCGATGACTATATTACCAAGCCATTTGGCACCTCTGAGCTTATGGCCCGTATCCGTACTGCCCTGCGCCATCATCATCTCCAGGCCAGCGCCCCCGGAAAGATGCCCAGTCCGATTTACCAATACGGCGGCCTGATTATTGATTATGAAAAACGCCTGGTAACTCTGGAAGGGCAAACCATCCATTTGACTCAGATTGAATATAAGCTGGTAACCCTGCTGGCCCGTCATTCCGGCAAAGTTCTTACATATGACTATATTATCAATCAAATCTGGGGGCCTTACGCAGACAACAACAACCAGATTTTGCGGGTAAATATGGCCCATATACGGCGAAAGCTGGAGGCAAATCCGGCGGAGCCTCAATATATTTTTACTGAAATCGGGGTGGGATACCGGATGCAGGAAAGTCAGATCGAATAGTTTCTTTTCTTCTGCGCCTGGCGCTTTGCCTTGTTTCGCTCCAAGCGTTTTTTCTTTACCTCCTGGCGTCGGCGGCTCATTTCCTCCAAAGCTTCTTCTCCCACAAATTTTGTGGTTTTTACTACATAAAGCTCGCCGCCTTCTGCCTTTTTAATCCGAATCTTTCCCCGGACATAACCATGCTCCGGGCATGTCCCCAAGCCTAAATCCAGTTTCTGATTTACAGAAAACCAACGAATCTTTTTTCTCAGAGTTCGTCCGCACTGCGGGCAGATAATTTCACTTACGGATTTATCCTGCAAGGCGTCCTCTTTGGTCTCAAATGTCCGGGAAACATACTTGTTATAGCTGGGAAATGTTAAATACACCTCTTCTTCTTTTCTTTGGGGAAGCTGATAATAGTCCATGGAAAGGAATTCTTTCACCTTTTCAAACCCCATCTGTCCCAGGATTTTTCCGGTATAGTAGGCGTCATCCAACGCCTGATGGAAAGGTCTTTCTTCTTCAATTCCCATTTCCTCTGCCGCCTGATCCAGAGAAAGAACCTTTTCCCCGCCTCCTAACAGCTTATACAGTTTCTGCACGTCATAGTATAAAAGAGGCATTGGAAACGGATTTTCCAGATAATAAAACTCCATATTCCGCTGCAGCTCCGTCAGATCCATGGATCCCCAGGTGCAAAAACGAACATCATTTTTCACATCCCCGCACCAGTCTAGAAAGCTTTTTACCACTTGTGGGAAAGGCCGCCCCTCCCGGTTTAATACTTCCAGCTCCATATGAGTTACTTCTAATATTTTGTAATGGAGCTTTCTGTATACCTTAGGCCTTACAAGCTGATGGAATGTATCTATCTGCTCTAATTTATCATTCAGTTTTATGGCTCCGATCTCAATGATCTCAAAAGGGAACCCTATAACGGAGCCTTCTTTTCCTCCTGGGCTTTGGTTCCACTCTAAATCAAATACAATATAGTTCATGCGTGATTTTCCATTTCTATGTTTCTATTCCATCGGATCACAGCCTAACCGGCTCTATCTCCGTTCTGATATGATTAGTTTACCACAGAATATAGGTTGTATCAATATTTAACATAAGAGGAACTTTCTGTCTGAATATAAATATTGAAGTATAAAAAAACATCCGATATAATCATATACAGATGGTGACAGAATATTTCTATAGCAATTTGGAAAAATAATCTTTCTTGTCACACAGATGAAAGTATATTGTCTAATTAATTGTACGGAGAAAATTCTGCCATGAAGTGCCGCAGAATTTGCTGACCCGGACAGGAATGTCCCGTATCGTTTCTCCGTAAAATACTATTTGCACTTCAGAAAAGAGGAACCTTGAATTCATACACAAATGAAGAACTACTGGATCTGATCAAAAAGGCCGTTGCAGGGGACAAGCCATCCCTGGAAACTGTAATACTCAGTGTACAGGATCTGGTCTTTAACCTGTCTCTGCGTATGTTAGGAACTTTTCCGGATGCAGAAGATGCATCTCAGGACATTCTTCTCAAAGTTATGACCCACCTGTCATCTTTTAAAGGGGAAAGTTCTTTCTCCACCTGGGTATTCCGTATTGCGATTAACCATCTGAAGGACTACAAAAAGCATATGTTTGCCCAATTCCCCCTAAGTTTCGAATTCTATGGGGATGACATTCAAAATGCCAGGACAGAGGATATACCGGATTTGACTCAGAATGTAGAGAAGGCGATTCTTGCAGAAGAGTTGAAGCTGTCCTGCACCAATGTGATGTTGCAGTGTCTGGATACGGAGAGCAGATGTATTTTCATTTTAGGAACCATGTTTAAGGTAGACAGCCGGATTGCCGGAGATATTCTGGGAATCACACCAGAAGCTTACCGAAAACGTCTGTCAAGAGTCCGTAAAAAAATGGCGGATTTTCTGACAGAATACTGTGGGGAATATGGAAAGGGAAACTGCCATTGTGCAGACAGAGTGAACTACGCCATTCAGAGCCGCCGGATTCATCCCACCCAGCTCTATTTCCAGACGGCAGTACCTGCTCAGGTAATGTTAGATGTAAAGGAGGCCATGGAAGAGATCGATGATCTGTCACAGGAGTTTTCCTTCTGCAAGACCTGGCAGTCGCCGGAAAACCTGAAACAGTTTATTGAAGAATTTTTGAATGGAACTTCTTTCTCCGTTGTTGAAAATAGTTAGAAAAGAGGAAATATATGCATACCCAATTAATTTTAAACTATCTGAAAAGCTTAAGTGAAAATAATAACCGGGAATGGTATCATGCCCATAAGGCGGAATACAAAGAGGCAAACGCCCAATTTGAAGCACTGGTACAGGAGCTGATTCTGCAGATCGGAAAATTTGACAGCAGCATCCTTCCCAGGGAGGCGAAAGACCTTACCTTTAAGTTGGTGAGGGATACCCGGTTTAGCCATGATAAATCACCCTACAATCCGGCCTTCCGTGTGCATATTGGTCCGGAGGGGAAACTACCTGTGCCGGTTGGGTATTATCTGATGATCAAACCGGGAGGACATTCTTTTCTTGGCGGAGGACTGTTTGCGGATATGTTTAAGGATGCCACTTCTATGATCCGGGATCATATTGCGGCAAATGGTGAAGAATGGGAAGGGATTCTCCATACTCCAGAGTTTCAGAAAGAATTTACCGTTCAGGGGGCGGCACTGAAAAAGGTTCCTTCTGGTTATGATCAGGGGCATCCGCAGGCAGAATTTTTAAAGTTTAAAAGCTGGTATCTGGAATATCCCGTTCAAGATGATACCGTCGCTGACGGAGAGCTGTTTCTGGCAGAAGCAGTAAGGCTGTTTCGCATTATGAAGCCCTTTAATGATTTTTTAAACAGAGGGCTTGATGGCTTTCAGATGCCGGCAAGGTAGACATTCTCCAGGATCTGACAGAACAAAATATGACAGAGCTTCTGCACTGGTAGAGGCTCTATCTCATTTTTCAATCTCTTATTTTAGCCGGGAAAGGCCCTCAATGCCAAAACGATTGCCGGGATCAATATTGCAAAGCTCCTGATATAATCGCTTAGCCTCGGGAAGTCTATTCATTTTTTCATATAATCTCGCCAGCACTGTTCGGGAATGTAAGTGTTCAGGATAAATCTCTATCGCTTCCAGTAAAAATTTCTCTGCTTCCCCCTCACGGCCTTTTTGCTTTGAGAGCAGACGCCCCAATTCTGTGCGCGATTGGATATCCCGAGGCGCAATCTCTATCGCTTCCAGCAAAAATTTTTCTGCTTCTCCTTCACGTCCTTCTTGTTTTGAGAGCAGACGCCCTAATTCCGTACGTGATTGGATGTGTTTCGGATCAATCTTTATCACTTCCAGTAAAAGTTTCTCCGCTTCCCCCTCACGGCCTTTTTGCTTTGAGAGTAACCGCCCTAATTCCGTGCGTGATTGGATATCCTTAGGCGCAATTTCTATTGCTTGAAGTAAAAATTTCTCCGCTTCTCCTTCACGGCCTTTCTGCTTTGAAAGCAGTCGCCCTAGTTCTGTGCGGGCTGGGAGCTGTTTGGGATTATATTGGATTACTGCAAGAAATTTCTCTTTTGCAAGAATATTATCCTTTCTTTTTGCTGCCCACATCCCCCATTCGGTATAAAGTTTTGCCATTAACAAATCGGTTTCTATCTCAGGCGCAAGGTTATCTAAAACGGTTTTAATCGTAAAACTACTTCCAGAAGAGCTATTCTGGCATCTTGCCCATAAAACACCTAAGCACAAATATGCTTTTCCGGTACGCGAGAGGTTCAAGCTTCCTTCCTGTATGCGAAAATAGATTCTTTCTAAATAACCCCAGTAATCGATCTTGCCAATTGGATCCTTGCTGCCTTTTTGTACTTCCCGTTTATTAATGATATTTGTTAAAAAGACCTCTGTTTCATTTTCATCCATGAAATCTATTAGATTAAATATTACGGAGTCAATAGTGGCTTTGTCTTTATTAAACAGAAAAAATAGTTCAGCGATCACATCATGTTTCGGCTGTAGCGTCTTGTTTCCCTCATGAAAAACTACTGGTTCAACATGGCGGGGTACAAATCGTTCACACAGCCTTGTCCGTAATTTACGCTCATTTAATTCATCGAAGCGTTTGCAGAACAGTGACAATGATAATGGGGTATTAAAAACTTTAAGAGCAGCAATTACGCCATATAGCTGGATATCTGTATCTACTTTTCCAAACTCCCGTTGAATCAATTCACCCCATTCTTCCCAATCCAATTTAATGCTTTCTGGTTTCGATGAGATTTTTTTTAATTCGAACAGGGTACGATAGATTAGCTCCACCAAACTAATATTCGGTTTTCTATACTGGCGGAATATCCCGTTTATAACAGATCGTTGATCTGCTTCGTTTATTACGCCTTCTTTTACCAAATAGGACGTGGTTTTTTTCAGAATTACCTCTCTTCTTTCCCAACTTTCCGCAAAATAACAGGTCTTATAATTTTTCAAATGATATTTCCTGGTTTGGTTGATACCCTGCAGCACCACAAGAGCCGCATCATCAAACCAGCGCAGTAATAGATCCCGATCCGGATCCGCAAGCAGCGTAAGCCGGTTTTCCCGCTCTGCCATTAACAGGTGTATTTTGGAATTGTAAGGCCACCTTGCCTGTAAACTTGAAAGAGATTCCCTGCCTTCAAAGGGATTATCAATACATAGCAATATACTCCGCCCTACAGGCGCAAATTTGAACAGGCAATCAAAGAAGCGTTTTGCCGCTTGTTCCGTTATAATCTCTTTGTTTGATAATGACATCCACACTGTCAGGTTTCCCGAAGAAGCCCATTGCACTGCTGCACGCATCATCAGACTTGTTTTTCCCTGTCCTCCATTTCCTGCAATTATAACAGGAAAACCTTTTTGAATTAATTCCTCTATTGTCTGTACTGCCTCTTTGTTCGGAACATCCTCATCTGCGCTGATAACCTGGAGCATTGTGTGGAAATTATTATCAACAGTAAAGAAGTTTTTAATTGTTGAATGGCTACAGGAAAATTTCGCGTCATTGATATAGCCAGGAGTAATTAGTTCTGCAACATTGTCAATTCCCTGGATATCCAACTGTTCTTTTATCTGAGAAGCTGCTTCCAATATCTGTGGTAACCCGGTCAGCAATTCAGAAGCTTTTTCCAGATGGTTTTGAATTAAAATATCATTGATCCATGCAGAAAACTCCGGAATGGTCATCCACTGCTCTATTAAATAGGATATGATAATTTTCGCTTCTTCTTCACATGCAATTTTAGAATCAACCATATCGCTTACACCGGGTAATACGTTACGCTGCAGACAGGTCTCCCAATACCCCAGAATATCTTCTTTAAGAGGTATTCCTAACTCTCTCTGCCGGTATTTTCTGTGTTCGCAGTACTGTGCATATGCCACAGCTGATTTTTCCCGAACAGCATCCAGTGTTTCCTGAATATGGTTGCTGTTTTGGTTTCTAAAGTGGTCAAAAATTGTTACCAGCGATCCAGTAAATCCTACCGGCGTATTAAGATTAGAAAGGCCATCTTTGATTACATCCAAAATATTATGCATCTTGACTGCTCCATATTAACAGATTATCAGTAAAAACAGCCCCTATTTTTTCGTTGTCTTTTAGCCATGACAGATAAGACCGCACGGTACTTCCCACCAAAACATACTGTTCAAAATTCATTACCAGTCCATATTCATCAAAAATCCTCTTTAAAAGTGTTTCAAAGCACATAGGCGTTTTTAAAATGGTCTGTATGTTATTTGATATATCGAATACTTTTTGACGGTTAAACTGTACTATGCCTGTGATGTCGCTCGTTACATCTGAATGGGCAGGCACGAACATAATGGCTTCCATAGCTTCAACTTTGTCCAATGTATTTAGATATTCAGCAACATCATAGATAAAAGCAATCTGATATTTTTCCAAAGTATCTTTACTGCTGATACAATCAGCAAGAAAAACAACATCGTCTGGCGTGCGTATGCCAACCATATCAAAAAAATGTCCGTGCAATGGAATAACCTCTAATTCTTTCGGAAAGTCGGGGTCTGTAATCTCTCTGACATCACTTTCAGACGCAAGTAAAAATTTATGCCTTAAATCTTTACAAGGGTATCCGCCATACAGAAATGACGGCTCTAAAAGAGGATACCTTGTAAACGCCGCTTCAATGCCGTCTGCAAATATCTTACATCCTGTTTGCTGCTGTAAATACTTGTTTCCTCCAATGTGGTCTGCATTAGAGTGTGTGTTGATGATCCCTTTTAAGTTCCATCCATTTTCACTCAGTATTCTACGGACTTTCCTGCCTGCATCCTTATCATTTCCGCTGTCTATCAGATAGACATCTGTATCATTTGACTTATAAATCCCGATTTTTGCAGGGCAGTTTATGTAATAACTTCTTTCACCGACTTGATTTAATTCAAACATTGTATTCCTCTCATTCCATATAAAGTCAGAACCACATAGACGGGCTATCTTTGAATTGTGGGACATTTCCATTCTGATAAGGGTCGTAGTTGCCTGTATTGCAGCCGAATTCTTTTAGGGATTGTATTCGCCCATCCTGCGCCCACTTAATGAGGGAAATTCCATCAAATGCTTCAACCTTCCCATCATCCATTGTATATTTAAAGTACCATTCTACTATCGTCTGGTTTCCTCTATGGAAATACTGCTTAATATCCCATTGGAGAACTGTGCTACGCCTGTTCCATTCATCAAACCACAGTTTTATTTTTAATGAGCCTTGGTACTCCGGCCCCCAACTTTCGGTGTAAACAGCATTTTCAGAGAATATATCCCGTATGCCTAAATCTCTCTTTTTCAACCACATATCAAACCATAGTTGAATGGTTTCCTCTCGTTTTTCCATGAAATTTCAGCTTTTCTCCTTTCTGTCCCAGTATAGCAAGCAAACTATGATACCATTATGTCATAATTTGTTTTAGGAAGCAACAAAAAATAAAGCGCCTTCGGATAATTGATTCATCCGTTGGCGCCTTTTTTATCTTACCGTATCATTATATGACCATAAGCTCTCACTCTGCATTTTTCGTATATAAATGATTTAGTTCAAAATACAATGGCATCAGTACCACATTTATAACCAGGGAGTAAAACAAAGGAATCAGCGCTACCGATATATCCCCACATAAGGCAGCAAACTCGGGATCTAGCATATGACGGCGCATAAGATTCACCATGCTGATTGTAAAGCCGATACTTCCCCAAATGAAACTGGTTCTGCATACCAGTTTAAGCGCATTTGCACTATCCCTTATCATTTCTGCTGTGCATTGGTCTCTTTTAATTAAATAGACAAATGCCTTTAGAAACCCCCGCCAATACCCTGTATACAACAGTATCAGAAAACAGGGAATCAGGATAAATTCCATGCTGATGGAATCCACAAAATACCAAGCTCTGCTGCCGATTCCGTATTTGACTATAAACAGCACTCCTAAAATTAAGACTACAAGCTTTACAAGTAAATTCGAACTTTTTTGGGCGCTATTTGCTTTTTGCTGCAATTCCACAAGATTTTCTTCTGCTCTCTTTCCCTATTTCGTAAATAGGATAATTTTAAGAAAGCGACCCTGATAGCCTGCTTAAAATCTTTCTCTTTCGTGACTATTTATGCATACTTTTTATGAGATGCAGAATTCCTTCGGAACCGATGTGGAGATACTCCTTTTACTCCTGTTCGATTCCCCAGGCTACGCAGCATATACTGGATCCCCTGCGCGCTTAAACACCCATGGGGGCTGTCTGAGGTTACAAATAGCGGTCTGCTCTGCAAATTATTCTCTTCCATGATCAGGAAATCCCAAAAACTGGACAGATAATGAAGTCGGGTCTGCATGGTAGATATCTTGATGCCTGCTCCCTCATAATTCCATAATAATACCGTAGAGCCATGCCTGTGATATCCTCCAGACGTCTCCCCAGAAAATTCAGCATGTTGTAGATTTCCCTGGTATACTGCTTTAACGTGCTATTTTGCCGCCGGAAGAAGAATTCTCTTGAACTTTCTTCCGCTTTATGCTATTCTTTAGATAGAATGAGGCGCCTGCTGGTAACAGACGCCCCATAGGAGCCCCACTCCAAAGGTGGAGTTTCCCGAGGTGGTACCTTATCTCTCAGTGAGAGGCGCCCATCCTGGTTGCAACAGGGTGGGCATTATTTTTTTCGCTTGTGATCCTTGTCTCTCTCGAGAAAAGCAAGCAACGCTATAACAAAGCTACCGAAAGCGATCAGCAAGCCGATCACCCCTATGAATATCATAATGATATCTGCAGCTGTCATTTGCGCCACCTCCCTTCCTATGTATTCCGGCAAGCCGGTCATTGGATCGGGAGACTACCACCCCTGTCATGGGTTCCATGAATGGATTCTACCACAATATGACAGGGATTTCAACTGCATCTATTTTTGAGTAGGGAAAGTAACAGGCTCTTTTTTTGACATCATATTAACATCACGGAGATATAAAAAGGGCTAGAAACCCCTTATTTTATAGAATTTCTAGCCCAAATGTCCCTTATTCTTGACAGATAATGGAGCCGGGTCTGCATGGTAGACATCTTGATCCCTCTCTGCTCCCGCATAATCCCGTAGTAATACCTCAGATCCATACCAGTGATGTCTTCCAAACGTTTTCCCAGGAAATTCAACATGTTATAGATCTCTCTGGTGTGCTGCTTTAACGTGTTATTTTGCCTGTTTACTGCCTTTTTAGATGCTACAAACATCCGAATTTTCGCTTCATCCCCTTCCAAGCCGCTTGGTATTAACTCTGTACTCTCTTCCTTCACCTCTTTCCCATGGAAGTTCATGTAGAGTACATTGTTTAGGTGCTCTAACTGTTCCTGACCTAGGTGAGGTGACATCTGATTGATCACATTTTCAAGTATTTTTTCAATCATAAAAATAAGCCCTCCTTCTACAGTTAGAATAAAGGCTTATTTTTTGTTCCGCAGTCCTTGAATCTTGGTAATAAATATGTTATAGTAAATATACAAAAGGAGCAACCGCCCACAAGGGGTTGACCTGTTTAACAGTGTACATAGAAATGCCACCCATTACCGGTCAAAGTATGAGGGTGGTTTTTCTATGCTTTAAATCATCAGTGACAAATCAAATAAATGAATGTCAGCAGTGACAGAATGAACATTCCAAAGGCCATCAGGTCTTTAAAATCGAAATATTTCACCAGCACCACCCCCATCCTATGTATGAATAGAGGTCAGCCACCCTGTAACACGATTACTCCCAAACAAATTCTAACATACTTTTCTTATCCTAACAACCTGAATTTTCGCATCTTCTCCACTCAATTAAATAGGGATATCAGGGCGCTTAGTGCTAAGCTCTTTTTCAATGCACATTGACCTCTTAAAATCCCGTTTTTTTAATTTCTTTTGAGTGTAAACAAGACTCTTCATTATCGCACTTCTCATAAAATTTTCCGTTTGCTTATTCGTCCACCATATATTAACTATTCAGTAGTTTTGTTAAATCATCCACGGAAACATCCATTTTCGCAGAAACCTCTTCCATCGTCATGCCTGAAGCAAGGAAGCGCTTTATCACCCTTTTCATTTCCTCGCCAACTTCTATGATATGCCCGTCTGGATCGTAAAACCGGATCACCCGCTGACCCCAGCTATGCTCAATGACTTCTCCCAGATATTCAATGTCAGGGTATTCTTTCAGCCTGCATAAAAAACCGTCAAAGTCCTGTTCTTCAAAGACTATTTCTGCATTGTTAGATTTTTTTAATATCTTTTCTTTGGGCAGATTCACAAGCCAGTCAAAATCCTGCTGCAATGCCAGGCCACAGGTAAAAGTGATATTTTTTCCATAGTCCTGAAATACTTCCATTCCAAACAAATCCTCATAAAATTTTCTCGCTGCATTAATGTCAGCCACCGCTATCACCATACATGTATACTTCATAAATATATTCCTTCCCACTCTGATTTTCTTAATCCTTTTTACTGTTTCTGATACAAATGAGTGCTGTACTCGGATCGTCACTTTTTCTTGTACAGCTTCAGTTCAACCTTTCTACGAGATGCAATCTCCTGCAGCAGCTCTGCGGCAAAAGCGCTTTTCTCTTTGAGCGTAAGAGTTTCCATATCCGGTTTGCTCTCAATTTCCCTAAGCGCCTCCTTGAGTTCCTGCAAATTCAAAAGGTTTACAGCAACACAAAAGAGAGTCTTTTTACGTCCGTCATTATAGCCGGACAACAAGATATCTAATATTTTTATCTTTTCTCTCTGTTCTGTATTATAGGCTTCGACCCCAAACTGCCGAATCTTTTCCAAATCATCCTTTCTGTTCCGATGGGTAATAAAAGAATCAAAATCATCAATATGCTCATATTTTTCACATGGGTACTCATTGCATTGACAGCAGTATTCTACTCCCGTGTGCTCCATGCTGCACCTTGCGATTCTGCATGATTGATTTCCTTCCCCGCCTCCGCAGCCAGGACAGTTTTTATTTAAAAACATGGGGCAAAGTCCACAATTCAGACCACAAAGAGAAAGTAATTGATTTTGCCGGTTAAATCCTTTCATGATACCTCCTAACTGTTTGCCTGCACTTAAAATATAGTTGTCATATCGTTCCGCCCAAAAGTTTCCGTCTTTTTGCCAGACCGTTCTTCTCTCCCACAAAGGTCTTGGGGCCTGCTTTTTTCATGCCGTATGCTTATGCCACAGGAGCAATCTTTGCCTGCAGGTTTTCTTTCAGGCGAAGCTTTAGTTCTTCGCCACACTCTTTCCACTGTTCCGTTGTCCTTGCGTTTTTATAAGGAAAATTCTTCGCCGGTTTCTGCCCGGCCGGCGTTTCCATCACGCTTTACCAGTCAGAAACGATGGGAGATGTGGGATGGTCCTGCAGATATGCTTCCTATTCTTCTGGTTCCACTTCCCCCGCTTCCACACGTAAAAATATCTGTTTCATCTCCCTCTGAAATCTCATCCTTATTCCTCTTTTCTTTCTGCCACTGCATACTGGAACCCTGAACTCATGCCACATGTTCCGTTAGAATGTACCTTATAATCCCTGTTAGATTCGTCTGCAGAAAGTGCATTCAGTTCCTCTCTGGAAAAAATATATTTCACGATCTTCACTTTTCCTGTTTCCTTGTTATGGCTGAGTATATACAGAGGAGCCCCGTATTGCTCCGCAAATTCTCCTGACACATGCATTACCGCAGCGTAATAGCTGTCAGGGCTTTCCTCTGTCACCTCATACACATCGGATACAAGCCGGTAGGCTTCCGTTTTGCCGTTTCCACGGTCAACATTCCATTCTTCTGCCCCTTCCCTGATGCACAGGATATCTTCTATTTCAAAGGGAAGCCTTGATATGACCATGATCCCCTTATTCTGTGCGGAATGAAAGTTCCATGATTCGCCTGATAGTTCTTCTTCCTCTGTTCCCCTGTCCGTGATTCGGGTCCGTCTCCATTCCTTAAAATACGGGAAGCCTGCGATATCCGGATATTCCACAGAGCGGTCTGTGTATTCTGCTTCCGGGGAAGTATACACCCGCAGATTCCACTCAACAGAACCCCCTTCACAAACCGGCCAGTCCCCGGCCTCAAAGGAAAGGGAATCCAGCGGCTGCTCCATGGACAGCCAGGAATCATGAAATTTCAAACGACTCATCCTTGCAAGCAGTTCTTCGGCTGTCTGCTCCTGAAAATAAAAATTCACCATGTTGCTATGGTCATACCCTTTTTCCCGCCATTCTGTCGGCGTAGCTGTATGATAGTTTGGGGCGCTTTCCAACCAGAACTTGGTATCTTCTTTGTAAGGCCAGGGCAGGTGATACAGCTCTGTGAAATATTCCTGAAGGACAGCGCCTATTTCCTCCCTCTGGTAATTATCCCAGAGGACTGTTTCATCATCCACATCAATGCCTGCACAGAATTTCTTGCCGTCATATTCCATAAATACCACCACATTAGAATTGATATAAGGCGCAAAAAAATCATGATACCCCTGAACCCAATACCCCTCCGCCGAAGCGTCCATCCCGTATTTTTCCGCAATATAGGCTTTTGCCCTGTCCTCTGCTGTTTTTTCCGCCTCCATATAAATACGGTTAATTTCCCGACGGGTCTCCATCCGTTCCCCGCCGCATCCGGTAAGCAGGAACACTGCCAAAAACCCTGTTACTGCGATTTCGACGGCCCTGCCAAATACTCTGCCTCTGCTGTCTGCTACCTTCTTTTTCTCCCTATCTCTGCCCGGCAGTATCTCTGATCGGTTGTCATCCAATCCTAAAATTTTCAAGAAAATCTTCATATTCCTGCTCTAACTGTCTCCCATAAGGATCATTCATGGCATTCGCCGCCTTAATCCCCTTTGTATATAAATTCCCGTATCGGCTTGATGTCGACACTTTTTGAAACTCTGCCTTGGCTCAATTCCACAGGCTGGCGCCTGTCTTTGCATCATTGGCTATAAGTTCAAAGCAGAGTTCCCGCCATAGCCCGCGCCACCTCGTCTGCGCTTTTGGCTCACTGAAAGGAATTCTCGGCAAGCGAGACTTCATAAACCTTTTTCTCCAGGTACTCCCAATTCTTATTACCAACGGGTTCATAGGATGTCCATGCCACTTTGAGCTGGTTTTCAGATAGATAAAATTTGATACGGGTTGAAACTCCGTTACTTGTATCAATATCAGGCTCTGCCACATAATCAAATGTGTATACCGTGTGTTTCTGCATCCAGTCCGAAGTATCCCGGTAATTAATTACCGCATTTTTCGCAGGTACCTTTATCAACCCGAACAGCTTCTCACTTTCTTCTTTTCCAGGAACATAGAAATAGCATCGTGTTCCATCTGAGGTGATGTAGAATTCATCTTCTCCCACCTTGTCCTGAAACAGGATCTCGCCATTACTCAAATCAATTAAGAGCAAATCGCTTTCTTTCAGCCAGCCTTCCACATAGCCATTGTGGTGGGGAGCCGTCCAATGCTCCGCGCAAACCCAGGCTTTCCCATCCTCCTGCACGCTCCCGCGCATCGCTTTGCTCCCCACATCAGGATAAATATACAATACCAAACCATTTTCATCCAGGATATACATATCGTAGTCATAGGTTTTCTTATAATCCTCCGCTTCTTTCCACTGAAGATAGCAGGAGCTTCCTTCAATGGGAGATTTTTCATCATAAATATAGCTATCCCTGCTATAGCCAGATGGATAGATAACTTCATACTCTGTTGCACCAGCTGTTGGATTGCAGCCCGTCAGCAATAGAATAAATGCTGCTACACAGCATAAAGAAATAACATGGCGCACAATCTTTACTTTCATATCTGCCCCGTTCTCCTTTTCAGGAAAGAAATAATATTTCATAAATGGTATTATAAATATCAGCTAAAATCGTTTCCATATTATTTCGATATATTATATTATCATTTTCATCATATCTTTTATCGTATGGCATGAAGTAAGCGGATGATACAGGTTCTCCGTCAGCAATAACATGATCCTCGTCACAGAACGTAATTGTAAGACGTATAAGTTCATCTTCCGTAAGCAACGGTTTCCATGGCCCACAAGAGGATAGTACGAATAATAAACTCATTAAAATAGGAAAACCGGAAATGAATTTCCATTGTTTCATTTTCCATATGTTCTTATTTTCGACGCCATACCCCAAACAGGCTTTTCTTGTAATGTTTCAGTGCCTCAATTGCCGGCCCATAATTTCTCGCTGCTTTCAGATACTCTACACCTTTTTCAATATCCTCCCGTACACCGATCCCCTCGGCATACATCATCCCCAGCCCATAGCTTTTATAGGGTGAATCCTGGCTTTTCTCCAGAAATGCTTTTCCACGCGCCGGGTTCTGCTGGCAGCCGCGCCCCAACAGATAGCAGATTCCCAGAAGATCATATTTGACATATTCTGATTCATCGTCCCTCTCCAGCCATTGAACCGCCCGCGCATAGTCCACTTCTGTCCCCCAGCCGTGAAAATACAAACGTCCCAGCTGGCGGCAGGCATAGCTGTCATTGCCATAGCTGGCAGTTTTTTCGTAGCACTCTAAGGCATAGGGCAGATTGCGCTCCACCGCCTTACCGTTCCAATAAATATCCCCTATGATATGCCAGCTCCAGAGGTGTCCGGCTTTAGCTGCCTTCATCGCCCAGGGGAGAGATTCTTTATCGTTATCCTCTGTGTAGAACAGATGATTGGCATAGGCGTACATCCACTCCGGGTAGCCCCCTTCCGCACCCTTGCGTATTATGGGAACTTCCTTTCCCGGCTCCGGCGGAATGTATTCTCCCCGGCCATGCTGATAATAATGGCAGTAATTCCGCCCCGCCAGGATCATGCCGCCGGAAAACGATTTTTCAAACCAAGGAAGGCACTTTTCAATCTGCTCCCGCTTCCAGTTATTCCAGGCCTTCTTATTTGCAAATTCACTTTCCTTGTGATCTTCGATCTCTATGATATCCAGAAAATAATAGGTGTTCCCAATCATGTACTGGCAGAAAGCACAGCCATTTTCGGCTTTTTCATAGATTACATCCCATGCTTCTTTTATACTGTCAAAAGGCATGATCTCCCTCAGCTCCGGTGTCAGCATATCCATACGCAGCGCCCCCAGAACTGCAGCGGCGCTGCCCAGGGAGATTGCCTGATGGAGCATGGCATAGGCCGCTGCCTCGTTTTCTTCAAAGGGATGGTATTCCCAACTGTAACAGGAGCCGGAAAAGCAGCGGGAGAGGATATAGCAGGCATCCCCATCTTCTTCCTTTGCCGCAAGCAATAGTGCGTCCGCTGCCGCTTTTGCCTTGTCGTTATCACAGCAGTAATAAAGATCCCGGATGGCTTTATCCACCACATCGCTAAAATACTTACCCATGTTTCTTTTTTCCCTTTCTGTTTGCTTTTTCTATCTGGTCAGTAATATCAGCCCAGCTGTTCATTTCTTCAAAAACACCGGAATTCAAATAATTGACCAGCCAGAATTTCACCTGCGTCACTGTTCCTTCTTTCGCCAGAAACCTGGTGACTCCTTTTCCTGTATTATTCGTACACCAAATCACCATCAGGTCATTTTGAACGCCGGGGAAGAAATCAAGCGCCTGCGTTCCCCATTCCAGGACTGCTTTTGTGTATTTTCCCTCATGGATGCCATCAATGGCCAGTTCCACATCCCTGGCGGAGAAAAAGGTGTGTTCATCATGCCAGCTCTCTCCAAAAATCACCAGAAGCTGGCGCCAATTCCGCATTTGGCCTTTCTGTTCTCTTTGAAGCTGCTGCCAGAAAGATTTTATGTATTCCTCAGTCTGTCGGGTATCGGCTTCGCTTTTCCCCAACCCAGCTTCTTCTGTATTGATTAATGAGTCTGGTTTGTTAAAATCTGCAACCGGTTCTGCTGCCTCATCTGTATCTTTCGGGCTGTCCTCAGCTTCGCTTGGACAAGTGCTGCTTTCTTCTTCATCGTCATATCCATTCTCTATTTTTTTCCACCCCGAAAGATCAGCGCTGCCAGTCAGGAGTTTTTCAAACCAGTCCTTCGCCTCGTCAAACTCTGCGCTTTTATGGTATGATTCATATCCGCCTTTCGATTCGTCCAAAAATACTGTCAATCCAAAGAGTTGGTGATACATGCAGAAAATCTGGCTTATGTTCCCTATCTCCTGTACAGCAAAAGGCGGCAGAATCTGGAGTCTGAAAACGCCCCCCTTATCACTTCCCATCAGGTTTTCCATTTGTTTTTGTAAAGCCTCCACCGTAACATTGGATGTCCTGTTTCCGGATGCATCCGTAAGGATAAACTGGCTGGTCGGTGTCTGCTCCGGCTTTTTATCTGACCCCACCAGATCACGCACCCCGTCCCATATCCCCAGCAAGCCAAAGCCCGCCATGACAATCCCGATCAGGAGCCGGACAATGCCAATCCCTTCCTTCATTTCAGCAAGTCCAATCACTACCAGACCAAAACCCAGAAATGCAGCATAGCCGCCCAATATAAGCGGTGTCAGCCGCAGCCGTTTTCCTGTTTTGTTATTTTTTCTCATCATCTGCTCCCTGCCAACTTTCTCATTTTCCTGTCCTGCTGGCTTGTTCCTAAAATCCCTCATAAAAAACCAGACCAGTCTGTTCCTGAACCTTTTTAAGAAAACCGAACTCCGCTTATGTACGTTTAAAGAAGCGCGAAGCAACGGGATATTCCGCTTTTCCAATAATTCTGATAAGCAACTACGGTTTTTAAGCGGATGACAATCATAGTGACAGACACTAAGACGCAGAGCAGCGTTGCAGCTCCATACTGTCTTGCTTTGAGTTTTTCACTGGTTTCTGGTTTTGGGGAAAATCTGTTAATCATGCTCTGCCCCTCCTCTGATCATTCTTCTTTGCCATTATCCCAAGAAACACTAAATCCAGTAATTTCAAAAAACGGCATATAAAAATGGAAATGTCCGTCATGGGTGTCAATGTTCCAGCCTCCTTTGAGGCCAAGCACCGGTCCCCGATACATCCAGCCGGTTTCGTCCTCCACTCCAACAGGGTAGCCGTCCCGCAGATGATACCATACCGGCAGGGTAATCGTTTCGTTATTGGCCCAGTCCATCTCCTTTTCCTCCCAAAAGCTGTAGGAAAATTCGTAGGAATGTCCATCTGCGCCGATGACGGTAAAATGCTCCGCCGTACCTTTCACATCAAAACCCAGGCGGGTCAGCAGCGTATAAAGGCCGCCATAGCTGATAACACCACTTTCCAGGCCAATGCCGGACAGCAGTTCCGGCGGCAAAACTTCCTCCCCTTGCCGGACTCTGGGTTTTGGGGTCCAGGGCCAGGCGTTCACTGCGTATTCTTCCAGCTCTGTCTGGGAAAATTCATCACAGGGCAACCAGTAAAAGGCATAATATTTCTTTACGGAATTCTCCAGAGCTTCCTGAACCGCTTCTGGTTTATCCTGCGGCCCATGGATAACCATCTCTTCAAAGTTGTGGAACTGTGGGGAATAGGTTCTCCAGGGCAGTTCCGGCTGGAATTTATACTGTCCCTTTGGCATCAGCTGTGCCAGAGGCTTGCCATCTATCCAAGCGTAAAAGACGGACAGCTGTTCTAAAGCTGGGGTGACATCAGCGATAGAAGTATACCTGGTATCCAGAATTTTGTCATACAATTCCCAGGCATCTAAGCTGCCTCCCTCTTTCTGATATTGCTCCAGATAATATGCCGGAATCACCTCTGCTTCATCAGAAACCAGCCGCGAGTAGAGCATCGGCACCGGATCGCCTCCACCCTGGCCTACCCAAACCTGAAAAACCGCATCCGGCAATTCTTCAAACCAACACTCCCAGGTCTGAAGCCCTTTTTTCTGAACATTGATCGTTTCATCCGGGTATCTTCCTGTCAGATATTCCTCTACATCCGCTCTGGTATAGGGACCCCGGTATTCATAGCAGCCCACAAGCGGCAAGGCCAGCAGGCAGGCTATCCCAACAGCATATATTTTCTTACCCATTTATGAATACTTTCGTTACCTCCCAACTAATTAAAATATAAATATTTGTTTTCTGAACAAATGGATGGAACACCGTTAATGTTCAAAACAAAAAGGCGCTCTCCGCCACGCAGTTCCCTACGGGCATAAGAGCGCCACTGTTGACGGTATAAATAAAGTACGACTCATGTTTGTCAAACTTTCTTTTATAAAAATCTACAAAATACACTATTGCAATTATAGCAGAAATTCATCTCCCTCGCAAGAGAAGTATTCCTTGGACTTCCTCAGTTTTGACGCTGAAATGAAGAAAGCCGAAAACCCGCTAAAATCAAGGCTTTCGGCTATGTTCCCAGCGTTCCCGAGGTGACTTGAACACCCGACCTACCGCTTAGGAGGCGGTCGCTCTATCCAACTGAGCTACGGAAACGTGTGTAAATTATATCCAGCTAGTTAAAATCCACTTTATATATTACTCTATTTTCCTAAAAAAATCAAGATTAAAAATCTGCAACGCCCTGCATCCAGATCTGCCCTTTAAATCTTCTTCCAACTTTTGGTTCCCCAATCAAATCATTTTTATTAATTCCCACATGAAACGTCAAATCACAGGCTTCTACAGTAAAATCGTAAATAATTTCTCCTGTAAGATAATTTTCCTTTTGATCGATCTCCTTAATTTCCCCAATTACCGAATATTGGTCGCACTCAATTCCACATGGCATAAAACAAGAATCAATAATTGAATATAAATCTTCCTTCTCGACTCTTTTCGTAACTTGGGAATAAAGGTCTATATCCTCAATTGTCAAAGTATCAATGGCATCTGCATCTCCATTCTTCGCTGCTTCTAATAAATTAGAGCGGGTTTTAGATGCTATTTTGGACTTCTCAATCTGCACTGCCGTTTTCTGGATTGGAAAAAGAATCTTTCCCTTTACGCTTAGTCCGCTTAATCTGGATCCCCGAACATTACAGTTTTCCTTTTTATGCCGGCGGAGACGGTACTCTATGGAATTGCTCAAGTAGTAAATTAGTGAAATTCCCACCCGATATTCATCTAAAAGTCCTGCAAAAGTCTCTCTTTCCGTATGTCGTTGAATGGAACATTCAGCAGTTGAAGTTACTTCTTTTCCGATTAAATATGGAAAATAATATTCTACTTCCATACTTCCATCATCACTCTTTTCACCTACTATACAGATTCCTATGCCGGGTGCAAGTTCTATACTTAGTTGACATAACTTTTCAGTTCCCCTGGAAAATTCCAGTATTTCTCCTGCCTCCTTTAATAAAACCCCTAACATTTCTTTAATTTCTTTTTTTGATTGACACATAGAAAATCCTACTGCCCGTAAAAACTTATGCATTTCCTTCACCTCCATCATAGGAATTTCTTTATTATAATCATAAACTCAAGAATAGAATAAGGCGAAGAGTCAACTCCGCCTTATTACTTTTCTCTAAGTGTACAGTTTCTAACTGAATCTGTTTTATTATATACTATTTTTTGTAATTAGACAATACCCTGAGCCATCATTGCATCGACAACTTTTTCAAAACCTGCGATATTTGCGCCTGCTACATAATTTCCCGGCACACCATAGCGCTCTGCGGCGTCAGCTGCCTTAGCAAAAATATTTACCATAATATCATGAAGCTTCTCATCTACTTCTTCAAAACTCCAGGATAAACGCTCACTGTTCTGAGTCATTTCCAAAGCGGAAGTTGCCACACCTCCGGCATTTGCTGCTTTACCAGGCATAAACAGGATGCCATTTTCTAAATAATAATCTGTGGCTTCTCTGGTAGAAGGCATATTTGCTCCTTCTGCAACTAAGATACATCCATTTGCCTTTAAAGTCTTTGCATCATCCAGGTTTAACTCATTTTGAGTTGCACAGGGAAGAGCAACATCACAGGGAATTGTCCAGATTCCTTTTCCTTCCGTATAAACTGCTGTGGGAACTTGGTCAACATATTCTTTAATTCTTCCTCTGCGGACTTCTTTTATTTCCTTAACAATATCCAGCTTAATTCCATCTTTGTCATAGATGTAGCCATTAGAATCGCTAAGGGCAACTACTTTTGCTCCATACTGCTGTGCTTTCTCAGTAGCATAAATTGCAACATTGCCAGAACCAGAAATAATAACCGTTTTATCTGCTAATTCCTGTCCCTCATGTTTTAACATTTCCACTACCATATATACCAAACCATAACCTGTTGCCTGAGTACGGGCCAAAGAACCACCGTAAGCCAATCCTTTACCAGTTAAAACACCCTCATATTGTCCTGTAATTTTTTTATACTGGCCATACAAATATCCGATTTCTCTTGCACCCACGCCAATATCTCCAGCAGGTACATCCTGGTCTGCTCCGATATATTTATAGAGTTCTGTCATAAAGCTCTGACAAAATGCCATAACTTCTCTGTCTGATTTTCCTTTCGGATCAAAATCACTTCCGCCTTTTCCACCGCCAATTGGAAGACCGGTTAAAGAATTTTTAAATACCTGCTCAAATCCCAGGAATTTCAAAATACTCTGATTTACAGAAGGATGAAGGCGAAGCCCTCCCTTATATGGGCCAATAGCACTATTAAACTGTACCCGATAACCTCTGTTTACCTGAGCCTGCCCCTTATCATCAACCCAGGGAACGCGGAATGTAATAATTCTTTCTGGTTCTACCAGCCTCTCTAAAATTGCTTCCTTACGGTACTTTTCTTCATTCGCCTCAATAACCAATTTTAAAGAGTCCAAAACCTCTTTCACTGCCTGGTGGAATTCACATTCACCGGGATTTTTTGCCACCACTTTTGCATAAACTTCATCAACATATGACATAGACTTTTCCTCCTTATTTAGACATAAAAAGGCCCTATCCTATCCAGGAAGGGGCCTCATTGCCATCTCTTTCTCCATTGATTTTTAGTATAGCAGTACATCTATCTCTTGTCAAGAAAATATTTATTAATAGTAATAGTCTGAACTGTTAATATTAGTTATCTTTTGCCTGAACATAACCAAGAGCTTGTTCTACTGCTTCCTTTTCTTCGTTTCCCAAAGGACCATCTGTCTGTCCCAAATCAATTCTTTTCAGATAAAGGTAACATCCTTCTCTGCTGTGAACAGAATTCAAAACAAACCCGCTGTTGGTATAATCCAGCATTGCCATAGCAAAGCTTAAATTTCCTCCCATCCCTTTAAATGCATTATACCGTACCAGACCAAATTTTTGATAAGATGCTCTTAAGTTTCGGTTAATAGAACGAATCGTATCTTTTGCTCCTCTGTCTTCTTCCTGGAGTCTCCGAACTTCTTCGGAAATCCCAACTATAAAGTCTTCCAGAGATTCCGCATCCTTTCCTCTCATAAAATAGTCATAATTTCGGGTTAATCTATTTAGCTTTGTAATACATACAATCACTGTAATTAAAAGAACCAAAGTTAATATACATAATCCGATAATAATATAACTGGAATCAATCCCCAATTGATTAAACAGATTGTTTCCTATATTGTTATTTTCCATTGTACTGCTTCACTCCCTGCTTTCGCATAAACTTTTCTTTTCAGTATCTTTTCATAAATATATTCCTTATTTATTCTAAGATGGTACTAATTCCTGATAGATTCTATCATTTCAACTATACGCTCCAATTCTGCTTCAGAATAATATTCTATCTCAATTCTTCCTTTTGTCTTGTCTTTTCGGTGAATCATGACTTTTGTTCCCATAATACTCTTCATTCGTTCCTCTAAATCCTGAAAAATGAAGCTTAAGTCTTTTTCATCCTTTTTCTTTTCTTTTTCCTTATCATCTGGCTTCAAAATAGATTTAACAAGCTTTTCTACTTCCCGGACGCTCAGTTTCTTTTTTATAATCAGTTCTGCTGCAGCATATTGCTTATCCATATCCTCTATAGCCAGAAGAGCCCTGGCATGTCCATTAGAAATATCCCCTTGTACTAATAACTCCTGTACTCTGGAATCTAATTTCAAGAGCCTTAGGCTATTGGTGATTGTTGTACGGTTTTTTGCTACTCTTTCAGCAATCTCTTCCTGTTTTAGTCCAAACTCTTCAATTAGTTGCATATATGCCATTGCTTCTTCAATGGGATTTAAATCAGCTCTCTGAACATTCTCAATTAAGCTGACTTCCATCTTCTTCTGCTTATCATAATCCCGAATAATTACCGGAACTTCTTTTAGACCAGCTATCTTTGCTGCTCTCCAGCGCCTTTCTCCGGCAATAATTTCATACAATTCCCCATTTTTTTGCACCATAATAGGCTGCAAAATTCCATATTGACGAATAGATTCTGCCAACTCTTCTAAATGTTCCTGATTAAATTCTTTCCTGGGCTGTTCTCTATTTGGTTCAATCAATGAAATTTTTAAATATACTTCTTTTGGAACCTCTACAATTTTTGTCTCTACCACTACTTTTTCAGAGGCAGAACCTGTTTCATTTCCAATATCTTCTGTTAAATCTCCGCCAAGGAGAGCCCCCAGCCCTTTTCCTAATCCTTTTTTTGCTGTTTTTGCCATATCAGATATCTTCCCCTCTGCTTATTACCTCCGCTGCAAGTAAACGATAACTTTCTGCTCCACTGGATCTGGAATCATATAAATTAATGGACATTCCATGGCTTGGCGCTTCTGCCAAACGGACATTTCTTGGAATAATTGTCTTATATATATTTTGGTTTAAGCTGTTTTTTACGCTTTCTACAACTTCCAGAGACAAATTTGTTCTGGCGTCATACATGGTAAAAACAACTCCTTCCAATTCCAGTTTTCGGTTTAATTTACGTTTTACTAAATTTATAGTTTTTAATATCTGGCTTAAACCCTCTAATGCATAATACTCACACTGTATCGGTACTATCACTGTATCTGCTGCAGTCAGCGCATTGATAGTCAAAAGATTTAAGGAAGGTGGACAATCAATAATAATAAAATCATATTGATTCTTTATACTTTTTAAATTATCTCTTAACAAAGATTCTTTATTATCCAGTTCCAACAATTCAATTTCTGCACCAGCTAAATTAACATCTGAAGGGAGAATATCCAAATTATTTTGTACGTTCTTTTCAATACTATCTTTTGCATCAGTTTCCCCAATCAGCATTTGATACACAGTATTTTCAATGCTCCCTTTCTCTAATCCAAAACCACTGGTAGCATTCCCCTGAGGATCAAAATCCACAACTAAAACTTTTTGACCAGCTTCTGATAAACAGGCTGACAAATTAATAGTCGTTGTGGTTTTTCCTACGCCGCCTTTTTGGTTTGCTATTGCAATTACTCTTCCCATAATTTGGACTTATCCCCTTTTTATCAATCTTAGTATACCCTTATTAAATAAGAGCACATGTTTCAGAACATTATAACATACTTTTTTCTTGATTCCTATGGTAAACTTGCATATTCTTTTTTTATTTGCAATTATTCATCTATACTCTCAGTAGAAAAGGACAATGTTTCACGTGAAACATTTTTATTTTTCCTCCCTTGTTTTCATTAATCCTCTGTATTATAATAGAAATAAGTGTTATTATAGGAGGCCTTTATGAAAACTAGAAATAAATTGCTTACTTTATTAACTTTATCTACAGGGGCAGCTACTACTACTGCAATCATTAATCAATATATCAAATATTCAGCTGTTTCTAAAAATCTTTTAATGAATCCGGAAGCTCACTGTTATAAATGGAGACTTGGGAATATTCATTATGTAAAATATGGAAAAGGAAAACCTATTTTATTAATACATGATTTGATGCCAGAGTTTAGCGGATATCAATGGAACGATTTTATTTCTATTCTTAAAGAAAAGTATTCTGTTTATGTAATTGATTTATTGGGTTGTGGACGTTCTGAAAAGCCTAATATAACTTACACAAATTATTTATATGTACAGCTTTTAACAGATTTTATCCGCTCAGAAATTGGACATCGAACAGATATTATTGCATCAGGTGCATCTGCTTCCTTTTCTATTATGGCTTGCAGTTTAACTCCTGAATTATTCGACAGGTTGCTCTTTATTAATCCTGACTCCATCCTTTCTAATAGTTTAATTCCTGGAAAAAGAGCTAAGCTATTTAAATTTATTTTAGATACTCCTATTGTTGGCACATTACTTTATAATATAGCAGTCAGCAAAAAGTCTTTGGAACAAAGATTTTCCCAGGATTATTTTAATAATCCCTATTCTGTAAAAGTAGACTTAATTGACTGGTGTTATGAATCTGCTCATTTAGGTGAATCACCTAAATCTGTTTATGCCAGCGTTCAATGTAATTATACAAAATGTAATATTGTCAATGCCTTAAAGAAAATTGATAACAGTATATATTTGATTGGTGGTGAATATATAGACTTTATTAAAGAACGCTTTGATGAATATAAAAAATATAACCCGGCTATTGAATACGCCATTGTTCCTCATACTAAACTTATTCCTCAATTAGAAGCGCCGGATCAAGTATTAAAAATAGTAGATATGTTTCTTTCCTAAGCATTTTATTTCTGTAGGCATGAGTCCGGCAGCTGCATTTATATCAGGAGATCAAAAAAAGTCTGACAGGGAATGTTTCACGTGAAACATTCTCTGCCAGACTTTTTAGTTAAATACTCATACGAATATGGCGCTCGGCTCATTGATTCCGGGAATAAATAAACTTCTTACTTCAAAGGATCCTTAGAAGGTAATCCTGCCTTTCTTGGATATCGTACAGACATTCGTTCTCTTTTCTCAATTATTACAAAAGCTCTCTCCGCTTCTGCTTCCTCCAAAGAAAATTTTACCACTTTCTGTGTTTTACTTCCCAAAAGCTTAATTGCTCCTTTTGCCTGGTTTAGTTCTTCCTCTATAGAACCAGATTTATAAGAAATAAACATTCCGCCCACTTTCACAAATGGAAGACAGTATTCAGAGAGTGTGGAGAGATTTGCTACTGCTCTGGAAACACAAAAATCATATTTTTCTCTATACTTACCATTAACGCCATAGTCTTCTGCCCGTCCATGGATTTCTTCTATATTATCAAGGCCTAATTGATTCACAACATTGTGCAAAAATTTTACTCTCTTATTGAGAGAATCTAACAAAGTAATTTTCAAATTTGGAAAAGCTATTTTTAATGGAATTCCAGGAAAACCTGCTCCTGTTCCAACATCAATAATGGAATATTCATTTTGAGATAAATCTTTCACGACCTTCACCAAAGCTAAACTATCTAAAAAATGTTTTGAGACTACATCAGAAAGCTCTGTAATAGCTGTTAGATTCATCACCTTATTTGTTTCGATCATCATCACATAATATTGAAAAAATTGCCTAAGCTGATGATCTGATAAGATAATTCCCATAGATTTAGTACCACGGACCATTTGCTCATGAAATTCAGTATTTATAAAAACTTCATTCATAAATTCCCCTTTCTGAAAACTCAATTTGTTTTTTCTGCTAAATGTCTTTCTTGCTTAACCTGCTCCAAATAGACCAAAAGAACCGAAATGTCTGCCGGTGACACTCCCGAAATTCGAGAAGCCTGTCCAACAGATACCGGTTGAAACTGATTTAATTTTTGAACTGCCTCTTTTCTCAAACTGTTTACTACAGAGTAATCAAATTTATCCGGCAATCGTTTTCCTTCCATTTTCTTAAACTGAGCCACCTGCTGCATTTGACGGCGAATATATCCCTCATACTTAATATTTATGTTAACCTGTTCTTGTACATCCTCAGTCAAAAAAGGACGTTTTTCGTCAATTTTAGTTAACATAAAATAATCAAGTTCCGGACGGCGTACCAATTCCGCCAACGTTGCTCCTGTTTTGAGAGGCGTACTTTTATGATCAGACAGAAACTCCTGTACTCTCGAATTGGCACCTATATTCGTATTATTCAGTCTCTCTATCTCTCCTTTAATTGCTCTTTCCTTATTTAACACATCTTCATATTCTTCTTGACTGACTAACCCAATTTCATAACCAATTTTCCGAAGCCGTAAATCCGCATTATCCTGACGCAAAAGTAAACGATATTCAGCCCGGGAGGTCATCATTCGATAAGGTTCATGATTTTCCTTAGTCACTAAATCATCAATCAAAACCCCTATATATGCCTGAGAACGATCCAACACTACCGGTTCTCTTCCCATAATCTTCATTGCCGCATTGACTCCAGCCATAAATCCCTGAACAGCCGCTTCCTCATAACCAGAACTTCCATTAAATTGTCCCCCGCTAAACAATCCGGAAATCTTCTTAAATTCCAAAGTATCTTTTAATTCTAAAGAATTAATACAATCATATTCAATAGCATAAGCATTTCGGACAATTTTAACATTTTCTAATCCGGGAACTGTCCTATACATAGCATATTGGACATCCTCAGGAAGAGAACTGGACATTCCTCCCAAATACATTTCATTGGTATATAGTCCTTCCGGCTCTACAAACACCTGGTGCCGATCTTTATCCGGAAATTTTACCACCTTATCCTCTATAGATGGACAATATCTGGGGCCTGTTCCTTCAATAGCCCCGGAAAAGAGCGGAGATCTGTCCAAGTTTTCTCTAATAATCTTATGAGTTTCTTCATTAGTATAGGTAAGCCAACAGGACACCTGCTCTCTCTGTACAGATTCCGGATCCGTAGAAAAAGAGAATGGTACAATTTTGTCATCTCCCTTTTGTTCCTCCATCTTGGAAAAGTCAATGCTTCTTTTATCTACTCTGGCCGGGGTTCCTGTCTTAAATCGAAACATTTCAATACCGTGAGATTTTAAAGAATCTGTCAGGTAATTAGCTGCCTGAAGCCCATTTGGTCCTGTAGGATTGCTTACATCCCCATAAATACATCGGGCTTTCAAATAAGTACCAGTGGCAAGAACAACAGCTCCTCCATGGTAAACAGCCCTGGAATATGTTTTCACTCCCTTAATTTTTCCGTCTTCCACCAAAATTTCTGATACTTCAGCCTGACGAATGGTCAAATGATCGGTATTTTCCAGGGTATTTCTCATATGTCTGGTATAATCCTGCTTGTCTGCCTGTGCTCTCAGGGAATGAACCGCCGGACCTTTTGATTCATTCAGCATCTTAGACTGAATAAAAGTCTTATCAATATTTTTTCCCATCTCTCCGCCCAAAGCATCCAGCTCCCGAACTAAATGACCTTTAGAACTTCCACCTATATTAGGATTACAGGGCATTAACGCAATACTGTCAACACTGATAGTAAACAGAATTGTCTCCAGCCCCAGCCTGGCTCCTGCAAGAGCTGCCTCACAACCGGCATGTCCTGCGCCAACCACTATAATATCATAAGTTTCTTCTAAATATGGCATTCTTTTCCTCCACTGCGTCTATTTTCCCATACAGAACTTGCTGAAAATCTCATTTACCAGATCCTCACCTACTTCTTCCCCAATAATTGATCCCAATTGACTGTAAGCATCCATTAAATCAATAGAATAGAAATCTTCCGGCAACCCATTTTCAATACTGGCCTTTACCATATGGAAACTCTCCAAGGTCTTTTCCAATGCTTCCTTATGCCTCACATTGGTAATATAAATCTCATCATTAAAACCGATTTCTCCCTGATAAAACATGGACTTTATCTCTTCTTCCAATGCTTCTACCCCTGTCTGCTCCTTAGCCGAAATAGAAATCACCTTCTGGTGAGACCTCTGCTCCAGTTCCTCTTTTGATACTACCATATCAAGATCTGACTTATTTAATAAAACTACAGCCTGTTTTTCCCTGATAAAATCCATAATCTCCTGATCATTTTCATCTAAAGGACAAGATCCATCTACTACATAAATAATTAAATCCGCTGACTCCGCCGCAGACATGGCTCTGGTAACTCCTATTTTTTCAACCAAATCTTCCGTTTCCCGAATTCCCGCAGTATCTACTACATTTAAACTAATACCCTGAAGGTAAATGTGTTCTTCCAAAGTATCTCTGGTAGTTCCTGCTATTTCTGTAACAATCGCCCTGTCTTCTCCCAATAAAACATTCATCAGGGATGATTTTCCAGCATTGGGTTTTCCTAAAATAACCGTTTTGATTCCTTCTGTCATCACTCTGCCATTATCTGCAGAAGATAAAAGTTTCTCCACATGGTTCAGCCACTCTCCAACCTTCTTCAAAAGATTCTTTCCATATCCGTCTAAAGAAATATGTTCCGGATCATCTAAAGCAGACTCAATAAACGCAATTTCATATAGCACCTGCTCTCGCAGATCTTTAATTTTCCTGGATACGGATCCGCTAAGCTGGCTAACTGAACTTTTTAATGCATATTCATTTTTAGCCTGAATCACATCCATAACTGCTTCTGCCTGAGACAAATCAATTCTCCCATTTAAGAATGCTCTTTTCGTAAATTCTCCCGGCTCTGCTGCCCTGGCTCCATTGCGGATAACTAATTCCAATATTTTTTTTATTATCAACACTCCGCCGTGACAATCAATTTCCACAGTATCCTCTGCAGTATAACTGTGAGGAGCCTTCATAACCATAACCAGAACCTCATCCAGACGTTGATTTCCGTCCTGGATAAATCCATAATGTATTGTATTTCCATTCTCTTCTTTTAAACTTTTGCCATTTTTTCGAAAAAAGATTCTGTCTGTAACTTCAAAAGCCTCCGGGCCGCTGATTCGAATTATCCCGATTCCCGAATTACTCATGGCTGTAGCAATAGCTGCTATAGTCTCTCTCTTCATAAAATGCTCCTCAATTTTAAAATTTCCTGCCATTTCAACTGTTACATTAAAAATGCTGCCTGGCTGCCAGCGGTTTATAAACCTCCTGACATTCCTGGCAGCATCCGCCTTGTTAATTATGAATTATAAATCTCTTTTTTCCCTGTTAGAATAACGTTCTCTGCGGTTTACATCCTTCTTTAAGAAAATTACAACATGACGGAAAGGATCCTCACCTTCACTTCTGGTAGTCACATATTTATCATTTTGAAGAGCAGCATGAATAATTCTTCTCTCGTATGGATTCATAGGTTCTAAGGAAACACTTCTCTTAGTTCTCTTAACTTTATAAGCAATATTCTTTGCCAAAGTCTCCAAAGTTTCTTTTCTTCTGGCACGGTAATTTTCCGTATCCAATTTTACTCTTAAATATCCTTCGCTGTCCTTATTCAAAACCATACTTACCAGATACTGAAGAGAATCTAAGGTCTGTCCTCTCTTTCCAATCAAAATTCCCATATCATCGCCTACCAAATTAATAGACAATTCTTTTTCTTCTTCATCATAGGAAGTCTCAATGGTTACCGGAAGATTCATAGCCTCAAATACCCGATTCAGGAAATCCTTTGCCTTATCTTCTATGGTCTCCTGCTTACCGGCTTTAATTACAGCCGGCTTCGCGCCAATTCCTAAAAATCCTGCGCTGCCTTTATCAACCACTTCATAAACCAGCTTATCACTGGTGGTCTCCAGTTGGATCAGTGCCTTTGTTACTGCTTCATCCACTGTTTTTGCAGAAACTGTAATCATCTCCATAGCAAACCCCTCCCGATTATTTACGCTTTTCGTTCTTCTCGTTATACATTTTTACCATATTTGCCTTAGCTGCCAAACTCCCCGGCTTTGCATTCTGATTATAATACTCAGTGGATTCCTTTGCCAAAGCCTGACTCTTAGCAATTTTTTCCATTCTTGCTGCTTCTTTTTTCTCATTAACTTCCTGAACATGTTTCCAATCCTGACTTGCATTTTGATTCTGCTTTACAGGAGGAAGGCCCTGCTTTGCACGTTTCTTATTGGCCTTTTCTACGTTCTGTTTAATCAGCTCATCTATATCAATATTATTTAAACGAGCATTTACAATCCACTGCTGAATGATCATAAAAACACTGCTGGCAACCCAGTAAATACCAATACCAGAAGCAAAGGTAAAGCAGAACACTACAGACATTAAAGGCATATAAATGTTCATGGACTTCATCATAGCCGCGCCGGGAGCATTTTCATCTGTCATTGTTTTATTGCTGGAGCTCATAAGCTTGGCGCTGTACCATTGGCTTAAACCTGCAAGAATCGGAATAATCCATGCCAAATTAGGTTCAAATCCCTGCCAGGGAGCCACAGCCAGATTTACTCCCAAAAAAGAGTTCATTCTTTCAATCTGCAGGGCATTTTCTGTAATTACATGCTGAGCCTGAGGAAACAGATTGGTTAAGCTTGTCCACTGATCCGGGGTCAGCTTATACAACAAATCTACAATTTTGTCATTATCTGTAATTGCTTTAATCGTTGCCATAGAAATATTATTATCTGTAGCAAACTTTGTAAGCGTATCTGCCGCGCTCATACCGCCAATGGCATTCACAACGTTGTCAAAGAAAATTCTTACAGAAGGCACATATGCCGGAATATTGATAATAACTCTGTACAATGCAAACAAAATAGGCATCTGAATCAATAATTGCACACAGCCGCCAGTCATGGAAGTACCATATTTTTCATAAACTGCTTTCATTTCCTGCTGCTGAAGCATCATGGACTGCTGATCCGTCTTTCCTTTATACTTTTGTTGGATAGCATTAATCTCAGGCTGCATAACGGCCATCAGCTTAGAAGATTTCTGCTGTTTAATTGTTAAGGGGAATAAAATTAGCTTAATTACCAATGTAAATAAAATAATACAGAGACCGATATTCATAATACCAAACGTACCGGTAAACCGGAACAAAAGTTCCATGATCCAGCCTAAAATATCAGCAACCGGACCAAACGAAAAAAAGTCATGAGATTTCGTTAATACTAACAATGAATTACCTCCTCAAACTTACGGAACTGGATCATAACCGCCGTCTGCAAAGGGATTACAGCGAAGAATCCTCTTGCAAGTCAACCAAGTACCTTTTACAGCGCCATATTTTTTTAATGCCTCAATGGCGTATTGAGAACATGTAGGCGTATAAATACAGTGAGTCCTTACCTTTAATGGAGATAAATAAATCTGATATCCCCGAATCAACAAAATAAAAAGTTTTGCTATCATAAGATTCACTTCGATTCTAATTTAATGTTATGCAGTCCACACAGATGCAAAAAAGCACCTTCCAATTGTTTATAATTTGACGTCTTTGCTGCCACTCTGACAACGACTATGATGTCTAACCCCTGCCGGATGTTCGGTTTATTTAAACGAAATATTTCTCTAAGCAATCTGGTCATATGGTGACGGACTACGCTGTTTCCCACTTTTCTGCTGACGGATATCCCAATTCTGGTATCCCCAGAAAAATTTTCAGACACATACATGGCCAATTGCCTGTTTGCATAGGATTTACCAGTATCGTAAATCTTTTGGAAATCTTTATTTTTTTTAATGGAACTAAAACGCTTCATTCAATCTCCTTGAAGTCAAGAAAAGGCCACAATTTCTTGCGGCCTCTCGTTCTTTAAGCGGTTAGTTTAGCTCTTCCTTTTGCTCTTCTGGCAGCTAAGACTTTTCTTCCACCTGCGCTGCTCATTCTAGCTCTAAAGCCATGAACTTTTGCTCTCTGTCTCTTTTTAGGCTGAAATGTCATTTTCATAATCTGGGGCACCTCCTCTTACAACTATCTTTTAAGAATATGGGTGAACATATTCCGACTATTTTAGTTAAACATCTCCTTGATTATATCGAAGGATAAGGTCTTAGTCAAGCAGAATTTCACAATTTTCATGGGGATCTTCTTGCCCGGCAGAGCCGGGCAAGAAGCATCGGGTATCCGCCCGATATGGAAAACCTAACGAAAACCGTCTTACAAGTAAACTTGACGACGGTTTTCGTTAGGTTTTCCATGCCCTGTGAATTACAACGTCGAAATTGTTAATTTACATAATGTTATCCCCAAAGTGTGGATAAATTGTGGATAAGTCATTGGATAACTATTATATTTCCACATACCTGTCCCAATTTTTTATAAATTATAAGCCTATTATCTATGTTTACAACTATCATTTATTCTTTTCAACAAATGTGGATAACTACTATCAATTTTGTTTATACACAGCTTGTTCACAACCTTTCCACATACTTATTCCAAAGTTTTCCACATATTTTTTCTTATTTTTTCCTATTTTCGTTGAAATCTCTTCCTGTTTCATGTAAAATGATATTAATACTGGGCTAATATGCATTAACACTCTTTATGGATTTAGGAGACCGGAAATGATAGAAAAATTACAAGAAAATTGGGATGAAGTCCTTCTTTATATGAAAGAGGAGCACGAGATCATGGACATCTCTTTTAAAACCTGGCTTCTTCCATTAAAAGTCCATCATGTAGATCAAAATACAGCAACCATTGTTGTCCCTGACAGCAATATGATTGGCTACATCCGTAAAAAATATGGTCTTCCATTGGAGGTTTCTATCGCAGAAAAGCTGGGGTTTGAATGTAAACTCAATTTTATCTCAAAGGAAGAGGCAGAATCCTCAGCCCCGCCGATTGAGAACCTTCTTATTAAAAAGAATTCCAAAGAAGTAAGTCCGGAAGTCATCCAAAGTGCCAATTTAAATCCAAAATATACCTTTGACACTTTCGTAGTAGGCGCCAATAATAATTTAGCTCATGCCGCATCTCTGGCAGTGGCTGAATCGCCTGGTGAAATTTACAACCCTTTGTTCATTTATGGAGGCGTAGGACTTGGGAAAACTCATCTGATGCACAGCATCGCCCATTTTATATTAAAGAATAATCCCAATTCCAAGGTTTTATACGTAACATCGGAAAAATTTACAAATGAACTAATTGACGCTATCCGTAATAAAAACAACATCACCACCACGGAATTTCGGGAAAAATATCGGAATAACGACGTACTTTTAATCGATGACATTCAATTTATTATAGGAAAAGAAAGTACCCAGGAAGAATTCTTCCATACCTTCAACGCCCTGCACGAATGTAAAAAGCAGATTATTATATCATCAGATAAACCGCCCAAGGAGATCGAGACTTTGGAGGAACGCCTTCGTTCCCGTTTTGAATGGGGTTTAACCGTTGACATTCAATCTCCGGATTATGAGACCAGAATGGCAATTCTCCGAAAAAAGGAAGAGATGGAAGGCTATAATATTGATAATGAAGTAATCAAATACATTGCCACCAATATCAAATCCAATATCCGTGAGCTGGAGGGGGCCTTAACAAAAATTGTAGCGCTTTCCAAACTTAATAATAAAGAAATCACCATCGAATTGGCGGAAGAAGCTTTAAAAGATCTGATTTCCCCCAATGTAGCCAGAGAAGTGACTCCGGATTTAATACTCCAGATCGTCTCCGATCATTTAGGAGTCCAGTCCATTGACATATTAGGACAAAAGCGGAATAAAGAAATCGCCGGCGCCCGCCAGATTGTAATGTATTTATGCCGCAATATGACAAGCACTCCCCTCCAGCAAATCGGACAATTTTTAGGAGGAAGAGATCACACTACAGTCATTCACGGCATTGAAAAGATTGCCAAAGATATTCCAAAAGATCCCACATTACAGAATACCATTGACATCTTAAAAAAGAAAATCAATCCACAATAATCTGTGCAGGCATATGTGGATAAGCTGTGGATATTTATGTACCCTTTTCACCTTCATTTTCTGTGTGGATAACCTGAACTCATTGAGAAAAAACTTCAAGGCTTATTCACACAGTTATTCACACCTTAAAATCCTTTCTCAATAAGGTTTTTAAGACTTTTACACAAATTCACATCCCCTACGACGATTACTACGGAAAAGAATTATATATATCTTTCTTTTCTCAATTTTTTCAAGCAAAGGAGTTATCAACAATTATGAAGCTGGTTTTCCAAAAAGATACCCTGTTAAACGGAATCAACATTGTACTAAAAGCAGTCCCCTCCAAAACCACCATGTCCATATTGGAATGTATTCTGATAGATGCATCCGGAACAGATATTAAACTTACCGGAAATGATATGGAGCTGGGAATTGAAACCAAAGTGGAAGGAGATATTATAGAAAGAGGAAAAATTGCCCTGGACGCCAAACTGTTTTCTGAGATCATCCGTAAGCTTTCCGGCGTAGATTCTCAAATTACTATTGAAAGCGATGAAATCTTAAATACCGTTATTTCCTGTGAAAACTCTGTTTTTACAATTCAGGGAAGAGATGGAGACGAATTTTCCTATATTCCCTACATTGAAAGAGATCAATATATTGCACTTTCTCAGTTTACCTTAAAAGAAATTATCCGCCAGACTATTTTTTCCATCTCACCTAATGACAGCAACAAAATGATGACTGGAGAATTATTTGAAGTTTGTGAAAATGAATTAAAGGTAGTCTCCCTGGACGGGCACCGTATTTCTATCCGAAAGGTAGAGTTAAAGGATCACTATGAAAATATCAAAGTGATTGTTCCTGGTAAGACATTAAGTGAGATTAGCAAAATTTTAAGTGGGGATAATGAAAAAGAAGTCCTTATCTCCTTCAGCCAAAACCACATCATGTTTGAATTTGACAGTACAGTGGTAGTTTCCCGGTTAATTGAGGGAGAGTATTTCCGAATCAATCAGATGCTTTCCAATGATTATGAGACAAAAGTTACTGTAAATAAAAAAGAATTTTTAGATTGTATTGAGCGGGCGACTATCCTGATTCGGGAAAATGATAAAAAGCCTTTAATTCTGACTATTTCTGACAATGAAATGAACTTGAAATTAAATTCCAGTTTTGGCAGCATGAATGCCCAGATTATGATCCATAAAAATGGAAAAGATATTATGATTGGTTTTAATCCTAAATTTTTGATTGATGCCCTGCGGGTGATTGAAGATGAAGAAATCAGTCTTTATATGATGAATCCCAAATCCCCTTGTTTTATCCGGGATGACGGAGAACACTATATTTACTTAATTCTCCCTGTGAATTTTAATACAGCATCTGTCTGACACAGACGGACAAATATGATAAAAAGTTAACAATAAGGAGAGTTTGAAAAATATGGATTCCATACAAATAAAGGATGACTTTATCAAGTTAGGCCAGGCCTTAAAGCTTGCCGGACTGGTGGATTCCGGTGTGGAAGCAAAAATTGTGATTAAGAACGGACAAGTAAAGGTAAACGGCCAGGTGGAGTATCAAAGAGGAAAAAAGTTGTCAGACGGAGATTTAGTCTCTTATAACGGAAGTGAGTTTATAGTTAAAGTATGATTATCACATCCATTGAACTTTTAAATTATCGTAATTACGGCGAATTACATATGGATCTCAGCAGCGGCACCAATATTCTTTATGGGAATAATGCTCAGGGAAAGACTAATGTGTTGGAAGCAGTCTATATATGTTGTACCACGAAATCTCACCGTGGATCCAAAGATAAGGAAATTATCAGATTTAAAGAAGAAGAAGCTCACATTAAACTGACCTTGGAAAAGGATAGCGTTCCCTACCGTATTGATATGCATTTAAAGAAGAACAAAGCAAAAGGAATTGCTGTCAATGGGATTCCCATTCACAAAGCCAGTGAGCTTTTTGGAATAGCCAATGTGGTGTTTTTTTCACCGGAGGATTTAAATATTATTAAAAATGGGCCTGCCGAGCGGCGCCGGTTTGTAGATCTGGAGCTTTGTCAGTTAAATAAGTTATATGTTCATGCTCTTGTTCAGTACAACAAGATTGTGGTTCAGAGAAATAAATTACTAAAAGAGCTGACATTTCATCCTGATTATGAATCCACCCTGGACGTGTGGGATACCCAGTTGATTTCTTATGGTATTCAGGTAATAGAGTATCGAAAGGAATTTATCAGTCAGCTTAATGAGATTATCCGGGATATTCACTACAAGCTTTCCGGAAAAAAGGAAAAACTGGTGATAGTTTATGAACCGAATGTGAAACCGGAGAATTTTGAAGCTTCCCTTATAAAGAACAGGGAGCAGGATATCAGGCAAAAAACTACTCTTTCCGGACCCCATCGGGATGATATCACTTTTTTAGTCAATGACATTGATATTCGAAAATTTGGATCTCAAGGACAGCAGCGTACAGCGGCTTTGTCTTTAAAACTTTCAGAAATTGAACTGGTGAAAAAGCTTGCACGGGATTACCCAATCTTGCTGTTGGATGATGTATTATCTGAATTAGACAGCGAAAGGCAGAATCAGCTTTTATTGAGTATCCACCACATTCAAACTATGATTACCTGTACGGGACTGGATGACTTTGTGGGTAACCGGTTCCCTATTGATAAAATATTTAAGGTGATAGACGGAACTGTTGTAAACGAAAATTAATCGTTAGGAGGATTTATATGAGCGCTGAGTATGGAGCAGATCAAATCCAGATTTTAGAAGGTCTGGAAGCGGTTCGGAAGAGGCCTGGCATGTATATTGGCAGTACCTCATCCAGAGGACTGCATCATTTGGTTTATGAGATTGTTGACAACGCGGTAGATGAGGCGCTGGCAGGATTTTGCGATGTGATTGATGTTCGGATCAATGAAGACAATTCTATCACAGTATCAGATGACGGACGAGGAATCCCTGTAGATATTCAGAAAAAAGCAGGTCTTCCGGCAGTTGAGGTGGTATTTACCATTCTTCATGCCGGAGGCAAATTCGGCGGTGGAGGGTATAAGGTATCAGGCGGCCTTCATGGAGTAGGAGCTTCTGTTGTAAATGCTCTTTCCGAGTGGCTGGAAGTAGAGATTTACAAAGAAGGAAAGGTTTATAAACAGCGCTATGAGAGAGGAAAGGTAACGTATCCGCTGAAAGTAATTGGTAATTGTTCTTTGGAACAGCATGGCACGAAAGTTACCTTCCTTCCTGATAAAGAAGTTTTTGAAGAAACTGTGTACGATTATGATACACTTCGTATCCGCCTGAGAGAGACAGCGTTTTTAACTAAGAATTTAAAGATTGTCTTGTCTGATAAGCGGGAAGATAAAAGAGAAGAAACGTTCCATTACGAAGGCGGAATCAAAGAATTTGTTACTTATTTAAACAAAGGGAAGTCATCTTTATATGATCAGGTGATCTACTGCGAGGGATCCAAAGACGGCGTTTATGTTGAAGTTTCCATGCAGCACAATGATTCTTATAACGAAAACATTTACAGTTTTGTAAATAATATTAATACCCCGGAAGGCGGTACTCATTTAACTGGTTTTAAAAATGCATTAACCAAGACTTTCAATGATTATGCGAAAAAGAATAAACTATTGAAGGAAAATGAGCCGGCGCTTTCCGGAGAAGATATCAGGGAAGGGCTTACCGCAATTATCAGCGTAAAGATTGAGGAACCACAGTTTGAAGGCCAAACCAAACAAAAATTAGGAAACAGCGAAGCCAGAGGCGCTGTAGATAGTGTTGTCAGCGAACAGCTTACTTATTTCCTGGAGCAGAATCCTTCTGTAGCCAGGGTTATGTGTGAAAAGTCTATCCTGGCTCAGAGAGCCAGAGCTGCCGCCAGAAAGGCCAGGGAGCTTACCAGAAGAAAGACGGCATTAGAGGGAATGGCACTTCCCGGGAAGCTTGCAGATTGTTCTGATAAGAATCCGGAAAACTGTGAGATTTACATTGTAGAGGGAGATTCTGCAGGCGGATCCGCAAAAACTGCCAGATCCCGCGCTACTCAGGCGATCTTACCTTTAAGAGGCAAAATTTTAAATGTAGAGAAAGCCAGACTGGATAAAATTTATGGGAATACAGAGATCAAGGCTATGATTACGGCCTTTGGAACTGGAATTCACGATGAATTTGATATCTCTAAGCTTCGCTATCATAAGATTATTATTATGACAGATGCAGATGTAGACGGGGCTCATATCAGTACTTTGCTTTTAACCTTTTTATACCGGTTTATGCCTGAGCTGATTAAGCAGGGCTATGTATATTTGGCTCAGCCCCCCTTATATAAGATTGAAAAAAATAAAAGGGTGTGGTATGCCTACAGTGATGGGGAACTGAACAGCATCCTCCAGGAAATCGGCCGCGATACTAACAATAAAATCCAGCGTTACAAAGGTTTGGGAGAGATGGATCCGGAACAGCTTTGGGAAACTACCATGGATCCGGAGAGAAGAATCCTTCTTCGCGTCACTATGAACGAGGATACTGCTTCTGAGGTTGACTTGACCTTTACTACTCTTATGGGCGATCAGGTGGAGCCGAGAAGAGAATTTATTGAGGCTAACGCTAAATATGGTACTCTGGATATCTAAGGAAAGTTGAGGAAAATAGATGGAACCGAATATCTTTGATAAAGTTCATGACATAGACCTGAAAAAAACAATGGAGAAATCCTATATCGACTATGCCATGAGCGTCATTGCTTCCCGGGCTCTGCCGGATGTTAGAGATGGATTGAAGCCGGTTCAGCGAAGAATTTTGTATGCCATGATTGAGCTGAACAACGGGCCGGATAAACCTCACCGTAAATGTGCCCGTATTGTGGGCGATACTATGGGTAAGTACCATCCTCACGGCGACAGCTCTATTTATGGGGCATTGGTAAATATGGCTCAGGAATGGTCTACCCGTTATCCACTGGTAGATGGCCATGGAAACTTCGGATCCGTAGACGGCGACGGAGCTGCGGCCATGCGGTATACGGAGGCGCGTTTAAGCAAGATCTCCATGGAGATGCTTGCAGACATTAATAAAGATACTGTTGATTTTGCTCCAAACTTTGATGAGACAGAAAAAGAACCTATCGTTCTGCCTTCCCGGTATCCTAATCTTCTGGTTAACGGAACTACCGGTATTGCGGTAGGTATGGCAACAAACATTCCGCCTCATAATTTAAAAGAAGTCATTGGAGCGGTAGTAAAAATTATTGATAACCGGATTTTGGAGGGAAGGGAAACTTCCATTGAAGAATTAATGGAGATTGTAAAAGGTCCTGACTTCCCTACCGGCGCAACAATTTTGGGCCGGAGAGGTATTGAGGAAGCATACCGTACCGGTCGGGCAAAAATTAAGGTTCGAGCCGTGACCAATATTGAGACTCTTCCAAACGGAAAGTCTAAAATCATTGTAACGGAGCTTCCTTACCTGGTAAATAAAGCCCGTTTGATTGAAAAGATTGCAGATCTGGTAAAAGAAAAGAAAATCGACGGCATTACTTACATTGGAGATGAGTCCAACCGGGAAGGTATGCGGATTAATATTGAACTCCGCCGTGATGTAAATGCCAATGTAGTATTAAATCAATTGCTAAAGCATACCCAGCTTCAGGATACTTTTGGCGTCATTATGCTGGCATTGGTAAAAAATGAACCGAAAGTTTTAAATCTTTCCCAGATGTTAGAATATTATATTAAACATCAGGAAGATGTAGTAACCAGAAGAACCAAATATGATTTAAATAAGGCGGAAGAAAGAGCTCACATTTTAGAGGGCTTGCTCATCGCATTGGATCATATTGATGAGGTTATTAAAATTATCCGTTCTTCTGAGAACGTTCAGAGCGCAAAAGCCCAGTTAATGGAGCGTTTCGGACTCAGTGAAGCTCAATCTCAGGCGATTGTAGATATGCGCCTGCGTGCTCTTACCGGCTTGGAAAGAGAGAAGATCGAAAACGAATATAAAGATCTTCAGATAAAGATTGCAGAATTGAAGGCTATTTTGGCTGATGAAAATAAGCTTTTAGGCGTTATCAGAGAAGAAATCCTGATGATTTCTGAGAAATACGGCGATGATCGCCGGACCTCTATTGGATATGATGATGATGTTTCTATGGAAGACCTGATTCCTGATGATGATACCGTAATTGCTATGACAAATTTAGGTTATATAAAGAGAATGGATGCGGATAATTTCCGGATTCAGAATCGGGGAGGCAAAGGGATTAAGGGAATGCAGACTATTGATGAAGATTATATTGAAGATCTTCTCATGACCACCAACCATCACTATCTGATGTTCTTTACCAATACAGGCCGTGTATACCGGATTAAAGCATATGAGATCCCGGAGGCAGGAAGGACAGCCCGAGGAACGGCTATTGTGAACCTTCTTCAGCTTCAGGCAGGGGAAAAGATAACTGCTGTGGTTCCTATGAGAGAATATGACGAAGATAAGTTTCTCTTTATGGCAACAAAAGACGGTATGGTTAAGAAAACTCCCATGCAGGAATATGAAAATGTCCGTAAAAATGGTCTTCAGGCTATTGTTATAAAAGATGGAGATGAGCTGATTGAAGTAAAAGCTACTGATAATACAGAAGATGTATTTCTGATTACTAAAAAAGGCATGTGCATCCGGTTCCATGAGACCGATGTTCGCCCCACTGGCCGGGTTTCTATGGGCGTAATTGGTATGAAATTTGATGATGACGACGAACTTATCGGTATGCAGATTGAAAGTCAGGGAGAATGTCTTCTGGTTGCATCAGAATATGGCTATGGAAAAAGGACTCCTATTAGTGAATTTACAGCTCAGTATCGAGGCGGAAAAGGCATCCGTTGTTATAAAGTAGTAGATAAAACCGGATATTTAGTCGGCGCTAAGCTGGTGGATAATCATCGGGAAATCATGTTAATTACCAATGAGGGAATTATTATCCGTATGGCAGTTGATACGATTTCCATTATAGGAAGAAATACTTCCGGAGTTAAGCTGATGGATATTGATGTAGAATCTGATGTCCGTGTAGCGACAATTGCAAAAGTCCGGGAAAGTTCATCTTCTGATGAGGAAGAAGATTCTTATCCGGATCCGGCTGAATAAAAAGCAATAGGAAGCTGCTGCATATTTTGTGGCAGCTTCTTTTTCAAGGGGAGAAAGAATATGAAACGGATTGCATTTATGGTTTTAAAATGTCTTCCTAAAGTGCCTTACTGGTTTTACCGTGTTTGTAAATATGGAAGTACAGAAGATACTCATACAGAACAGGAACGCTATAATTATCTGAGAATGATTATAAAAAAAGTAAATAAAAGCGGACGTGTAACAGTAGAGGGATATGGAATCCAACATATTCCCCAGAAGAATGGATTTATTTTATTTCCAAATCATCAGGGAATGTTTGATATGTTGGCTATTATTGACACCTGCTGTCAGCCTCTTGGCGTAGTAGTGAAAAAAGAAGCTGCAAATGTTATTCTGGTAAAACAAGTAATTGCTCTTTTGAGAGGACTTTCCATTGACAGACAAGATATCCGGGAATCAATGAAAGTAATTGGGAAAATGACAGAAGAGGTTAAAGGAGGGAGAAACTATGTGATTTTTGCAGAAGGAACAAGAAGCAAGAATGGGAATCAGATACTTCCATTTAAGGCCGGAACTTTTAAAAGTGCTGTTAATGCAAAGTGTCCCATAGTACCGGTAGCATTGATCGACAGTTTTCGCCCATTTGATATAAGTTCAATAAAAAAGGAGACCGTACAGGTTCACTATTTAAAGCCAATAGAACCGGAAGAATATGCAGGAAAAAAGACAACAGAAATCGCTGAAATAGTCCACAACAGAATACAGGAAGAAATAGACGCCGTCAGATGCCGTCAGAACTATTATAATATTGAAAATAAATTTTAAATTATGCTTGACAAGTTATAAGTTGTCTAGTATAATTACACATGCGCTTGAGGCGGGAAACCGCTGAAAACGTAATCATATTGAAAGTATGAAACTGCGGAGAAATACTCAAGAGGCCGAAGAGGCGCCCCTGCTAAGGGTGTAGGTCGGGCAACCGGCGCGAGGGTTCAAATCCCTCTTTCTCCGTTTCTTATTTTCAGATGATTATTTTTTTGCCTGGTTATGAAAAAGGTAAAAAGAAAAAAGTTGGAAAAACTTAAA
>CAJUJM010000051.1 GCA_910586755.1 uncultured Lachnospiraceae bacterium
ATCGGGAAATGCAGATGGAGCCGAACCGGATTCTGCCAAAAGAATTTTTAATTGCCTTTCCTCTTCCGGCGTCACCGCCCGGTAATCCCCTGTTTTCAGGTTGCCCAACTCAATGTTCATAATACGGATTCTTTTTAATTCTAAGACCTTGTACCCCAATTCCTGGCACATCCTGCGTATCTGACGGTTCAGTCCCTGAGTCAGGATAATTTTAAACCGGTCTCTCCCCAGCTTTTCCACTTTACAGGGCCGGGTTACTGTGTTTAATATGGGAACTCCCCCTGCCATCTTTTTTAAAAAATCCGGACTAACGCTTTTATCCACCCGAACCACATATTCCTTTTCATGAAAATTTCCTGCCCGCATGATTTTATTGACTAAATCTCCCTGGTTGGTCATAAGGAGCAGGCCTTCCGACTCCTTGTCCAGACGGCCGATTGGGTAAATCCGTTCCGGATAGTTTAAAAACTCTACAATGTTTTTCGCTCTGTCCTTTTGGGAAGTGGTGCATACAATCCCTCTGGGCTTGTTGACAACCAGCAGAATTTTGGGCGGCCTCCCGCCGGAAGATGTCATCTGGCCCGGGCAGGGATGGGAGGCGTCCTCGGATTTTGCTTGCGGACTCCAAGTCCTGGATTTCCCGCCTGAAAAGCAGCCGTCGCAGATAATTTCCTGCCCTTCCAAAATCTTCTGTCCCATGACAGCCAGGCGGCCGTCTACCAAAACTTTTCCGGCCTCTATGAGCCGGTCTGCCTCCCGCCTGGAACAAATTCCCATCTCGCTTAAATATTTATTCAGCCGTACCTCCGCCATATGCTCCCTTCTCTTTTCTTCTTTTTACAGACACGCAGAAAACGCGGCCGCAGCATAAAGCTGTTTGCGGCCGCCTCTTTTGTCCTCTAAGGTATCTTCCAGAGACTCACTTTCTCTGTTTTCCTATGTCCGAAAGTATACCATATATTTTTTTGATTTGCAAATATATCTCTCTTTACTGTAAAAGTCCGCCGCCGGGCGCGAAAGTTCAGAAAGAAACTACCAGCTGCATTTTAAATTGCTCCTGGCCGTATACTGCATGAGGAATATCTTTTGGCATAATCAAGGTTTCCCCTTCATTTAAAATAAACACTTCTCCGCCAACCGTAAATTTCCCCACGCCTTCCAAAACCGTTACCATGGCATCCCCGCCAGCCGCATGGGTGGAAATTTCTTCCCCTTTATCAAAAGAAAAAATGGTCATGCTGACGTAATCGTTCTGAACCAGAGTTCTGCTGACCACCTGGCCTTTCTGGTAATCTACCAGATCCTTTAGCTTTAATGCAGTTTGTTTTTCAATGTTTTTGTACATCGGTTGCCTCCTGGACTGAACATTTTTGTAATTCATAGTATACCATAGATACTAAGCTCGAAAAAACCTCGCTAAGTATCCAGGCATGCATTCTCACTAGGCTCGTAAGAGACCTCGCCAAGTGTTCATAGTATACCACAAAAAGCTTCAGGATAAAATAGGCTTTCCAGAACTAACTGTCTTTATTGTGACAGTCTAACGGCTCAAAATAGCGTATTATTTGGCACGGATTCCCCACCGCAACACAATTTGGCGGGATAGAACGGTTCACCACGCTTCCGGCTCCTATTACGCTGTTTTCCCCTATGGTGACTCCCGGCAGGAGAATGCATCCTCCGCCGATCCATACATTGTTTTTGATCTCTACCGGACGCGCATAGGTTCTGAAAAATGTTGTCCCCCGTTCCTTCCAATCCGGTACAAGCCGCTCCTGGGGCAGAACCGGGTGGGAAGATGTATAAATCTGCACATTTGACGCAATCAAAACCCTGTCGCCGATCCGAATAGGCTTATTATCCACAAACGTACAGTTCATATTGATGATTACGTCGTTTCCCAAAAAAATATTTTTCCCATAATCGCAATGAAATGGCGTATCAATTGCCACATTTTCTCCCACATTGCCTAATAATTCCTGAAGAATCTCCGCCCTTTTTTCTGTATCCCTGTAATCGGAAAGATAATATTCCCGCGTCAATTCCCGTGTGCGGGCAATTTGTTCTAATGTATCACTGTCCGCAGTTTCTAAAAAATCCCTTTCTTCATAGTACATTATATTCTCCTAACAAAAACTGTTTTCTACAACGCCCGGAAGCAAAGTATAAACCGAACAGCCTATCTGCTTTTCAAACAATGCTTTTATCTCTAAAATTTTCTTCCACCTGTCTACTGTGGCCGGGTGAACCCCATATCGTATTGTCACGTCCACAAACCGCTTTTCCAGGAGACAGAAGCCTGTGGGCAGAGCCAAAGCGTCACACAGCTGCACCAGGCGGTCATAATCATCATAGACAGCACTAGCGATAAATTCTTTCATAAACAGGTAATCGCCGTCACTTACATCAAACTCGCCGATAGAAGTACCGATATCCTGTATCATAAATGCATGAGAGATACATATTTGCGCCGCTTTTTCCCATCCCCGCTTCATACAGTAACGATACCCTTCTATCAGATGTTTTTCCGAGCATACTCCAACATAGCGCCCAATGTCGTGCAGCAGGCCAAAACTATATGCCTTGTCAGCGGATAAATTCTTACAGTGTAACGCAATGTTTTTACAGGCGCTGGCCACATACCGGGAGTGGTCTGCCCATGCCCCCGGATTGGATTCTGACGCTTCTTTTAGCGCCAGTTCTGCATTTTGTCTGTTTAGCTCCATTTTATGTCCTTTCAAAGAGGTAATCATAACAGCCCGGATGTCAGGAAATCAGCAATCTCCGGCGTAATATGAAACAATATTCATGTAATCCCTGGGGTTAGAAATTTCTAAAGCAAGCGGCAGATAGTTTTCGTTTTGACAATACTGTTGCCATAAATGATCCTGTACCGTTTCTTCTCCATTAATATTTACTTTTTTACCGTCCGGGCAGAGCATATTCACTTTGCCGGTACAGGAATTCACAGTGCTCAGGAAACGCTCCATATTCAGAATATTCAGTTTTACCATCTTAAAGTCTCCTTCCGTAAATGGGTTATTGTCTTTACGGATATCATTATAGTGCGGTTCTGATAAAAAAAATATTCTGTTTCCGCCTTTATGTATCACAATCCTGCCATTTCCTGCGATATTCTGACGGACTGCAGCCTGCATATTCCCGAAAAACTTTTCCAAAGTAGCTGCTGCTCCCCAAGCCACAGGCATGGCTGATAACCGTAACAGACTCCCTTCCTCTGGCCAACATCTGGCAGGCTATTTGCAGACGGTAGCTTTTTATATATTCTATGGGTGTCATATGCAGGCAGTCGTGAAACACTCTGAAACATTCCCTTTCGCTAAGATACGCTGCTGCCGCCAGCTCTGAAATAGAGATCTTTTCAAAATAGTGCTCATGGATATAGATCATCATCAGCTTGATTCTGTCATTGCTTTTACTATGTTCCCCGCTTTTATTCAGCATTGGGCTGCACAGCTGAAAAAGCATAAGCCATATTTCCGACAATACTTCCCGGAGCTTTATTTCATACCCAAATTCCTCACTTGAAAAGCGGAAAGACTGAACAATCAGTTCCAAAATCTTTTTCTGTTCCATATTTTCCGGAAAAAGAGGGATGATTTCAATCTGCGGGGCCGCCACAATGGGAGCAATATATTTCCTCTCTATTCTGCTTCCCTGTTCCCCTGCAAGGAGGGAAACATCAAAAATATGAAGAAGCTGGCTGTTTTTTTCTGTCCGTGACATTGCCTTTGTCATGTGAAGCACATTGGAATTTACCATGCCGCCGCTTCCTGCCGGAAACAGTACCTTTCCTCCGGGGGTGTAATACTCAAGACTGCCGCTTTCCATGTAAAAAAGCTCTACTGCCTTATGCCAGTGCCACGGGACAAAACGCCCCATATATTTATCAAGCTCCGCTCTTGAAGCGATATAGGGAAAATCACCTGAAAAACCGGTGAGAACTTCCTCCTTGCTTCCGGTATAAAATTCAATACTGTGTATATTTCTCATACTCTGTCCGCCTTGTTCAGTGAGGGCATAAGAGCAGCCGATCTTCTGGTAAAGTTTCTGGCTGCTCTCATTTTTTCCTGCTTCTTTGTATCGCTCTACGCCCACACATCTTCGTGGGAAAATAGCTCTCCTCTTTCGATTTCCTGTCTGGCTTCCCTGATTGCTTCCACTTCATCCGGAAGTGCCGCATCCTCCTCCACAAATTTTAAAAGAATCCGGCAGACTGTATCAATCTCTTTTTCGTCTACAATTTCAACCAGACCACGCAACGTATCTCTGCTCACAAAAACCACCTCCTACAATCCTTTATACGCTTCGCCTCTAGGCAGTACAGCATCAATGATAATTGTATCATGCTCCATCTGGTAGATAACCCGGTAATCACCAATCCGGAGCCGATATAAATTTGAGTAACCCTGCAACTTTTTAATATCTCCAAACGGAATTTTTTCAATTCCATCTTTCACCCTGTCTTTTACTCTTATATCCAGGGACTTGATGCTTTTCCTTGCCTTTTTGGTATAAATAATGTTCGGCATATTGCGGCCCCCTTTCAATAACTATACTTTAGCGTGCGAATATACCTCACGTCAAGCAGTATTTTCAATTAGCATTTTATTCACAAAAGGCCCAGGAATCCCATTCCTAAGCCTTTTTCTGAATTTTTATCTGCTTACTAATGTACAAAAATGGTGTTAAATCACAAGCATGGCATCCCCAAAGGAAAAGAACCTATAACGCTCTTTAATAGCCTCTCCATAAGCGGACAGAACCTGTTCCCGGCCCGCCAGAGCGGATACCAGCATCACTAAGGTGGATTCCGGAAGATGGAAATTGGTTATCAGGCAATCCAGCAGCTTAAATTGGTAGCCCGGATAGATGAAGATCTCCGTCCAGCCGCTTCCAGCCTTTAAAAGGCCGTCCTCACCGGCGGCGGATTCGATAGTCCGGCAGCTGGTGGTTCCCACGCAGATAATGCGGCAGCCGGAGGATTTGGCCCTGTTAACCTTTTGGGCTTCTGATTCTTCTACCATATAAAATTCCGAGTGCATATGGTGATCCAAAACGTTCTCTGTTTTCACCGGCCGGAAAGTGCCCAGACCTACGTGGAGAGTTACCCGGGCAATCTCCACCCCCATCTCCTCAATCTCTGTCAGCAGCTCCCTGGTAAAATGCAGTCCCGCCGTAGGCGCTGCCGCCGATCCCTGATGCCTAGCATAAACCGTCTGATACCGGTCTTTGTCTTTTAGCTGATGGGTAATATAAGGAGGCAGAGGCATCTGTCCCAGCTGGTCTAATATTTCTTCAAAAATTCCGTCATAATGGAACTGAATCAGACGGTTTCCTTCGTCTATTACATCCACAACCGTAGCTTTTAAAAGTCCTTCTCCAAACTCCAGCTCTGTGCCCGGCCTGGCTTTTCTGCCAGGCTTTACCAGGGTTTCCCAAATGTCATTTTCTCTGCGCTTTAATAAAAGCACTTCAATCTTTGCTCCTGTGTCTCTTTTCGTGCCAAAAAGCCTGGCCGGAATTACTTTTGTATCATTAATTACCAGACAATCTCCAGGTTTTAAATATTCTTTTATATCCCGAAAATGTTTGTGGGTTACCTCGCCGGTCTCTTTATTTAAAACAAGCAGTCTGGAGGCAGAGCGATCCTCCAGCGGATCCTGAGCGATGAGCTCCTGGGGTAAATCAAAATAAAAATCTTTTACATTCATCCTGTTGTCTCCTCCAGATAAAGTTATTCCGCAGGCGTTTCCACGGCCGCTTCCGTCTGGGCAGACCCCCCGTTTGTTACAATGGATACACTGCTCTCTCCCTTACTCTCTTCCGGCTGTCCTGCGCCCGAATTCTTCTGAAGAACGCCGTAAACCCCTGCCAGATCCGGATCCGTCTCTAATGCCTGCCTCAGTTTTGCATATACCTGAGTTCTTAGAAGAATCAGCTCATCTGTTTTCTCGGCATCACTGAATTCCTGCAAAACTACCGGATCCTGAAGACTGCTGTCCACCATCTGCAAAGCGCCTTCCCCGTTGGTAATAATATATACCCGGAACAAGCCGGGGGCCGGAGTTTCTACATTTTTAAATTTCAGATCATAACTTACATAGGCCAGATAACTGCCTTCTACAGGGCCGGGTCTGGTATAGCAGACAATATTCTCATAGCCGTCGGTATAACGGGCGGTATAGCGGTAATCATCCCGCAGTTCTTCCATCCCTGCCGTATCCCCGCGGCCAAACAGGCGGTAAATTGTCTCCACATCCGCGCTCTGCTTTGCAGTAAAGTAGGTCTCTATCAGGGTGTTGACTTCCAGCACTTCATCCTTTGCAAAGGCTTGTCCCGCTCCATCTCCATCTGCTCCTGCCTCCATCTGTATTCCTGCTTCCCCGGAGGCGGCAGATGATTCTCCTTCTCCGTTCTCAATGGTTATTTCAATCGCCGGGGTGGTCTGGGACGGGTCTGCCACAGTCTGGTTTTCTCCTCCATTTTGACTTTTGGCCAGCCTTTCCGCTAATATAATGGCCAGTATCAGAACTACCACCAGCGCCGGAATTATCAGCAGTTTTAAGTATTTCTTCAGCTCCTCTTCTGTAAAAGAGGAATAGCCATATTTATTATCTCGTCTGCTCAAGTCTCTACCTCCTGCGTGTTTTATGGTCATATGAAGCTATTTTAACAAAAACAAATTAAAAAAGCAATAAAATTAGGGCTTGCAGTTCTGGAAAAAATATAGTACAATATAGGAGATGCGTCTGTAGCTCAGTGGATAGAGCAATGGCCTCCGGAGCCGTGTGCGTAGGTTCGATTCCTATCAGACGCATTATTCTTTTACTCTTTTATTCTCTATCTTTTACTTTCTTACCCCCAGTGAGCAAGAGTATGATTTCATAATTTCTATCAGTTTTCTGTATTACACTTATCCCCTAGTATATCATGTTTTTCTTACGGGTCTGTTAGGTATTTTCTTAAATTTTTCGTAATAGTTCAGACAGAACCTTTATACGTTTCCATGCATGTCGGAACTGCTCTCATGCAGGTTCTACAAATATTCATTTCAAGGAGGTATACTGCCTATGGTATACAAAACATTTCTTAATCAGGTAACTGCAAACATTCAGGCAACCTTGGGGGAACACTGCCGTGTATCCCTGGAACGGGTCCGGAAAAACAATGGGCTTTTATTGGACGGCGTCTGCATTGAACAGCCGGGGGAACTGATTGCTCCTACTATTTATCTCAATTCCCATTACCAGGAATACAAAAAAGGCCGCTCTCTGGAAGAAATCTGCCATCTGGTTCTGGAAACCTACCGGACCCGGTGTACTTTTCCTGACCTGGATCCATCTATGTTTCAAGATTTTGGCTGCCTCAGGGATAAAGTAATTTACCGTCTGGTTAATGCCCGGTCTAACCAGGAACTTTTAGATGAAATCCCTTACATTCCCTTTTTGGATCTTGCTGTGATATTCTGCATTTATCTGGCAGAAAGCGAAACGGAGCAGATGACGGCCTTAATCCGCAATTCCCATTTAAAGCTCTGGGATATCGGACTTGAGGATCTGGAAGAATGTGGGAAGCAAAACACCCCAAAGCTTTTACCTTATACCGTAAAGAGCCTGTCCCAGGTCATAACGGAATTTTCTGTCGATTCCCCGGACTCCCCGTCTCAGTCTTCTGACTTATTTGACAGCAAAGAAGATTTTCACGAATTTCCCCTCTATGTGCTGACCAATAAACGGAATCTCTACGGCGCCGCCTGTATCCGCTATCCTGATGCAATAAAAAACTTCGCGGACAGCCGGAATTCAGATGTACTGATTCTGCCTTCCAGTATCCACGAAGTCCTCATTACCGCCGATACCCCGGAGGTAGATTATGACCTAATCAGTCAGATTGTTTATGATATCAATCAATCGGATGTGCCAATAGAAGATCGGCTGTCTAACCAGGTGTACCGCTATTGCCGTCAGGACGGCTCTTTTTCCATCGTTTCTCATTGTCCTGAATCAATCTGAAAATCGAATCCATAATAAAGATAGCAATGGCGATGGCCCCGGCAATTTGCAGGGTTTCGATAAAGTAAAAAGTCGCCAGGCTGCTTCCGCTTCGAATCACATAAAATACGCACCGGTAAATGGACGCCCCAGGGACCACAGGAAGAATTCCCGCTACTAAAAATACGGTGACCGGAGCTTTAAATAGTCTTGCAAACATGTGACTAATGCAGGCAACCACCAGGGTGGAGGCAAAGGCTGCCATAATGTTGGATCCGGTCCACTGATCGGTCAGGAGATACACCAGCCAGGCAGCTCCGCCCACCACTCCTGCGTCCAGCAAATATCTTTTCGGCATCTCCAGGAGAAGTCCGAAGCACACCACCGCCAGAAAAGCGGATACCGTCTGGATTATTATCTGAATTCCCATATCACCCTCCTGTCAGATTGCTGAATAGGAACATGGCAGTACCAATACCCACTGCAACCGAAAGCGCCACTACCAGCGCCTCCATCATCCGGTTGGTCCCGGATGCATAGTCTCCATTTAAAATATCCCGGATAGAGGTGGTAAATGTCACCCCCGGAACAAGCGGCATAATGGCTCCGGTAATCACCGCGTTTCTATCCATAGCCGGCATAAGCCAGGTCTCAATCGCCATGGCCCCGGCCCCCACTGCAAAAGCTCCCAAAGCATTAATACAAAAATCGTTAAGGCGCGCTTTAGAAGTAAGAAGGCATACCATCGCCAGCAGTACTCCTGCCAGTCCGGCCCCCAATCCTTCTCTCCAGGTTCCTCCCAGAAGCAGAGCAAAAAAAGCGGATACCCCAATATAACCTACCGCTCTGGTCCAGGAATGATATTGAATGTCCTGTTTTATCTCCTGAAGGCTTTTTTGAGCCTCTTGTAAGCTCATTTCACCGGCACAGAGCCTGCGTGAGACTTCATTTACCAGACACACCCGGTTTAAGTTGGTAGAGCGGTCTCGAATCCGGCGCATAATGGTAAGACTTTCGTCTCCGGGCCTGTCCAGAGTAACAATCAGGCTGGTTCCCAGAGCTACATTTTCGGATCTCCGGTCTGGCGCCAGGGAGAGGATCCGCCCTACCGTATCCTCCACCCGGTAAACTTCTGCTCCGCTGACCAACATAATCTCACCGGCAGCAGCCGCCGTTTCTACCAGCAATTTATCATTAACAGCGCCAGATTCTATTGTTTCTTTTAAATTTGTATTCATAACAGTATACTTCCTATCTGGTAAATCAAAGCTGCCGCTGCCCAGGCCATGGCAAATTGGAATATTGCCATTCCTGCCGCGCATATAATGGATCCCGTCTCTTTTCTCACAGTTCCTATGGCAGCAACACAGGGGGTATAAAAAAGGCAAAATATCAACATTCCATAAGCGTTGAGACAGCCAAAACCTTCTCCTGCCAAAGCCCCTGACAGCTCCGCCATTCCCCCAGGTGAATTCATATTTCCGATACCATACAATATGGACAAACTGGAAACCACCACCTCTTTGGCCGAAAGTCCAGAGAGCAGAGCCACGGTCATTCGCCAGTTTCCCAATCCGCAGGGGCGAAAAAAAGGCTCTGCCATTCGTCCTGCCATGGCGGCAAAACTGTCGGAAACATCTGTGACGAATCCGGTAACTCCTGTATTCAGCAGGAACCAAAGTACAATAGCAGCTATAAAAATTGTGGTTCCCGCTTTACATAAATAATCTTTTATCTTATCTCCCACATATATGGAAACGGTTTTCACACCCGGCATTCGGTACTGAGGAAGCTCTATCAAGAGAGGATTTTCCTTCTCCTTTTCTCCTCTATGTATCAAAAATGCCATCAGAATTCCCACCCCCAGGCCTGCCGCATACAGGGAACTCATTACCAGCAATTTCCTGTCCGGAAAAAAGATTTCAACAAACAGAACATACACCGGCAGCTTTGCCGAGCAGGACATAAAAGGCGTAATAAAAATCGTCCTCCTTCTGTCTCTGGCATCAGGAAGAATCCTGGCTGCCATTACTGCCGGAACTGTACAGCCAAATCCCAGAAGCAGGGGAAGGAAGGCCCTTCCGGAGAGTCCTGCCAGGCCCATAATTTCATTCATTAAATAAGCGGCCCGGGCCATATAGCCGCTGTCCTCCAAAATAGCCAGGGCTGTAAACAGAATCAGAATATTAGGAAGAAAGGTTAAAATACTTCCCACTCCCGCCACGATCCCGTCTACTGCCAGAGATATGGCCCAGCCGGCACAATGGCTGCTCTGCAAAAGGCCGAAAACTATCCGGGAAAATTTATCCAGTCCTGACTGAAAGTACCCTTTGAAAAAGTCTCCCACCGTAAAGGTAAGAAAAAATACCAACATCATAATTCCCAGAAATATAGGAATTCCCAAAACCCGGTGGGTCAGGTACTGATCAATGGCATCTGTGGCAGAACTTTCCCTTTCTCTGCTAATAAGACAGGTTTTTACGATTTTCTCAATGCAGGTATACAGGGCCTTTTCATCAAAAGACTTGCCCTCTGTCCTGTTTTCAAATACAGGCCTTTCATCAAAACCAGCTCTGCCCGCCCTTTGGGGGCTGCAAATGGCGGCATCTAAAAGGCTTTCCAGGCCCTTTCCTTTTCTGGCGGAAATCGGGACTACCGGGATATACCCCAGCATTTTTGAAAGGGACTTTTCATCAATCTCCATCCTCTGCGCTTTTACAATATCTATCATATTAAGCGCCAGAACCACCGGTCTTTTCTGCTCCAAAAGCTGCAGAGTAAGATAAAGACTCCGCTCCAGCAAAGAAGCGTCCACTATGTTGATCAGTATGTCTGCCTCCCCGCTCTCCACGTATTTTCTGGCTATCTGTTCTTCTATGGTGTAAGAATTTAAGCTGTAGGTTCCGGGAAGATCCACAATCCGAATCTTTAATCCCTCATACTTAAGCTCCCCTTCCATCCGCTCTACCGTAACGCCGGGCCAGTTGGCCGTCTTAAGCCGGGAACCGGTAAGAGCGTTAAACAATGTGGTCTTACCGCAATTAGGATTTCCCACCAGACCTATGGTGAGATCTGCCCTTTTTTCTCCTGTACAGCTTTGCCTATCTGCCATAGCTGCCGTCCTTTTTCTCTGTTTCAGATGACAGAGAGTTACCTGGACAAAAAGGCGTTACCTCAATGCCTTCTCCTATCCCCCGGCCAACGGCCAGCCGGGCGCCTCTCACCTTGATGATCATGGATCCACAGCGTTTTTTATTTACCACCAAAACAGAAGTCTGAGGAGTCAGTCCCAGAACCTCCAGCCTCTTTGCCATCTGGCCGGAGAGCCGGATATTCTCTATCTGGTACTCTCTTCCCTTTTCGCACTGATATAGTTTCATTTTTTGTCCCCGCTCTGTACTATCAGAAATATTTATTACATCTTATACAGAGTCAGGCGTCCTTATACTATTCCATGTCCAAAAGGGCTTTTTTTACTTCTATCATCCGGTCGCGCAGCCTGGCCGCTTCTTCAAAATTCAGTTCAGCCGCTGCCTGGTGCATCTTCTTTGTCAGCTCCTTTATCAGCTGATTCAGTTCTTTTTCATCCATGGACTCCGGTTCCTTCTTAAAGTCCTTGTCAGACAGATCAGCAGCCTTGGAAATGGCAATCAGGTCCCGTACTGCCTTTTGGATGGTGGTGGGAGTAATGCCGTTTTCTTCATTATACTTTTGCTGGATCCCCCGGCGGCGGTTGGTCTCATCAATGGCGTTTCTCATAGAGTCCGTAATGGTATCCGCATACATGATAACGTGACCTTCGCTGTTTCGCGCCGCTCGTCCGATGGTCTGAATCAGTGAGGTCTCGGAACGCAAAAACCCTTCCTTGTCCGCATCCAAAATGGCCACCAGGGTAATCTCCGGAATATCCAAGCCTTCCCTCAGAAGGTTAATTCCCACCAGAACATCAAAAACATCCAGACGCATATCCCGGATAATTTCTGCCCGCTCCAGGGTATCAATGTCGGAATGGAGATATTTTACCCGGATCCCCACTTCCCTCATATAATCGGTTAAATCCTCTGCCATCCGCTTGGTCAGGGTGGTGATCAGCACCTTGTGGTGGTTCTCCACCTCTTTATTCACCTCTGAAATCAAATCATCAATCTGGCCTTCTACCGGGCGCACGGAAATCTCCGGATCCAGCAATCCGGTAGGCCGGATAATCTGCTCCACCCGCATCAGCTCATGGTCACTTTCATAGACAGACGGGGTGGCAGACACAAACATCATCTGATTAATTTTACTCTCAAACTCAGTAAAATTCAAAGGCCGGTTGTCCAAAGCCGACGGCAGGCGGAATCCATAATCCACCAGAGTCCGCTTTCTGGACTGGTCTCCTGCGTACATTCCCCGGACCTGGGGCAGGGTAATATGAGACTCGTCCACAATAATCAGAAAATCATCTGGAAAATAATCGATTAGCGTCCAGGGCGGTTCCCCCTGGGCCGTCCCGGCCAGGTGTCTGGAGTAATTTTCAATACCAGAGCAAAATCCGGTCTCCCGCATCATCTCCACATCAAAGTTGGTCCGCTCTGATATTCTCTGAGCTTCTAATAGCTTGTCCTCGCTTTTGAAAAAGGTAACCCGCTCCTTCATTTCTTCCAGAATATGTTCTGTGGCAAGAAGCATCTTTTCTTTGGGCACCACATAGTGGGATGCAGGGAAAACAGCGATGTGGCCCAGTTGGGCCTTAATTTCCCCAGTCAGGGTGTCAATCTCCGTAATCCGTTCCACCTCATCCCCGAAAAACTCCACCCGGTATGCCTCATTGCCGGAATAAGCCGGAAAAATCTCCAGCGTATCCCCTCTGACCCGAAAGGTTCCCCGTTTAAAGTCCATGTCATTTCGGGCGTACTGGATGTCAATCAGCTTGTGAATCACCTCGTCCCGATCCTTTACCATGCCCGGGCGCAGGGAAACTACCATCTCCTTATAATCGATAGGGCTTCCCAAACCATAAATGCAGGAGACGGAAGCTACAATGATTACGTCCCGCCTCTCTGACAGGGCGGCTGTTGCAGAATGGCGCAGCTTGTCAATCTCATCGTTGATGGCAGAGTCCTTTTCGATATAGGTGTCGGTGGACGGGACGTAGGCTTCGGGTTGGTAGTAGTCGTAGTAGGACACAAAGTATTCTACCGCGTTACTCGGAAAATACTCTTTGAACTCACCATAGAGCTGTGCCGCTAATGTCTTATTGTGCGCTATTACCAAAGTCGGCTTGTTAAGC
>CAJUJM010000052.1 GCA_910586755.1 uncultured Lachnospiraceae bacterium
ATTCTTTTGTCACCGCTTGGCGGTATCTTGGCGGACAGGGCAGACAGACGGAATATTATGGTGGCGTTAGACGCATTGACTGGCGTATCAGTTTTATGTACGGCATTATTCCTGTCAGAAAGCAATGCCATTGCCGTAATCAGTACGTTGCTTATTATACTTTCTATTTTGGGCGCGTTTGAAACGCCTACTGTTCAAGCGTGTATTCCTACGATGTTGCAAGGCGACAATATTATGAAAGGAAATTCTATTGTAAATCAAGTGGCATCTTTATCCTATCTGATTGCCCCTATGTTGGGCGGCATACTGTATTCCATGTTTGGACTGAAACCCGTAATATATGCAAGCGTTTTCTGCTTTTTTATTACTGCCCTGTTTGAATGTTTTATAAAATTGAGTTATCAGCGTATTCAAAATCAAGGCGGTGTGCTTCAGATTGTTAGACAGGATTTTTTATCAAGTATGCAGTATATTTCAAAAGAGCAGACCAGCATATCAAAAATGTTGCTTTTAACGGCATTCTCAAGGTTTTTTGTGATGGGCATTACCATAGTCGGACTTCCCTTTCTTGTGCGGACTGTCCTCGGATTTAATGCAAATTATTATGGGGCTGCGGAAAGTGCGTTAGCAGTCGCTACAATTTGGGGGAGCATTGCCGCAGGAGTTTTGGCAGAGAAATTGAAAATACATAAACTGTCTGTCCTGCTTGCAACTCTTGGCATTTTGATTATCCCTGCCGGCATTGTTTTCCTATTGCCAGTAAATAACATTGTAAAGTATGGCGTTACGGTTGTATCATTTTGTGGTATGCAGGCGGTTATCAGTATATTTTCTATTTTTGCTGTTTCCCTCATACAGCAGAGGACACCAAATCATTTAATAGGAAAAGTTATGGCTTATACATCAACGGTTACTTTGTGCGTCCAGCCCATAGGACAAATCGTGTACGGTTTTCTGTTTGACAAATTTTACAGTGCCATATATTTTGTCTTAATCCCGACTGGCATCATAGTTTGTATTGTAGGGCTATCTGCAATGAAATTTTTTAGAAATATGGAAAAGGAACAGCAGAAGGTGGCTGCATGAAGCAGGAAAAGTGGCTGTTGTGTCCTGCAGGTGGAAATTCCGCCGCCTGCCCGGCGGCATAGGGTAAGGGATGCCCGGCGCCACATCCCCTACCCGGCCAGAGCCGAAATTCCAAAGTAGGCAAACACTACCACTCCCAATACGATCCGGTAGTATCCAAAGAATTTAAAGTCATTTTTCCTCACATAAGTAATGAGGAATTTGATAGACAGGACGGAAACAATAAAAGCGGTGATCATTCCTATCAAAAGGTAGGCAATCTCCGGTCCCGTAAACAGCCGGCCGAATTTTACAATCTTTAAAAGGCTGGCTCCAAACATAACCGGAATCCCCAGGAAAAAGGAAAATTCTGCGGCCGCCCCCCTGGAACAGCCCAAAATCATGGCTCCCAATATGGTAGATCCGGATCGGGAGGTTCCCGGAATCAGAGATAAAAGCTGGAAAAGGCCGATAAACAACGCAGTCTGGAAAGTGATCTGACTGGTCTTTTGAATGGGAAATCTGGTATTGGCATTGTGATTTTCCAACACGATGAAAAGTACGCCGTATAAAATCAGCATAGCGGCAACCACATAAGATTTCATCAGGTAAGCTTCCAAAATATCATCAAAGGGGATCCCTACAATAGCCGCCGGGAGGCAGGCAATGATAATCTTGATCCACAGGATCACGGTCTCCCGCTTCTGGGACTGTTTTTTCCGGGGAGAAAAGGGATTGAGCCTATGGAAGTACAGCACAACCACTGCCAAAATAGCTCCCAGCTGAACCACCACCATAAAAACATTTTTGAAATCTTCGCTTAAGTGAAGGGGAATGATTTCCTCTACCAGGATCATGTGGCCGGTGCTGCTGATGGGCAGCCACTCGGTAAAGCCCTCTACAATCCCCAGAACCAATACTTTTAATACTTCAAAAATTTCCATACGCTTCTCCTATCCTCTTACATTCTCAATCTGCCAGTCAATGGGATCCATTCCATGCTTTATCAAATAATCATTGGTTTTGCTGAAAGGACGGCTCCCGAAAAATCCTCTGGATGCTGAATAGGGGCTGGGGTGAGGCGCTTCCAGGATCAAATGAGCGGGATTGTTCAGCATTGCCTTTTTCATCTGGGCCGGACGTCCCCACAGAATAAACACCATAGGGCGCTGCTCTTGATTGAGAATTCGGATGGCCGCATCCGTAAATTCCTCCCATCCGATCCCCCGGTGGGAATTTGCCGCATGAGCCCGGACAGTAAGAACCGTATTTAAAAGCATTACCCCCTGATCCGCCCATTTTTTTAAATATCCGTTATCCGGAATGTAGCATCCCAGATCGTCGTGAAGCTCCTGATAAATATTGACCAGAGACGGCGGGATCTCCACATCCGGCTTTACGGAAAAGCACAGACCATGAGCCTGACCGTAATTGTGGTAAGGATCCTGACCCAGGATTACCACCTTTACCTTAGACAATGGCGTAAAAGCAAAGGCGTTAAATATATCGTCCGCTTCCGGGAAAATACGCCGGGTTTCATATTCATGTTTTACAGTCGCATACAGTTTGCGGTAATACTCCTTTTTAAACTCTCCGCTTAATGGTTCCAGCCAATCGTTGTCAATTGCCGCCATCTTTTGTGTGCCTCCTTGTGTCTTATTGAAAATGTCTGTCATGTCAATTCCGGCCGTTTACAGGCCTTGTCGGAATTTGTGCAATGCACTGGTGTAAACTGCACACTAGAGCCGCACCGCCACCCCTCTTTCTGCCAGATAGCGCTTTAAGTCCATGATCTCCAGCTCTTTATAGTGAAACAGTGACGCCGCCAGGGCAGCGTCAGCCCCGCCTTCTGTCAGGGTCTCATAAAAATGCTCTTTGGTCCCTGCGCCGCCGGATGCAATTACGGGAATGGAGACGTTATCCGCCACCAGTCTCGTCAGCTGGTTGTCATAGCCGGATTTGGTTCCGTCACAGTCCATGCTGGTAAGAAGAATCTCCCCGGCTCCCAGCTTATCTGCCTTCATAGCCCACTCTACGGCATCAATTCCCATATCAATGCGTCCGCCGTGCTTATAAATGTTAAAGCCCGAACCGTCCGCCCTGCGCTTGGCGTCAATGGCCACCACCACACACTGGCTGCCGAACTTGTCGGCCGCCTCTGAGATCAGCTCCGGCCGGTCAATGGCGGAGGAATTGATGGAAATCTTGTCTGCCCCTTCCCGAAGAAGCAGTTTAAAGTCCTCTACTGTGCGGATACCGCCGCCTACGGTAAAGGGGATAAATACGGTTTCCGCCACCTGGCGTACCATAGATACCACCGTTTTTCTGGCATCTGAGGAAGCCGTAATATCCAAAAATACCAGTTCGTCCGCTCCCGCCTTGTCATATGCTCTGGCAATTTCCACCGGATCCCCGGCATCCTGTAAATTCACAAAATTAACTCCCTTTACCACCCGGCCGTTATTCACGTCCAGACAGGGTATGATTCGTTTGGTAAACATCCGGCGCCTCCTACAGTTCAATAAAATTCTTTAAAATCTGAAGCCCCACACTGCCGCTTTTTTCCGGATGAAACTGGCAGGCAAATACATTTTCCCGCTCCACGGATGCATGGATATGGGTGCTGTACTCCGCAGAAGCCGCCACTATGGATTCTTCTTTTGCTTTACAATAATATGAATGGACAAAATAAACATATGCCCCATTTTCAATTCCTTTAAACAGCCTGGCTCCAGGCGTGATAGAAAGGGAGTTCCACCCCATATGGGGAATTTTAAGCCCCGGGCAGTCCGGTATCCGCAATATTTCCCCCGGAAGGATAGAAAGCCCTTTCACTCTCGGACACTCATCACTTTTCTCAAACAAAAGCTGAAGGCCCAGGCATATGCCGAGAAACGGCTTTTTACTGTCTGCTATCTGACGGATCACCTCTGCCAGTCCGTATTGGCAAAGCTTTCCCATGGCATCCCCAAAGGATCCTACCCCTGGCAGAATCACCTTGTCCGCCTGAAACAAGGTCTCTCTGTCCCTGGTAATTACTGGCTTTTCTCCCAGCGTCTCAAGAGCTTTGGAAACACTTCTTAAATTCCCGGCGTCATAATCAATTATCGCTATCATAGCTGCTCCTTCCCCATAGGTCTCACCAGGCTGCGGATCCAGTCCACAGAATCGGCCCGAATCCCCTTCGCCCTTTCCTTTAATTCTTCACTGATCTGAGGAAATTCATGATGAACCCGGTAAAGCCATGCTTTTTGGTTAAAAAATACGGTTTTTTCAAAAGGCCAACGGATTACGGTAGGCGTGAGAAAGCCCTCCCCCAGCTCCAGCACGGTCAGAGAGTGATTCAAAGTTCCTGCCAGCCACTCTGTATAGGCTTTCCACCTTAAAAGGTAACCTTCCTCAATATAATTCTCACAGGAAGATATGTTGGGAACCAGCGCTGCCCCACAGTAAGGGCATCTCCCGTCCTTTATCTCCCCATCTTCCCAAATATCCCTGGTACAGGCATTTTCACACTGCTTCCAGGTTACATTCCCGCAAGGGGCTACAATTCGCTGAGAATCAAAGGGCTGCTTTAATATCTCTCCGTCGGTAACCGTGGTAACCATAAAGTAGTCCTTATCTTTTATTAATTCATATAACGAAAGATACCCCTGAGCCACTTCAGGCCGCGGCGTAATCCGTTCCGGCTGTTTCGGATCCGGGTTCTGCCTCCACTCCCCGCCAATGCCGATTAAGACCTTCTGGCTGTTAAAAATCCTCTGCCGGATCTGTTCCAATTCTTCTGTTTTCATTTCAGGTCTCCGTTCTACACATCAATATCAATGATATAGGCCTCATACCCATTGATCACAATGGTCTCCTTATACTGCTGCAGCCGCTTGGCCCTGCCTCCATAATTTAAATGCATATGTCCGTGAATAAAATATTTAGGCTGATACTTGTCCATCAAATCAAAAAAGCACTGAAAGCCCGTATGGCACAGATCATCCCCATCCCCAAGCTTATAGGCCGGAGCATGGGTAAGGAGAATGTCAAAACCTTTATTTTTCTTCAGCTGCCACCACAGCAGCGCAATCCTCCTTCGCATCTGGGGCTCACTGTACTGGTGAGGGCCCGGACGGTAGCGCATAGAACCTCCCAGCCCCAATATCCGCAGCCCCCTGTACAGATAAATCTGATCCTCAATACAGGTACATCCTTCCGGTTCTTCTGTATCGTGATTGCCGTATACATACAAGAGGGGCACATTGGCAAAGGTGACCAAAAAGGATAAATACCGGTGGGAAACATCCCCGCAGGAAAGGATCAGATCAATCCCTTTTAACTTGCTTTCATCATAATAATCCCACAGGGATTTGGATTCCACATCGGAAACAACTAATATCCTCATTTTCTTTTCCCCGCTGCCGACTTATTCTTCTGTCCGGCCTGCGCCCTCCCCATCTTTACTTTTTCCGTGAATCTGAACAATAGCCCTGGCTTCTTCTGTCAGTTCCTCCGGCTCCGGAATCCGTCCGATTACGTTATCCACCAGCCAATCCATAGTTACAATTTCCGTAGGGGTAAGAATTTCCCCTTCCGGGCACATAACAGTTCCGTCCTGAGCAGTGAGAATTCCCTCAAAGGGATAAAATTCGTTTCTGCAGATTGCCTTTTTTAAAAGGGCAATCAAATGCTTGGTTCCCTCCGGCGTCCTTTTACTGTAGGCTACGTCAATGACATCCGCAGACATTCCCCAGTAATAATTCAGGGCCTGCTCCCTCTTTGCCAGGCCTCCCGTCCAGCCTCCTTTTAAGATCTGATGGATAATCTTTTCATAATATCTCCCCCAGTTCCAGATGGGAGTAGCCAGGTTTTCCACCTGATCCCCGTTTTTCCGGTAAAGACCAAACTGCCGGTTTTCCTCCACCGGAGTAATGTTATCTTTGCCGGACACAAAGGCAATTCCTTTGTGAGAAAGCGCCGCCATAGGATCGTAGTCCTTTATGGTAGACCATTCCAGATGAATTTTAGCTCTGGGGTTAATCATTTTAGCTCCCAGGGCAAAGGCATTAATATTGGCCATCATCCCATATACAGGATAATCTGCCAGGTAACCCAAATCGTCCTCCTCCGATTTGGTGGCCGCAATGGCGCCGATAAGGAACTTGGCCTCATACATTCTTCCGTAATAGGTGCGGATGGCTTTGTGGGAGGTGTTAACCGAGCAGTTTAGAATCTTTACATCCGGATACAGCACCGCCGCCTTTAAACTGGCCGTGATCATCTGAGGCGTGGTGGTAAAAATCACCGTATTTCCAGCAGAAATCGCCAGCTCGATGGCCTTCATGGCCTCCGCATTGGTATTTACATTGTCAATGTGGGTGGTAATTACCCGGGAACCAAACACCTGTTCTACATGGAGCCGCCCCAGCTCATGGCTGTAGGTCCAGTTGGAGGTCTCCGGAGTTTTTGCATTAATAAAGGCGATCTTTAGTTTGGCAGGGGCTGAGGAAGGAATCAGCAGATCGAGAAGCTTAGAAGTCCCCTTCTCCTTGTCTGCCTCCGGCTCTTCTACCAGAGTCACCGTCTTATCCCGGCATGACAGCTCGATTTCCTGCCAGAACCGTCCGATCTCCTCGCGGAGAGCCATATCCGACGCCCGCTCCAAATGATGCATGCCAAAGGTTTCCAAATAGAGGAGCAGGGCGTCCCCGGCTGTAATAGGAAGGCGCTTGCCTCCCTTATCGTTAAAAATCACTTTAAACCGGTTGTAAGCGCTTTTCATCCTGACCTTTTCCTCCTGGCTCCAGGGGGTGTCGGTCTGGATTCCCGTCAGCTGAAGGAGCCGGCAAAAACTTCCTTCCTTGGTGAACCATATTTCATGGATGCCGGCAATTTTATAAAAATCCAGGAACTCATAGTAAAGCTTATTTTCCAGAGAAAGGTTCCGTCTGGGAACCAATCTGGTTACATAGCCGGGAATGCTGGCGGCTCCTACGTATTTCAGTACGCTAACCCGCTTATTTCCCTCCTGGACATAGAACTTATTCATAAACTCATAGGCCTTAATGGGCTCTCTGATGCCCTCGTCCAGCTGGGACTGATATAAATTAATCCATTTGCTTCCAAATTCGGAATTACATGGAAACAGCGGCAGAAATCCGTTGGAAAAGGCATTTTGCCTTCCTGCCGTTTTGGTTCCCACCACCAGGTCCAAAGGGATCTCCACAATCCCCAGGGAAGATTCCGATACAATATCTACATAAGGCAGCATATCATCCAGCGCTGGCAGATAAGGATAAGTTCCTGCCGATACGCAGGCTCTGTATTGTTTCTGAGCGCTCTTTCTCGCTTTTTCATATTCTTGTAATGGAGTCAGTAATTCATCAGCCATGGATGTACCTCCCGTTATATTTTAGTCAGCTCAAATTCAGGGGCAGAAATTCGCTACCATCATTATAGCTGTTCCTGCCCCTGTCCGCAACTTGTATTTACTTTAAAAATCCCGCCGCCGGTTAGGCGGCTCATCAACACTCTCTATTACGAAATGTGCCTTAGCGCCTGTATAGGGCGCTCCCTCCTGGCAATCCGGGCAAATCTCTGCTCCCGCTTTCGTCTTTTTTACAAAAAACTGATTGTCGCAGATGACACCGATAATTTTTTCATTACAATAAATGCCGTATTCCCCAAACATCTTTTTGTACGTAATCTGGCCCGCGCCTCCTATTTGTTCACACACATATTCCACAAAATCCAAATTCGAAGCCATAAATACCTTCCTCCTCTTTCTCGTAACACTCCGTATCTCAGCCTGGATATACAGACAGTATACCATGTTCACCAGGTTCGTGGAAGGCCTGACTGAATGTTCAGGTATATTTTCTTTTACTTCTTTTTCTCTTTTCCTGAAAACTTATCCGGCCCAAACAGGCAAATTGCTGTAAGCCAGCAGCAGAAACGTTACACAGCCGAATATTACGGAGCGGCGGATGGCCCAAACCTGTTTTTTCCAGTTTTCCAGCATCAGCAATACGAAGGTTACCAAAAGAACTGTCATAAACCAGGTGGTAAAAACACGCTTAAAGGTCAGTCCATAGCCTGCAATATAAAAGCCCATACGGAACATAGCCAGGCCGATAAATGCCAGGGTCTGAACCCCAAGGAAAGAAAGCAGCAGCTTTTTCCTTCCCTCTGTCCCGCTTCCTTCCGGCCAATACCATTTCACAAAAGAAAATATTCCGAAATTAATGGCGGCAATCCAGCAAAGCTGGAAGAATCCCTCTCTGGCATAGGCGCTTCTTAGCAGCTCTCCTTTTCCGATAGCGGAAAGCGCCCTGGGAACGGCCGCCAGCTTTACCAGGAAAAACACTCCGTAAAGAGCTAAAAAAGCCAGCAGAAACGCGGTGAGCATGGCAGCAGGAAGACTGGGGTGTTTCGCCTCCGGTTTCTCTTCTTTCTGATAAGCGCCATAGATTAACCCGAACAAATAACAGCAGATAATCATTGCAGTGATTCCCCGGATGACCCCGTCAATATTCCTCAGAAAGCCATTGAGCCAATACGAAAGCCCCTCTAACACACCGGACGCAGCGGCGGAAAATTCCGGATCCGCCCCCATAAGCAGGCCTGCCGCTATGGCAACAAAGGGGATGCTGAGAAGAAGCCCTGACACAGCCTGTTTTAATTTCCTGCTGCTTCGCCGGCTGCTCTCAAACAGACAGGCAAATAAATTTCCCAGGGTTCCAAACCATTTTCCAAAGCAGCAAATAGGCAAAACAAAAAAACCTCTGGCCAGGTCCGTCAGCCCTCTCTCGTTGAGACAGCCGTCCAAACGGCTGTTTGATGCAGCCAGCACCCAGTATACCGCCGCCCCGTGAAGAAACAGAACCACATATCCTGTAATATCCTGTTCCCTTTGACCTCCAAATATTCCCACCCAGAGAGCCGCCGCCACAGTAAAAATCAGATATAATCCGGCATCCCTGTCCGGCTTTCCCGGCCAAACTGCCTTTCTTCCATAAAAAGAAGCTCCGGCAAATACAGCAGTAAACAGGCATAGAACGCCATTCCAGCCTATCCGGCTTAAAAGGAAATCTGAGTAACTTCCTGTTATCATCCCACTGTAAAGCCAACCGGCAATCAGCAATATCCCGGCCAGAATCCACTCCTTTTTCCGTGGAATCTGCGGTACATTTTCCTGAATCACGTCTCCTGGTTCATTCTGTTCTATTACGTCTCTTGATTCATTCTGTTCCATTATGATTCCTCCTATATTCTAAAATGTCCCCTGGCTGGCAATCCAGAACCTTGCAGATTTCTTCCAGGGTGGAAAACCGGACTGCTTTGGCTTTTCCTGTCTTTAAAATAGACAGGTTGGCCTGGGTGATCCCGATTTTTTCCGCCAGTTCTCCGGAGGACATTTTTCGCTTTGCCATCATCACATCTAAATTTACAACTATGGGCATTGCCAGTCCCTCCTAAATAGTAAAGTCGTTTTCATCCTTCAATTCTTTGGCCTTTTCAAAAGTGTTTTTAATTACCCGGATCAGCAGCCCCATAAATACCATGAGGCCGGAGGCAATCCCCCAGAAAAGGTAATAGCAGGTTGACGCCAGGGTCACAGCTGCTACCGCAAAGCACATCCAGGAGATCCCGCGGAGGCTTCGGATGTTTTCTGCCGTAAATACCTTCTCTTCCCCGATATTTACCACCAGCCCCCACAACTTCCACAACAGGATACCCACAGGTACGGCGCAGATATAAATGGTAGCCATAAAAAGCCCCGGTATCAGATCCTCTGCCGTGTAGCTTACCGCTACATACTCCCGGACCAGAACCGGACAGGTGAGCACGGTGGCAATGTAGGCTATCCCGAACAAAATAATGCAGATTTTAGTTAGAATAATAGAGTTTTTATGTGTCCAGTCCATGTAGGCCTCCTTATTTTGCTTTTCTTTGGATTTATGGGGAGTATACCATAGATATTCTTGATTTTCAATATTTTTTTATTGTTTTTCGATAAATTTAAAAGCTGCCCGCTTTTTCATACCGGACAGCTTTCTACGTAATGTGATAGCTTTGATTATATCTTAATTATTATATTTTCACTATTCAAAGCTGTTTTTTATTGAAAAGCCGAATAGCAACCAGCAATCCGAAAATGGATAAAATGATTGAAATGAAGGCGGGTATCACAAATTCTGCCGGAATAACCTCACCGGAAATTAAATCTATATTTTTTGATGTTAAGATGAACGGGTTAAATTTCTCAATCGGTTCAATCATTTCAAGCAAAGATATAAGGGCAACAATACCGCCCGTAAAGAGTATGCTTGTGAAAATCTGCTTAAATATCACACACCCAATCATCAGAATACTCAAATACAGGAAACCGGCTATCCAAAGCGAAAATGCGGCTAAAGCAACATTTGAAAGGTTGGTATTATTCCATAAGAGGGCTGTGTAGCCGTATGCCGCAACATAGGCAATCCAATAGCTTATTGTCATAAGAGTGGCGGCTACTGTATATTTTGCAAGAATAACAGCTTTACGGGATAATCCCTTCGTAATCATTAAAACTAACGTTCCTTTAGAATATTCATTTGATAGACAGCTTCCAAACAAAATGATAAATGCACTGAAACCAACACTGGAAATATTCTTGTAAAATTGTTTCCATGCGTCCAAAGCCACTGGTTCAGAAGTCATTTCCATATCTGCGGCTAAAGCCGATAAAATCTCCGGCGTAAATTTTGCAAGAAACGCGCTCATAATACCAAAAATCAGAAAGACTGCAAACAGGACAATAAAACGATAATTCTTCATGTTTTCTGTAAATTCTTTTTTCACAAAAGCAATATATCCTTTCATTTCACTACCTCCAAAAACAGACTTTCAAGGGACGGCTCCATCAGCTCTATTTTTACGGGGCAAATTCCTGTTTCCGCAAGTACATGAAACAAGGTTTTCTGCACGCTTGCCATATCGCGGCCATGTAAAATAAGTTCCCTGTTATTTTCTTCGGAATGAAGTAACAATGGCTCTATGGATTTTTGTTTCTTGAAAAGCTTTAAATCTTTATCTGCCGAAAATTCTAAAAGCAAGCTGTCGTGTCCATGCAAAGTCTTAATTTCTGCGAGTGTTCCAGTGACAGCGATTTTTCCCTCATTCAAAAAAGCGGCATGGTCGCAAATACGCTCTACATCAGAAAGAATGTGAGTGGAAAATAACACCGTCGTCGTTCCACTTATTTTATAAAGAATATCCAAAATCTCTTTTCTTCCTACAGGGTCAAGCGCGCTTGTCGGTTCGTCACAAATCAGTAATTTCGGCTGTGCGAGCAATGCCTGTGCAATTCCCAATCGTTGCTTCATGCCGCGAGAAAATCCGCCGATTTGCTTTGTAACACCATTTAAGCCGACAAGGGGGAGAAGTTCTTCACTCCTTTTTGATATTTCAGCTTTTGATAGACCAATGACTTCTCCGCTTAGCTTTAGATACTGTATCGGCGTCATATAGTTATAAAATTCTGGAACGTCCGGCAAATATCCGATATATTGATTTGTTCTTGTCTGCCCAAAGCAAACAGACTCATTGCAGACGTGGATTTCTCCGCTGTCGGGCTGTAATAGTCCTAATACCATTTTCATGGTCGTTGTTTTGCCGGCTCCGTTTTTTCCTATGAAACCAAAGATACTTCCCTCCGGTACAGACAGATTGAGATTATCAATAATTTTTTGCTTTCCAAAACTTTTCGATAGGTTTTGTATTGTGAGGACGTTCATTTGTTCTACCCCTTTCCAAAGGCAAAATAAGGTGTTATACTTCTATATTTTATCGTTTTAATAATATTATCATAATGATAATATAAAGTCAATAAGAAACCGCCCCAACATGGGACGGTCATTTTATTTGTCTGTATTTTCTGCCGGGGATACGATCACACCTATCGTCCGCAACTTACGTTTTGAGTTAGGTCCATTGTTTTTTACTGTGCTGATTATCTGAGAAATGCTTGTTACAAGAGAAGTCAATTCATCATCAGAGAGATATATTGGGGAAAGAGAAAATCCCGTCATATCTTTTTTGATATCGATATTCGGAGATTGACAATAATCTTGAAACTGCTTTGCAAATCCAAAGATATACTGCATAAAATACTGCATATAAAGCTCGCCGGAATTTTCCTCCACCATAGTTTCCATATTGCTGCTGATGTCGTATGCAAGGGAATAAGTTTTTTCTACTGTACCGCGTACCTGTGTTTCTTCTACCACCTGCAAAATGCCATCGCTCAACATTTTTTTGAGATGCCGGTATAGGGTAGCTTGAGGAATATCATTATAGGTATCGGCTAAATGTTTCGCCGTTGCTTTCCCTTGCGAATGTATTTCCAGCAACAGTTTACATTTTACCGGATTTGTTATACAATCCATAAGGTTATCTGTCATCATTCGTCCTCTTGTGTTGATATATAAAAATATTATCCTTTTGATACTAAAAAATCAACCGACACCTTGAATGTATCAGCATACTTATCTGTTCTCCTTTTTTCAAATCTTACCGCCATTCATAAGGCGTGGTCTGATATACATAAAAATTCAACCAATTGGTATACAGCGTATTGGCTGTGCTGCGCCACATCAAGGGAGGTACGGAAAAGGGATCGTTGTCCACATAGTAATTTACCGGAAGAGCCGGATTCAGGCCCTTTTTTAGATCCCGATGGTATTCGTTATTTAAGGTCATCCTGTCGTACTCCGGATGGCCCTGGACAAATATCTGGCTCCCATCCTGATTCATCACCAGGAAAATGCCGGCCTCATCTGACTTAGCCACAATCTTCAGATCCTTCACCTTGCGGATATCCGCCTCCCGCACCTCAGTGTAGCGGGAATGGGGGGCATAGAAATAATCGTTAAAGCTTCGGACAAGGGGAAGTTTCCGATCCAGCACTTTGTGGCTGTAAACACCGGACAGCTTGGTCTTTCTCTGGTATTTGGGGATCCCGTAGTGGTAATAAAGCCCTGCCTGGGCCCCCCAGCAGATGTGCATAGTAGAGGTAACGTGGGTCTTGCTCCACTCCATAATGCTTACCAGCTCCGGCCAGTAATTGACTTCCTCATATTCCAGATTCTCCACCGGCGCACCGGTAATAATCATGCCGTCGTAGCGGTTCTGTTTAATCTGGTCAAAGGTAATATAGAACTTGTTAAGATGGCTGGCCGAGGTATTCTTGGATACGTGGCTGGACATCATCAGATAGGTGCACTCAATCTGAAGAGGCGTATTGGACAGGGCCCGAAGGAGCTGAGTCTCCGTCTCTTCCTTTAAAGGCATCAAATTTACAATCAGGATTTCCAGGGGACGGATGTCCTGGCTTACCGCCCGGTCTTCATCCATCATAAATATATTTTCCGATTCCAGGACTGCCCGGGCGGGCAGATCATTTTGTATTTTAATGGGCATATTCGTCTCCCTTCAGCATTTGTAAAAATTGTTCTTCCGAAAGAATAGGGATGTTCAGCTCCCTGGCCTTTTTGTTTTTGGAGGAATTGGATGTGGTATCATTGTTAATGAGATAGGTGGTTTTTGCGCTAACCGTTCCGGTTGCCTTTCCCCCCTCTGCCTCAATGGCTGCCTGAAGCTCTTTCCGGTTGGCAAAATGTTCCACCGAACCGGTAATGACAAAGGTCATTCCTGCAAACCGTCCTCCTTCTGTTGCAACCGCTTCCTGCCTGATGGTAAGCTCTGAAAGCAGCCGATCCACCATCTCGTTTTTCTTCGGATCCCCAAAGTAGTCCATCCAGGCCTGAGCCAGTACGCCGCCAATGCCGTCCGCAGCGATCAGCGACTCAAAGTCTCCATGGCGCATGGCCTCAAAATCATAGCCGAACTGGCGGCACAGGACTTTGGCGTTAGCTAGGCCGATACCGGCGATCCCCAGCCCGTAAATCACTCTGGGCAAGGTGGTATGACTGGCTTTTTTTATAGATTCCTGAAGATTCTCATAGGATTTCTCCCCAAACCCTTCCATCTCCACAATGGCTTCTCTATAGCGATCCAGGTGAAAGATATCTGCATATTCATGAATAAAACCGGCGGCAATAAATTTCTCCAGAGTCGCCTCGGAAAGGCCGTCAATATTTAAAGCGTCCCGGCTCACCAGCAGGGTAAAGCTTTTGATCCGTTTGGCTTCACAGTCCGGATTGATGCAGTATAAGGATTTCACATCTCCTACCTTTCGAATTTCTGTAGGGCCATTGCACACAGGACATTCCTCAGGAATATGGGTAACGCCGCTGCGGGTTAAGTTGTCCCCAATCTGAGGGATAATCATGTTCGCTTTGTAGACCGTTATTTTATCCCCGTCCCCCAGGGCCAGGGATTCTAAAATACTGACGTTATGAACGCTGGCCCGGCTCACTGTAGTTCCCTCTAGTTCCACCGGCTCAAAGATTGCCACCGGATTAATCAGGCCGGTTCGGGACGGGCTCCATTCAATATATTTTAAGGTAGTCTCCCGCACTTCATCCGCCCATTTAAAGGCAATGGAATTGCGTGGGAATTTAGCGGTGCGGCCCAGGGAGTCCCCATAAGCAATATCATCAAACAAAAGCACCAGCCCATCAGATGGGGTATCGTTGCTGTTTATGGTTTGGGAAAACCAGTTTACCGCATCTGCCAGGTTATCCTTTGTTACCTCCCGGTATTCCACAGTCTCAAATCCCTGAGATACCAGCCATTCCATCTGATTTTTCCGGGAATTTGAAAAATCCACGCCCTCTGCCCTTACCAGGGCAAAAGCCAAGAAACGCACGTTGCGCTGCGCCGTAATCTGGCTGTTAAGCTGCCTGACAGAACCGCTGCACAGATTTCTGGGATTCTTATATCTGGCCTGTGCATCTTCGATTTCCTGATTAATGCGGTTAAAATCCGAGTAGCGAATCACCGCCTCCCCCCGTAGCACCAGCTGACCTTTATAAGGAATGGAAAGAGGCACATTGGCAAATACCCGGGCATTGCCGGTAATCACCTCTCCTATCTCCCCGTTTCCTCTGGTAACGGCTTTTGTGAGAGCGCCGTTTTCATAGGTCAACACGATGGTCAGACCATCCATTTTCCAGGACAGCAGCCCTTTTTGATCCCCCAGCCAGTCCTCTAATGCCTCCACATCTTTGGTTTTATCCAGAGACAGCATAGGGGTCTCATGGGCTTCCTTGGGAAGCTCTGACAGCACCTGGTAGCCTACTTTCTGGGTAGGACTTAAGGAAAGTATGGTTCCAGTCTCCTTTTCCAGCTCCAGAAGCTCATCATAAAGACGGTCGTACTCAAAATTACTCATCAGTTCCCGGTTCTCCTGGTAATAGGCTTTTCCGGCATCATTGAGAATTTCAATGAGCTCCTTCATTCTGTCTATTGATTTATTTTTATCCATATTTATCCTTTCTTTCAGCCTTTACTTTGAAAGTCCGCCGCCGACAGGCGGCATAAGTTCAGGTATGCCCCATGCGCCCGCAAGACTTTCATGTGCGGTGGTACGTCCGCCGCCGGGCGCATGTAGGTTTACTTTTAAAGTCCCCCGCCGGGCGCATGCTGGTTTACTTGAGAAATACAAAAAGGGTCCGAACCGGAATCTGCCAAAAGGGCTTTTAGTTCTTTCTCCTCCTCTGGCGTC
>CAJUJM010000053.1 GCA_910586755.1 uncultured Lachnospiraceae bacterium
ATAAGTATAAGGATGACATATTCCCTTTTTACGACAATGCTAAGGGAAAGACCATTACTCTGGTGATTCAAATGGATGATGAGCAGGGACGCCTGTCGGATCTTCTCCATGTGGTGGCAGTTTACAAGGCCAATATTCTGACGATCCATCAGAGTATTCCCGTAAACGGGGTAGCTATGCTGACTTTAAGCGTAGAGGTACAAAACCATACCGGGAATGTTTCCAGCATGATAGAAGAGATGGAGAACATGAGAGGGATCCATTATGTAAAGATATTAGCCAGAGAATAGACGGAAATGACGGAAAGGGGCAACAAAATGAGTACAGAGGCAAAACAAAATGAGAAAATAGCAGCTGCAGTTATGGGATACGGAACCATTGGCTCCGGCGTGGTGGAGATCCTTGAAAAAAACAGGGATGTAATAGCAAAAAAAGTGGGAAAAGAAATAGAAGCGAAATATATTTTGGATCTTCGGGAATTTCCGGGAACCCCGGTAGAACATAAAATTGTTCATGATATTGCTGCTATTACAGAGGATCCGGCGGTAAAGATCGTGGTAGAGGCTATGGGCGGCGTCCACCCGGCTTATGAGTTCGCAAAGGCCTGCCTGATGACCGGAAAGCACGTAGTTACATCCAACAAGGCTCTGGTGGCTGCCTGCGGCACGGAACTTTTACAAATTGCCCGGGAAAAACAGGTGAATTTCCTGTTTGAAGCCAGCACAGGGGGAGGAATCCCTGTAATCCGCACCATGTACCGCTCTCTGGCAGGAGAGAAAATTGAGGAAATCACCGGAATTTTAAATGGCACCACCAACTATATCCTGACCAAAATGGATCGCTGCGGCCAGACCTTTGAGAGCGCTCTGAAAGAGGCCCAGGATCTGGGGTATGCAGAGAGAAATCCGGAGGCGGATGTGGAGGGCCACGATACCTGCCGCAAGATTGCCATTTTAACTGCTATGGCCACAGGAAAAGAAGTAAATTACGAGGATATCCCCACAGAGGGAATTACCAGAATCACGGATATGGATTTTAAATACGCAGAAAAGCTGGGCAGATCGGTGAAGCTTTTCGGCTCCAGCCGCATAGAAGGGGACAAGGTTACAGCCTTTGTGGCTCCAGTAATGATTGGCCCGGAACATCCGCTGTATTCTGTAAATGACGTTTATAACGGCATTGTTATAAAAGGAAACATGCTGGGTACTTCCATGTATTTTGGCAGCGGCGCAGGAAAGCTTCCTACCGCCAGCGCAGTGGTAGCCGATATGATGGAGGCCGCCATTTACGAAGGAGAAAATATCCCCTTAGGCTGGACGGAGGAAAAACAGGAGATAGAACCTTGGGAAAATGCTTCTTTCCGCTATTTCCTGCGGATTTCCGGAAACAGCCAGTCTAAGAAGGAAAAGGTAACAGAGGTGTTCCCGGACGGAGAGATTGTAGAGCTTTCCGGCTGCTGTGAGTTTGGGGTGCTTACCTCTAAAATGAGCGGAGCGGAATTGAATCAGAAAAAGGCCGCTATTTCTGATGTTATAGGCCTGATCCGGGCAGAATGAGGAAATTATGCTGATTGTAAAGAAATTCGGAGGAAGCTCCGTCGCAGATAAAGAGAAGATATTTAATGTGGCAAAGCGCTGCATTGAGGACTATGAAAAGGGCCATGATGTAGTGGTGGTTGTGTCTGCAATGGGAAAGACCACAGATGGGCTGCTAACCAAAGCCCATGAGATTAACTATAACCCGCCTAAGCGGGAGCTGGACATGCTCCTTGTAACAGGGGAACAGGTGTCAGCCTCCTTGATGGCGATGGCTATCCACGCCCTGGGGGTTCCGGCCATTTCCCTCAATGCCGCTCAGGTTGCCATGCACACCACCAGCGCCTATACCAAGGCCAAGTTAAAAAAGATTGAGACGGATCGAATCCGTCATGAACTGGATTCCCGTAAGATTGTGGTTATCACTGGATTTCAGGGTATTAACCGGTATGATGATATGACCACTTTGGGAAGGGGAGGATCCGATACCACAGCAGTGGCCATTACGGCGGCTCTTCATGGAGATCGCTGCGAGATCTACACGGATGTGGAAGGCGTTTATACTGCAGATCCCAGGATTGTGCCCAATGCCCGGAAACTTTCTGAGGTTTCCTACGATGAAATGCTGGAATTTGCGTCATTGGGGGCAAAGGTTCTCCACAACCGCTCTGTGGAGATGGCAAAGAAATACGGGGTGGAGCTGGTAGTTCTTTCAAGCCTTACCAGAGCCCGGGGAACTGTAGTAAAGGAGGATACAAGAGTGGAGCGTATGTTGGTAAGCGGCGTTGCCGTAGATAAAAATACCGCCAGGGTTTCTGTGCTGGGCGTAAAAAATGAGCCGGGAATTGCTTTCCGCATTTTCAATATGCTGGCAAAGAACCAGATCAACGTGGATATTATTATCCAGTCTGTAGGAAGAGAAGATAGAAAAGATATCTCCTTTACTGTGGCAAGAACGGATCTGGCAGAAACGCTGGATCTGCTAAATGAAAATAAAGAGGCTTTTACTGCCAGCGGGATTACCTGCGACGAGACGGTGGCCAAGGTGTCCATTATCGGGGCCGGTATGGTCAGCAACCCGGGAGTTGCCGCCAAAATGTTTGAGGCCCTTGCCAGCGGGAATGTGAATATTAAAATGATTGCCACTTCTGAGATTCGAATTACGGTTCTCATTGATGAGCAGGATGCAAACCGGGCTATGCGCCTGGTTCATGATGCCTTTGATATGGCAGATTAATTCCCTTATGGAGACGGCGCAGGCAGAATATGGACTGCCCTGTCTCTTTCGCTTTTTTACCGGGCTTTACTGTCCGGGCTGCGGAGGGACCCGGGCGGTAAAAGCTCTGTTGTCCGGGGAAATAGTAAAGAGCTTGTATTTTCACCCCCTTGTACCGTATGTAGCAGCAGCCGGGGCAGTGGAGATTGTTTTTTGGATAAAAGGCCGGTTAAGGCCTTCTGCAAAAAACTTCCCGGGCTTTTCATACCGGCTCTCAAGATGGGCTATTGGCGCCTTGGCAATAGTACTTATTAACTGGATTATAAAAAACGGGGCGTTGATCTTTTTTGGGATAGCTATGATTCCGTGAGGCGTGGAGTTTGAATTCATTAAAAAGACCATTGCTCTATAGATGTTTATTCATCTTAGGGCAATGGTCTTTTGCTGCTTTGAAAGTTCCGCCGCCGACAGGCGGTATAAGTTCAGGTATGTCCCATGCGCCCGCCGGATTTTTATGTGAGGCAGTGCGTCCGCCGCCGGGCGCATGCAGGTTGACTACTGAACCATCTGATATTGCTCTAAAAGCTCATTAAAAAAGGAAGCATATTCCGGATTTTTCATGAGAGAAAGAATAAAAATGTAATAGGCAAAAAAAGCCAGGCTGACGACCAGTCCCACAATCGAAAGAACGATACCGGCAATGGCAAATCCGTCCATGGGCTGCCCTTTTTTGGAGAGAATCGCCAGGACAATTCCGGTAATTCCAAGGATAACAGCCAAAGGGGAAGCGCAGCAGGCTACAATCGAGAAAATACCTGAGATCATAGAAAATACGGCCATGGTATTTTTCTTCTTATAAGGCGGTTGAGGCTGCCCCTGGCCATAGCCGGGAACCGTATAATAAGGATTTTGGTTTCCGCCCTGATTATAGCCATGAAAGCCGGACTGACCGTAAGGGTTTTGAGGCGGGTACTGCCAGGGGTTCTGTTCCTGGCCGGAGTTTTGATTCTGCTCCTGACCGGAATTGCTGTAAGGATTCTGCTCCTGGCCGGGATTGCCGTAGGGGTTCTGATTTTGCCCCGGATTGCCGTAAGGATTTTGGGACTGTCCGCCGTCCTGCCCTCTCTCGGGGCTGTCTTGCTGTCCGTCACTTGGATTTCTATATAAATCGTCTCCGTTAAAATCTGACATAAATATTTCCTCCAATCGTAAACTTAAGTCACAAAGTATTGTAGCATGAAATCCACGGTATGTCCACTGAGGATAAGATGTTTGTGAAAAATCCAATCATATCCTTGCATATACCGATTCTATGAATATATATTCTTGAACTACAAGCTGCGGAAAAAGAGGAGAATATTGCAGGAAAGGGGACGGTATGATATACTGGAAGCAGATAAAAGAGAGTGAGTATGCACAGCGTATAGAAAGAGAAACGGGGAACTACTCATACTGAAATGAGATACAGCTGGAATGAGGGAGGCGAGAAGACTGGGACGTAAGGACACGGTGACAGGAGCCTATGTGAAACAGAATATGATTTTCGCTGACGCATTTAACTATTACATTTTTGGCGGACAGCAGGTGATCCAGCCAGATCGGCTGAAAGAGTTGGATACTGCAGAAATTCAAAAGGCAGCTAACAGCCACAGAAAAGCCAGGGATTATAAGGAACATGGTAAGGGGGAGTTCTTGGCCGGGTTTTATAAAGAGGATAAGTTGATACCGGTTACTACGTTGGTGATCTTCTTTTCTCCGGATGAGTGGGACGGACCTACTTCTCTTCATGAGATGATGAATGTGAAGGAGGAACGGATTCTTTCCCTGGTTCCTGACTATCAGATTCATCTTATTGCTCCAGCGAGGCTGGCAGATAAAGAGTTGAAAAAGTTTCATTCATCATTGAGGGAAGTTTTGGGATTCATTAAGTATTCCAATGATATAGAAAAAATGGATGAGATAGTACATGGAGATTTTCAGAAGTTGAGACGGGAAGAGATTGATGTACTAAATCAGTGTGTAAATGTTAAACTGGAATTACCGGATGGAGAGGAGACGATAGATGTGTGTAAGGCATGGGAGGATATGAAGAAAGAGACCGCGAGAAAAGCGGCGGAGGAGGCAGCAATAAAGGCAACGGAGGAAACAGAGGAACGAACATTGCTGGAGGCAGTTAGTAATATGGTAAAGGAACTTCCGTTATCAGTTGAACAAGCAATGGCGATATTAAAAGTGCCGGAGGCAAAACGCTCCAAACTGGCGGCCAAGCTGTAAATGAAAAAGGAACAATTAAGAGAAGAAAACCTTGTATTTATGCGGGGATTCTTCTCTTTTAAATTTTTAAGTGTTGAAAATAGGATTGCAGAACGAAATCCACGGTATGTCCACTGAGGATAGGATGTTTGTGAAAAATCCAATCATATCCTTGCATATACCGATTCTATGAATTATAATAGGCTGGTCAAGACCAGAAGGTCCGGCTGCCGGCGCCGGCCGGTTTTCGGGCCTGAATATACAGACAGAAAAGGAACGTATATGGACATTATTAAGCAATTACAAGACGAACTGAAGATTGGCCGCCACCAGGTAGAGGCGGCAGTAAAATTGATTGACGAGGGAAATACCATCCCTTTTATCGCCCGCTACCGGAAGGAAGCTACGGGTTCCCTCAATGACGAGGTACTGCGGAATTTAGATGAGCGTCTCCGTTACCTTCGCAATCTGGAGGAGAGAAAGGAAGCAGTTCTTTCCTCTATTCGGGAGCAGGAAAAGCTTACCCCGGAGCTGGAAAAACAGATTTTAGACGCTGCCACCCTGGTAGCGGTGGAGGATCTGTACCGCCCTTACCGTCCAAAGCGCCGGACCAGAGCCACCATTGCCAAGGAAAAAGGGTTAGAGCCATTGGCAAACCTGATTTCTCTTCAAATGCTTACCACCCCTCTGGAGGAGATTGCAAAAGACTATATTTCCGAGGAAAAAGGCGTGGCTAATGTTCAGGAGGCTATAGACGGGGCTAAGGATATTCTGGCAGAGACCGTTTCCGACAACGCCGGATTCCGTACCTATATCCGCAAGGCCACCATGGATCAGGGAATCCTGTCTTCTTCTACCAAGGACGACACGGTTTCATCGGTTTATGAGATGTACTACCATCACGAGGAACCAGTGAAAAAGACTGCCGGACACAGGGTATTAGCTTTAAACCGCGGAGAAAAGGAAAAAATACTTACTGTAAAAATCACCGCTCCCAGAGACCAGATTCTCCGCTACCTGGAGAAGCAGCTGATTACCAGGGAAAACCCCTACACTACCCCGGCGTTAAAAGAGGTGGCGGAGGACAGCTATGATCGCCTCATTGCCCCGGCCATTGAACGGGAGATTCGAAGCTCTCTTACAGAGATGGCGGAGGATGGCGCTATCAAGGTGTTTGGCAAGAATTTAGAGCAGCTCCTCATGCAGCCTCCCATTGAAAACCGGGTGGTATTGGGCTGGGATCCGGCTTTCCGCACCGGCTGCAAGCTGGCGGTGGTAGACGGCACCGGAAAAGTGCTGGATACAGTGGTAATTTACCCCACTGCCCCCCAAAACAAGGTGGAAGAGTCTAAGAGAATTGTTAAAAACCTTATTAAAAAATACCATATTTCCCTGATTTCCGTAGGAAACGGCACTGCTTCCCGGGAGTCGGAGCAGGTTATTGTAGAGATGCTAAAGGAAATCCCGGAAAAGGTGCAGTATATTATTGTCAATGAGGCCGGTGCTTCCGTATACTCGGCCAGTAAACTGGCAACGGAAGAATTTCCTAAATTTGATGTGGGACAGAGAAGCGCAGTATCTATTGCCCGCCGCCTCCAGGATCCTTTATCCGAGCTGGTAAAGATTGACCCCAAATCCATCGGCGTAGGCCAGTACCAGCACGATATGAATCAGAAGCATTTAAGCGAAACTCTCCAGGGCGTGGTGGAAGACTGCGTAAACAAGGTGGGCGTGGATTTAAACACTGCCAGCGCATCTCTTTTAGAGTACATTTCCGGTATCAGCAAGGCATTGGCGAAAAATATTGTGGCCTATCGGGAGGAAAACGGCGTATTTACCAACCGCAGGCAGCTCTTAAAAGTGGCTAAGCTTGGGCCGAAGGCCTTTGAACAATGCGCCGGATTCATGAGGATTAAAGGCGGCGACAATCCCTTAGATGGAACTTCTGTTCACCCGGAAAGCTACGAGGCTGCCGGGAAACTGCTGTCCCGTTTAGGCTATGAACCGGATCAGATATTGGCTGGGGGCTTAAAGGGTATTAGCAAGAAAATTACCAATCCCTCCAAATTGTCTGCAGAACTGGGAATTGGAGAAATCACCCTTTTCGATATTGCAAAAGAGTTGGAAAAGCCTGCCAGGGATCCCAGGGACGAGATGCCAAAGCCCATTCTGCGTACAGATGTGCTGGACATGAAGGATCTGACGCCGGGAATGATTTTAAAGGGCACTGTCCGCAATGTTATTGACTTTGGAGCTTTTGTGGATATCGGCGTTCACCAGGACGGCCTGGTACATATCTCCCAGATGACGGAACGGTTTATTAAACATCCGCTGGAAGCCGTCAGCGTAGGGGATATTGTGGAGGTAAAGGTTCTGTCTGTAGACTTAAACAAAAAGAGAATTTCCCTTACCATGAAGCTGTAGCGTCCCTGCAGTCTTTCGGATGGAGAGGAAATCAGGAGAATTGTTATGGAAGAGATAAAAAAAGAAACTGCCGGAAATGATGTCAGGGAAGAAGAGGCGGACAGCAAGCAGCCTCAGACGCCGCCTGTATTTTCCTTTCCGGTAACCCTGGATGCTGGGGAGCTTTGGAAATTTTCCATGTACCATGCCAACCGGGGATATTTTGGAATATTTAACGGACTGTTTACCATTGCGGCTCTGTACCTTCTGGTGACCCAGTGGGCGGTTGTAAACGGCCCTTACCGGATACTTCTGATCCTGTGTGTGCTGATGTTTACTGTATGGCAGCCTGGTTCTTTGTATCTGAAAGCCAAGCGTCAGGCAAAGGTTCCGGCAGTGAGAGAGCCTATGGTTCTGTCTTTTGGAGATTCCGGCATTACGGTGGAGCAGAGCGGGCAGACTGGCGTCATACCCTGGGAAGCTATGAATCAGATTGCAGCAAATAAATGGCAGTTTATCCTGTATAAAGACCGGATCCATGCCTTTTTGCTTCCCAAATCGGTAGTGGGTTCAAAAGAAGAAGAACTGAGGGCTTTTTTAAGAGAGAAAATGCCTAAGCACCGCCGCAAGCATATATAAAGATTCCAAAACCAGATGGGGAAATAAAAATATGATAAAAGAAACGTACAGCCCTCAGGAGACTTATGAATTAGGGGAAGCCCTGGGGCGTCAGGCGCGCCCGGGGGACGTATACTGCCTGGACGGTGATCTGGGAGTGGGAAAGACTGTATTTACTCAGGGATTTGCAGCCGGGCTTGGTATAGAAGAACCGGTTAACAGCCCTACCTTTACCATTGTTCAACAGTATGAGGATGGCCGTCTGCCGTTCTACCATTTTGACGTGTACCGCATCGGGGACGTGGGAGAGATGGATGAGATCGGTTATGAGGAATGTTTTTATGGCCAGGGCGTAAGCCTGATTGAATGGGCCGGGCTGATTCGGGAAATTTTACCGGAGACAGCGATTCAAGTGACCATTGAAAAGGATTTGGAAAAGGGATTTGACTATCGGAAAATAATCGTAGAGTCAGATCTTCCTGTATGACGTAGTAAACCTGCATGCGCCCGGCAGCGGACGTACTGTCGCACATGAAAGTCTGGCGGGCGCATTTGGCATACCTGAATACATGCCGCCTGCTGGCGGCGGGACTTTCACAGTTAACACGTCAGGAAAGAGGAAAGTATGAGAATTTTGGGAATTGAAAGCTCATCCCTGGTAGCCAGCGTGGCAATTGTCACAGATGGGGTGCTGACGGGAGAGTACACCATGAATCACAAAAAGACCCACTCCCAGACTCTGCTTCCCATGCTGGACCAGCTGGTTCAGATGGTGGAGATAGATCTGGATTCTGTGGATGCGGTGGCGGTTTCCGGAGGTCCTGGATCCTTTACCGGCCTGCGGATCGGATCCGCTACCGCCAAGGGTTTGGGACTGGCCCTTAAAAAGCCTCTGATCCATGTGCCCACGTTAGATGCCATGGCCTATAATTTATGGGGAAGTAACGCCCTGGTGTGCCCCATTATGGATGCCAGGAGAAATCAGGTTTATACCGGTGTTTATCAGACGGCGGATCAGTTAAAAACGGTAAAGCCTCAATGTGCTATGGATATGGGAGACTTGATAGAGGAATTAAATACTCTTAACCAGCCTGTAATTTTCCTTGGCGACGGGGTTCCGGTATTTAAAGATATGATTGAAGAAAAACTGGCGGTTCCTTATCGGTTTGCACCGCCTCAGATGAACCGCCAGCGTGCGGCGTCGGTGGCGGCCCTGGGGGCTGTTTATATGAAAGAAGGAAAGACAGAAGCAGCAGAGGATCACGCTCCCGACTATTTACGAAAATCCCAGGCCGAGAGAGAGCGGGAAGGAAAAGATCTCCTTGCCGGAGACGGTGGTTCCCAGCCCTGCCAGTTTAACCGGCTGGAGAATGCGGCCCCATGATCCGCTCTATGCGTTTCTCCCACATTCCGGAAGTAGCGGCCATTGAAAGAATCTGTTTTTCTGATCCCTGGTCCTCCAAGCTTTTAGAAGACAGTCTTCAAAATTCCTGGAATCATTTTTGGGTAGCCCAGGAAGAAGCCGCTGAAGCTGTTTTAGGATACGCTGCCCTCAGCTTTATTGCAGGGGAGGGGGAGATTCAGCGGATCGCCGTTCTTCCCGCTGCCCGCAGGAGGGGAATCGCCAGGGAACTGATGGAAGCTATGGAAGGCTTTGCCAGGCAAAACCAAGGGGAAGCCCTTACTCTGGAGGTGCGGCAGGGGAATGAAGGAGCCCGGAATCTTTATAAATCCTGCGGTTTTGTGGAGGAGGCTGTCCGCAAAGGGTACTACCGCCATCCGGCCGAGGACGCTATTATCATGTGGAAGCGGGGGATTTGAAACATTTTCCACTAAAAATCGACATAATTTCGTATATAATGGAGAGGAATTAAAAGAGTGCCGATTTTGGAGGAAAGGTGATTAAGTTATGAGAAAGTACACAAAGAACGGGCGGTTAGAGACAGTAATGTGCAACTGCTGCGGAAAGAAAATGGTTGTAAAGGATGGGATTGTCCGGGAGGGCGCGGTAATGGTGGATCATACCTGGGACTTCTTTTCGGAAAAAGACGGAGAGGTTCATCATTTTGATTTGTGCGAAGCCTGCTACGATGATTTTATCAACCAGTTCCGTATCGAAGCAGATGTAGAAGAACAGACGGAGTTTTTGTAAAATGTGATACGCTTTATGAAGAAAAACGGTAGGTTTCTTTTAGAAAAACAAAAGAAGCCGCCGTTTTTTTTGTTTTTTTCTTACCCTTTTTTTAAGCCGGTTGAACCGGAATGAAGGGTATGCTACAGTAAAGAAAAGAAAGGGAGGAAGAACGCTTGTGAAAAGGAGAAGAGAAAAAAGTAATTTGTTAACTGCTGTTTTGCTGGCGGCCGTGTCCATGGTTCTCATTGGCTGTGGGGCAGGAGCCGGAAAACAGGCAATGACCACGGCAGAGACCGCAGTGGCCTACGCTACGGAGGCAGCGGCTCCGGAAGTCCCTGCAGGAATTTCATGGGACAGCGCAGAGGCTGCAGCGGCGGAAGAAGGCTTTTGGGAGGAGGATATCAGAGTATGGGAAGCTCCAGGTACAGAGGAATACGGAAAGTTTGAGGAGAACCCCTTCCTCTCTTGCGCCGAGACCCCTGTATCCACTTTTGCGGCGGACGTAGATACCGCTTCTTATGCCAATATCCGCAAACGGATTCTGCGGGGGGACGAAGTCAATCCTGACAGTGTGAGGATTGAAGAGATGATCAATTATTTCTCTTACGAGTATCCGGAGCCTGAGGGGGACGCTCCCTTCTCTGTAACCGCAGAGATTGGCGATTGTCCCTGGCAGGAGGGACATCAGCTCCTTCGCATCGGCCTTCAGGCAGAAAAGCTGGACAAAGACATTTTGCCGCCGTCTAATATGATATTTTTGCTGGACGTATCTGGCTCAATGGACACTGCCGATAAGCTGCCGCTGGTAAAACGGGCTTTTCTGCTTCTTACGGAAAATCTGAAGCCGGAGGACAGAATTTCCATTGTCACCTATGCATCCAATGACCAGGTCTTGCTGGAGGGAGCCCGGGGGCAGGACAGACTTGAGATTATGTCAGCCATTGAAAATCTGGAAGCTTTTGGAAGTACCAACGGATCCGCAGGGATCCTTACCGCCTATGAGCTGGCGGAGAAATACTTTATTCCCGGAGGAAATAACCGGGTGATTTTGGCAACAGACGGTGATTTTAATGTGGGAATGACCAGCGAAAGAGACCTTATCCGCCTTATTGAAACTCAGAGAGAGAAAGGGGTATTCCTGTCTGTTATGGGATTTGGCATGGGAAACATTAAAGACGACACCATGGAATTTCTGGCTGATAACGGAAATGGAAACTATGCCTATATTGATGACATTGGGGAAGCCCGCAAGGTGCTGATTGAGGAGATGGGAGGCACACTGTTTACGGTAGCAAAGGATGTAAAGATCCAGGTGGAATTTGATCCGGCCTGTATAAAAGAGTACCGCCTCATAGGATATGAAAACCGCCTGATGGCAGCAGAGGATTTTGATGATGATCAGAAAGACGGAGGGGAGCTGGGGGCCGGTCACCGGGTAACCGCAATCTATGAGCTGGTTTTAGACCCCGGCGCCGGCTCCGCGGATCCCTGGCTTACGGTTCGGCTCCGCTATAAAGAGCCGGATGGAGAGAAAAGTGCTTTGCTGGAGTACCCGGTGGGCATAGAAAACGTGGAGACAGAGCTTTCTCCGGATTTCAGCTTTGCCGCCGGTGTAGCGCAGACGGGCATGCTGCTTCGGGGATCGGAATACAGCGGCACATCTACTTATCAGGATATCATTACCCGCCTGAAAGCTCTGCCAGGCATCACGGAGGATCCTTATAAAGAAGAATTTTTATATCTGCTTTCCAAATTAAACCGTATGGAGTAAATATAAATGATTCCTTATGCCTTAAAATAATTTTTATATTCTTCTGAGAAGAGCTGTCCGCCCAGCCGCCGCACGCCACCGTAAAGGTGGCGTTTTAAAAGCGGTTCAATGGCATCAAATGCTTTCTCGTCGATGACGCAAAGCAGTTCTTCATGCTTTAAATTTTACTTGATTGTCAATTTTTCTTCTCTGTGTTATAGTAATAGAGATATTCTCAGGAAACAAGGCCCCTATTTGTCTGCTGAGGGTATATTCAAAACATAAAAAAGGTGGTACACATGCTTTTTAGCTCTCAGATATTCCTCTGGTTTTTTTTGCCCCTGGTTCTTTTAGGTTATGGGATAGCCCCGGGACTGAAGGCCAAAAATACGGTTCTGTTGGTATTCAGCCTGCTGTTTTATGCCAGAGGGGAACCCAAATACATTATTTTGATGATCCTTTCCATCTGCCTGAACTACGTGTTTGGGCTGGGAATCCAGAAAGCCGGGGAAAACAGAGGGAAGAGGACGATCCTTTTGTGGGCGTGTGCCGGGATTAATCTTTGTCTGCTGGGATATTTCAAATATTTTAATTTTTTCCTTCAGATTGGGAACCGCCTGCTGGGGGGAGAAGTTTTGGCTTACCGGGATATTGCATTGCCTATTGGAATTTCTTTTTACACTTTCCAGGCCATGTCCTACGTGATTGATGTTTGGAAAGGGGAGAATAAAGCTCAAAAGAATCTGTGGGATCTGGCTCTTTATATTTCCTTTTTCCCTCAGCTTATCGCAGGCCCCATTGTAAAATATCATGATATCGAAAAACAGCTTGTGGAAAGAAAAACCGATCTGTCCGGTTTTTGTTATGGTATTAAAAGGTTTTGTTATGGTCTGGGAAAAAAGGTGATTATTTCCAATTCCATGGCCCTGGCTGCGGATCAGATCTACGGCCTTCCGCTTCAACATGTAGGAACCGCTCTGGCATGGAGCGCGGTGGGGCTGTATACCCTGCAGATTTACTTTGATTTTTCCGGGTACTCAGACATGGCCATTGGCCTGGGCAGGATGTTCGGCTTTCGATTTATGGAGAACTTTAACTATCCCTATTTATCCAAATCCGTTACCGAATTTTGGCGCCGCTGGCATATTTCCCTGTCCACCTGGTTCCGGGTCTATGTATACATCCCTCTGGGGGGCAACCGAAAGGGAGTATACAGAACCTATTTGAATTTGTTTATCGTATTCTGCCTTACCGGCCTGTGGCACGGAGCCGCCTTGAATTTTGTATTCTGGGGTATTTATTACGGTATCCTGATTGTTCTGGAGCGTATGACCGGAAAAAAGCCGGGATGGCTGGGCACTATGTTTTTGGTAGTAATTGGCTGGCTGATGTTTAGAGTTACCAGCATGCGGGGAATCCTGATCTTATTAAAGAACATGTTTGTCCCCTGTGCAGGGCTCTATCCTGTTGAACTTTACATTACTCCCAAAACCTTGCTTCTGGCTGCTGCCGGTATCCTTCTGTGCGGTCCTTTGCAGGCTTTGTTCCCCGGACTAAAAAAATGTCTTTTTGACGAAGAGCATATCGGAGTGTTGGATATTGTTTCTATGGCTGCTATTTTCCTGTATTCTGTGCTGCTTTTAATCAGCAGCACTTACAACCCGTTTATTTATTTCCGGTTTTAAACTAAAGGAGGAGAACAATGAAGAAATTAATGGCTATCCTTTTCGTTCTCTTTTTGGCAGTGCCGGGCTTATGGATTACTGTGGAAGGACTGACAGGAAATGCAGAAACATTCAGCGATGCAGAACAACGCATGCTGACCGGGTTTCCCACTGAAGTTACATGGGATAATTTAGACAGTTTTGCCGATCAGGTGGAGGACTACATCAACGATCATGCCCCATACCGGGATGAGCTGGTGGCCTTTAATGCCGGGCTGGACTATCATCTGTTTCACTCTACTGACACACCAAGTGTGATTTTGGGAGAAAACGGCTGGCTTTTTTATGCCGGGCAAAACAGTGCAGAGGACTTCCGGGGCCTTGGGGGAAGGACAGAAGAATGGCATCAGGAAGCGGCATATCTGGTAAATACCATTGATGCCGGTTTAGAGGCTCAGGGGATAGAATTTGTAATTGTCCTGGCTCCCAATAAAGAGAGAATTTACAGGGAATATATGCCTGATTATATGAACATTGTAAATGAAAAGAACCGTTTGGATATTTTGGCGGATTATTTGAGGGAGTCTACCAATGTACCCATTGTATATCCAAAAGAATGTTTTGAAGATAAAACCTACCAGTGGTATTACAAAACAGACACTCACTGGAATAATGCCGGAGGTTTTTTGGCGGGCCAGGAATTAATAAAGGCTTTAGGCGGGACAGTGACGGATATTTCGGAGGTAGAAGTGACCTATACGCCCAGAGGAACCGGTGATTTAGTCCGCATGGCCCATCTTCCGTCAGAGGACTTTGATGAGACGGAGGCGTTAGTTAACGGCTATTTGCCGGAAACTCAGCTGACCATGACAGAGGATACCAGCTATTATCCGACTCTGAAGTTCTATACCAGTAAAAACGCGCCGGATCCCAGACATGTGGTAATCTATCGAGATTCTTTTACGGATGCTATCAATGCCACTATGGCCCGGTACTTTGCCCGGGTGGATACTTATTGGTGGGATTCCGGGGCGGAAGCGAAAATGGGGGAAGAGAAACCGGATATAGTGGTTTATGAAATATTAGAGAGATATATTGACGAGAGGATGCTGAATGATTTGCAGACACTGTCTCAGGTGTGGCAATAATCAGGTCTTTTCTGAATTACTACTATAAAAGTCCGCCGCCGATTAGTCGGCATAAGTTCAGGTATGCCCCATGCGCCTGCCAGACTTTTCTGTGTGGTGGCGCGTCCGCTGCGGGCGTATGCAGGTTTGTTACGAAAAAGTAAGGGAGAATATGAGATGCTGGATATTTGTTTGCTGGGAACCGGAGGCATGATGCCTCTTCCTTATCGCTGGCTTACCTCTATGATGGCAAGGTGCGATGGCAGCAATCTTTTGATTGACTGTGGAGAGGGGACTCAGGTTGCTTTAAAAGAAAAGGGCTGGAGCCCCAAACCGATTGATGTAATTTGTTTTACTCATTATCATGCTGATCATATCAGCGGACTTCCGGGCCTGCTTCTCACCATGGGAAATGCAGAGCGGACGGAAGCTCTGACTTTAATAGGTCCCAAAGGCTTAGAGCGGGTGGTGGGAGCGCTGCGGGTGATTGCTCCGGAACTTCCTTTTGAACTGCGGTTTATAGAACTGACAGAAGCCCGGCAGGAGTTAAAGCTTGGTCCCTATACCATTGATGCCTACCGGGTCAACCACAATGTAATCTGCTATGGCTATACCATTTCCATTCCAAGGAAAGGCCGTTTTGACGTAGAGAGGGCTAAAGCCCAGAACATTCCTCAACGTTTCTGGAAACATCTTCAGATGGGGGAAACTATAATGGATGGTGGACGGGTTTTGACCCCGGATATGGTGCTGGGCGCTGCCAGAAGAGGCCTGAAAGTGTCCTACTGTACCGATACCCGTCCAGTCCCGGTTATAGTAGAATATGCCAGGGATGCGGATCTGTTTATCTGCGAGGGTATGTACGGGGAGAAGGATAAGGCGGGGAAAGCCAGAGAAAACAAGCATATGACCTTTTATGAGGCGGCGGCTCTGGCAAAAGAGGCCGGACCCCGGGAAATGTGGCTGACTCATTACAGCCCGTCCTTAACACGCCCGGAAGAATTTATGGATGAAGTAAGAAAAATATTCCCCAAATCCAAGGCAGCAAAGGACGGCTTTAGCCTGACCCTGGATTTTGACCAAGAATAGCGGAGGAATCCTATGGAGAAATCAAACACAGAAGATGTTTTGATCCTGGCAATCGAAAGCTCTTGTGATGAGACTGCCGCCTCGGTGGTAAAGAATGGCAGGGAGGTATTGTCCAATGTGATTTCCTCTCAAATCGCCCTTCACACCCTTTACGGCGGGGTGGTGCCGGAGCTGGCATCCAGAAAGCATATTGAAAAAATTAATCAGGTGATTGAAAGCGCGCTGAGGGAAGCAGGCGTTACTTTGGACGAAATTACTGCCATCGGCGTCACCTATGGCCCCGGTCTGGTAGGAGCCCTGCTGGTAGGAGTGGCGGAAGCCAAGGCCATTGCTTATGCGGCAAAAAAGCCGTTAATCGGGGTTCATCATATTGAGGGCCATATATCTGCCAATTTTATTGAACATCCGGAGCTGGAGCCGCCTTTTGTGTGCCTGGTGGTTTCCGGCGGCCACACTCATCTGGTGATTGTAAAAGACTATGGCGAGTTTGAAATTATCGGCCGTACCAGAGACGACGCGGCAGGCGAGGCATTCGATAAGGTGGCCAGAGCAGTGGGATTAGGTTATCCCGGCGGACCAAAGGTGGACAAGACCGCCAGGGAAGGCAATCCCCATGCCATTGAATTCCCCAGGGCCAAGATTGAAGGATGTCCTTATGATTTTAGCTTTAGCGGTTTAAAATCTGCGGTATTAAATCATATTAACCATGCAAACATGATAGGGGAAGAAATTTCGGTTCCCGATTTGGCAGCTTCCTTTCAAAATGCAGTAGTAGAATCCCTGGTGAGCAGGGCTGTTATGGCGGCCAGGGAATATGGTTATACCAGACTGGCTATTGCAGGAGGCGTGGCATCTAATTCGGCTCTCAGGACTGGTATGGCAGAGGCCTGTAAAAAAGAAGGAATTGAATTTTACTACCCATCCCCGATTTTTTGTACCGACAATGGGGCAATGATCGGCGTAGCTGCCTATTATGAATACAAGAAGGGAATCCGGCATGGATGGGATTTAAACGCTGTTCCCAATTTGAAGTTGGGGGAGAGATGACAGGGCCTGACCGGTAGTGATTGGATAGGGCCCCTGTAACTTGATAGGAGAAGGAAACACATGGAAACAACGGCGGCAATTGTCCTGGCGGCAGGCCAGGGGAAACGGATGGAGAGTAAAGTACGGAAGCAGTTTCTTCTATTAAATGGAAAGCCTCTTATTACATACTCGTTAAAGGCGTTTGAAGAAAGCAGGGTAGACCGAATTGTTTTGGTGACTGGAGAGGACGAGATTCCATATTGCAGGAAAGAGATTGTGGAAAAGTATGGCTTTTCCAAAGTTGCTGCCGTGATTGCCGGTGGGAGAGAGCGATACCATTCTGTGTATGAAGGGTTAAAGGCAGCCGGGGATGCAGAGTATGTTTTGATTCACGATGGAGCCAGACCTCTTTTAACAGAAAAGATTATTGACAGAGCCATTAAAGGAGCGAAAGAATATGGAGCCTGTGCGGCAGGGATGCCGGTTAAGGACACCATAAAATTTTCCGATGCAGATAACTTTGTGGCTTCTACTCCGGATCGCAGCAGGCTATGGCAGATTCAGACTCCCCAGGCTTTTTCTTACTCCTGGATCCGGCAGGCCTATGACAAGCTGTTCTCTTCAGAAGAATACCAGAGGGGCGTTACCGATGATGCTATGGTTTTGGAAGCCATGTCTTCTCACAAGGTGCGTTTGATAGAGGGAAGCTATTTGAATATGAAAGTGACGACGCCGGAAGACATAGCGGTGGCAGAGGCTTTGCTGAACTTTTCCGCTGAGAGTATGAATAAGGAAAAAGAATAAAAAGAAGAAAATAGGGAAAGCTACCAGATGTAGTAGAAAAGAGGCAAAATTTGCTACTGGTTGAGGCTGAAAAATGCTAGAAAAAAGCTGATAAAAAAGTTGAAAAAAATGGAAAAATGTCATTGACAAATTAGCTCTCTCGTGGTAGACTAATCGAGTCGCTTGACCAGCGGCCCACTAAAGAGAACCACTCAGAATGAGCTTCGTGAAAATTTAAAAAGTTCTTGACAAACTTGGGTGAGTCTGGTAAAATAGATAAGCACGTTTGGAGAGATATCGAAGTGGTCATAACGAGGCGGTCTTGAAAACCGTTTGTCCGCAAGGGCGCGTGGGTTCGAATCCCACTCTCTCCGCTGGATCGGTTTTGAGACAAAGTCCTGGTTATAAATTAATAAATTTGAGTTTTCAACCGAGCAGAAGTACCCAAGTGGTTGAAGGGGC
>CAJUJM010000054.1 GCA_910586755.1 uncultured Lachnospiraceae bacterium
GGGATAAAAAATACTTAAAAACCTTCTGCAGATCACCTGGTAGACCTTTTCTCCCAGACCGTTTAAGGTTTTCAGGGCCCCAAAGCCCTGTCCTGTAGGGATAATGGCATAGTGGTCGGTGATCTGCTTATCATTGGTATAGCGGGTCTTTCCTATGGTTTTATAGGCGCTTCCGGCCAGAATTTCTTCGGCAAAGGCCGCCATAGGGCCGTAAGACTTTAAGCCCCCCAGATTTCTTCCGATCTCCTTTGCCACTGCGCTGGAAAGGACTCTGGCATCGGTTCTGGGATAGGTCACCAGCTTTTTTTCATATAGTTCCTGAACCAGTTTTAAGGTCTCGTCAGGGCTGATTTTAAACATTTTCGAGCAGTCATTCTGAAGCTCTGCCAGGTTATAGAGAAGAGGCGGATTTTTGGTCTCTTTTTTCCTCTCCATGGCAGAAACCGCTGCTTCCATAGGAGGCGGCCCTGTTAAAAAAGCAATTAATGCTTCTGCGTCCTTTTTTTCCTTAAAGCCGTTTTCCTTATAGAGAGCCGGAGTCTGGAAATATTTGGAGCCTTTCACAGCCTTCCACTCCCCCTCAAAGCTTAAGCTTTTCCTGTCATCCTGGCTCTGTCCGGAAGAAGCCGGCAGAAAGGTTCCTACAACCCTAAAAAACGGGGTCTTTACAAAGTCCCGGATCTCCCGCTCTCTTCTCACAACCATGCCCAAAACGCAGGTCATGACCCGTCCTACTGATACTACAGTATATTTGGATTTTAAAAAGGCCGACAAGGTCTGACCGTATTTTAAGGTCAGCACTCTGGAAAAATTGATCCCCATCAGGTAGTCTTCCTTGGCCCGAAGGTAGGCAGAAGCAGACAGGTTATCGTATTCCGACAGATCTTTTGCTTCCCGGATTCCCCTTAGAATTTCCTCCTCTGTCTGTGAGTCGATCCACACCCGTTTCCTCTGTTTACCCGTTACCCCCGCCATCTGCTCTACCAGGCGGTAGATGTATTCTCCCTCCCTCCCGGAGTCCGTACATACATATATCACGTCCACATCCTGGCGGTTTAACAGACGGCTGACAATCTCAAACTGTTTGGAGACCCCGTCAATAATTTCATATTTAAACTCTTTCGGGAGAAAGGGCAGGGTCTCCAGGCTCCACCGTTTATATTTCATGTCATAGGCCTCCGGATAACTCATGGTTACCAGATGACCCACGCACCAGGTTACAATTACCTTTTCCGATTCAATATAACCGTCGCCCCGCCGGCCGCCGGCCTTTAGCGCCCCTGCAAATTCCTGGGCAACACTGGGTTTTTCCGCTATAAAGAGGGATTTTCCCATTTCATTCCTCCCTGCTGTTTCTTTTTCGGATTATATTCCGAGATAATCACGGCTCCAAACATCATGGCGCATCCCAGCAAAAGCTTAGCTGTAAGGGGATCTCCCAGAAGGATCACAGAAAATGTCAGGCCAAATACGGATTCAAAGGACAATAGAATGGATGAGGTGTTTGGCGACAAATACTTCTGCCCTACATTCTGCAGCAGAAATCCGATCATAGTGCTAAAAATCCCCAAATACAAAAGGCCCAGGATCAGGCTGGTATTCAGGATCCCCATATCCATTTTCCCGTCCAGCGCCGGAGCCAGAATCCACCCTAAAACCGCAGAAGTTATCATCTGCATGGTGGTAAGCCGTACCGGGCTGTGTTCTTCTGTGTACCGGTCAATAAATACAATATGTACGGCAAAGAAAATCCCGCAGATCAACGTAAGAAAGTCTCCCAGATTAATACCCATATCTCCTTCCAGAGACAAAAGGGCCAGTCCAATTACCGCCAGCACTGCTGCCACAAGATTTCTCCCTGACGGTCTCTTCCGGTTAAAAGCCCAGTGGAGAAAGGGGACAATGATCACATACAAGGTGGTAATAAAGGCATTTTTGCTGGCTGTGGTATATTTCAGTCCATAGGTCTGGAATACGTAGCTGGTAAACAAAAAGATTCCCAAAATCGCGCCGTATTGGATGTCCTTTCTGCTCATTCCCTTGTTCTGGGGCCAGAAAACCGCCAGCATGCAGACGGCGGCAACCGTAAAGCGCAGGGCTAACAAGTAGCAGGGGGGAATCAGATCTACAGAATTTTTCATTACAACAAATGAACTCCCCCAGATAATGGTGGTGAGAATCAAGCCTGCTCCGGCCAGTATTTTTCTTGTATTTCCCTTGTTGATACTCATCATGTCCTCCAAATTTTCGTAAGTCAGATACCCCGCAGCTTTTGCTGCGGGGTATCGATATCCGTAATTATTCCGTCAGGAATTTATAAACCGTGGTGGTATCGTACTCTTTCCCTGCCTTTAAAACAGGAGAAGGGAACTGAGGCTTATTCACTGCATCCGGGAAATACTGGGTCTCAAAGCAGTAGGCCTGACGGGGGCCGTAAACGGCTCCGCCTTTTCCTGGCACATCTCCCTTTAAGCCGTTGGCAGTATAAAACTGCATCCCCGGAAGGTCGGTGTAAACCTCCATAACGCGGCCGGATTTATGATCCACAGCCTTGGCGCAGAGAGAAAGCTCCCCTGCCGGATGATTTAATACCCAGTTGTGGTCAAACCCCTTTCCCTGCACCACTGCCGGGAAATCGGAATCAATATCCTGTCCAATAGGCTTTAGCGAGGTAAAGTCCATGGCAGTGCCGGCCACCGGATCTAACACTCCTGTGGGAATAGAACCTGCATCTGCGGGAGTATAGTAATCTGCATCAATCCACACTTCCTGATCCAGGATATCCTTGCAGTCATGCCCGGCCAGATTAAAGTAGCTGTGATTGGTAAAGTTGGCTATGGTATCTGCATCTGCGGTCATACGGTAACGGATCATCAGGCTGTCATCCTCCGTTAAGGTGTAGGTGATAGCAATATCCGCATTGCCCGGATACCCCTGATCTCCGTCAGGGCTGAATAAGGAGAAGGTAACCCGGCTTCCCAGGGCGGTCTCCTCCTCCACTGCGTCCCAGATCCGGTTGTGGTATAAATCCGGCGCGCTGTGAAGGTTATTGACCCCAGAGCTGTTTTTAAACAATTCATAGGTTTTGCCGTTTAAGGTAAACCTGGCTCCGCCGATACGGTTGGCATTGCGGCCGATAGGCGCGCCTAAGTGAGGCGGATTCTTTAAGTTGTTTTCCAGGGTGTCATACCCCAGCACCACATCTCCAAAATTCCCCTCCTTATCCTTTACCAGCATGGTAATCCACAAAGCTCCCAGCGTAAGAAAGCTTGCGGATGTGCCGTTTCCGTTGGTTAAGGTGTAGCAGTCCACTGGCTGCCCGTCCGGCATAGTTCCATAGAATTTCTTTGTCACTGCCATTTGTAATACCCCCTTGCTTTTATGTACTTCATTGGTAACAGTTACATCTATTTTGCTTCAATGTACCCCTTTGCAGTTAACAGCTCCGCACAGAGAACCGCTCCCCCTGCAGCGCCTCTTACGGTATTGTGGGACAGTCCTACAAACTTGTAATCGTAAACAGTGTCCTCTCTCAGACGTCCTACAGAAACGCCCATTCCGTTTTCATAGTCCACATCCTCTGTAACCTGAGGGCGGTTGTCCTCTTCCAGATACTGCATGAACTGCTTCGGCGCGCTGGGAAGGTTAAGCTCCTGAGGGATTCCCCGAAAGCTTCTGATCTTCTCAATAAGCTGTTCCTTAGAAGGTTTCTTTCTGAATTTTACAAATACAGCGGCAGTATGGCCGTTTAACACTGGAACCCGGATACACTGGCAGGTAATCACCGGTTCCTGGGCCTTTACAATAACGCCGTCCTCAATCTTACCCCAGATCCGCAGGGGTTCCTGCTCGCTCTTTTCTTCCTCACCGCCGATATAGGGGATAATGTTTCCTACCATCTCCGGCCAGTCCTTAAAGGTCTTTCCTGCGCCGGAAATAGCCTGATAGGTGGTGGCCACTACCTCATAAGGCTCAAACTCCTTCCATGCAGTAAGCACAGGAGCATAGCTCTGAATGGAACAATTGGGTTTTACTGCGATAAATCCCCGCCTGGTTCCCAGTCTCTTCTTCTGGAATTCAATCACATCAAAGTGTTCCGGATTCAGCTCCGGCACTACCATGGGAACATCCGGAGTCCATCTGTGGGCGCTGTTATTGGATACAACCGGAACTTCTGCCCTGGCATACTCTTCCTCAATGGCTTTGATCTCGTCCTTGGACATGTTTACAGCGCTAAAAACAAAATCAACGCCTGCCGCCACCTCTTCTACCTGGGCAACGTTCTTTACTACCAGTTTCTTTACTGCCTCCGGCATAGGAGTATCCATCTTCCAGTTCTCTCCCACTGCCTCTTCGTAAGTCTTTCCTGCAGAACGGGCACTGGCAGCCACAGTAACAACCTCATACCAGGGATGATTCTCTAATAAGGAAATAAATCTCTGGCCTACCATACCAGTGGCGCCTAATATACCGACTTTTAACTTCTTTTCCATAACTTATCTCTCCTCATGTATTGGTTTCCTTACATGGATTTTATCCTATACCAAACTTCAGAAAAATGCAAGAAATATTTTTCTCCTGACTGTTCAAATTCCCCGTTCTATGGACATCCGATACTTCTTGCCTCTTACTCCTCAGGCCGGATATCACCTCATTCAAATTTTATAGCCGCACCTTGCTTCCTTTTCCATCCCTCTTGGCCACTTTCAGGCGGTTTAAGTGAACTTCCTTTTCCTTATAGAGAACCACCGGATTCTCCCCAATCAGGTAAAGCTGCTCTAATTCCTCTCCGGCCGCCAGTTTCATTCCTCTCACGCCTTTGGAGTTTTTCTTCATAACCGAAATCTCTTCCAGTAAAAATCTTAAGAAAATGCCGTTGCTGGTTTGAAGAACCACGTCTGTCTGGCCCTCTGCGGGAATCACTGTCGCGATCTTGTCCTCATCCTGAAGCTTTGTGGAGGCCACCAGCCGGTTATTGGTCTCAAATTCTTCGGCGGGCACCTGCTTTACCATGCCCATGCGGGTGGCGAAAATCAACATTTTCCCCTTCATGGCGGCGGTGCAGGTTAAGTAAACCACTACCTCCTTTGCACCGTCAAATTTACAGAGATTGTCTATCGGGGTTCCCTTATCCTTCAGTTTTCCTGCCGGGATATCCGAAACCTTAATCTGGTGCAGGTTTCCGGTGTCGGTAAAGATACAAATCTTATCATCTGTCTGGCAGGGAGTTCTATAAGTGTTTTCCAAATCCACAGTCTCCCGGTTTTTCTCATAAACCGGCTTATCCAAAAGCTTACAATAGCCGAACCTGTCCATGACAAAGACTACTTCTCTTACCTGAACCGGCTCCTCCACATAGACGGCCTCTTTGCCATCCTCAATAAGGGTGCGGCGGGGAAGAGAAAACTCCTCTTTAATGCGATCCAGATCCCCTTTAATAACCTGAGCCATTTTCTCCCTGCTATTTAAAATGGAAGTATATTCTTTGATTTTCCGCAAAGTCTCCCGGTGCTCCTTTTCCAGGGCCAGAATCTCCAGGCCAATTAGCTTGTAAAGCCGCATCTCCAAAATGGCGGAAGCCTGACGCTCTGTAAATCGAAGCTTTTTCGCATCCTCCTCAAAGCCCGGGGTTTTAAACGTAATCTTAGAAATGTCCCCTTCCATCAAACATGCCTTGGCGTCTTTTAAATTCTTGGAACCCCGCAGTATGGCGATAATCAGGTCTATTACATCACACGCCTTGATTAATCCTTCCTGAACCTCTTTTTTATCTAATTCTTTCTGAAGAAGAACATTATATTTCTTATTGGCAGTCTGGTATTGGAAATCCAAAAAATTCTTTAAAATCCCTCTCAGGCTTAAGGTCTCAGGCCTTCCCCCGGCAATTGCCAGCATATTGACGCCAAAGGTATCCTCCAGTTTGGTCTTTTTATAGAGGATATTCCGGATTTTTTCAATATCCGCGTCCTTTTTCAGCTCTAATACAATTCGGATTCCTTCCTTATTAGATTGGTTGGAAATATCCACCACGTCCGGCAGCTTTTTGCTCTCCACCAGCTCTGCAATATCTGTAAGGAATTTGTTGATTCCGGCGCCAATCATGGTGTAAGGGATCTGGGTAATCACCAGCTTGTCTTTGTCGGCCCGCCGCTTGCCAAGCTCCACCTCCAGCTTTCCCCGAAGCTTGATTTTTCCCGCCCCGGTTTCATAGATGGCGGGAAGATCCTTTTTATTGGCGATAATTCCCCCTGTGGGAAAATCCGGACCGGGCATCAGCTCCATCATTTTCTCTGTGGAAATCTCCGGATCGTCAATATAAGCTTTTACCAGATCCACCACTTCCCCCAGGTTATGGGGCGGGATGCTGGTGCTCATGCCTACGGCAATTCCTTCTGAGCCGTTAATCAGCAGATTGGGCACCCGAACCGGCAGCACTTCCGGCTCTTTTTCCGTCTCGTCATAATTTGGGACAAATTCTACGGTTTTATCCAGATCTTTTAAATATACTTCCTCGGCAAATTTTTTCAGGCGGGCCTCGGTATAACGCATGGCCGCCGCCCCGTCTCCCTCAATAGATCCAAAATTGCCGTGGCCGTCTACCAATGGCATCCCCTTTTTAAATTCCTGGGACAAAACGACCAGGGTTTCATAGATAGAACTGTCGCCGTGAGGATGGTATTTACCCATGGTATCGCCTACAATACGGGCTGACTTTCTGTGGGGCTTATCGTGGTTTAAGCGAAGCTCGCTCATGTCATAGAGAACCCGGCGCTGAACCGGCTTTAAGCCGTCTCTGGCATCCGGAATGGCCCTGGCCGTAATGACGCTCATGGAATAATTCATGTAGCTTCTCTGCATTTCCTCTGAATATTCGGTTTTTATAATTTTCTCAGCCATGATACACCCCCTTATGCATCAATTTCCGCTTCATCCGCGTGTTCATAGATAAACCGGCGTCTGGGCGGCACATCGCTGCCCATCAGCATTTCCGTAATCTCCGAAGCCATGCGGGCGTCTTCAATTTCCACCTGCTTTAACACTCTTCTCTCCGGATCCAGGGTGGTCTCCCAAAGCTGATCCGGATCCATCTCTCCAAGGCCTTTATACCGCTGTAAGGTAAACTCTCCTGTGTGGGTTTTCCGGTAGCGTTCCAAGTCCTTTTCGTCATACAGGTATTGCTCTTCTCCCCGCTTTGGTATCACCTTAAATAGAGGCGGCATGGCAATGTAGACATGTCCGTTGTAGATTAATTCCGGCATAAACCGATATAAAAAGGTCAGGAGCAAGGTATCAATATGGCTTCCGTCCACATCCGCATCCGTCATCAGAATAATTTTGTGGTAGCGCAGCCTGTTTATATCAAAATCATTTCCGTATCCTTCCGAAAAACCGCAGCCAAAAGAGTTGATCATAGTCTTGATCTCCGCATTGGCCAGAACCTTGTCCATAGAAGCCTTTTCCACATTTAAAATCTTTCCCCGAATGGGAAGAATGGCCTGAAACTGCCGGTCTCTGGCTGTCTTTGCCGATCCTCCCGCAGAATCTCCCTCTACAATAAAAATCTCACATTTTGCCGGATCTCTGCTTTCACAGTTTGCCAGCTTTCCGTTGCTGTCAAAGGAAAACTTGGACTTGGTCAGCATGTTGGTCTTGGCTTTTTCCTCTGCCCGGCGGATTTTGGCTGACTTTTCCGCACAGGCGATAACAGACTTTAAAGTCTCCAGATTCCGGTCAAAATACCGCTCCAGCTCCTCTCCGGCCACAGTAAATACCGCCTTGGTAGCATCTGCGCTGGCAAGCTTTGTCTTGGTCTGGCCTTCAAAAATCGGATCCGGATGCTTTACCGCAATTACTGCCGTCATACCATTTCTGGTATCTGCTCCCGTAAAGTTGGAATCCTTTTCCTTTAAAATACCCAGCTCCTTGGCGTAAGTATTAATCAGAGCGGTAAATTTGGTCTTAAATCCCACCAGATGGGTTCCGCCCTCCTGAGTAAAAATGTTATTGCAAAAGCCTAAAATATTTTCCTCAAAGGCATCTACAAACTGAATGGCTACTTCCACCTCTACCTGATCCACAGAGCCTTTCAAATAAATGGGATCGTGAACCGGTTCTTTCCCCGAATTCAAAGCTTTGACATAGGCGGCAATTCCTTCCGGCTCTGAGTAAGAGATCCGCTCTTCCTCCCCTGGCCGCTTATTTTCATAGTTGAGAGTAAGGCCCGGATTCAGATAAGCAGTCTCGTGGAGACGGCTTTTGATCCATTCCGCCTTAAACCGGGTTTTTTCAAAGATTTCCGGATCCGGCAGAAAATTAATCTCCGTTCCCGTCTCCCTGGTCTTTCCCAAGGTGGGAAGCAGGCCGTTTACCAATTCTACCACCGGAACGCCTCTCTCATAGCCGTCATGGTGAATGTAGCCATTCTGATAAATCTTTACATCCATTCTCTCCGAAAGGGCGCTTACCACAGAGGAACCTACGCCATGAAGGCCGCCGCTGGTTTTATATGCGTTATTGTCAAATTTGCCGCCGGCGTGAAGAGTGGAAAATACCACTCTGGCTGCGGAAATCCCTTTTTTATGTAATCCCACCGGGACACCCCGGCCGTTATCCTTTACTGTACAGGAGCCATCGGCCTCCAATGTCACCCATACCTGGCTGCATACTCCCGCCAGATGCTCGTCTACCGCATTGTCCACGATCTCATAAACCAAGTGATTTAACCCCTTGGTCCCCACGCCGCCAATGTACATACCCGGCCGCTTTCTTACCGCTTCCAGGCCTTCTAAGACGGTGATACTGTCCGCATTATACTGTGTACTAGCCATGTTACTCCTCCATATCTTGTGAAATCCTTACCCATTATACACACAAAGGGCGGGATTTGGCAAGGGATTTCTTACCCCGGGCAAGCAAAGAAAAATGCGCCGCGGCAGCCATAAACAAAACTGCCTCAGCGCATTTTTATGTTTAAAACCTCTATGGAATTAGAAAAGCACGCCTTCCTCGTCTGCAAATCTTCCGTTAGGAGTGATCTGGTCTACATACATGACGCCTCTGGTGCTGTCCGGCTCAAACTCAAAGAAATACCAGTCCCCGCCGATCTTCTGCCAGCCGATAAGCATATGGCCGTCCTGCTCAAAGTAATAGTCTGCTTCGTCGATCTTCTGCCAGCCTTTTACCCGATATCCATCGCCGTCTAAATAATACCAGCTGCCATAATTGATCTGTAACCATACATTGCTTAAATAGGTTCCGTCCTCCAGTATATATCTGGTGCCGTGACTGTCACTCTCCCAGTGTGCCGCAACCGGTTTTGCCTCTAAAGGCTCTGTCTCCTGGACAGGCTTCCTGGCGTCAATGTAGAATACTTTCGGCTCTTCTGCCTCTTCCTCTGCCCCAAACACGGTCATGGGAACCAACGCCAGCAGAGCAGATACGGTAAATGCAGCCGTAAGCTTTAAAATACCCCTCGTCTTCATCATAAAACCTCCTGCATTTTTAATATTTCTTTTAAGGTCTATTATGCGCTTTTTGTCGGTTTTTGTCAACCATGGGAATCCTCTCCGACTTTCTTTGAAGCTTTCTGAAGACGCTGGATGTGGACAGTCAGGTACACCATCTCCTCTTCCAGCACTACATAAGGGGTGGTCCGTTCCATATAGGCCGCCACCTTTCCGGCACACTCATAGGCATCCATATACTGGATCCGAATCAAATCCATCAGGCTCTTCTCCCAGATCCGGGATTCCTTCTCATGCATAGCCCGCTGTATAAAAAACTTTAAATGGGTCACGAAACGCTCGTAGTCCAGGGATTCCTCTTCAATCTCAATGTTGAAATGATACTTTACAATGTTGAGTACATCCTGAATAATCTTAGTCATAGCCTTGGAGCGCTCCATATCCAAATCCAGCTCGGAGTTTAAGATATGCATGGCAATAAAACCTGCCTCATCCACGGGCATCTCAATACCGGTATAGCGTTTAATGATGGCGATAGCCTCTGTTCCAATCCGGTACTCGTGGTTGTAATAATGCTTAATTTCCCACAGCATGGAGTTGGTCAGCAAAATTCCCTGTCGGATGCGGTTAATGGCAAAGTTTAAATGATCCATCAGGGCGATATAAAGGCTCTCGTCCAGCTCTTTATTTAAAGAAATCTGGGCATAGGATACGATCTCGTTGGTCATATGCATGTACTCGTAAGGAATCTCCCTGGCCAGACGCTGGAAGTTTAAAACCTGCTTTTCGTCAAAACGGGTAAACTGTTTTTCCACCCTGGCAGGATCTACCTCATCTCCAATTTTCCGTTTGAACCCGATGCCGTTTCCCATTAAAACCAGCTCATGGTTCTGCTCATCCACTGCTGCAATCACATTATTGTTAATAATCCGCGTTACCTTCATGAAATTCTTCTTTCACAGATCTTCACCGTTGGAGGCGATGACCTTTTTGTACCAGTCAAAGGAAGCTTTTTTGCTTCTCTTTAACGTTCCGTTTCCGTCGTTGTCCTTATCTACGTAGATAAAACCGTAGCGCTTTTTCATCTCTCCCGTGCTGGCGCTGACCAAATCAATACATCCCCAGGGAGTATATCCCATTAATTCCACGCCGTCCAGATTTACCGCTTCTTCCATAGCCTGAATATGGGCTCTTAAATAGTCGATCCGGTACTGATCATCAATAAACCCGTTTTCATCAGGCGTATCTACTGCCCCCAGGCCGTTCTCCACAATGAACAACGGCTTCTGATACCGATCATAAAGAGCGTTCATGGTAATCCGAAGGCCTAAGGGGTCAATCTGCCATCCCCACTGGGAGGCCTCTAAATAAGGATTTCTCAAAGTAGCAAATGCATTGCCTGAGGTCTGGCCGTATTTTTCCGGTTCCGCGCTGGTAAGTCTGGAAGAATAGTAGGAGAAAGAAATGAAGTCTACCGGGTGGGCGGCAAGAACCTTTTTATCTTCCTCTGTAATTCCAATATCAAAGCCTTCTCTCTCAAAGAACCTTAATGCGTAGGACGGATATTTTCCTCTGGACTGAACGTCAATGAAGAAGAAATTATCCCGGTTCTTCCGGAGAGCTTCCATCTGATCCCTGGGATCGCAGGTATATGCATAATATTGGCCTGCCGCCAGCATACAGCCGATCTTGTTTTCCGGATCGATCTCATGTCCAATACCAGTTGCAATGGCGGATGCCACCAGCTCATGGTGAGCGGCCCGGTACTTGGACTCCTCCTGATTCTCCCCCTCTTCAAAAAGGATGCCTGCCGCCATAAAAGGCAGGTGGAGAATCATGTTAATCTCATTAAAGGTGAGCCAGTATTTTACTTTGCCTTTATAGCGGGTAAACAGCGTCCGGCAGTATTTTACATAAAGATCGATCATTTCCCTGCTCTTCCAGGAACCAAACTTCCTGGTACAGGCCACTGGAGCGTCAAAGTGCACAATGGTAACCAAAGGCTCAATTCCATACTTATGGCACTCATCAAACAATTCCTCGTAAAATTTTAAGCCTTCCTCATTGGGTTCTTCATCAAAACCATTGGGGTAGATTCTGGTCCAGGCAATGGACAGGCGGTAGCACCGAAAACCCATTTCTGCGAACAGTGCAATGTCTTCTTTAAAATGACTGTACATATCAATGGCTTCATGACCAGGATAAAAATACCCCTCTTCGCACTCCAGCATCTTTCTGGTGCCGTTCATTACCGGCCTTCTGTCCGGTCCTGCCGGGATTAAATCTACGTTTGCCAGTCCTCTGCCTCCCTTGTTATAGCCGCCCTCGCACTGGTTGGCGGCAGTTGCGCCGCCCCATAAAAAGCCTTCCGGTAAATGTCCCATATGAAACCTCCTGACTAAATGATTGAAATTAATGGTTCTCCAGCCTTTACATCTTTTCCGGTCTCACCGGATACGTCTACAAATTCCGCAGAATTGGTAATCAGGATGGGGGTGGTTACATCATAACCGGCTTTCTTGATCTCTTCCATGTCAAACTCTACCAACAAATCACCGGTCTTAACAGCAGCCCCTGCCTGAGTCTTAATGTGGAAAAATTTTCCCTCTAATTTAACAGTATCCATACCAATGTGAATCAGCACCTCCGCTTTGTTTGCGCCGGTAATACCGATGGCATGTCCGGTGGGGAACAATGCGGAAACCACGCCGTCACAGGGAGCGTAAACTTTGCCCTCTGCGGGAACAATTGCAACGCCCTGTCCTAATGCGCCGGAGGAAAATGCCTCGTCCTTTACCTCAGATAAAGGAACTACGCGGCCGGTAACCGGAGCCATAACGGTGCCTTCTTCGCCTGCGATGTCAGCCTTATCCATAGCTTTAGGCTCTTCCTTCTTCTCTTCCTTAGGAGCGTCCTCTTTGTAGATCACCATAGTTGCCACAAAGGCAAGAACCATGGTAATTACTACTACAATTGCAATCATTTTAATGTCATATAATACATCGGTTATGCCCAGGGCCGCAATGGACTCTTCGCCGGGAATGAAAGTCGGGAAGCCAAATACTCCCAGACCTCCGGACATATATTTGGTAATTCCCAAAGCGCCTACTAAACCTCCGCCGATTGCAGCAGCCACACAGGAAATATAGAACGGGATCTTTTTCGGAAGGGTAATACCGTAAATAGCCGGCTCGGTAACGCCGCAGATACCGGAGATAAAAGCAGGCAGAGCCAGAGTTTTTAATTTCTTATCCTTTGTCTTCACAAACATTGCCAATACAACTGCTGTCTGTGCAAAGGATGCCACGAAGTTTGGAACCAGGAACTTATCGTATTTCAGGGTTGAATAATTGTTAAACATAATCGGGATAAGGCCCCAATGTAAACCGAAGATAACCAGGATCTGCCATACAAAAGCAACGATAGCTCCCGCTATAATAGGACTGATGCTGTAAGCGCTCTGGCAAACCCAGCCGATACCGCTTCCCAGCCAGGACGCAACCGGACCGATTAACAGGAAAGATAACGGTACTGCCACCATCAGAGTTAACAGAGGCACCATAAAACTTTTGATTACGTCCGGAACGTACTTTTTCCAGAAGGCTTCAATCTTGGCAGCAAACCATACCGAGAACACGATAGGAACTACAGAAGAGCCATAACCTGCTGCAGGCCAGATAATGGGAAGTCCAAAAAAGGTCTTGTGAATATCCGTCTGCAGGAATGTACCGGAAAATACGGTCATAATGGTATCACCGGAAGCCATTGCCGGGAACTTTACCTCCGCATACAGGAAAGCTGCCGCAATCGTCATAGCCGTAAAGTTGCTGAGTTTAAACTTCTGGGCTGCTGAATAGGCAAGCATCATAGGCAGGAAGTAGAAAAAGCCATCGCCGATAGAATACAGAATCATGTAAACACCGGAATCCTTAAAACTATTGCCCAATAAAAATACTGCCAGTCCCAAAAGGCCTTTGATAATACCGGTTGCACACAACAGCGCCAGAATCGGGGTAAATACGCCGGACAGGGTGTCAATAAGCACTTCCACTGGTCCCCGTTTAGAAGCCCCCCCTCCTTCTTCTCCGCCGGAAACGCCGGTAGAGAACTTGCCAATCTCATTTACCACTGCGAACACGTCCGGAACATGGTTTCCAATTACAATCTGATACTGGCCGCCGCTTTGAATAACCGTTACAATCCCGTCGGTCTGCTTTAATACATCTGTGTTTGCCTTGCTTTCATCTTTTAAGCGGAAGCGCAGTCTGGTGATACAATGGGTAAGGCTGATTACGTTCCCCTTACCACCTACGTTTTGAATGATAATCCGAGCTAATCCATCATACTTGCTAGCCATCTCGTTTCCTCCTTTTTTGGGCATATAGCTTGGTGTCCCGGCGCGTCCTGGCCGGGGCCGCATCCGGTACACAGCAGGCATTCCGTCCTTTTAAGTCTTACCGGAAATCCTGCTTAATAGAACGAAAAAAAGACCCTCTCATACATTACAATGCCTGATTATATTCTCATATAAAAAGTGCACTTGTCGTATGACCCAGGTCTTGCCTAATAAAAGTAACAATCCACGAAATCAACATGTTTTATTCGTTTGTTCTGGATGTATTCTACAACAAAATTCCTGATTTTTCAATAGGTGTTTTATATTTTTTTTATTTTCTTTAAAATTTTCTAATTTTCCCCGGCAATCTGCACAATCCATTTTTCTATAAGTTATGGACAGCCTGACAATTCTTTGCTATACTTTACCCAACAATTTTCTTACGAGCCGGCAGATGACGTGCAGCGGCCCGTGCCGATAGAACGAAAGGGAGGAATGAACAATTTATGGAAATGAACAAGGATTTTTTGTGGGGAGGCGCTACGGCGGCCAACCAGTACGAAGGAGGCTATCAGGAAGGAGGACGGGGCCTTTCTGTCAATGATGTGGAAAAAGGCGCCCGCCACGGCGTTCAGCGGGAGATCCATGACCAGATCTATCCGGACGCCTACTACCCCAGTCACGTTGCGGTAGACTTTTACCATCACTACAAAGAGGATATTGCCCTCTTTGCCGAGATGGGATTTAAATGTTTCCGTTTATCTATCTCCTGGAGCCGGATCTTTCCTAACGGCGACGAGGATACCCCCAATGAGGAAGGCTTAAAATTTTATGACAGGGTATTTGATGAGATGGCCAAATACAATATGGAACCGGTTGTCACCATCAACCACTACGAAATGCCTTTAGGGCTGGTAAAAAAATACGGCGCCTGGAGGGACCGGCGTCTGGTAGACTTTTTCCTGCGTTACTGTGAAGCCATTTTCACCCGTTACAAAGGCAAGGTTCACTACTGGCTGACACACAACGAGATCAATGCCCTTATGCTTTCCTGGCGGCCCTGGCATCAGGCCGGTATTATTTACCAGGATGGGGAGAATAAGTCCCAGACCATGATCAATGCCGCCCATTACCAGCTTTTGGCCAGCGCTAAGGCTGTGATCCTGGGCCACCAGATTGATCCGGAAAATAAGATTGGCTGTATGCTCTTGTATCCCCTGGCCTATGCGGCTACCTGCCGTCCCGGCGATCAGATTCTGGCCATGAAAAAGTTAAATAAGACTTATTATTTTGGCGATGTCCACTGCCGGGGCTACTACACCAATGTTTGTACCTCTATTCAGCGGGATTTAAACGCCTACCCGGCCATGGAACCTGGTGATGAGGAAATTCTCCGGCAGGGCACTGTAGATTTTGTGGCCTTCAGTTACTATTTCTCCGCTGTAGAGGGAGAGAAGGTGGAAACTACAGAAGGCAATCTGGTATCCGGCGGCAAGAATCCCTATCTGCCTGCCACGGACTGGGGCTGGCAAATTGATCCCATGGGCCTTCGCACCTCCTTAAATTACCTTTATGACCGCTATCAGAAACCCCTGTTTATTGTAGAAAACGGGATGGGCGCTGTAGATACTCTGGAAGCAGACGGTTCCATCCAGGACGACTACCGTATCGACTACCTGAGCCGCCATATTAAGGCCATGATAGATGCTGTGGAACAGGATGATGTTCCGGTTATGGGCTATACCCCCTGGGGCTGCATTGATCTGGTCTCCGCCGGGACCGGAGAGATGAAAAAGCGCTACGGATTTATCTATGTGGATAAAGATGACGAGGGCAACGGCACTTTGGAGAGAAAGAGAAAGAAGAGCTTTTATTGGTACAAAGAAGTCATCCGCACTAATGGGGAGTGTCTCAGATAAGTCTTTTAATAGGGATTTGCTCCCGCTGGATTATCATATCTTATCAGAGCAAAATTCGCACAAATCGAACAATTTTGTTGATAAAATTGTTCGATTTGTGTATAATTAACAAGAGAGATTCTCTTTTTAATGCGATAATTATTTGTTCTTCAAGAAAGGGGATAATGATATGTCTATTACTGCAACTGAATTAAAAATTAATCTTGGCAAATATCTTACGCTTGCAGAAACAGAAGATATTTATATTACTCGTAATGGAAAAGTTGTTGCAAAATTGTCCAACCCATATCAGGACAGAGTAGATGTTGCTAAGTCATTATTTGGTGTTCTTTCAAATGATATGACTCTGGAAGAAGCACGGGAAGAAAGGTTGAATACAATATGAGAGTTTTAGCTGATACCTGTGTTATCATTGATGCATTACAGTCTCGCGTTCCGTTTGCAGAAGCAGCACAAAAGCTTTTTATATATTCTGCAAATAAGCAATTTGAGGGTTATATTACTGCAAAGTCAGTTACAGATATCTATTATCTGACACATCGATTAACACATAGCGATGCAGAAACACGAAAGATTTTGAACAAACTTTTTACTTTGTTTCATTTGTTGGATACTACTTCTTTAGATTGCCGAAAAGCAATATCTTCTGAAATTGGCGATTATGAAGATGCTATTATGGTGGAGACAGCAATTCGTTCAGAAATGGATTATATAGTAACCAGAAATGTGAAAGATTATGTAAAATCTTCCGTTAAGGTGTGTGAACCTTCTGCATTATTAAAGTTATTAGAGGAAGAAAATGAAACTAA
>CAJUJM010000055.1 GCA_910586755.1 uncultured Lachnospiraceae bacterium
CCAGCTTCTTGCCTTTATATTTGGTGCTGTATGCCCGGCCTGCAACGAAATAATACCAGCCTTCCTCCGTATTCTCTGGATTGGTCAGGTACTGCCAGCCTTCCACTCCGCTGCCGTCCTCTCCGTGATATCTTAAGTCAGTGGCGCCGCCAATGTCTCCGTACTTGGCTGAGGTATGGCTCTCATTATCAATCCAGCCGGTAAGCATACGGCCCTGATCGTCAAAAATATAGGATTTTCCGTCAATTTTTTGCTCTCTGGATACGGACATCTGTCCGGAATTGGAGAAATAATACCACTCCGGCTCACTCCAGCTGTCGGAATTACCGTCCCTCTGATCAATATACTGCCATCCTGTAGCCATCGCGCCGCTGTCTTTAAAGTAATAAAGCTTACCATTTACTTCATGCCATCCGGTCTGCATTTGGCGGCTCTCAAAGTAATATTTGGCTTTGTCAATGGTTCTGAGGCCCTCCTCAACTGCCTTGCCGCTGTCTGTAAAATAATACCACACCATGTCGTTGCCGCCCCAGTCGTCATTGGGGACTTCTTTCCAGGCATTCTTAATCATAGCGCCGGACTCATTTACATAGTAGGTGTCGTCGATCAGCCGGTTGGTAACAATATTACCGCTGCCATCCAGATAGAACCAATTGCCTGAACTGTCCTTGCGCCAAACGTCTGTAGCCTTGGTTCCATCGTTCTCCAGATAGTTCCACTGTCCGTCAGCCCCTGTAACCCAGCCTGCTGCAAATACGCTCATAGCGGCGGCGGCGCTTAAAAATGCCGCTCCGGCCATAGCTGTTAACATCTGCCTCTTTCTCATAAAATTGCCTCCTTTTCCTTACCCAGGTATTCCCTTCTCCATTAAGGGTAACCATTCCGCCACACATCTTAAATTTAAAAGGCTCTGCCTTTGTAAACGGTATTTCGTTATACTCACTATAACACAATTTTCCAGATTAATCTTGAAATAATTCTTACGAAATATTGTCATTTTCGTTATATTCGTTATTGTTTAGATTAAGTTTTGCAAAAGCATCGGCAAAAGGAGAATTTACAGGCGTTTCTGCTTCTTTTTTCTGCTGGTTCAAATATCGGGCCACATCCCGTTTGGATACCCCTGCCCCTTCTTTTTTGCGGCGCTCTGTAAAGGAGGACAATTTTTCTTTATAGCCGCAGCGGCAGACGAAGATTTTCCCTTCCCCGCTTCCCTTTAGATCCATTTTTTTGTGGCATTTGGGACAGCGGGCGTTGGAGGCGCGGGACACTGTCTCCCGATAGCCGCACTCCCGGTCCTGACACACCAGCATCTGACTGTTTTTTCCGTTTACGGCCAAAAGACGTTTTCCGCAAACCGGACATTTCTTGTTTGTCATATTATCGTGGCGGAAGCTTCCCTCCCCCGCCTTGATTTCTCCTATCAGAGAATTTGTATAGTCCCGGATATCCTCCATAAACCGATTCCGGCTTTCCTTTCCTCCCGCAATCTCCATAAGGCGGCGCTCCCACCTGGCCGTAAGCTCCGGGGTCTTTAAATCCTGGGGAACCAAATCCAAAAGCTGTTTTGCCTTGGCGGTAAGATAGATTTCCTGCCCCCTTTTCTCCAGCAAAAAGGAGTGGAACAGCTTTTCAATAATATCCGCCCGGGTCGCTACCGTTCCTAAACCGCCGGTTTCCCCCAGGGTTTTTACCATAGCCCTTTTCTCCTTTTCATCCTCCGTCTCCATGTAAGCGGCAGGGTTTTCCATAGCGGCAAGAAGGCTTCCCTCGGTAAAGCGGGCAGGAGGCCTGGTTTTCCCTTCCGCAAGGGTCAGGGGAACAGGCCGGACAGGCAGCAAAATTTCTCCTTCCTTTAAGGTTTTCAAAGTTTCCGGACGGACGCTTACGGGACTTAACTCCTCGTCCTCCTTTTCTTCATCCAAAATGCTTTTTCCGTTTTCCTCCTCATAAACCTCTCTCCAGCCTTTTGCGGTTATAACATGGGAGGATGAAACAAAGAACTCTGCTCCAAGAGATACCGTAATCTTCAGCTCCTGATATTCATAAGGCGGATATAAAACCGCAAGGAAACGGCGGACTACCAGATCATAGATTCTCCTCTCATCAATGGTCATATGATCCAGTTGGACAAACTGTTCCGTAGGAATGATGGCATGGTGATCCGACACCTTGGCATTGTTGACAAAAGAAGCCTTAGGGCTGATTTTCTCACCGGCAATCCGGCTGGCCATCTTCCGATAAGGGCCTGTGGCGCAGGCTTTCAGCCGTTCCGGTATAGTAGGAAGAATGTCACTGCTTAAATACCGGGAATCCGTTCTGGGGTAGGTTAATACTTTATGGTTCTCATAAAGGCGCTGACATAAATTTAAAGTTTCCTTTGCGGAATATTGATACCGGCGGTTGGCTTCTCGCTGGAGCTCTGTTAAATCGTAGAGCGCTGGAGGCTGGACCGATTTTAAGGTCCGCTTCAGCTCTTTTATCCTGGCCGTCTCTCCGGAAAGCTCTCTGATAAGAGTTTCTGCCCGGTTCTTGTCAAAGGTTCTCCGGCTTTTTGTCTTTTCATCCTGCCAGATAATCTTCAGTCCCCCATACTCTCCCCTGATTCCGTAATAGGAGCGGGGAATAAATTCCTTGATTTCCTGCTCTCTTTTGGCAATCATAGCCAGAGTAGGAGTTTGGACCCGTCCGCAGGACAACTGGGCATTGTATTTGCATGTCAGCGCCCGGGTGGCGTTGATGCCTACCAGCCAGTCCGCCTCTGCACGGCACATGGCGGCGTCCCCCAGGCTGTCATACTCCCGGCTGTCTTTTAAATGGGCAAACCCCTCCCGGATAGCTTTGTCAGTAACAGAAGAAATCCACAGCCGTTTGGCAGGCTTATTACAGCCTGCTTTCTTAAGAATCAGGCGGGCCACCAGCTCCCCTTCTCTCCCTGCATCGGTGGCAATGACAATCTGCCCGATATCCTTTCGGAACAATTGAGTCTTTACCGCACGGAACTGTCTGGCAGTCTGACGGATAACCGTAAGCCGGAAAGGCTCCGGCATCATGGGGAGAAGATCCAGTCTCCACTCCTTATAGTCATCACTGTACTCTTCCGGATCTGACAGCTCTACCAAATGGCCCAGGCCCCAGGTCACCACATAATCCTTTCCTTCTATGGCGCCCTCCAGGTTGCGGCTGCAGCCCAATACCCGGGCAATATCCCGGGCCACGGAGGGCTTTTCCGCTAATACCAATGTTTTCATGTGTTTTCTCCAAGCTTAAATCAGGACATACTTTAGTACAAAGAGGATTGCCAGCACATACATGAGAACGCTGATCTTCTTCTCTTTAAAGCGGCCTGTGATTAAATTTAATCCCACATAGGAAATGGTTCCCAAAGCAATTCCCTCAGAAATACTGTACATAAAAGGCATTGCAATAATGGTGATAAAGCTGGGAATCGCCTCTGTGTAATCGTTAAAATCCACTTTTACGATAGAGGTAAGCATCATAAACCCTACGATTACCAACGCCGGAGCCGTTGCAAAGGACGGGATGGCCAGGAAAATCGGGGACAGGAACAGGGACAGGAAAAACAGCAGGGCAGTTACCATACTGGTAAGGCCGGTACGGCCGCCTGCGGATACGCCGGCAGAGCTCTCCACAAAGGTAGTGGTAGTAGAAGTTCCCAGCACAGCTCCTACAGAGGTTCCCACTGCATCTGCCAGCAGAGCCCCCCGGATTTTGGGAAGCTGTCCGTCTTTATCCAGCATATCCGCTTTGGATGCCACGCCGATTAAGGTTCCCAGGGTATCAAACATATCTACAAACAGGAAGGCAAACATGATGATAAGAAAATCTCCGGTAAATACCATGGAAAAGTCCATCTGCATAAAGGTAGGCATAACGCTGGGAACAGAAATCCCGTTTGAAAAGTCCGGAAGCAGGCTGAACCATGCGGTCCCATCAGGAACATAAATCCCCAGAAGCTGGCAGATAATTCCCAATACCCAGGTAATCACAATCCCCCATAAAATATTGCCCTTTACATTTTTTGCCAACAGCACTGCGGTAATGATAATTCCTATAAGAGCCAGGAGAACCGTAATTCCTTCTGTCTGAAAGGTTCCCGCTGCCAAAGAGCTTTTAAAGGAAAACATTCCCAGAAGGGTGGAATCGTTGTTTACTACAATTTTTGCATTTTGGAGACCAATAAAAGCAATAAACAGGCCAATACCTACCGATACCGCATGCTTTAAATTCATGGGAATGGCGTTAAAAATAGCCTCTCTTACTTTGGTCAATGACAGCAGAATGAATACCAGGCCTTCCACAAATACGGCGGCCAATGCCATCTGCCAGGTATATCCCATTCCCAGAACTACCGTATAGGCGAAATAAGCGTTAAGTCCCATTCCGGGAGCCAGAGCAAAAGGATAGTTAGACAGCAGTGCCATAAGACAGGTGGCAAAAAAGGATGCCAGTACAGTGGCCGTAAATACGGCCCCTCTGTCCATGCCGGACACTGACAGAATGTTGGGGTTGACTGCCAATATATAGGCCATGGTCATAAATGTGGTTACGCCGGCCAAAACTTCTGTCTTTACATCCGTGCGGTTTTCCTTCAGATGAAACAACTTTTCCATATTCATGTTTAATTCCTCCTGTGGTTTGTCGAGCTGTTATGCTTTTTTAAAAATCTTCCAGCTCCTTCAGTTTCTCTTGTAATTCTTCTCTGGCTTCCTGAATCTTTCCTCCGTCGTGGGAGTCCAAGGCGTCCTCAAACCGGCGGATATACTGCTCCAGCACGATCCGATCCGTGCCCACACTCTCCTCATAAATCCGATCGCTTCGAAGAAGCAGCAGCTTATTTTCTTCCTTCTCCCTGGGCGGGATCTTTAAATAGGACAAGGTTTCCAGCCGCTCTGCAATCTCTTCATCGCTCATGCCGTTGTCTTTTCCTTTTATGACAGCTTTTTTCTTCTCTCCTGTGGAAATAACCGTCACCTCCACCTCCAGTATGGAATTGATGTCATAGGTGTAGGTCACATCCACCGCTTCCTCTCCTGCCTTATTCTTGGGAACATTGATGGTAAGCTCTCCCAGAAGCAGATTGTTTTGTGCAAACCGGCTCTCCCCCTGAAGGACGGAGATGGAAATTTTGCTCTGATCGTCATGAACCGTATAGAACCGTTCTGTCCGGCTGGCAGGAATCACCGTGTTGCGCTCAATAATAGGGCAGAAATGGCCTTTCTCAAACTGGCCTCTCCCTCTTGCCACCACCACTTCCGTTCCCAGTGTAAAGGAGCAGACATCTGTCAGGATAACCTCTTTTACCTCCTTTCTTCTCTCTTTCATAGCCGCCTGGATAGCAGCGCCCAGGGCCACCGCCTCATCCGGATTAATACTGGTGTTGGGGAATTTCTTAAACAGGCGGACAATAAAATCTCTTACTATCTGGAATTTTGTCCCTCCGCCTACCAGCACTACCACATCAATATCCGAAAGCTTAATATGGGCATCCGAAAGGCTTCGCTGAACCGGCTTGCGGATGCGCTCCAAAAGAGGCTCGCACTCTTTCTCATATTGGGAGTAAGTGATAGTAGCTTCCTTGTATTCTTCTCCTATAAGGCAGCGCATTACTGCTTCCTTACTCTCGGAAAGCTTCAGCTTGCACTGTTCCGCCTGTTTTCGGATGTGGGCCAGGGTCTTTCTGTCCAGAGTATTTACATCCAGATTTTGTTCCCCGATAAACCAGCGCTCAATAATCTCGGTAAAATCCTCGCCTCCCAGGTAATTGTCACCTGCCACGGCCCGGACCTCCAGGATATTCTCATAGAGCTCCAAAATCGATACGTCGAATGTACCTCCTCCCAGGTCAAATACCAAAAAACGGGTGTCCCTGGTTTTCTCATACAGGCCGTAAGCAATGGCAGCTGCCGTAGGCTCGCTGATAATCCGTTCTACCTTAAAGCCTGCCAGCTCCCCGGCCCGTTTGGTGGCCTTTCTCCTCTTGTCGTCAAAGTAGGCGGGAACGCTGATTACCGCTTCCGTAACTGGCTCTCCCAAAAAAGCTTCCGCATCTTCTTTCAGCACCTTTAGCACCAAAGCAGAAAGCTCCTCCGGGGTAAAACTTTTATTCCCCAGTTTATATTTTCGGCCCGTGCCCATGCTGCGTTTAAACACCTCTGCCACAGTATCCGGATACAAACTTCTCCGCTCCCTGGCCGTCTCTCCCACGCATACTTCGTCATTTTCATCCACGCTGACAATGGACGGGGTCAGATGTTTTCCTAAGCGGTTGGGAATAATTTTAGGGCCGTCCTCGCTGTAATAGGCTGCCAAGCTGTTGGTAGTTCCCAAGTCAATTCCTATTATCATATATTTTTAAACTCCTTTACTGCACTGCTGAAGATCCAGGCATAAGTAAATACCGGATCCTGTTTCAAAACCTTTCGGATCTCTAAAAAGGCCTCTTCTTTCTGTCCATGTGCCCAGGCCCACAGCGCCCTGCTGCACCCAAGCTCCATACACTCTGATTTTTCGCAATGGTAGCAGAAATGACAGGATTCCACTTGCTTTAAATAGGTTTCCGCCTCCAAAAGCTTTCCCTCCAGAAGATGTAAAAGAAACATTTCGAAAAGCCGCGCTTTTTTATATGCACAGTTATCTGTGGAATCTTCCAGAGAGGTATAGGTTTCTAAAAGGGCGCTTTTATAAAGCCCAGTATATTTGTCCGCCTTATCTTTTTTGCCCTTAAGCCAGAAATAAACGGCGGCTGTCAGGCAGGCGCTGCGGTAGCCATTATCCTGTTTTTCATAAGCCTTTACCGCTTTTTCCATAGCCTGGCCCAAAAACAGGGTTTTCTTCTGAAACATGAGAATCTGCGCCTTGCGGTAAGCGGTTTCGCCTTTTCCGCTGTAGGAGGCGGCCTTTTCCGCTGCATCCTCCGCCTTTTTAAAATCCCCTAAATAGCAGTATAAATCCACAGCTTTATCATAGTATTCTGCTTCCCTGTCCTTTGGGAAAAAGTTTTTCCACATTTTAAGGGCATCCTCATACCGCTTCAGGGCCTCATAGGCCTGGCTTACCGTTTTTACCACCCCATATTTTGCCGGATACCGCCTCCGGTTTTCCAGATATGCATCCAGGGCCTTTTCATATTCTCCCATCCTCATATAGATGGATCCCAATGTCTCATAAAAATAAGTGGTAGGCTCGGATTCCATCAGTTCAATGGCTTTGTGAATAAACTCCAGAGCTTTTTCCTGCTGTCCCATCCGGCTGTAGGCACAGGCAGCATTGGCCCAGGCAAACTGGTTCTCCGAAGACAGTTCCCCTGCCTTTAAAAAATCGTCCAGGGCTTTTTCAAGGCAGCCGGCCTCCATATATAAAAGCCCTCTGTTTACATAATCATAGGAACTTCCATTAATCTCAATCCTCTTGTCCGCATAGGGGAGACCCAGATTAAAGTAACGGATCTTTCCGGTATTATCAAAAAGAACCTGATACAGATCGGTCATCTTCCGCAGATAATCCGGATTCTCCGGCTCTATCTTTAAGGCCTTCTCCATGGACTCCACGGCCGCGGGCCTCTTCCCCATCTTCTCGTAACATTCCGCCACATAATAGTGATAGGCTCCGGATTCCCCGTAGTCTTTCCCGCATCGCTCATAGGCGTCAAGGGCTTCTTTCCACCTGCTTAACCGGCGGAGGATATTGCCTTCAATCCAGTCATACCGGCTCTCACTCCTGTCAATCTTTTTGGCCTGCCGGATGGCTTTTAAGGCATCCTCCTGTTTTCCTAAAAAGCTGTAGGTAATGCAGATTTCCGCCTCCAGAAAAGCCGCGTCTTTTTCCTCAAATTCCCGTTCCCTTTCGTCCGGAACGTCTTTCATAATCTTTGTTATCTCGGCTCTTAAATTTAACATGGACTCCAGGGCCTGCCTCATAGGTTCCTTTTCCTGGGCCAGTTCCCGATCCATCCGGCATTTAAAAATCTTTAAAGGAATGGTGTAAACTTGATTTTCTTTTGCCTCCTCTATGAGAGCCTCTAAATCCGACCAGCGCTCCAGATCGTTGTACACCTCGGCCGCTGCCGTATAAACAGGGGCAAATCCTGCATAAATATTCTTTGCCCTGTAAAAGTCCTCAATTACCCCTCTGGCGTCCCGGATAGCTGCATAACACTCCTGACGCATCACATAAGCGGGAAAATACCCTTCATCCTCTTCTACAAGCTCTGTCAGCACCCGGATAGCCGCCTCATAGTCTTCTCTGGAAGAGAGAAGGTCTGCTCTGGCTTTGTATATACTGGCCTTTTCCATCCAGTAGGCGGCGTCCCTGCTTCCCAGCTCTCTGGTACGGTTAATACAGGAAAGAGCCTTTTCAAAGTATTCGGCTCCCTTTCCCTCCTCCCCGTCCAAACGGTAAAGGCGGGCTAAAAGACCATTGACCGTAATAAGACGCCGGGTGGTTTTTTCCCGTTCTTCCTCATCCGGTTCCTTTTCTTTGGAAGCTCCGCCGCCATGCAGGTTTTCTTTCCAGGAAGCCTCCTTCTTTTCCAGATATTCTCTCCACAAAATCAGATGCTCCTTGGCACGCTCTGTCTGCTGGTTGGTGTAATAGAGTTTTCCCATTAAATTGTGGTATTCTTCCGCGTTTTCATCATCCGGAAGGTTGTTGACAAGGAGGGCCAGAGCGTCCTGAATCCGGTCATTCTGCAGATAGCACCAGCCCAGCTCCAACACATGTTTATAATCAGAGGGCTCTGCTTCCATGGCCTGACGGTGGCGCTCTATCAGGGACTGGTTAATGGTTTTTAACATCTCCATAACCTCCGGCTCCCGATTTCCTGCCACAGAACCGCCGTCTATGGCTTCTATGGCGTATTCTTTGGCCTTTTCCAGATTTCCTTTTTCCATCCAATATTTTCCCAGCATCTTATTGGCAGTAAAATTGTGGGGATTATCTTTTAGAAGCTCCTGAAATTTCTGGGCCGCCAATTCTTTGTCTCCCAGCTCCCAAAAAACCAGGCCTGACACATAGTACACCCGGTTGTCTTCCGGAAGGATCTGGCAGGCTTTTTCGGTAAGAGCCCTGGCTTTCTCCTTTTCTCCCTTTTCCGCCAGCAGCCTGGCCTGATCCAGTTCCCCGTAAGGGTGGGAGATAGGAAGTCCGGTTATCTGGCTCATCAATGCCTCCGCCCTGTCCCTGTCCCCTTCTGTCAGAGCATTATCCAGTTCGAAATACAGGTTTATATATAAATCGTAATCCCCGTCATCAGGCCCCTCAAAAACCTCCATGGGGAACCAGCTTCCCTCCCGGCATACATTGAGAAGGAAATCCACAAAATTTCCCGGATAGGACTCATAAAGCTCTTTGGCGCTTTCCGTAAAATTCCAAACCTTATCGAAATATTTCCACACCTCCGTAGTCAGCCGGAAATGATCCATCAAAAAGGTTAAAAGACGGTTTTTACACTCTTCCCCGGAATCCAGAGAGATACACAGCTCATCCTCCATCAGTTCCTTCCATTTTTCCAGGTTTAACCGATCCGGAAGACATCCGTAGACCTTTTTTAACCGGGCTTCCCACTGTCCTTCCGGCGAGGTATCCTCCGCCTTCTCCTGCTCTTCTTCCCCGGATCCGGCATATTCAAGAGCCGTCTCATAAGCGGACCTTAACTCCTTAAACCCTTCCGCATCGTCTTCCGGATTAACGGATTTCAGCCTTTCCCGGTAAGCCCCCTTTATGGCCTTCTCGTCCTTTCCCTGAGAAATGCCTAATACTAAAAATGCTCTTGCAATGTCCATAAAAATCCCCCTTTACAGACTGGCGTTTAATACCCGCACTGCCTCCAGGCAACTGTCGGGATTTCCGTTTATATCATAAAGCTTTCCTTCTGTTACCTGGGTATATACCTTAATATTATCTATGTAAACCGTTCTGTCCGCAGAAATAGAAAACTCACTTAATCCGGCTCCCGAAAGCTCTAAATTTAACTGCTGCTTTCCTTCCACCTTCACGGTCCTGCTGGCTTTTCCTAAGGATATTGTCAGATTGCTGCCGGATGGGCTGTCTGCCTGAAAACACACGGTTACTTTATTTCCTTTTACAGCGCTTCCCGCCGTACTCACCTTCTGGGAAATCCGGCCGTAGTTTTCAAGCTTCATCTGCCTGGAACCATCCCTCTCTTCCACCCGCGTCTGTCCGGAAGTATTCCAGCCTGCATCCCCCAGGGCAAACTGACAGTTATAGATCATGTTATTTCCATAATCCCGGTATGTCCACACTCCATAGCCTAAAGTTCTTCCCTTTAAAACAGGGGGCAGCCCGGTAAGATACCCTGGTATTTCACTTTCATCCAGCCTGGGGTTTTCCTCGAATCCCGGCGTATTATCCGTAAATAAAAGCTGATCAATATAAAGGGGCTTTCCCCCGTTGTGAAGCCTTACCCAGTCTAAGGAGGCGGCTGTCTGGGGAAGAACCTGAGCCGCTGTCATATGATCATTTCCCGACTGCATTCCCATGGAAACGGCATACATTAGAGAGGTATAAGAAGAATCCTGGCAGCCAAAGGTTCCCACATGAGAAGCTCCCATAAGCTGTCCGTCCCGGCCGTTTATGGAATCCACATCTGCCCGCACCTCCATGGAAAGATCGGGAAATACCGTCTGGCTCTCTGCCAGAAGCTGGTTTAAAAAGCTGTCGTAAAAATTCAGGAATAAGCCGTAGGCCTCTCTTTCCCTTTCCGGCAGATAGATCTGGTTCCAGTCCTTAAAATGTTTTCCGTACTGGCGGCCTGCCTCTTCCAGGGAAACGGTTTCTTTTACATAGCCGGTATATCCGATATCCTCTGCTAAGCGGCGGCTGTAGCTGGTGTCTCCCAGCTCCCCGGCTGTCTGGGTAAAATTCCAAAAATCTTCCCAGGTTAAAAAGCCGCCGTAAAAGTTGGGATGTACAGAAGATTCTTCATAGATCCTCTCTACATAATCTATCCAGGCCTCTCTCACTTCTTCATAGAGCAGATCCC